>CALROJ020000026.1:0-91831 GCA_943369735.1 bacterium Ga0077546
TTGAAAAACAATTTTCCAGTGGTGGACAGGCCGTTACCTATTTAGCCTCAAGGAGCGACGAGCCCAGGGCCAAAGTGATACTAAAAGAATTTCTCTTACCCCTATTTATAGAATCCGCAAGAAAGAAAGTAACAGAGCGCTTTGAGCGGGACGCCAGACTTTTAAAGAGTCTCAACCACCCAAAAATCGTTAAGCTGCATGATTACTTCATAGAAGAATCAAGGGCTTTTCTTGTGCTTGAGTATATTGAAGGATTAAGCCTGAAAGAAAAAGTTGCGAAAGATGGCAAACTGCCCGAATCCGAGGCCATTGACCTGGCAATGCAAATGGCTACTATTCTTGACTATCTACACTGCTGCACACCGCCAGTAGTGCACAGAGACTTCACGCCTGAAAATCTCATAGTAAACACTAGCGGCCTGATTAAACTCATAGATTTTGATGTGGCCATAGAAGCCAATCAACTAAACGGCAGTAATAACACCGCTGGCAAAACAAACTATTTACCTCCGGAGCAATTTCGCGGCCAAGCTTGTGCACAAAGTGATATCTATGCCCTCGGTGCCACTATGTTTTTTGTCATCACCGGCAGAGAAGCAGAGCCCATGCAGAGAAACCAAGTAAAGACGGCAGTGCCTGAAATTTCTGATGGCCTAGACCAAATAATTGCAACTTGCACAGAGCCAGAACTAGAAAAGCGTTATCAGAGTGCCGCAGAGCTCTTGTCAAAACTAGAAGCACTAAATAGTTCAATATCAGACCGTGTTCTCACTTGACGGTTAGCGGAGAAAACAGTCTATGTCGGCTCAAGAAAAAATTATGGTCTATCAATCTACACCAGCGAAAATTGCCTTGTCAATTTGCCATCTAACCATGCCAGCCTGGGCAATTATGCCAGTGCTTTGGTTTATCGTTTCCGTCCTCATCGGTTTGGTGCTGCTGATCATGAAAAACTTGACACTCGATCAGTTTACAGCTGGAGTCTATACCCTGCTATTTGGTGCCCTGCTTTTTACCTTGGGCACAGTTGCCACCGGCCTATTGCAAGAGAGCAAAGTGATAGTCAGCCAAGATGGATTGTTCATTCCAATTCTAACTAGCGTCAGTAATCACTTCGATCGTTTCATCGAATGGCGCGAAATTGAAAAAGTAATTTTGCAAGGCGAACTAAGCAACATCGACAAAATGAAAATTCGAATGCTCACCACTAGCGGAGGAGTCGTCACCTTGGGGCTCAATGGCCTGAGCGGCAATGACATTGAATATCTCCTGGTTAGTATGGCCAACTGGCTTCCAGACAGCATCCTCGACCCACAAATTCACGCTCTCAAAGAAGCATTATGGAATGCAGACGCTCTCGCAAGCTCGAATCAAAACAAGGCACTGAGCTTCACGCAAATGTGGGAAGACGAATTAACCAGTCGCTATTCCTCCACGGCTTACATACCGTTAAATCCTGGTCAGCGCTTACAAGACAATAATCTCAAGGTAGTGCGGCAACTAGCCTTAGGGGGATGGAGTGCGATTTATTTGGTGCAAGAAGCTAATACTAAACTCAAGGTTTTAAAAGAGTCAGTAATTCCGCCTGGCACAAGTGAAATTCTTAAAGAGAAAGCACAATCGATGTTCTTGCGTGAAGCCCAACTACTGCTCAAACTTAGCCATCCACAAATTGTGCAAGTCTACGAACACTTCGTCGAAGACAATCGCCACTATCTTTTGCTCGACTATGTCAGCGGCCAAACAGTAAAGCAAGCAGTCAAACTGCAGGGCCCATACCATCAGCTAGATGCCATAGATTATGCTAGACAGTTGACCGAGATTTTAATCTATTTACACAGTCAAACCCCGGCAGTCTTGCACCGCGACCTGACGCCAGACAACCTAATAATCGACAACCAAAAATTGACATTAATCGACTTTGGCGCCGCCAATGAAATGCTCGGCACCGCCACAGGCACCATGGTAGGCAAACAGAGCTACATTGCCCCCGAGCAATTTCAAGGTCACGCCACAGAACAGAGTGACTTATATGCGCTTGGGGCCACCTTGTATTTCATGCTCACCGGTCTAGACGCCCAGCCCATGACCCAGTCGTCACCTCAGCAAGTCGTTCCAACCGTCTCTTCAGCGCTAAACAAACTTGTAGAAGACTTAACAGCTCAAGATCAAGCCAACAGACCGACTTCTGCAAATGAGCTAAAGGTCAGACTCTTGGCAGTTTTAAACGAAAGTGGCAAGGGCATTAAAGAAGAGAGTTATCTGTGAGTATAAGATCACGGCGAGAAAGAAATCTAGAGATTCTAAAATAAGTTTGAGCGGCAGCGGCGAGCAATTTCAGCTGCGAGTCTTGACTGTTTTAATTCCCATCTGGCTTCTAGTACTTCCCGGCATCCTTGCAGTAAGCCATGACACACTTTGGGCACTCGGCATAATTGTTGTTGTGGTGGCCTGCGCCATGAGCTTTGTCTTCCTCCTCAAAAACCAACTTACCTTCCGCCAAGATGAACTCAAACTGCCGGGTTTCTGGGGCCCCACCCTGAAATACAGTGAAATCAAACGCATCTATTTTGAAAACTATACAAAGCTCTGTATTGAAGCCCAGACTGAAATTGGGCCGTTCAAGCAGAAGGTCGAAGTCAGTGGCCTCTCTCGTGAATCAGCCGAGAGCCTCTGGGCAATGTTAGCAACAAAGCTAAGAGCAGCTGAAATTAGCTCAGACGTTCGTGAGCGCTGTAAAAATTGGGTAGGAGCCGTTGAGAATCAGAACTTAATCTTGCCTGCCAGTGCCGAGATGGCCATGATTGCCCCTCCTGCTCGTGAGTTGCAGCTTCTGGTCGACATCAAGGCCCATAGCCGCCTCAAACAAATGCTTTCATATATGAGCATTTACGAGGCCACCGGCTACCGTACTTGGTCAATATTCTGGTTCGGCAGCGCCGGCTTAGTGGCCACAGCCTGGTTCGCTCGCATGGTCTTGCCGACCAGCACGCTCCTTGCATTTAAAAGCTCTCTAGCAGCACAATGGTTTGACCAGTTTCTCACAGCGCTATTCTCGCTTTGGGAGCCAACAATTGGCCTGACCCAAGCAATCTTTGCCAATGCCTTTGGTGCCTGCGGCTATTTTGCCCTAATACTACTTGCTTGCTACTACGCTATTAGAAACTGGTCAGAACCAGACAGCGCCTTCATTGATCATCTAGGCATCACCGCTCAGCTCAAGACTCCTACCGGTAGCGTCCCCCAAGAACACCTCAGTTGGCAGTCAATTGCCTCAATTAGGCTCTTAACAAATAAACGCAAGTCGAAAGCTAGTTCAACAGTGCAGTTCAATTCACGCTCTGATCGCTTGCCAATTGAAATACCCTTGCGAGCATTCTCTGGCGAAAACCGCGAGCGCTTTATGGAAGCTCTAGAATCATGGGGTAAGAAAGTTACTATCGATCCCAAACTGCTTGAAGCCTTGGCTAGTCAGACAGATAGCAGCTACACCGAACTTTGGTTGGCCTCCCTTGATGCCGCGCCACAGTTGAACCAATTGACACCATTAAATGAGAAAGAAAAGCTCGGCCACCACGGCCTTGAAATTGAAAAGCTCTTGGCCAGCGGTGGTCAAGGCGTCACTTATATTGCCCGTTGGAGCGACAAGCCTAATTCACCAAGAGTGGTACTGAAAGAGATAATCATTCCGATCTATGTTGAAAAGGCGAGGCTGCGAGTAGCTGAACGCTTTGAGCGTGATGCCAAGCTTTTGAAGAGCCTAGACCATCCTAAAATTGTCAAACTACACGACTACTTCATTGAAGAACATCGCGCCTTTCTTATGCTGGAGTATATAGAAGGAACAACTTTGCAGGAAAAAGTACAGCTACATGGGGCAATTGCTGAAGCTGAGGTTCTCAAATTAGCCAATCAAATGCTCGACATTCTAGACTATCTACACAGTCGCACACCACCTGTGGTGCACCGAGATTTTACGCCTGATAATTTGATGGTCAATGATGAAGGCGAAGTCAAGCTCATAGACTTTGACGTGGCCTTGGAAGCAGACGAAACTGTTAAGAGCAAAGTCACCATTGTCGGCAAACAAAACTTCTTGCCCCCTGAGCAATTTCGCGGTCATCCGTGCCCTCAGAGCGATATCTATGCCCTTGGTGCCACACTCTATTTTCTATTAACAGCCAGAGAACCAGATGCTCTAGACTCATGTCACCCACAGTATGTCACTGACAAGGTCTCGGATCGCTTAGATTCCTTCGTTGCCCGTTGCACTGAACCAGAGCTGAAGCGACGCTTTCGCAATATCGCCGATATGCGCTCAGATATAAGTGAGATTTAGCAAAAATTATGGCTCAAGATAAGATCATCATCTACGACTCACTACCAGCAAAAGCTGGTCTAGCTGTTTGTACGTTGACTCTGCCACTTTGGGGCCTAATTGCCCCAGTAGTTCTTTCAGTACTTTCTATTGGTTGCCTCTTTGCTCTCTTCTATGGCGTGCTACCAGAAGCAATTGGCATCATGGGTAATTGTCTAGCCCTGGCACTATTCTTCTTAAGCGGTGTGATAATCACTGGCATCTTCAGTGAAAGCAACATAACTGTCAGTCAAGAAGGTCTAACTCTGCCAGCTCTTACAAGTTTTACCAATAAATTCGACCGCTTCATTGAATGGGGCGATGTAGAGAAAGTAACACTATTGGGCGACAACTTGACCAATTTGAATTCGCTCAAACTGCATATAAAGGTTCAAAACGGAGGCTTTGCAGTGCTTGGTCTAAATGGCCTGGTGGCTAACGACATCGAATATATCTTAGTAAGCATGGCCAATTGGTTGCCAGCAAAAGCATTGGACAGCAAACTAGAGCAACTCAAAGAACTGCTATGGAACTCTAGTTCGGCGGGAGATGGCAAAGCAGGCACCTTGCTAAGCTTTACCAGCATGTGGGAAGACGAGCTCACTAGCCGCTTCGCCGCAAGCGCCTATGTGCCCCTCAACCCAGGTCAGAAGCTACAAGATGGCAATCTCAAAGTAATTAGACAAATGGCCCTCGGTGGTTGGTCAGCGGTTTACCTGGTGCAAGAAGCAAATACAAAACTACGGGTATTAAAAGAGTCGGTCATACCACCGAGAGTCAATGCCAAGTTAAAAGAGAAAGCCCAGTCAATGTTCTTGAGGGAAGCACATCTCTTGCTCAAACTTGAGCACCCAAGAATTGTTCGTGTGCACGAACACTTTACAGAAGAAGAAAGGCACTATCTTTTGCTTGATTATATTAGTGGGCAAAACATCAGACAAATAGTCAATCTACAAGGTGCCTACCACCAGCTCGATGTGATTGACTATGCCAAACAACTTTGTGATGTGCTGCAGTTTCTCCATAGCCAAGAGCCAGTGATTCTGCACCGCGACCTTACACCAGATAATCTAGTTGTCGACAGCGACGGCAAACTCATGCTCATTGATTTTGGTGCTGCCAACGAGTTGATAGGCACTGCCACAGGCACCTTAGTCGGCAAACAGTGCTACATATCTCCAGAGCAATTTCGCGGCCATCCCAATGAATCAAGTGACCTCTATGCCCTTGGTGCCAGCCTATTCTTCATGCTCACCGGTCGCGATCCCGAACCACTGACTCAGTCTTCACCGAGGGAAGTCGAAATCAATGTAAGCGATAAACTCGACAAGCTTGTGCAAAGTCTGACAGCACAAGACCATAAAGAAAGGCCAGCATCAGCGGCGGAAGTTAGGCAGGCTTTGAGTGAACTGGGGTAATTGACAGTTGGCTATCCTTCTTATCTGTATTTTATCGGCATTTTGGCTTGACAGAAAAACGCAGATAAAATACCGATATTGTGCCGATAAAATTCAACCCTAATTGCGCACTCGCGGAGTCCAACGACGCAACAAATGTTGTGCCTGCGCAGAAGACTTTGCTTTTGTCGGCACCTTCTTCAAAAGCTCAACAGCGCGGTTATAGTTGCCATTTTTGGCGTACTGCATTGCCATCTGTACATAGGCATCAGCAAGAGTATCGTTGTATTCAGGCATCAAGGCTTTTTCTTTCTGCAGGCGCTCAAGCACAACCACGCCTTCTTCACAGCGGCCACGACTAATCAAGATAGAAGCGTTCTTAGCCTCGTCGTTGGCCTTGTAATAGGTGCCAAATTGGTAGCAACCAAACACAACGAGGCCACCAAGGGCAAGAGCACGCACAACCATCATGGTTTTAGCAGCTGAGCCGCGGCTCTTCTTATTCTTCACAGGTTTAGCCTGTGGCCCCCAATCAAGCAGAGCATTGGGATCATTGAGAGCAGAATAGCTATCTGAAGTTTCTGGTGCAGAAATTCCGTCATCATTGGTTCTGAATACTAAGCCGCCTTTGCCTTGAAAAGGAATCCAGTTCTCTGGCGGAGCGACACTAACAGTCTTCTGCCGACCGTTGCAGGCAGCTTGAATATCTTCCCAAAGCTCTTCAGCACTCTGCTGACGATCATTGGGGTTCTTGGCCATGGCCTTCATAATTACGTCATTAATCTCTTTAGGGAAAGTCACTTGTTCATTGACTGACCCCATAGATGGTGCCTGATTATTGACATGCATTAGCATCAAAGCCATTAAATCATCGGCGGCAAATGGTCTTCTTCCTGTTAGTGTTTCAAAGAAAACTACACCCATCGAATAAACATCGGTGCGATAGTCAACATCAACACCACGACATTGTTCAGGGCTCATATAAGCAGGTGAGCCACAAACCTTTCCTTCAATAGTCAGTGAAGCCGAGGTGGCACCAGTATCGGTCCACATTTTCGCTACGCCAAAATCGAGCACTCTCACAGCATTTTTCTTGATGAGATCAGGGGCATCAAGATTGCCATCAATATCTACTTCTTCAAGCACAATATTTTCTGGCTTGAGGTCGCGGTGAATGACGCGGCTGCGATGGGCTTCTCCAACAGCGGCACAAACTTGCGAGAATAGCGGCAAAGCCTGTTTAAGGTCTACAAAGCCACGTTTGCGAAGTACGTCAGAGAGAGTCACTCCGTTTAATAGTTCGGTGACGATATAAGGCTGTCCTTCATCGACAACACCAAAGTCGTAAAGCCTAATAATATTCGGATGACTCAAACGACTGACAGCCTTGGCCTCGCGATGAAAGCGCTTAACAGAATCTGAGTTGCTACCAAGAAAATGATGGAGCAATTTAACTGCCATCTCTCGCCCAGTAGACTCTTGAATAGCTTTATAGACCACACCCATAGAGCCCTTACCAACAGGGCAGAGAATGCGATATTTTTCACCCAAGACTTTGCCAATTACAGGATCATCCGGCACCGAAATAAGCTTTGCACCGTCATCGGGACACTGCTCAAAATCGCCTTGAAAGTGAGTGTTACACTGAAGACAAAGCTTCATCTCAGTTCTTCTTCACCTTCTTCTTAAGCTTCCGTAGAAGCTTTTGAGCGTCCTTGTACTTCTTAGAGCGACTAGGTATTTTCTCCAGCAACTTTATGGCCTCAGACGGATCTTCATCGTCTACTTTATTTGCCATTTGATAATAGATGGAATGAAGTTTTTCACCTTCGCTGGCTGTGATTTTACCTGAATTAACTTTCGACTCTAAGAGTTCTCTAGCTCGATCAAGTTCACCGTTTTTGATCATTTGATCAATTGAAACCTTCGCTTCTGAGCCCGGTTTCGAATCTGGCAAATTGAACTTGATCATGCCGCTTTGATAGGCATAGAAGGCCCCGCCACCGACTACCACCAACAGAACCACAATGGCCATTATTGGCCTTAGATCGACCCCAGGCATCCTCGAGGCACGAGCTCTACTGCGAGGCGGTCCTTGCGAGTTACCTTTGCCACCACGAATGGCGGCAGTTTGCTCGGGGGTGATAGTCTCCGCCACTGTTCTAGTGGGCAACTCTGGCATCTTGGTGCCGTGCTGCGAAATTTTGGCAGAACCAAGAATGCGATTAACCAACTCAGCCCGTGTAGAAGGTGAATCATCAACCTGTGGCGGAAGCTGACTGAGTGAATTAACTGATGGGGATGTACCTGTACCGACATGTGACTGTTGAGATTGTGCTTGGGCTTCAGCCTGTTGCTGAATTTGAACCATGGCATCTATATTGACAGCTGAAGCAGACGGTGGCCGGTTCTGTTCTTCGAGTTTACGATTGAGGGCGGCAATTCTAGCGCTGACAGCATCATTTGAGACTGTTGCTTGAGGCATTCCCGATACACCATCATACGGATTTGACATGCCAGAGCCAGAGCCAGAACCTGTTGGCGATTGTCCCTGACTGGCTTGTCCTGTTTGAGACGATGACGGCGAGTTAAACGGCGACGAAAACGGTGAGGAGCCACCGAAAGGTGAACTCATAGCCGCGCCTTGACCTGGTTGTTGATTGTAGTCAACTGGCTGGATAGTTTCCACCTGCCGACTAACTCTACCTGGTGGCCTATTGATTTCAGCGGCAATTTTAGAAGCTGAATCCCCCGGGGTTCTCTTATCTTCAGGAGACTTATGCGGTGCTTTGCTTGCCACCTCAAGGAGGCGAGAGAGAGCATCTACTTTGTTAGCTTGAGTTTGGGTAAGAGGAGTATCTACTTCAACTTGATTGGGAGTCGAAGCAAAAGACTCTAGCCGACCTGGCGGCGGCATGCTAGAAACGCTCTCAGATAGCGGAGCAAAGCTTGGTTCATCAGCAAAGCTTGGTTCAGCAAAGCTTGTACTATCGTTGGATTTGGCCGCGACAGGCTGCGATTGTTCTTCTTGACCTGCAGCCAATAGCTTGTCTAATGCGTCTGAAATCGCCCCACCCAAACTATCACCATCATCATCTTCGTCGTCAGCAACTTTAGAAACAGGTTGATCATAACTTGCAGCTGATAGCAATGACGATAAGCCAGATTGAGCCGGCGCTGGTTGCTCTTCAACCTGCATAGGTCGGCCCTCTTGTACTTGTTCAAGCTTGGCTGAATTGGCAAGCTCTATCATTTCGGTAAGAGATAGTTTGGCCGTTGACTTGGGTGATTGCTGATCAGAAGACTTTATTGGCTCAGCTAGATTTTCACGACTGGTGTCAGCTCTTTCAACAACCTCTGGAGCGGCACTAGCAGCTTCAGCGACTTGTGCTTCTTCAAATTTGGCCTCCGCTAATTTAGCCTCTTCTTCAGCTTTCTTACGAGCTTTTTCTTCAGCTTTAGCTTTGCGAATACCTAACTTGATACTCTCCAGGCTCTCTTGTTCAAAGTTTTCTGCGTTAGCAAAGGCAATCGGCAGAGAGTCTTTACCCAGAACCGGTTGCTCAGGGAAATAAGAGCCCGAAGAAGAAGAAGAACCGAAACCAGAGCTGGAGCCAGAACTAGTAGTAGTTGGACTAGAATTAAAGGGAGGAGAAGACTCTGGCAGCGGAGCAACTAAGTCTGGTACGGCACCAAATACGGCATCAGCAGCAGACAACTCTTCGGCACTACCTTTATTCGAACCGCCGCTACCAAACATAGTGTCAGCAGTCCGCATATCATCCGGTTCGCTGTAGTTGCCTTCGGTAAAAGGTTGTTCCGCAAAATTATTAGCTACGTTAGGGTTGGCGTTATTCTGTTCTTTGTTTACAGCTTCAAGCAGCTTACTAATAGCATCAGACTGTGACAATACACCAGAACTCTGAGCTGCTGGCTCTTCAGGGGTGAGAGCATAGTCATCAGCCTTTTGTATGTCACCATCAAGAGCATTTGGCTTGTAGTCGCTAAGGCTATAGTCTTGGCCAGAAGTTACTATCTCAGTACTGAACAAAGATGAGAAAGCAGGAGCAGCCGCTTTTTCATCAACTCGCACAGACTCGTTAATCACAGCATTTGGATTAGGAGCATCTGGCTGTCCACCAACATCAGCAGAACTTGTCAAATTGGCACCATAGTTGTCCTGGCGGCCGTCCGAAAGACCACTAGGCTGTACTTCATCAAAAGGCGATATACCGTCATCGCCACGCCGTTCTGGAGCAAACAGGGCCTGGTGCTCACCTGTTGGAATCATCAAATCAGCCAAGCTACTGTGTTGTTCAGGCTCGGGATTAGCCCCAAAGTCAGGTGCTGTACTTCCAGCGTTGAGCAAACTGCCGAATCCAACAGTACCCTTTGGCTTGGGCTCAAAGTAAGGTGAGTCATATTGTGAGTCAGCTTCAGAGGAGAAATTACTTTGCACAGAAGCGCTTGGCGGCTCAAGCATATCGTCAGAATTTTGCTCTAGGGCTTTAGCTTCTTCTTGGAAGGCCTTCGCTAAAATCTCAGATGTACTCTCCGTCGGGGTTTGCGGACGCGCACTCGGCTGAGGCTGATACTGAGACTGAGGTTGAGCCTGATACTGAGACTGAGGTTGAGGTTGATACTGAGGTTGAGGCTCAACTCTTCTTTCTGCTTTTTCAATTTTCTCGACTATGCGAGGAGGAGCGGTTGGTTGAGCCGGCCAAGAAGGTGGCGGCTCTTTTGCAATCTCAGCGGCTCTCAAAGCCTGAGCAGAGGATCCAGGAGCTGATGAAGTGGGAGCCGAAGGGGTGGGAAGTTGCATAGACTTTGGCACCACCGCTTCTCGCGGTGCTTCGTTCGCCTGTTGAAATGTATAGGGGGCAGGTGATCTCACAGCTTCCTTCTCAGGAACCTTGAGCAACGGCGGTGCCCCGGAAGAAAGAGTATTCATCGGCCTAGCTTGCGGGGCCTTGAACTTGTCGATTGAAGGAGCTGGTCCACCTGGACGACTAGCCACTGGCCGCGTAGCAAATGTGCCTGAAGTAGAAAAGTTTCCCGATGTCGAAAATGTACCAGACTGAGAATTCGACACAGAATCATCGTTGTTACTTCCTGCCGCCGGATCCGCCACTGCAGGCGGTGCTGACTGACTAGCCGCAGCGATATCATTAGCAGATGGAGAATAGACAGGTTCAGGGGTGGGTTCGGGGATAACTCCAGCCGCTGCTTGAGCAAACAACTTCTCTTGGGCCAGAGCCTCGGCTTGAGCCTCAAGCCGCGCAGCGGACACCGATGAAGAAGCAGACGAAAAAGAATCTACTTGTTCCCAGCTGCTGGAACTCGCAGCAGCGCTGTTGCCTGATTGAGCCATCGAAGCACTATCAGAAGCGCCAACCGAAGGTTGTTGTATTTGCTCACTGACAGCAGACTGGCTGTCAACAATGGCATCAGCATCTGAGCCTGAGAGAGTTCCAGTCTTCTTCACTAAAGCCGAAAGTTTTGAAGAAATATCGGTCTTCCCGGCTGAGTTATCAGCAGCTTTACCTTGGCTGTTGCCACCTTTCTTACTTAAGTAAGGGGTTAAATCTGGCAAGTCGTCCTTCAAACTATTCTTCCTCTCAAAGCCTATGGCTGCACAGTGCTCAATTGTCCTTGATTTCACCCAGATTAGGTAGCCAAATCGACAAAATTTAGGCCAATTTTCCTATTGCGGACCCCTCGTACGCTCATTTACCCGCTGGGATTGATTTTGCAACCTTCCATCATTTTTTTGGTCACTTCCCTTAACCAACCAACCTGTCGCCTGACAAGCAACGTTCAGGTCTTTAGCAAAATCGACGGCCGATGCATGCCTATCCTTAGGGTTTTTCTGCAAGGCTTTGGCAACTACTAAGTCCACTGGTTCAGGTATGCCTAAATCTGGCCGAACGGTAGACATTAATGGCATTTTGTCGTTAACAGTCTTAACCATAAACTCTTTAGAAGTGGTGGCCTCAAAAGGGCGTTTACCAGTAATCATTTCGAAGACGACCAAAGCCAGTGAATAGATATCAGTGCGATGATCAAGCGGTAGACCCCGGCACTGTTCAGGGCTCATATAAGCAGGCGAGCCAGCCACAGTTGTTGGTCTTGCCATTGTGTTCATGCCGTTCTCAAAAACAGTGTAGGCAATACCAAAATCGCAAACCTTGACAAAATCTTGTTCGCTAGTCGAATCTAGCACTATGTTTTCGGGTTTTATATCGCGGTGAACGAAGCCTTGACTGTGCGCCTCTTGCAAACCGTTGCAAACCTGGCGAGTGATCTCAAGCATTCTCGCGGGTGCCAGAGTATTTTCGGCAGTGATTAACGAAGAAAGCGGTGTCCCTTGCAAGTAATCCATTACGAGATAGGGCTGACCGTCATCGGTGATGCCAGATTCCCACAAATTGACAATATTGGGATGTCTTAGTTGCTCTAAGGCCCTTACTTCACGCGAAAACTTTTCCATGCTCTTGGGGTCAGCACCGAGGTAACTATGCACGACCTTCACTGCAACGCCACCGCCCATCAAAAGCCTTGTGGCTCGATAGACAATGCCGCTGGCACCTTTGCCAACCACGGTCTCAACAGCATACTTGTTGTTTATGAGAGCCCCAATCAAGGGGTCTTTGCCCACCGGTTCGAGGGCGACCTTATCTCGCGGACAAGTTGAAACCTCGTCACCAAAATAGTTGTTGCACCGCAAACAAAGCTTCATTTAGAACTGCCAATCAATTTCGGTCCGTGACTCCCTAAAAAACCATTCCGAAAGTAGTACCAAGAGATACCACCCTTAAAGATACTTACCCATAGACATGGGCCCTCCACCAGCAACTCTAGTTATCAGCCACCAAAGCAAGGTTAATTTATTGCTCGATCAACCCCTAACGTACCAGTCACCAGGCAAACGCTCGGCTAATCCTGCCAACTCTAACATGGTCAGAGTACTTGAAAGTTCTCCAGCTGTCATTCCAGTCTTTTCTGTAAGCTGATCGAAATGAACTGGCTCATTCGACAGCAGTTCATGAACATCTTTTTCTCGACCAAAAAGCTCTAACACGATCGGTTCAGTTCGGGGCCGTGTGCTGGTTGCCCAGTTCAAGGCCTTCATAATTTCAGGCACACTCGTGACTAGCTGCGCCATATTATCAGCAATAAGTCGATTAGTGCCTTCTGACGTCGGCTGATCGATTCGGCCAGGTATAGAAAAGACTTGGCGATCTTGCTCAAATGCCTGCCTAGCGGTGATTAGAGAACCCGAGCCCTTGCCGGCTTCAATCACAAGCAAACCCTGACCGATGCCACTGATAATGCGGTTACGGGCAGGAAAACGCCATTTTTCAGGGGTTGTACCAGGGAAATATTCCGAAAGGACCAAACCTTTAGGATCTTCGGCAAGCTTTGCAAATAGAGGTTTGTTAGAACTGGGATAACAGATATCAGGACCGCAAGCTAGCACCGCTGCTGTTTTGCCACCAGCCTCAATGGCACCATAATGAGCAAATGAGTCAACGCCAACCGCCATACCACTGATCACAGTCACACCGGCTTGAGCCAGCTCGCGACCAAACTCTTTGGCCAGCTTTTGCCCATAATGTGAAGGCGTGCGAGTGCCGACAACACCGATGCCATAGACCAAACTCTCCATACTCATCTCACCTTTGACGTAGAGCACAAAAGGAGGATCGTGTATCTCTCTCAGGGTATGGGGATAGAGGGGATGGGCCAGCGGATAAGCTCTAACATTGGCCTGCTCTAACTTGTCAGGCAAAGAATCAGGATCAATCTCAGAGCGCTTAGCAACAAACTTGGCTATCAGTTCGTCAGTGATCCAACCAAGGTAGTAAGGGGCCCGGCTCATTTCTTTAAGCTCAGAAGGGCTCCCGTGCCAAAAAGACTTCATGGTCTCAAAACGATCGTAAAGCTTGAGCATGCGAGAGGCGCGCAGTCCACAGCCGTTGCACAAATCAAGAGCGAGCCAATATTTCAGCTCCTCTTTACCCCACATTTTGATGGGATCTTCGATAAGATGCATAATCAGATATACCAACCCTCTCGTAGCATTTTTGCCTTCAGCCCCCTGCAAATAATGATGCTAGCATTAACAACAGACTCTCCAGGAAAAAAGTTCAATTACCTATGGTGCAAAAACGAACTAGAAACTTAAAATCTTCAGGCAGAGCCTTAGGGGCAATGGTGGGCTTAGCCTTAGGTCTAGCAATATCAGCGAGCCCTGCTCTAGCTCAAGGTTTAAACCCTGAGGAAAGCAACAAGGTCAAACTACTTGAACAAAACCTCTTTTTTAAAAATTACGATGACGACAGCGCCGAAGCACGCATAGCCCGTATTGAAAAGAGAGTTTTCGGCGAGCCCGCTGATGGTCCCCTGAGCCCACGCTTGGCAAACATATTGCAAGTTGCCAAACCCTTAGATAAACCACAGACGCAACGCAATCAGCCTAGCTCTTCTTCTAGTTCTTCTTCTAGCTCTTCGCGCCCAGCTGAACCCACTCTTGAGCAGCAGCAACAAGACCAAGCGCTCAGACAAGAGGAAGCCGCAGACCGAGCCAGACAGAGAGCTATGGCCGCTCGCGACGAAGAAGTTAATCAGATGTTTAGCGATGCCGTGCGTTTATGGAAAGAGCGCAAAGGTAATGAAGCCCTAGAGAAATTTGAGCAAGTAGTACGCCTAGCTCCCGATAACGCCGAAGCCCATTTCAGCCTTGGTGTTATATATGAGGCCCAACGCAATTTTACTGAAGCGCTAGGCAGCTATAAAAAAGCGGCAGATATCGACCCGAATAAGCGTGAGTACAAAGAAGCCGTAACTCTGGTAGAAAAAAAGGCTGTAGTCAAAGAACAAGACGATGGCAAAAAACTAGAACTGCGCATGCTGGCAGAAAATGCATCAGGGGCATATCGCCGGGGTGAATTTATCTCAGCTCTTGACCTCTACAAGCAACTTGATCGCAAGGCTCCAAACCAAGCTCTGGTGAAATACAACATTGCCACTATTTACCTGGCCATGAAAAGCCCAGTGCAGGCCTTAGATTTCTTCAGACAAGCGCGCAAGCTTAAGCCAGAGGAACCCAACTATCAGAAGGCAGTGGCCCAACTAGAAGGCAACTTACAAACAGAAGAGAACGAGCGCCTCAATTCGGAGAGAGCCTGGCAAAACCAAAACCAGAATCAGAACCAGAATCCAAATCAGAATAGTAATCGCAATCAAAATTTCAATCAGCAAACTGGTCAAAATCAGCAAAGAAACAGCAATAACAATTCTAATAACAGTTCAAACAACAATCAAAACCGCAATCAAAACAATAACGGAAATGGCTTGTTGGGCGGCGATAAGAATGCACCACCGCCATCGGCAGCTTTTGGCATACTAGCCAAGAGCAACAAGTCAGGAGTACTTGTCACCACCGTCGGTATCGCATCAAGGGCAGCAAGATGCGGATTACAACGAGGTGACGTCATCAGAGCAATCGACGGCGAAGTGATAAAAAGTGTCAGCCAATTCCAGCAAGTCATGGGCGGCAAAAGCCAAGGGCAGTCGCTGCAGCTTATGATAGAACGCAAAGGCGCCATCGGCCAGATAATTCTTTAGCGCGCGGCTGCTGGCTCGTCTAGATAGTTATGAACCTAGCAAGTTATGAGTCTTGATAGTTATGAGTCTTGAACAAGAGCACTCAGTCTCTCAGCAAAGCTCTCTGATATTTTAGCGGGCTCTAGATCCGAAACCTGGCGAATATTGTAGACAGTGTCACGCACCACCGGCTTGTAACCAGATGAAGCGATCAGCTCTTCCATCTTTTCTTGTGCTAACTGCAAAGGAGACTTAGCGCCAGCAGCATGAGTGATTTTCTCTTCCATAATGGTGCCGTCCATATCGTCGGCTCCAAAGGATAGAGCTAGTTGAGCCAACTGCACTCCTAGTTGAATCCAGTAGGCCTTAATATGGGGGAAATTATCAAGCAAGATTCTAGAAATGGCGACATCTTTGAGCAAATCTGCTGGTGTTGGCTCAGTTACTTCATCTTTTATATTGGTGCCATCGTAATAGCACTTCAATGGAATAAAGCACTGGAAGCCACCGCTCTTATCTTGCTGTTCACGCAGAAGCAGCATGTGGTCTACTTTGTTCTCTACACTTTCGCTAATTCCAGTGAGCATGGTGGCATTAGATTTGAGACCAAGCTTGTGGGCAATGCCATGAATTTCTAGGTAGACAGGAGCAGGCGTTTTCTTCACCGCCATCCGCTCACGCACCGCGTCATCAAATATCTCAGCGCCACCACCGGGCATGGAACCCAGACCGCAAGCAATCAAACGGGTGAGGACTTCTTCATAACTAATGCCATCAAGATTAGCTAGATACTCTATTTCGACAGCTGTAAAGGCTTTCATGTGAACATGTGGAAACTTCGCTCTGAGCTGCTGCAGAACTTCTTCGTAGTAGGCCAAGTCACAAGCAGGGTTGAGACCACCAACCATATGAATTTCATTGATGCCCAAAGCGGCACCCTTGCCAGCTTCTTCTAGTACACGGTCGACGCCCCAAGTGTAGGCCTTGCCCCTTTCTTCAGGGTTGGCGTAAGAACAAAAGCGACAGGTCTCAACACAAAAATTGGTTGGGTTGAGATGCATGTTGTGAATGTAGTAGACATAGTTTTCTTGACCGGGCTCGGCCTTGACGCGGCGAGCATACTCACCGAGAGCACCGATGGCCACCAAGTCGTCAGACTGATACAGCCGAATAGCATCTTCGCGACTGATACGTTTGCCGGTATAAACTTTCTCGGCCACATCAGCCAGGGGATGACCGGTGAAAATTCTATTTTCAATGACAGCGGACATTGACACCTCTAAAGACTACTCAAAGTGGCCCGTACTAATCACAAGGGAATCACAAGAGTCAATCTTAACAGGATAAAAATCGGTTTTGTCCACATTCTCGCGACCTAGTCACAAGCGTTCACAAGAGGCTGCCATAATGAGGCAATTAGTCTTTGGCAATCCAATTCGGATTGAGCATTGATGTCAGGATATGGTCACACCATTTGCCATTAATGAGTAAATAATCACGGGCATAACCTTCGACGTTGAAACCTAGACTGCGCAACAGCCAACCACTACGCTGATTGGAAGGCTGATAGTTAGCCATGATTCGATGCAAGTTAAGTGCCGAAAAGCCATAAGAAATAACTGATTGCAGAGCTTCTTTCATCATGTGCTTGCCTTCGCGATCTTGGGCAATTGAATAACCCAAGTTGCAGTATTGAGCAGCACCACGAACGATGTTATTAAGATTGGCGGAACCAACTACCACAGCTGGATTAGCGCGGTCGAAGAGGAAGAAGCGAATGGCCGCATCGCCATGAAAATCATCTAGGTTCTGCTTGATCTGCTCTTCCCAATAGTCATTGCTTAGATAGTTGCTTGGCCAAGCGGGGCCACCATCGGCCAAATGAGCCCGGTTGCTCCTGAAGTACTCAATAACGGCCTCAATATCTTCAATCTGAGCCAAGCGAACAGTGCATCTTCCTGTATTAAGAGTAGGAAGCTTGGCTTTCTGTGAGGTCAAATCTTGCATGGTTCTCTCAAACTATCTATGTACTTTCTCTGTGATATTACTCGACCCAGAAACTCGAATTGGCTCGAATAGGAGCAGCAGACTCTTCAAACACTGACCTTCTGTTGTCTTCATGAGCGAGAATTTCTACAAGTAAATCAGCATCGATTTCTAGATCATCATCAAGGGCATATGGTGAAGCCAAAACCAAAGCAGTTTGGTCGTCATCAAAATCGCGCCATGATTCCTTAATTGAAGGGTCGAACAGACACTCGTCTTCGTTGGTCCAAGCCAAGAAGCTATCTTCGATTGAGGGCAAAGGCTCAATCAAGGGCATGCCAGCCCGGCGTCCTCTATCAATATCATTGATTCGCTGCTCGATTTGTTCAACTTCACTGCGGCGGGTATCGCCGAACCAGTGCATCATTGACTCTTTCTGACGTTCGCGACACAAAACATTATCGGCCCTTTCAGTGTCTGCCATGCGCCTGGCATCATTGAGATTGAAGCCGCCTTGATGGCTCTGGGCTCTCATTTGGGCTAAGCGCTGCTTGTTGCGGTCAATATCAATGAAATTAGGCAGAACCAAACCGCCCTTTGCTCGTGTCACTGACGAACTCAAACTTTTGACTAAAAGCAGCACATTTGAAATCACTTTTCACACCTGCCCGTTGAAAAACTCATGCCAGTCGACTTGCCAAGAGATTAGTTCAGGGAACACTCGATCTCAATGGGGTAATTCCCCCAAGTAAGCACCACTTCATTAATTTATCAATTTAGATATCAACTGTCTATCGAATCTTTAGTCTAGTCATATACAGGTTTAGACAAATACATGCTTAGAGAACCAAGGGTTCAGACAAAGCCGCTACGTTTCTGGCTTTCTTTTGGGCTAACCCTAATGCGACCAACCCCAAGGCTAACCATTTGATTAGTAACCAGTTCAAAGAACCGCTCTCTCTCGGGCCCCTTAATAACAGCCAAGTGATGAGCTTCGGCCAATGCCACCGGATACCCTTGACCCTTTTCCACTTGGGTGCGCACGGCCTGCATGGCAAAGCCAAATAACTCTTTGTCAGCAAAAACCCAGTGAGGCAGCTCAATGCGGGCCACTTCACTGGCACCGCGCCAGTAGACGAAGCAACTGCGATCACTTTCAGGCATTAGCTTTACGACAGAAGCACCGCTGACAAAGGCAGCCGAGCGCTGATTTATAGACAGCAAACGCTCGAATAAACTACGGTCACTCAAGGGCCAGACCTTTGAGCAGGGAAACTCTTCTTCATTGAGGCTACCGCAGAGATCGCGGCAATGGCTGAGCTCATAGGGGCAGATAGAAACCCGCAAACAGTTAATCAAATCAGCACTGCGGCTATGGCTGAGATAGCCAACAATTGGCACTTTCGCTGCTCTAAGTTGGGTCATCAGCTCTTCTATGCGAGCAAAGTAGTTTTCTTGATAACTACTGCTCATTTTTTCCACCGACCAAGGAATAAGCGAACCGTCATACATGGCTAAAGTCGGGCCATGAGTAGCAGCTTGGCAGGCCGTTGCAGTCAACAATTCAAGCTCCAAAAGGCCTCGCTCTAAGGAGACATAAAGTTCGTCAATATGCACTCGGCGCCGATCAACCAACGGGTAAAGGTCATCTGGCCGGGCATGCAAACGAGGCTCACTATACAAAAGCGGCGGCAAAGAGAGGCCGTATGAAATGCGAGCTACACCAACATTGAGCAAATAACAATTGTGTACTTCATGGTGGGATGGCATTATTTGCGAACCATCCACGGCCACTACAGTCCAAGGCCGGTGAGCTGTATCAAGGGCAGAAATGACCTCTCGTAGCCCGATGGCTTCCAAGGGCTTAGCCGTTGGCCAGAGTACCCAAGGCGCATTGGCTGCTAGCTTATGCTCAAAATTTTCGCTATTCTTCTCAGCCCCTGAAAAAGCGGCCAAGGCACTAGTCAAAACCCGCTCATAATCTTGTTTCTCCACCAGCGCGTCAGCACCAATCTGAGAGACAAGCTGAGAGAGCTTCATAAAGTCGAGCATATGGCAATCCGGCTATAAAAGAAGAGACAAGAGAAGACAGAGTAAAAGTACGATAGCGCTATACTTTACTAGATGCGTGATAAATTCAAAGCAAATATTCAAAGCCTAGATTCAAAACAAAGATTCAAAACAAAGATCAGATTTCAATTGGAAAGCAAACACACAGTGAATCCCAAAAACGACCGCAAGGCCAAAGATACCCAAAAAGCTGCCGGCAGTGAAGTATCAAAAGAGCTGCCACCAACTCTCGCTCGTCGCATTACTGAGCTAAGAGAACGAAAGAATCTAACGGTGAAAGACTTAGCCAAAGATTCACGCTTTTCAAAAGAGCGCATTGAAGATATCGAATCTGGCTTAGAAACCTGGCTCTCTTCGACTGATAGACAACTGTTGGCCAGAGCCCTGGCTGTCGATCCTTACATTATTCAAGAAGTAGAAGCCAGGCCGCGCCTTGAAGAAAGCGACGACCCAGTGCGCTACGCCGCCATACTGGCCGACCTCGCCGACTCAATTTTAAAAGGGGTCAAAGAGCAGGAATGTCCCCAATGTGGAAACACTCTGCGCTGTCGAGTACAAGAAGGTTTGGACATCGAAGAACAACCAATATACTTCGCCAAGGCTTTCTGCCAGAAATGCCCATTCATTCTTAAGTAAAGTTGGCCAGTTACTTTGTCATCAAGCGAGCCGGTTGGGGATACTCACCAAGAAAAGTAATGGTGCCGGTCTTCAAATCGCGCATGGCCCCAACAATTTTCACTTTGCCAGAGAATACTGCCTCTTTGACTATAGAACTATTGCTGAGCATATCGTTGGCTGCCAACCAAACATTGGCAACGGCCGATGAGTGTACTAGCTGGTCGCCCTTTTCGGCTGGATGACTCTTTCGTGCTGCCGCTACAGCTGGTGCTATCTTGCTCATTATGGTTGGCAAATTACCAGGCAAAAGCGAACCATTCACGGCACTATCCACCGCAGCCTTAACCGCACCACAATCAGAGTGACCTAGGACAATTACAAGGGGAATCCCAAGATACTTAATGCCATACTCAATTGAGGCCAGTTCTGAAGTTGCACAGACATTTCCTGCTACTCGCACCACAAACAATTCAGCCAAGCCTTGATCAAAAACCATCTCCACAGGCACTCGCGAGTCAGAGCATCCCAAAACAATGGCGACTGGCTTTTGACCATTAATTGCAGTCATTTCACGCCTGACTGAATCAACTTCGAAGTGCTTGGTTTTACCAGACAAATAGCGCTTGTTGCCGCTCTTCAGCTCTTGCAATGCTTGCTCAGGCGTTGGCCTTGAATAAGCAGGCAGAGCGAACAGCGAGAGGAGTAAAGAAACGACCAAAAACGATACAGTAACTGCAGACAACAGTCTTTCTGCCCAGAGATACTTTTGCATTTCTAGTTTTCCTTCAGAGTTAAACACTATTCCCTCTTCTTCAAGCAAGCTTTGTTGCAGATCTGGCGGCATCTCGGTATTGCGACTAGTGCTGATACCACCAGTTGAGTTAATTACTCTATGCCAAGGCACATTGCCTGAGTGATATTTTTTATTGACTTTATCGCTAGAAAGAGCCCGCAGCGCCCAGCCAACTCCTTGGGCACTAAGGCGTTTTTCTAATAGATTTGAAATCAGACCATAGGTCAATACTCGACCACGAGGTATGCCTTTGACGATTTCATAGACTTCAAAGTAAACCGACAATTCAGACCATCTTTTTTTTACTAGGCTGAAACAGACCGCTTGACGAAACATTGGCGAATTGTCTCATCAAGTCTGCCTTTGAGCTTGTTCAATCTCTCTGAGATTTCTAGTCTGCGCTTTTGCAAGTTGAGCAAATGCTTTCTTCTATGATCGTCTAGAGCGTCAGCAAAGAGATCGTTAAGAGCAATTTCTTCGCCTTGTGCCCACCAGAGATCTTCAACCACTGAACCAATCAAATCATGCTCAGCTTCATCGAGCATTTGACTGAATAAGCGATATTCATTGCTGAGCATAAACTCAATTGAGGTACGCACTTCTTGTCTCAAACTTTGAGCGGCAGAAGAAACAATGGTGGCAATCAATTCTTTGTCTAAATTACCAACGCGCAAATTAAGTTGTGCCAGCGTTTCTTCAAGTAGGTAGCGACGAAACGCTATTTGATTGAGGAGAAAATCAGGGAAGTAGCCCGTACATACCATGTGAACTATTTCACTGCGAGGCGGCAGCGAAGATAGGGCATGACGACTACGAACAGACAAACCTTGCAGAGTGCTTACGGCACGGTAATGTTTGTCGATTAGCTCTTTCAAGCCATTGACCACAGCGCGATTAAGACCAGGCACTTCGGCATTGCTTGAACCAGTGTTCAAACTCTTGGCCATCAGTTGCATAATTTGGCGGCGCAGATAATCGATATTGCCACCCAACTCTTCAATTATTTTTACAGCTGTCGATTCACGAGCATCCATGATGCCCAGAAGCAGATGCTCTGGATTGATAAAATTGAGACCAAAGAACAAAGCATATTCATAAGCCCGGTGCAAAGATTGCACTGTCAAATCACTAAGGCCATAAGCTTTTCTTGTTTCACTAAAGCTAGCAGTGGCGCCACCAGCACCAGTGGCAACCACTGGCAAGCTCACCGACGGCAGACCAGATGACAGGTCGGGCCGACCAGAAAATGGCAATTCTGATTCAGTTTTACCCTTAACTTGATTTTCCAGTTCTTTGCTGACTGAGTCTTCATCAATTTTCATTGTGGCCAGAGCTTCGTTAGCAACACCACCATATTCAGTCGCTAGGGCAGCAAGAATATGATCGGTACAGATATAGTTGTGTTCGAAGTTTATGCACTCGTCTAAAGCAAGTTGCAATACTTGCAGTAGTGAATCGCTTGAACGCTCAAAAACAGAATCCAACATTGGCAAATAATCCAAAAGAGGGGACAAACTAGAGAAAGATGCAGGCAGACACGTAAACAGATAGGCAGGTAGGCAGATAGGCAGGTAAATCGGTCTAGATAGCCAAGATTTGCAACGAACGGCAATCTATTAGAAAATGCTCACCGTCATAGGCTTGTAGGCCTTTTAGAGAGCGTATATAGGATAGCAGCAAACTATAATTTACCTTGAGGCAATAAGCTGTTCAGTTAATAGTTAGAGCCACGAGAAGCATAAGTAGGTATCAGTGAGAATTTTAATATCAAATGACGACGGGGTCTTTGCGCCAGGCTTGGGCACACTGGCTAAAGTCTTGGCTGCCACTGGAGAGCACGAAGTCTATGTCGTTGCTCCCGATAGGCAAAGAAGCGCCACTGGTCACTCAGTCACTCTCCACAAGCCGCTACGAGTAGAAGCCGTTGACCTCGAAGGCGGCATCAAGGCCGCATGGTCAACCACAGGTACTCCCTCAGACTGTGTCAAGTTGGCTGTCAAACAGCTGCTACCGCAACCCCCAGATGTCATTCTCTCGGGTATTAACTCCGGCCCCAATCTAGGCACTGATGTGCTTTACTCGGGCACCGTAGCCGCAGCCATGGAAGGTGCTTTCTCTGGTTTTCCCAGCATTGCAGTGAGCGCACAGAAAAACAATCAAATGGCCTTTAACCTGGCTGCAGATTTCATTGTCGATTTCTTGCGGGTCTTGCCTAAGGCGCCCATGCCTAACCGTGGCCTATTCAATGTCAACGTACCTGCCTGCCCGGCCGCTCAGCTAAAAGGTGTGCGCGTAACGGAGCTTGGCAAGCGCCAATACGAAGATATATTTGAACGCCGCCACGACCCCAATGGCCGCGATTACTATTGGCTCTCTGGCCGCCCTATCGAAGAGGGCGAATCAGAACTGTCTGACGTTTGGGCCCTAGCCAATGGCTATATAACAATCTCGCCAGTCTCTTTCAATATGACCGATCAAAATACACTAGCCAAGCTACATGAGATGATGACTGTCAATGAATTCTCCCACCACGTTCGACCTAGCAAATAGTTATAAGGCCTTTCTCAAAGACCCCGAATGGCCTTTGAAGACAACTATTGGCGGCTTTATTAACTACACCGCCCTAGGGGCATTTCTCTATAATCCCAATCTCATCCCACTTTGCTTTGTGCTCTGGGCGATTTCTACTGGCTATCTACTGCGCAGCCTCAGGCTTAGCGCCGCTGGCGAGCTAGAGAAGCTACCCAGCTGGAGCGATTGGCTTGACTTGATTATTTCTGGCCTCTCTTGGTTGTCGATTGCCGCCGGCTTCTTCTTCTTTGCTTTGTCACTCTTGGCTATGAGCCTGTTGATTGGCGTAGGCTTCGATATCTCACACATATCTAAACCGAATTTCTTAGCCTGGTCTGAGGCTACTTTTTTAGGCTTGTTCTTCCTCTGCCTGGCTCAAAACTTCTTTCTCACCGTATTAATGGCCAATTTTGCCGAAGAAGAACGCATGGCCGCCGGCTTTGCCTGGCGCAAAAGCTTAAAACGCATAGCCAAAGCACCATTAGAGCTAGGCACAGTCTGGCTGGCCGGCTCAGCACTGACGATCATGGCTTTAGTCCTTCCGCCCATGAGCCTTATTGGGGCGCTGTTTACACCGTTTTGCTATTTTCTAGCACAAATAATAAGCACACGGATGATTGGCCAGACTTGGGCCTATATAAATAAAATGGATTTGTCCAAAAGTAACTAGCTCGAAAAATTAGCGTTGCACAACAGTTTTCAATCGGCCTTCAGTCGTCAAATAAAGCTTGTGGCCAGCTGCTATTTGAGTAGGAGCTTGAACTGGCGGCGTGTTTATATAAGGATAGCCAGCAGGGGTGACGGTGGTGCTGTGGCTAAGCTGTTTAATGTAGATACCTATCCACTTTGCCAGGTTTGTCAGCTGTGTGCCGCCTTCGTTGGCCAGTTTGCCCACTTGCTTAGAAGCAACATGGGCATAGTCGAAAGCTTCATCCACAGTTTCAGGCACTTTCACTGTTATGTTATTACCGCTGCGGGTGATCGCGTAGGAATTGCTGCTGTTTTTGGCTGGAGCCTTATCAGCTTTAGCTGGGGCAGAATTGATGTTTACTGCAGGAGTAAGGCTAATATTGGCAGTACCAAGACCAGGTATCGACAAGGCTAACTTACGACCGGAATTATCAACCTCTTGAATTTTGCTAGCAGCCTTAGACTTACCTAGTGCCTTCTTGCCGCAACTAGCTTGAGTGGCATTGGCATTAAGTGTTTCTGGTGACATGGCCACAGCCTGGAGCGGTGATAGAGCGATGGCCCCAACTAGCCCAGTCGACAGCAATAGACAAGCTTTATTTATTCTCATAAATCCTCAAACCGAGCGATCACTAAGAAGAGCAGATAAACCTCTCGTCGCCAGCCCAAGATTATGTCACAAAGAGGGTTTGACGAAAGGGCGCTTGCATAATTTCTTGATAACCTAGCCTCACAGGCTCAGCTGCCACGCCGGGACCACTTGACTACGGCCGATTATCCGGTATAGTCGCAGATGATAAGGTAAGTTATGGGCATAAAGCAAAATACCCATGTGATACGATCGAATGAAGTATCTCGTTCCAATCCTTGACTAAAAAAGACGATAGAAAGCTAGACAGTAACGATGGAAGATTCGCAAAGTAGCAGCAGCTGCAGCAACAGTAGCAAAAATAACGGCACCGTCAAAGAATCCGAAGACCCTCTTCCGGGACCTTTAAAACGTTTGCTCAGCGGCGCATACGGTAAAAAAGGAGACGGACAACGCAGCTAGCGATGTCTGGATTTATTTTGTACCAAATTGCCTGGATACCAGTTTTAATTCTCTTCAACGCTTTCTTTGTAGCGGCTGAAATGGCTCTTGTTCGTGTGCGGCGCACACGAATAGACCAATTGGCCGAACGCGATAATCTCTTCGCCAAGAAAGTACAAATTTATTTGCACGACCCCGAGCGCTTTATCTCGGCTTGTCAGCTTGGCATTACAATCGCCACCCTCCTCCTTGGTGCGGCTGGTGAAAGTGCTCTGGCTGAAAATATCTCAGAGTGGACCAGACACCTTGGTGTGCAAGCCAGCTTGCCTGAGTCGTCTCTAAAAACTCTGGCACTGTTGTCGTTCGCCTTTGCCTTCACATTGACTGCCTACATCCAGACTGTCGGTGGTGAGCTTTTGCCGAAAATGCTTACCTATAGCCGGGCCGAAACAGTAATTCTCTTTACTGTTTATCCAATGCACTTCTGGTGTGTGATCACTTCTCCCTTCCTAGTGATTCTGCAAAAGACCACCGAAGTTGTGGTCAAGTTGCTCAAGATCAAAGACCCTCCTTCTATACATTCTGTGCACTCAGAAGAAGAACTGAAAATGTTAGTGACGGCCTCTCATGACGAGGGCGTTTTAGAGCCAGACGAAGAAGAAATGCTCCATAGCGTCTTCGATTTCTCTGATACGGTCGCTTCTGAAGTAATGACACCACGAATCGATCTAGTCTGTGTCTCAGCCACTGCCACTATTAAAGAGTTTGTTCACGAGGCTCTAAAGTGGGGCCACTCAAGAATTCCTGTCTTTGAAGAAGATATGGATAACATCTTTGGTATGGTGCACATCAGAGACGGCCTCAGGGCCATGGTGGAACATAAAGAAAATTCGCACGTGCGTGAATTTACCCGCAATATTTTGATCGTGCCTGAAAACAAAAATCTCAAAGATTTGCTCACCGAGTTTAAACTGACCAAAACTCACATGGCTGTGGTTATGGACGAATATGGTGGCACTCAAGGTATTGTCACACTAGAAGATTTGTTAGAAGAGTTAGTCGGCGACATAGCAGATGAGCACGAAGTGGTTGAAGAATTTATTCATGAAGAGGCTGATGGCACATACGTATTAGACGCCAAACTCACTCTTGAAGAAGCAAACGAAAAACTAGACCTAGAAATAGAAGACGAAGAGTTCAACACAATTGGCGGTCACGTCTTTGGTTCATTGGGTCGCGAACCAGTTCCAGGCGACGAAATAGAATCTGAAACTTTCGTGCTTCGTGTTCTAGAATCAGATCGCCATCGCATTATCAAGCTGCGCCTCATTCGCAAAGAAGCCAAAGACTCAAAAGATGGAAAATCAGACAGCCGCGATCAACAATCAGTGACACACAATGGCTTAAAAAACGGACATGGCAGAAAGACTACCGAGCAAGGTATGCCTTCTGCAAATAACTGACCATAACAATAAGAATAGAAATTCAAAAACGGAAATAACTAATTGTCTTCATCAACCAGAGATCTACTTTTAAAGAAAGCTTCAAAAGTAAGAGCAAAAAAACGTCTGGGTCAAAACTTTTTAATTGAGCCATCTGTTCTAACTAAAATTGTCGAAAGTCTCAATTTAAAGAACGATGATTTAGTAGTTGAAATTGGCCCCGGCCTTGGCTTCTTAACGCAAGAGTTGCTCAAAACCGGTGCCCGGGTTTTCGCAATTGAGCTAGACCGCGAAATGGTTGAACAGCTGCAAGAAATAAAGCAACCCAATCTCACTGTAATTCACGCCGATTTTCTAGACTTTGACATTAGTTCGATAGCACCAGCAGCAGTGGCGGCCGGGGCAAAAATAAAAATCGTAGGGAATGTTCCTTATCAAATTACTACACCAATCATCACCCATGTGTTCGGCGAAATTGGCGAACCACAGCCCTGGCTTTCCTCAGTTGAAAGTTTGACCATGACCATACAACGCGAAGTAGCATTGCGACTTTCGGCAATGCCAGGTAGTAAGACCTACGGTCAGCTAACTTTATTAGGTAACTACTATAGTGTCTGCAAAATGATTATGTCAGTGGGCAAAGAATTGTTCGTACCCCAGCCGGATGTCGAATCAGCCGTTGTACAAATGACTAGACTCTTGAAGCCCAGTGTAAAAGTAAACGACCCTCTCTTTCTTCGCAAGGTAATTGCTGGTGGCTTTAGAGAGCGCCGAAAGATGCTGCGTAACAATCTAGCCTTCACCCAGCTAAGCCAAGATACACTGGCAGAAATATTCGAAGAGTTAGCCGTGGCCCCTTCAGCTCGGGCAGAAAACCTGCCTCTATCCACTTTTGCACTCTTAGCCGACGCCATTCAAGCTCGGCGCAACAATGAAGAAAGAGAAGCGACAGTCTAAACCTAGAAGCAAAAGCGATCTTATATGAACAAAACCTCAATAGAAGTAACAGCACCAGCCAAGCTCAATCTTACTTTTGAAGTATTGGGTTTGCTTGATGATGGCTACCACGAAGTCCGATCGCTTATGGCTGCAATAGACTTAAGTGACACTCTGACGTTTACCTTCGCCCCTAGTCGCGAGCCAGCAATAAACATAACTATTGCCAACAATCTTGGGGCAATTCAAAAAGATAGTTTTCCTCTAGGTAGTGACAATTTAATTGCTAAAGCCATTCGCCTGTATCTATCGGCCATTGAAAAACCAATAAGTCTAAAAATTGACGTTTCAATAGTCAAAAAAATACCAATTGGTGCGGGTATGGCAGGCGGCTCAGCCAACGCCGCGGCTACGCTTTTGGCCATGAATCAATATTTCAAAGGTGAGCTAGCCTGGGCTCAATTGCTTGAGCTTGGCGCCAAATTAGGGGCTGACGTTCCCTTCTGCTTATCAGGCGGGCTCAGAGTTGGCACCGGGCGCGGGGATATCTTAAGCGAAAAGCTGAGCAGCGAAAATTCGCTTGCTTTAGTAATTGCCAAACCTCGTAATCTTTCTATCGCCACCCCTTGGGTTTACGGTGCCTTTGATGAATGTCCTGAAATCTTTCATCTTGCCGAAAAACTGCGCGATCGCTACATGACCGATACTTTGCCCTGCGATTTTGCCAGCCAGTCTTTGGCGCAGGGAAATCTGGCTGAAGCGCTCAAAGCATTTGGCAACGATTTTGAGCAAGTAGTATTTCCTCACTATCAAGAGCTGAAAGACATCAAACAAACTTTCATAAAGCTAGGTGCCATGGGCTGTCATATGACTGGCAGTGGACCTACAATTTTTGCTGTAACAGCCGACAAAGAGGCAGCAGAAAAACTCAAGAGCGATTTTTATGAGAACTACTGCCAGGTCAACGAAATTGCCTGCGCCACCAAATACGACCCTATCGATCTTTGGGTGGCAAGCACCATTGAAAGTGGTGCTCAAGTATTAGAGGTTAAAAGTGAAAGCTAAAGCTATTAGCAAGACTAAAGTTGCTGACAAAAAGCCTGCAACTAAAGCAAAAGTTAAGGGCCCTGAGAAAGTTACTTTGGTGCCCAAGGCCAAGGCTCAGCGCATCATTGATATTCTTTGCCACACCTACCCTGAAGCCGAATGTGAGCTGAACTACGAATCAGATTTTCAACTTCTCATTGCCGTAGTGCTCTCAGCCCAGAGCACTGACGTTACTATCAATAAAGTCTGTGCCGAGCTATTCAAATATTATCCGACGGCCAAGGATCTAGCAGAAGCAGATATTGAGCACATCAAAAAGCTCATTAAGGCTAGTGGATTTTTCAACGCTAAAGCCAAGAACATTCAGGCTTGCGCTCAAGCAATAGTGAGCAAATACAACGGCATAGTTCCTACTCAGCATGAACAATTAACTGAACTGCCCGGTGTGGGAAGAAAGACAGCTAATGTGGTTCTTGGAGTCGCTCACGGGGTCTCAGGCTGGAGTGTTGACACCCACGTGCAAAGACTCTCAAGGCGTCTCGGCTTTACCAAAGAGACCGATCCATACAAAATTGAACTCGATTTGCAAAAAGTCTTTCCCAAGCAAGATTGGTCAAAACTATCAATCACAATAATTTGGCACGGCCGCCGTCTTTGTTTTGCCCGCAAGCCAAACTGTGGCTCTTGCCCAGTGCAAGAACTTTGCCCATCTTCAGAAGTCTAGAAGAGTTCGAGAAGAGTGGTACGGCCATGGCGAGTAGCTGATAAATTGAGCAGCTAACAAAAAAGGTGTATTAATGGGCAATTCAGGGCATTAATTACAAGTATAGTAAGTTGTGACCGGCGAAAGAGGGATGGTAATGTCCGACGAAACTGTCGAATCTAAAACCAAAGTGGAAAGACTCGGGTTCTTCGAAAACATCAAAGAATCTGCAAAACACGTCGGCAAGTCTGTTGAAACCCAAGGCCGAAGCGTAAGAGTAGAAGACAAGATTTCTTCGCTCTTAGTTCCTGTCACCTGCATCGGCCTAACCATTGCGGTAACTATCGGCGGCTGGGCACGCTTAATCGTCTCAACTCTAGCTCTAGCAGCTTTGCTCTATTATGTTCTCAGTCGCATTGGCATTATGCGCACTCTGACTGAGCGTCAAGCCGCTCTGATTTGGCATATCGTACTTAGTGTCTTCCTGCTAGGAATTACCTTTAGCTTTGTCTTCTTAGAAGTGCTCAACCGCATTCGGTAAGTTCACTGTCAGAATGTCGAGCAGGCTGGAGAAGTGATGCCTGGAAATTAGCCATCACCTCGAATGTGCCTAATTATCACTCTCTTGAATAGGCTTAATTGTTTCCATCAGGGCTGCATTTTCTTCTTGTTGATTGAGAATTTCCAGCTGTAGTTTGGAGAGCTTTCTTAAGTCATGGGGTGCTTGTGGAACAAGCTCCGGCTTACCTTCTGCAATCAAATAATTGGCTAAACCTTTTGCATAATCTTCGCCCGCAAATTCATCTATGGGTTTGAATTCTTCTATTCGTTGATGGTACACAACAATATCCTGCTCTGCCATTTTCTTACCCTTCATATTGAACACGCGACAGCGAGCCTTCGCTTCGCAGTTGCCATCTGCTAAAGGCTGCGTAACTGAAATGTCTTCTTGCTGAAAGGAATCAAGTATTAGACCTGATTTTTTTTCAACTCTCACTCTCGTTGTACGTGTAAAACGCCTGCTTGAAGATTCATCGACTGTGAAAACTTCATCGCCCTGAGGAATCTGGTATTCATAGTGCGAATTCGCATCCACTCGAGTCACCTTCGAATTTATCGGGTGCCAGATTTGTCCTTTCGCGTCAGCCTGATAGCCGCTAATGAAATTAGTACGCGTTTGATAACTGACAGGTATGCCCATCACTTTCCTGATGCTTCGCTCAGTATGCCAAATGCCCGCCAGCCAGTCTGGAACGCGTCGCCACCTTTGAACTTTACCGACTGACCGAGATGCCTCAATTCTAAATTTCTGACCTTCCCTATACTCATCACCCAAAGGTGGCAAGTCGCGGCTAAATTCGACTGTCCCCTGTAAGGGCTCTGCAGACATAACCGGTGACACCGCAATCAGAACCGATATGGTCGCAAGGAGAGCCTTCCATCTCATATTTCGCGCTTTCATCAACAATGGGCGACCTTACTGACGGTTATGGAGATACTAGTTCTTATGTCGAGTAGGGCGAAAAAAATCTATTTCCCGCCATAAGCGTTGTTAGATACATGCTTCATGCGCAGAATCCATTTTCCGTCATCGAGTTCCATCATGTTCTCGCCTGGTTTCCAGTTCATGGTGTAATTGCCAAAAATTTCTCCATTGAGACTGTTGGTCATAATGAGTTTATTACCCTGGACTTTGTAAGTTCCCATTTGACCTGCTGCCAGTCCGTATCTAGCCACCGACCATCTGCCGTCTTTGCTAAAAGCAAAACTTTGGGCGAAAGATTTAGCAACCGATGGTGCTTCACCGCGTTTGCCGATAGACATCATGTCCCAGCCAGTTCCAGGAATATTTGGAACTCCGTTATTTAACTGCGGCGTCATTCCGGCGTCGGTTTTGGAGGCTTTTTGCATGCCACCACCACCGGGGTTAAGGTCGCCTCGAGCAGGGCCTCCTTGACCGGGTCCTTTTAATCTACTGGGATCAACCCATTCGTCCCACTTAGCGTCCCAACCGTCGTAATGTACTTTATATTCGTCGATGCCTTTTTTGTCGACAATCGTGGCTAAATGCCATTTACCATTGCTTTGTGCGTCGACTCTATCGCCGATATTGCGACTTGCAACTTTTGCACCGCCACCACCTGCGGCGGCACGAAGAGTATCGACTGGCACTAACATTCCGTGTGGAGTGGTGGTGTAACCATCAATTCGAATACGATAAAAGCTTCCATCGCGAGGGTCGTTGCCCTGGAAGGGGAGAACAGTCGCACCCTCCCATGAATTGATTTTTGCTTTATCTATTTCGACATGATCTCCAGCGTTGAATTTTAATTGCCCCGCTGGCCCTTGATTAGGAGCCTGAGCTGCGGGTTGAGCTGCGAATACATTTTGAAACGGGCGGGGATTGTGTACAGGTTCCCAGGTTTGTGGAATTTGATTTGCCTGTGCCGGAGCCGCATGAACTTGTTGTGGTGGCTGTTGCTGTTGCTGTTGTGGTTGTTGTGGTTGTTGTTGTTGTTGCTGAGCGGCAGCAGGTGCAGCACCCGGACGCATGTGAATTTTTTGAACCATAAAGCCATCTGGATATAAAGAGTAGCGAGGTACTTTTACACGCACCTGGTACCCGTCTTGCGAATCACCTGGAAGAAAAGGAACAACTGTTCCGCCTTCCCAATTATTTATTCCGCTGATGTCGACCTCTACGCCTTGACCTGGTGCGTATTCTTGCGCGCGGGCAGGTTGAGTGGTCAGATAAATACCGGTAATAGTTAAAAACAACACAAAAGCGGATAGTGATTTTTTCACTGTAATGTCTCCTAAGTCGGACGATAGTTTACCACTGTTAGCTCAACGTGATGAATCTTTGCTGACTATCCCGACTGCGTCTCCAGCTGCTTAGGTGACTGCAGTTCGCTTGTTGACGACTCAAAACGGCCAAACGCTGCCAACACAGTTTCAAGCATCGGTAGCATGCGAGTCACCTGGCGGCCGCGAATCAAAACATCCCAAATCGCTTCAAATTTCTTCCAGCCACCAGCGTATGCAAGGTGACGCATTTTGGCATACGGATCAGATTTCACGCTAGCACTTTGGAAAAGCCTATGCCAGGTATAAAACTCTTTGTAAGCGCGCCAGTAGCCTCGCTCAAGTGCTTCTGCTGATAGCCTGGACGGTTTGTATACAACGTGTCTTGTATCGTAAAGGTCCCAATTCTCGTGCAAGATTCTGTTATCTGTGGTCATTCGTTTATGTAGTTCAGTACTCGGGTAAGGCGTCATGATGTGAAAAGTTGCAGTCTCTATGCCTTGTGTTGATGCCCAATCTACTGTCCGATCGAACACGCTCTCGTCATCATTGTCCATGCCAAAAACAAAACTGCCATTGACCATGACGCCGTTGGCGTGAACCCTCTCGATGGCCGCTCCATAGTCGCGATTCAAGTTTTGATATTTATCATGCTCTTTCAAATTGGTAGCATCAAGTGTTTCAAAACCCACAAACACACTGCGCATGCCAGCTCTGGCAGCCTTTTCCATCAAACCTGGTTTAAGAATTCCTTGCACGGTGGAGGCCGCTTGAAAAACCTTACCCATGCCAATCATTCCATCAAACAATGCATTGGCAAAGCGCTCATTACCGAGTAGGTGATCATCCAAAAAATAGACGTGCTTGCCAGGCAGCCGTTCAATCTCAGAGAGAGCCTCATCGACGAGCTGTGTGTAAAATGAGCGCCCACCTTTATAGAACGCTTCTTTGTAGCAAAAATCACAGGTATGCGGACAGCCACGCGATACCACAATTGAATTGGGGCATAGGTAGCGCTCGCGCTTAATTAAGTCACGTCTGATTGGCGGCTTGCCTTCCATAGTACGAGTCGTGGCAACGTATCGCTTTTGTGGGCATTTCGCCCTGAAGTCTGCCAAAAACCGTGTCCAGGCATCTCCAGCGGGGCCGAGAATAATAGTATCGGCATGCTGCGCAGCCTCTTCGGGCAACGACGTCACATGAAGCCCACCCATCACAACATAGCAGCCCTTTTCACGATAATGATCGGCAAGCCGGTAGGAGCGGAAGGCTGAAGTTATGTAAGCCTGAATCACAACCAGGTCAGGTTCATCGTCTAGGGTTAGCGTTTCAACATGCTCATCAACAATGGTGACTTCGTCATTGGGCGCAAGATAAGCAGCCAGTGAGGCCAATCCGAGGGGCGGAAAAAGAGAATACTTGATTGGCCGAAAGAAAGGGCTCTTAGCCTCAGTCAACGCCGTCAAGATCATCTTAACTTTCATAGGTCTGTCCGGATGGGATTCAAGCAACATACCCAGGCGAAGACCACCGAAAACAATTGCTCCGACAGCTACATCGGCGCCTTGTTTAGCGGTGCAGCTGCAGTGAGCGTATCGACATTAAGACAACCAATGGCATGCAAAAGTTTGGCTTGAGCCTGATCAAATTCGATAATAGCATTGGCTTTGTCGATCAAAGAATCGGTATAAGATTTCTGCGCATTGATGACATCAAGGTAGGTGCCAACTCCTTCTTTGAAGCGCAGTTCAGCTAGTCGCAAGCCTTCTTCGGCATACTTAACAGCGGCAGTGGTTTCGACAATTAGATTCTCAGTACTGATGCTCGCTAAATAAGAGTCACGCACTTCTTGACAGACTTTCTCTAATTCGCGATTGAACTCTAGTTGCACCCGCCGTGCTTCCCATTGCTTAGCGCGCACTTGAGCTACTTCTTGCAGACCAAGACCGCCCAAATTCCACTGCATATCGACACCGATGGTAAACAGTGAGCGAGTAGTCCAAGGCTTTGGTCCGCTGCCGCCGGTAGCCAGTGGCAAACCACCAGCACTGCTGATAGCTCCAACAGAGGCCCCTGAGCTACTCAATGAGGTTTGTTGTGTTTGCAAACTACTAAGCGAGGCATTGCTAGCATATGAACCAGAGCCAATCACTGCTCCGTTTAGGGCTACTGAAGGCAATAGAGTTGAGCGAGCTACTTTGATAGCGTCTTTGGCAGCCAGCCTTAGCTGCTCATATTTTTTCAATTCTGGTCTTTTGTCAATCGCTATCTTCAATAAATCAGCGGGTCTCAAAGCTGAATCTATCAAGCGAGCCTTTGCCACAAGCCGGTTTCTTATACTTAAATCTGTGCCTTGATTCATATTTAAGATGGTGGCAAGTCTTATGGCAGATTTACGCCTCGCTACCTGCTGCTTAATTAGATGTTGCCGATCGGCAGACAATTGATACTTAGCTTGCAGCACATCAAGCTCTGTATTGACGCCATTGTCAAAGAGATCTTGATTAACGACTAAGAGTGTTTTGGATACTTCGACGGCTTTAACTCTGATTTGCAAGAGCACATCGTTACGCACCAAATCATAGTATCGCTCGGCCGACTCAAGCAGCATGTCATTGATGGTGCCACTCAACTCAAACTTTGAAGCGCGGTAGCGAGCCTGGTTCTGCTTGGCAGTATAAAGTATGCCGCCACCCTTAAACAGATACTGCTGAAAGCCGCTGGCCATGGTCAAATAGGGGTTATGGATACCTATGGCTAAACCAGCCGGGCTAACATAATTACCATCAAGGCGCTGATAGCTAATATCATTAGTTAGTGATGGCAGAAAACCAGAGAGTGCTTGAATGTAATTCCACTTTTTCTCTTGCGTATTAGTCTGCGAAATTTTTATAGGCAAGTTATTTGAGAGTGCCGAATTAAGCACATCCCGCAAAGTGATATCAATCGACTGCTCGGCGTCAATGCTAAGAGGAGAACCCTCACTTAAGGTAATCAGTGACTTTAGCACTGGTGGTTTAACAAAGACTTTCTCAGCATCAACGAAAATACTACCGCTGGTGTTTGTTACTTCATTGGCCAGAGAATCTATGGTCTCTCGTGCTGCCTCATTTTCAGGCCCAAGACCACGCAGTTTTGGCAATTCTTCAGCAGTATTCTCGCCAATACCGGCTGGCCTTGTGGTCGGCACGGGAGAGCCGCGCAGCACTGGAGCATTGGCAGGATTATTTTTTGCTCCGCCTGCTTGACTTCCGTTATTTTGAGCAATGGCTGAGGCAGTACTTGATGTCAACAAGGCCGTACTAACAATCAGATATTTTGAATAGGGCAACAGGCGTGAGAAATACAATGTAGTCAAGCGCGCAGAGAGTGATAGAAGGGTAAGTTAAAAGCGATTTGTGAGCGGTTATATCGTTGTTTACCCTAAGAGTAAACAGCAAAAAGCGCAAGCTTAGAGGCACAACCTGCAATGGTAAACTAAATTCATCAAAGTGATGAGATAGCAGATGTGGATTGTTAGACTGGCTCTGCGCCAGGGTTATACCTTTATAGTACTAGCAATATCGATCATTATATTTGGCGGCCTGTCCATATATAAGATGGCTATAGACATTTTTCCTACCATTGACACACCGGTGGTTAGCTGTGTCTGGACCTATACAGGCATGTCTCCATATTTCATGGAGAACTTAGTGACAACGGTCACTGAACGGGCGCTGACTTCTACCATCAATGGCATTCAGCGCATGGAATCAAGCTCGCTATCGGGCATGAGTATCATCAAAATCTATTTACAGAAAGGCACGCCAGTGGGCGAATCGGTGGCCATGGTGTCATCGGTAGGAACAGCAATTTTGCGGCAATTGCCTCGCGGCATTAGCCCACCGTTTGTTACTAGATCTTCAGCCACCGATGTGCCGGTAATACAACTTTCAATACGTAGCGAAACGATGTCAGAGTCAGAGCTTTTTGACATTGCCAACAATCTCATTCGCACTCAGCTAGCCACAGTAAAAGGCGCACTTATACCATTTCCATATGGCGGCAAGTATCGCCAAGTGATGGTCGATCTTGACCCACAGATGTTGCGCGCTACTGGCCTGTCAGCACACGATGTCATTCAAGCAATCAACGATCAAAATATCGTTTCTCCTGATGGTACAGCCAAACTAGGCAGCTTTGAATACATCATGGTACTGAACAATATGCCCAAGACTTTGGCATTGCTTAACGATGTACCAATCAAAACAGTTAAGGGGGCTGTGGTTTTTCTCAAAGATGTAGCCCAAGTGCATGACGGCTATCAGCCCCAGCTAAACATAGTCAATTTAGACGGTAAACGCGGCCTGCTCTTTAATGTGCTCAAAAGCGGCAACGCCTCAACACTATCGGTGGTGCAGGGTGTAAAAGAAATTCTGCCGCGCATAAAGTCGATTGTGCCAGCCGCTTGTGAGATCGACATATTAGTAGATCAATCGCTCTTTGTCCGTGAATGCGTTTCTGAAGTGTTTAAAGAGGCCTTAACGGCTGGTCTGCTTACTGCCGTAATGATGTTGGCATTGCTTGGTAGCTGGCGCAGTACTTTAATTGTCGCCACTTCTATTCCTCTAGCCATACTAGCTTCAATTATTGGTTTAAACCTGGCTGGTCAAACAATTAACTCAATGACCTTAGGCGGACTAGCATTGGCTGTAGGAATGTTAGTGGATGATGCCACTGTCGAAGTAGAAAACGTACACCGCAACATGGCCATGGGTAAAGATATCGAGACTGCAATTTTGGATGGGGCAGAACAAGTAGCCCTGCCAGCGCTTGTCTCAACCCTTTCTATTTGTATTGTCTTTGTGCCCTTACTGTTTTTGACTGAGCCATCAAAGTCGCTGTTTGTGCCACTGGGCATGGCTGTTACCTTCGCCATGTTAGCTTCGTATGGGCTATCGCGCACAATCGTGCCACTGATGTCAAAGCATTTATTGGCCCATGAACATGAAAGTAAAAATGAACATGAAAATAAAATTGAAGATGAAAGTAAAAGAGAAAGTAAAAACTGGCTCACTCCTTTTATCGCTATACACAAGTTTATCGACAGCAATTTCGAAGCACTGCGAGAGCAATATCAAAAGATATTGGCAGCCGCTCTCAATCATCCAAAGCTAACACTATGTGGATTTTTGAGTTTCTACGCCCTATCGCTTTCAATGCTGCCGCTAATAGGTGAAGATTACTTTCCCACAATCGATGGCGGGGCTTTGCGCCTACATGTAAGTGCTCATTCCGGCACACGAGTAGAAGAGACCGAGCGCATTTTTAAAAAAGTGGAAAAGGCCATTCGCCAAACTATTCCCGCTGAAGAAATCGAATCGATTTCACAAAATATTGGTTTACCCATGAGTGGCATCAACTATGCCTATTCAGATAGCCAAACCGTGAGTGAAGCTGACGGCGAAATTATAGTCACACTAAAAGAAAAGCGCGCTCACAATACAGACTACTACCAACGAGTAGTGCGAAAGATGATGCAACAGCAGTTTCGCGACCTAGCCTGCTATTTTCAACCAGGCGACATCGTCACCCAAATACTCAATGCCGGCTTGCCAGCCCCCATAGACATTCGCGTGCTCGGCATGCACCGCGACAAGAACTACGAAATAGCTAAACAAATCAAACGAGAAGTTGAGCGTGTGCCAGGGGCGGCTGATGTCTGCTTGCATCAAGTGGTGGATGCTCCACACTTAAAATGGCAAGTTGATAGAGTGCGAGCCGAAGAGGTTGGTGTCACCCAAGAAGACATATCAGATGCTTTTTCTACTAGTTTGAGTTCGAGCTTTCAGACCAATCCCAATTTCTGGCTCAATTCGAAAAACGGCATAGCCTACAACTTAGCGGCACAGACGCCTCAGCGCTCCCTGGCCAGTATGAGCGACATAAATCTAACAACAATCACCCCGGCCTTAAGTGATGCGGAGCAAACACCAAGAGAACCACAGCTGCTCATGAATTTAGCCACCATGACTAGGGCGCAAACAGCAGCAGTGGCCAATCATTTAAACGTGCAACCAGTGTTTGATATATACGCCGCTTGTCAAGGCCGCGACCTTGGTGGTGTGGCTAAAGACATCAAGGTCATAGTCGACAGAGCCAAGGCAAAACTGCCTAACCACAGCGGAACTTTCATTTTCATTGGTGGCCAAGTAATGAGTATGAAACTTGCTTTCGTCGCACTGATTGCCGGGCTCGCCTTTGCCTTGCTATTGGTTTACTTCCTGCTGGTCATGAACTTCCAATCATGGACTGACCCACTGATTATTCTAATGGCTATACCTGGCGCTCTCTCGGGTATTGTCTGGAGTCTTTTTGTCACTCAAACCACTTTTTCCATTCCCGCCCTGATGGGCACAATTATGACCATGGGCGTGGCCTCAGCCAATTCAATTTTGATGATTACTTTTGCCAAAGAACAGCTAGCTGAACATAGCGAAATGGATGCCAAGGGAGCGGCCTTAAGTGCCGGGTATCAACGCTTCAGACCTGTTATCATGACGGCGACTGCCATGATTATCGGCATGATTCCAATGGCGATTGGTGGCGGTCAGGGCGGTTCTCAAAATGCCCCAATCGGACGTGCTGTAATTGGCGGGCTGCTTGTGGCGACACTCTCGACTTTGATTTTCGTGCCTTTGATATTTAGCTTAGCGAGAAAAGAAAGATCTAAAACTAAAGCCACGGGGTTAGCCCATGTGGATAGTTGAGCTAGCACTCAAACGGCCCCATACATTTATAGTCATGGCCCTGGCTATTGCTCTATTTGGCGTTATGTCAATCAAGCAAATGGCCGTAGATATTTTTCCCTCAATCGATATTCCTATTGTCAGTTGTGTCTGGACCTACACTGGCATGTCGCCCTATAACGTTGAAAATTTGATCACAACGGTGACTGAGCGCTGGCTGACTTCAACAGTGAACGGCATTGAGCATATCGAGTCGACTTCGCTATCTGGCATGTCAATTATCAAAGTCTACTTGCACAAGGGCACTGATATTGGCGAAGCTGTAGCCATGGTAACAGCCATGGGCAATGCTGTGCTCGAATACTTGCCAGCAGGAATGACACCACCGTTTGTCACTGTATCTAGTGCTACAGATGTACCGGTGCTGCAACTTGGTATCAACAGCAAGACAATGAGCGAAGCTGAACTGTTCGACATCGCTAACAACTTTGTCCGCAACCAACTAGCCACTGTGCAAGGGGCGACCATTCCCTTTCCATATGGCGGTAAGTATCGCCAGGTCATGATCGATCTTAACCCACAGGCCATGGTAGCCTGCGGCGTATCGGCAAACGATGTCACCAAAGCAATAAATTCGCAAAGCATTATTGCACCGTCCGGGACAGCCAAACTGGGCCCTTACGAGTACATTATGACCCTCAATAATGTGCCAGAAAAAATTGGCGAACTGAATAATATCCCCATCAAATCGGTCAAAGGCACTGTCGTCTTTGTCAGAGATGTTGCCTTCGTACACGACGGCTTCCAACCACAATTGAATATAGTCAATCAAAACGGTAGGCGAGCTGTTCTCTTTAACATACTTAAAAACGGCACAGCATCTACTCTTGCCGTAGTTGAAAACGTCAAACAAGTGTTGCCTCGCATCAAACAAATCGTGCCGGCAGCCTGCAACATTGAAATTTTGGTAGACCAATCGGTCTTTGTGCGCGACTGTGTAGCCGACGTTGTGAAGGAAGCGATTACCGCCGCTGGTCTGACTGCTCTGATGATGCTGGCCTTACTGGGCAGCTGGCGCAGTACTCTCATTGTCGCAACCAGTATTCCCCTGGCCATGATGGCCTCAGTTATTGGCCTCCACATCGCCGGTCAAACTATCAATTCAATGACCCTCGGCGGGTTGGCGCTAGCTGTAGGTATGCTCGTGGACGACGCCACAGTCGAAGTTGAAAACGTGCACCGCAACATGGCCATGGGCAAAGATATTGTCACGGCTATTCTTGACGGAGCACAACAAGTAGCCACACCGGCTATGGTGTCAACTCTTTCTATCTGCATAGTTTTTGTTCCTGTCGTGTTTTTAACCGAACCATCGCGCTCGCTCTTTGTGCCCCTGGCAATGGCAGTAGTCTTTGCCATGCTGGCATCTTATGGACTGTCGCGCACAATGGTGCCGCTGATGAGCAAACACTTGCTTGCTCATGAGCACGAAGGTCCAGAAACCCCAGCCAAGAAGCCAGGCTTCTTCCGCTCAATCTATCTAGTAATTGACGGTGGCTTCGAATTTCTTCGCGAACAATACAAACACGTACTTGAACAAGGGCTAAATCATCCGAAACTATCTGTATCGATCTTCCTTAGCTTCTATTCTTGTTCTCTACTTCTACTACCAATGATTGGTCAAGATTTCTTCCCTGCCATAGATGCCGGGCAGCTAAGACTGCACATCAATGCCCGCCCAGGAACACGAGTAGAAGAAACTGAGCGACTCTACAAAAAAATCGAAGAAGCAATTCGCAAGCTGATACCAGAAGATGAGATCAAACTGATAACAGACAATATCGGTATGCCAGTAAGCGGCGTCAACTATGCCTTCTCTGATAGTCAGACAATCTCAGAAGCTGATGGCGAAATTCTAGTAACCCTCGCAGAAGAGCGCGGCCATCCAACTGTGTACTATCAGAAAGAAATTCGCCGCATGCTCACCCATGACTTTCCCTCTGTTATATATTATTTTCAACCAGCTGATATCGTCACCCAAATTCTCAATGCTGGCCTACCAGCACCAATTGATATACGCATAATTGGCCTTGATCAAGCGAAAAACTACGAACTTGCGCAGAAGATTAAGCGTGATGTGGCAAATGTAAGAGGAGCAGCCGACGTTTGTTTGCACCAGGTAGTCAATGCACCACAGTTTGTCTGGTCAGTAGATCGTACTCGGGCCAATCAAATGGGCTTGACCCAAAGAGACATTTCTAATTCATTCTTGATCTCGCTCAGCTCAAGTTTTCAGACAGCACCAAACTTTTGGCTCAACACAGAGAACGGTGTCAACTACAACTTAGCCGCTCAAACACCGCAGTACAAAATATCTAGCCTTGATGATATGCGCATCACTGCAGTTACTTCTTCAACTTCTACAGCGCGAGCCGCCGCTCAGACGGCCAATCAGTCACAGGCTCCAATCGTGGTGCAGCCGCCCCTCCTGACTAACGTAGCCAACTTCGACCGGGCCGGCACACCTGCCGTGGTCAATCATCTCAATGCTCAACCTGTCTTTGATGTCTATGCCGCCTGCCAACAAAGAGACCTAGGTGGCGTGTCAGCAGAAATAGAGAAAATTCTAGCCAAGTATGAAAAAGACCTGCCACGAGGCACCTTCCTTGTTATGGGTGGTCAGGTCAACAGCATGAAGTCGGCCTTTGCCGCTCTTATCTTCGGCCTAGTCTTTGCCCTGCTGCTAGTTTATTTACTACTTGTGGTTAATTTCCAAAGCTGGCTCGACCCGCTGATTATCTTAATGGCCATACCCGGGGCCTTTACTGGCATTCTCTGGAGTCTATTTGTCAGTCAGACCACCTTCTCCATTCCCGCTCTAATGGGAACAATCATGACCGTTGGCGTGGCATCGGCCAATTCAATTTTGATGGTGACTTTTGCCAATGAACAATTGGCCGAAGACAAAGAAATGGACAGCTGGCATGCCGCCCTCAACGCAGGCTATCAGCGCTTCAGACCAGTGATGATGACAGCTACCGCAATGATAATCGGCATGATACCAATGGCCATAGGCGGAGGCCAAGGGGGCTCAATGAATGCCCCCATAGGTAGAGCGGTTATCGGCGGCCTAACAGTGGCCACTTTCTCTACCTTGCTTTTTGTACCCTTAATGTTTTCTCTACTGCGAAAGAGGCCAAAGTGACAGTTAACATGCAGAACCAGTTATTGAGAAACAAACGAGCTAGAATCAGGCTGTCGAGAAGCAGTCTACGGCAAAGACATGGCCTAGGCAAACTTATGATCGTCGTCATTGTCGTGGTGTTAATTCTCGCCGCGCTTCTGGTGCTTGGTCTTGTACCACGCTTTGAACGGAAGAAAGATCTCGACAAAGCCACCAGTGAAACCGTCGGCGCACTGCCAGTAGTGCGCACTATTGTCGCCACCCTCGCCAATGAAACAGAAAAACTTGTCTTACCAGCGAACATTGGCGCCATTCAATACACCACAATTTACGCTCGGGTTGATGGTTACCTTACAGGCCGCTTGGTCGATATTGGCGACCTAGTAAAGAAGGGGCAACTCTTAGCAGTGATCGACACTCCAACAGTAGACCAAGAATTAGAGCAGGCCAAGGCCGATTTACTTCGAGCCAGAGCTACAGTCGATCAGACCAAGGCACAACTAAAAGAAGCTATTGCCCAAAAGGCTACAACCCAAGCCAATGTAGTAAAAGCAAAAGCCAATGTGGACTATGCCACAGTCACTGCCACCAGGTGGTCTAACTTGGCTACAAGAGGGGCCGTAAGCCTGCAGGCAAGAGACGAAAAAGTGAGGTTCCTTGATACTACTTCCGCTGAGCTAAAGGCCCAAGATGCCGACGAGCGAGCAGCAGAAGCTAAAATAGTAGCAGCGCAATCACAAATACAAGAATCTCTAGCTGAAGTCAAGGCCAAGCAAGCATCAGTAAAGAGGCTAGAGGTAGAGCAATCGTTTCAAAAAGTTCTCGCACCCTTTGATGGCATTATTACTTTGCGCAAAGTCGACCCTGGTGCTCTGATCACCAAAGGCAGCCAATCTAATAACTTAGAGCTCTACCAGCTGGCCCGCATTGATAGGCTAAGGGTCTATGTCAGCGCCCCTCAGCGTGTCGCTCGCTATCTCAAAGCTGGTCAACTAGCAGAAATTACGGTGCCCGAGTTTGCCGATCGCAAGTTCAACGGCATTGTCACCAATGTCAGCGGTGCTCTCGACCCCAGTACCAGAACGCGTCAAACCGAAATTCAAATTGACAATAAAGACCGCTCTCTACTGCCTGGTATGTACGCTGAAATCAAATTGACTGGTGCCCGCGAAGGCAAATGGATTCGTGTACCAGGAACCACTCTAGTGACTAGACCGAGCGGACAATATGTCGTTGTAGTAAAAGATGGCAAAGCAAAGTATCAACCAATTGTCATCGGACGCGACTTCGGTAGTGAAGTAGAAGTAAAACAGGGTCTCAGCGGCGGCGAACACGTTGCCGTCAGCCCCAACGACGACTTAATTGACAACGAGCCCGTGCAAGAGCAAGAACTGAAGCAAGACAAAGAATCTAGCGAATAACTCCAATTTTTATTCGACGGCGCCAAGCAAAAATGTGCCGCCAACAAAGAGACTAAAAGCTCCAGCCAATCCGCCACCAAGAAGATATAGAGGGCGCCAGTTAGAAGCGGTACCGAAGCCACCAAGCGAAACGATAGCAATGAAAGTGTTGGATGCCACCAAGCCCAAGACAAAGGCTGCCAGCATGGCAATAGCAGTAGTTTGAGAGGCAACTCCTCCAACAGCCGATATCAGCAATACCTGGGTAGCTGTTTCAGCGCCAATGCCATGAAGCATGCCAATGGCAAATGTACCGCGAGCAGTGAGAACTGGTTCTTCAGCGCTGACTGTTTGCTTGGTGGCCTTAGCAAAGGCCCCTCTTAACCAAGAATAAAATGCCGTCCAGCGACTCTTAAATTGGAAACTATCGGCATTTTTGATGGCACCAAATACAGTATTGAGCAAGTACAAGCCGAGAACAATCAGAGTTAGGCCGACAACACGCTCCATCACTGTATCGATCCAAGCCGGCAATAGGGCGGCAAATGAAATGGCAGCCAAACCAAGAATGCTAATGACAAGGGCATGACCAAGCGCATAGGCGAGGGAAAGCCAAAGACCTTTTTTACGCAAACGTGGCTCTCCGGCACTGGCGCCGCAAATATCAACTAACGCGGCAATATGATCGAGGTCAATGCCATGCCTGAGGCCGAGAAAGAGCGCTGTGCCAAGTAGAGGAAGTTGAATCAATTAAATCGCCTGCTCCGTAATGTTTGACTCTTGTTTCACAACCGCGGGTAACTCTATAAACAATGCCGATAGATTGCTGTCCCATTTGGCAGAACATGATACTTCATGATCATAACCAACACGGCACTGCTCCAAAAAATCAGTGGCAGTTATAACACGATCACCTTTGCTGTTGCGTAGCTTCATCAGTCTTCCACCACTAGCCTGGTTATGCACCGGCAGAATGAGAAAACCATTCTCGCTCTGTAGTAGAGCAATGGTTTCATGTCCAGCAAAATACAACGAGTAGATCTCAGCGTCCAAGTATAGATTTCCCTTGTCGATACGAATTGTATTCATTGATATTCAATCATGGAGATGAAATACCTAATCGTGCCTCTATCTTGGCCACCACAAGGTCAGCTGATTTTTGCACAGAATCAGATAATTCTAGACCAAATCCTAAGTTCTCGCCTTCAATCAAATAGACGTTGACATCTTGCGGAAACTCTTCTTTAAATATTTTCCTCCCGGCATATAGAGCGTGGTCCCAACGAAAGCCATGGAGGTTAAAAGCTGGCTCGGGAACGTTAGCAAGAAATTCGCCCGGAGCTTCAAAAATTGCTCCGGGCTCGGCACCACATTGATTAGCATCGATAATAATCAAGGTCGAGCTACCACGGGCTTGAAACATCACTTCCATGCCAGCCGTACCGGCGTCAAATAGGCGCACTTCCTTAGCTGCTACTTTACAGTCAATCGCTTGCGACTTCATCAAGCGGCGCACCACGTAGACGCCAACCCCATCGTCAGAGCGATTACTATTGCCGCAACCAATAATGCTTATCACTTCAAGCTGTTCTAAATCGAGCTAGCTCTTTGCCAGTCTTAGCGTCATGGGCATGCACGGTGCAGACCAAGCATGAATCGTAAGAACGAGCAACATGGCCAACCTCGACTGGGTCAGAAGAATCCTTAATTGGCGTACCAATTAAAGCTTCTTCGATTGGTCCGCGAGTGCCCTCGCTATTGCGTGGGCCAACGTTCCAAGTAGTAGGTGCAATAATCTGATAGTTTTTGATCTTACCGTCTTTAACATCAATCCAGTGACAGAGTGCGCCGCGAATGGCTTCAGTAGCACCCCAACCCTGACCATCTTGCTCAGTGGGCTTGATATACCAGGGCTCATTCAGTTTGAATTCACGAAGGCAATGCTCGATGTTGCGATAAATCGCTTTCATTTCATGCATTCTGGCAAAGTGACGGAGAAGCACACTGGCCCCGCCCATCTTTTTATACATATCAAGAATAAGTGGATCATGATGCTGCCAGGCTTCAGAATGCTTGCCGCCATAGATAAGCTGTCGAGAAATTGCGCCAGCTTCTAGACGTCCAAGGTCCATGTGCTGCACAGCAGTAGCCCAAGAGTATTTACCGTTGAAGTCTTGATCGTTTTTAGAAATTGGATCGGTAGTTCTATCATAAGGATGAACTGGACCTTTTTCGTTGTACCAAGCATGGGTCATATCCTCACGACAGAAACCTTGCTCCATTAGCTTGTGAGTGTCATTCTTACCGTCGTAGGTTCCACTGGGCATCCGCATAGCGGCATTACGCCCAGCTACAGTTGGCTTCTGATACTTGTCTTCATGGGGCAGATAGCCCCAGGTGATGTACTGACCGGGACCCTTCCCGTACTTATCTAAGCCAATATCAAGCGCCATCTTCCACATCATGCCAAGATCTGAATTAGCATGCTCTGGCTTCTCATCAAGCCACTTAATAAAATCGTCGTAGGACTGAATTTCTTCATAGCGCTCTAGACTGCAGCCAAACCACATGGGCTCCATCCAGTTTTTTCGGAAGTGCTCCAGAATTGACCAAGAGCGAGTAACATCAGTCAAGGTCGGAGCACACATCACGCCACCAGGCACCATATAGCTTGAGTGGGGCCATTGGCCGCCAAACAAAGCGTAGATTTCCACTGGCCTCCCCGAAATAGTGACCCCTAACTCATAGTTAGTGCCAGTAAAAGGCGCCCAACGCCTGACTGCTTCTTCATAGAATTTACTGCTCTTATAATTCTTGTTGATCATGTCGATCATAAATAGAGCGTAATGGTGCCGCGGCAAGCTCTGAAGACTCTCTGAGAGCTGACCAATATTACGAGCGAGAATGGCGTTGCGCGGCACTTCTGTTTGCCAAGCTGTATCGAGAGCCCAGGCCGCACAAGTAAGGTGTGAAGCACCACAAATACCGCAAGCACGAGGAGTAACAACCAGACCAGCCTGGGGATCTTTGCCTCGCAAAATTACTTCGAATCCCCGAAATAATTCGGCCGAAGTCCAGGCATTAACCACCACTCCATCTTGTATATCAACTCGAACGTCAAGGTCACCCTCGACACGTCCAACTGGTGATATGTCCAGCGTCTGGATGTTACCCGCCATTTTCAGCTCCTCGTCTTAAACGACAAACATATCCTCTTCAGCCCACTTTGGCGCTGCTAATTTAGCCGCACCAGAATATTTGACATAGGCCAGAGGCTCAACTCCCTTAGGCATTTCCTTGGGCATTCCCATGACAGTCTGCGTTTTGAAAACTGTGCCTGGGGCCAAGTCGTGAAATGGAAATTCTGGTTCCGTGCAACCTAAACATGGCATACCAGCGCGAGTCTTAGACGACTGCCGGTTCCAGAGAATACGATTGCAAGGCGAATGGGTCATTGGGCCACGACAACCCAGGTCATAGAAGAGACAACCGTTACGCTGGCCAAACTGTGTGGTTGATACTTTATAGGCAAAATGCATGTTGCGTGTGCAGCCAGTTTGCGTAAAGCTCTGGAAGAAAGTCTTAGGTCTCTGGAATTCATCAAGACTGAGATCACCAGCACGTCCAGTGGCGACTGCCACCAGTATCTGGGTAACCCAATCAGGATGAGCAGGACAACCCGGGATGTTAATTACAGGAAGGCCAGCTTTCCCTTTAAATTCTTTGCCAAGAAATCCACCATGATTTCGTTTGAGAAACTGCAAGCCGTCAGATTCGGAAGGATTGGGAGCCATGGCCGGTATGCCGCCCCAGGTGGCACAGTCTCCAATAGCAACAACGAAATCAGCCACCTTGGAAAGATCGCTGACCCAGTCTTTCATTGCTCTTCCCGCAAAGCGATTCCAGGCACCGGTGCCATTTGGAGCTTTTACGACAGTACCCTCAAAAACAAAAATATCGAGTTTAATCTTGCCTGATATGCAATCTTTGAGCAGTTGCTGTAGGTTTGTTCCTAGCTCAACACCAAGGGATGGATGCCACAATATATTGATGCCAAAATCAGTGACCAAATCACAAGCGCTGGGCTCCTCGGCATTTAGAAACGACATCGTATTGCCCGAACAAGCTCCGCCCTGAAGCCACAAGAGATTTGCCATTAGCTTAGAACTCCATGTCAGCCGATGTGGACTTTCAAAAGAACAGAAAACAGAAATATCAAAAGCGTAGGTCGAGAAAAAAACGTAGCGCGCTTCTATTTAGTATACGCCTTCAACGGAAGTGCATAGTTAATTTCACAAATGCCATTTTCCCTTGGCAAACAATAAATAGAACAGAGCTGACGGCTTGCGGTGGTATCCTAGAAATGGCGATGACTATATTTAGAGGAACTTCTAGTGACTGGTCAATTGGCGCATCATCAATATGAGCAAGCACTGGCAGCTCTCGACGCCGAGTCAAGCCCAATTGAAAAAGTAGAAATGCTCATGGAAATTGCTATGGGTCTGCAAATGAAGCCCAAGAATTTGCAGCAACTTTTTGACGCAGTAGCACTGTACGAAAGAGCTATCGAGCTGTGTCCAAGTGAAGAAAACTTGCTCAAAGCCCGCATAAGAGCAAGGCGGGCAACGGCTTTGCAAGTAATTCCAGTTGAAAGCACCGAATATTTAGAAACCGCCCAGCTTGAGCTCGTAGAAGCTCTTAAAGAACTAGAGCCTGCAGGTATTGCCGAAGAAGTTGCCGAAATACAAATGAATCTTGGCTTGATTGCTCAATCATTGTTTCCTTTTGGCAAAGCCAGAATCACAGAAGCAATCGATTGGTATCAGAAGGCACTAAGAGTCTTCAATCGAGAGAATTATGCCGCTGAATATGCCATTTTACACAACAACTTAGCTACGGCCTTTCTCTCGATACCAGCCAGCGACGAGCGGGCAAAAATAAGAGAAGCTCTAGCTGTGCAATCATTTGAATCAGCTCTCGAAGTAATCACCATAGAAGACAATCCCAGCGAATACGCTATGTTGCAAAACAATCTCGGCAATGCACTTCAGTACGTTTCTTCCAGTCACGCCCTAGAAAACAATCTACGTGCCCTCGCTGCCTATGATCAGGCCCTGCGAGTGCGCACTGAAAGAACCACACCTTTACTTTACGCCACCACAATAGCGAACAAGGCCAACTGCCTATGCAATTTCGGCGAAAAGGAAAAACTTGAAAAAGCGCTCGAGCTGTGCCGCTCAGCCCACAGAATATTTATTTCACAGGATCAAGGAAATATTCAAGTACTAAGTGATCGCATAGCCGAAATTGAAGCGGAATTAGGACTCAACCCAACGAACACAAAAGACCTAAAAGCACCAGCCAACAATCATGAGTTTGGCACAGATCGAGCTAAATAAAAGTTTCGAGCACATTCAGCGAGAGGCCGAAAATGGAATTGATGCAACAGAATCTAGCAAGCGGACAAATAGATATTGCCAGCACAATAGTTTGCTTAGTGCTTGCCCTTGTCTTTGGAGCCGCTGGTGGAGCCCTCGGCGGCATGAAACTCGGAGGGCAATTTATTGGCAATAGACTCTCCGCGATGATGGGTATGACCTTCGGCGTAATCGCCGCCCTACCCGGTACTATTCTCGGCTTAATTGTTCTCAAATTTATATAAGAGGAGGTAGTTATGTTTGACAGTATGGGCGACGCACTTACCCTTCTTTGCCGCGGTCAACTCGTAAGAAATTTTGGCACAGTAGTGGTCTTGGCCATAGCCGGCAATCTTATTGCTGCCATTCTTATGCTGGTCATGTTCAAGGCTGGCCTCAGCCTGCTTATCGCCGTTCCGGTTGCTAGCCTGGTTGCCGGTGCTCTACAACCATGGTTATTCAAGGACATTAAATTCCACTAGGAGCCCTATGTCATCTCCCGACTCAATCACAAAGGCTCAAGACGACAAGCAAAGTCTGGAAAAGCTACTGCAAGACATTGAATCGCTCCAAACAGTTGTGGCGAGCTTTGATGAGCGCGAACGCAATACGGTTGAGGCACTGCGAAGAGCCATTGACGCCCTGCACAAAGAGGCCCTGACTCAATTAATCAGGTCATTAAAAACCACACCAGAAGCAATGGCAGCTCTAAAGGAAGCAAGCACTGACGACGTCGTCTACTCAGTTTTACGTCATCACAATTTAATTAAGCCATCACTGAACGAACGAATTGAACAAGCCCTAGATTCAGTAAGACCCATGCTCATAGGACATGGCGGCAACGTTGAATTGGTTGAGATTGTTCTGCCAGACAGAGCAATTGTGCGCTTAATTGGTGCTTGTAGCGGCTGTCCCGCTTCTGAATTGACCCTAAGCGAAGGGGTAGAAAAGGCCATCAAAGAATTCTGCCCTGAGATTACGACAATAGAAAAAGCCAAAGGTGTATGCAATCAACCCTCCGCAGCAAATGTTCAATTTATTAGCCCCTTTGCCAAGCACGAACAAAATTGGCTCTTCGCTGCAAAACTAAGCGATATTCCATTTGATCAAATTATGACTGTCGAAGTAGAAGGGCAATCAATTTTACTGAGCAATACTGACGGCAAAATCGTCTGCTATCAAAACGCTTGCTCTCACTTAGGAATGCCCCTAGATTCAGGTGAAGTAAAAGAAGGCATTTTAAAATGTCCGTACCATTCATTTGAATATATGCTCAAGAGTGGTGAGTGCCTGACCGTGCCAGAAGTGCAGCTACATACCCATGCGGTGCGTGTCACTGGAGACAAAGTCGAGGTCAGCTTCTCGTGAACAGCAAGAAGGTCAGTCTAAAAATCACACCTGATGCTTCACTACGAGTAAATTCAGCACGCCTTCTGGCCAACAGAACAATGATTGCAGACAAGCCAATTGTTGTTTTAGGAAATGACCGCGAGCCCCAAGAGCTATCATCACCAGTAGTGCCAGATGCCCGCTCTTGTTTTGGGCCGCGCGCTGCCTGCCTAGCCGATGATGGTCGCTTGATTGTGTCTGATACCGGACACCACCGCCTGCTGGGCTGGAATAGCCTGCCTCAATCAGATCGCCAAGCTGCTGATTGGATCTTTGGCCAGCAGTTTGGTTGTGAAGGTCGCAACGGCAATAGCACGACTAGTGCCACCACACTCAATGTACCAACTGGCATCTGTATTTTAGGCAGCGGCACATCATGCAATGGCCTGGCAGTAGCCGATGCCTGGAACCATCGGATTTTAATCTGGCACAAGATTCCTGAGCACAGTAATGTCGCCGCCGATGTAGTACTCGGCCAAAAAGACTTTTCCTGCAGCCAAGCCAACCACGGCAAAGATAGCCCCGATAAAGATACGCTGCATTGGCCTTATGGTGTCTATAGCCATGGCAACAAATTATTCGTGGCTGACACCGGCAATCGGCGAGTATTGATTTGGAATCAAATACCCCAGAGCAATGGTGAAGGGGCCGATTTGGTCATTGGTCAAACAACATTTACCAACCGCGACGAAAATGCCGGTGCCGATCCCAGCGCCATGAGTATGCGTTGGCCCCACGGCATGACCTTCTGGAGGGGTTATTTTTGCGTCAGTGATGCAGGCAATAACCGCATTCTCTTGTGGAGCGGTTTGCCGACCAGCAACGGTGCCCCGTCAGATCTAGTGCTCGGACAAGAAGACCCTACCCTGGTTGACCATAATCAGTCTCTATACTGGCCGCGCGACAACACTTTGAACATGCCCTATGGCCTCACGGCAAGAGGCGACTGGCTAATTGTTGCTGACACTGCCAACTCACGCTTACTGGGCTTTCATGCCGCCGATATAAATAGCAAAGAAGCCAGTGCTCTAGTGGGACAAACTGACTTTCACGAAAAAGGCGATAACCGCTGGCAATCCCCCAAGCAAGACAGCTTCTGCTGGCCCTATGGTGCGAGCTGCAACGAGCTGTCAGACATATTAGCCGTAGCCGATTCTGGCAATAACCGGGTATCAATCTGGAAATTTAGCCATGACTAGTTCTCAGAAAACACAGAGTAACATTTGTTGCTGGGCCATCAGAGTAAGGGGGACGGTTCAGGGTGTAGGCTTCAGGCCCACGGTATTCAAGCTCGCCCATCAAATTGGTATCACAGGCAGTGTTTTGAATGACGGCGAAGGTGTTCTTATTGAAGCCTTTGGCGAGCAGAATGCCCTAGCTGATTTCGTCCTGGCAATTGAAAATAATTCACCGCCGCTAGCCCATATTGAAGCGATTTCGCATACAACTATAACGCCATTGCCAGATGCCATACCTGCAGTATTCACCATCAGCAAAAGCCAGAGTAGTGAAGCCAAAACCAATGTTTCAGCTGACGCCGCCACCTGTGCCGCCTGTATCGAAGATATATTTAGTCCTTTCAGTCGACGTTTTCGCTACCCCTTCACCAACTGCACCCACTGCGGACCGCGCTTATCGATTGTCAAATCGATACCTTATGACCGGGCAATGACGAGCATGGCTAAATTTCCAATGTGTTCTGATTGCCAAAGAGAATACGAAGACCCCGAAGATCGCCGCTTCCACGCCCAACCCAATGCTTGCCATGTCTGCGGCCCACGGGCCTGGCTAGAGCGCTGCGATGGCAAAGCACTATGTATAGAGAGCATGACTCACTTAGATGATGTCGATGCTACCGCCACCTTAATTCAACGGGGCGAGATTGTAGCAATTAAAGGTATCGGTGGTTTTCATCTAGCTTGCGATGCTAGCAACGAAAAAGCAGTAGCTGAACTGAGACAGCGCAAACTGCGCTTCCACAAGCCCTTTGCCTTAATGGGCCGCGACTTAAGCACAATCAAACAATATTGCCAGGTAAGTGCCGACGAAGAAGCACTGTTGAAGAGTCACTGCGCCGCCATAGTCTTGCTAGAACAAACAGATAAGAAACTGGCACCAGCAGTAGCACCAGGGCAAAAGACACTGGGCTTTATGCTGCCCTACACGCCGCTTCATCACTTACTAATGAAAAGACTGACAAAGCCTATTATCCTCACCTCTGGAAATCTCTCCGATGAGCCACAGTGCATCGACAACGATGAAGCTCGCGAGCGATTAGGAAAAATTGCCGATTACCTTTTACTCCATGACCGTGACATAGTGAACAGACTAGATGATTCTGTGGTGAGGACAAAAGCCAATGGAACAAGTGAAATCTTACGACGAGCAAGAGGCTACGCCCCCTCCCCAATAAAGCTACCTACAGGCTTTGAGTCGGCTCCTGAAATTCTTTCCATGGGCGGCGAATTGAAAAACACTTTCTGTTTACTACAGAACAATCGCGCCATAATCTCACAGCACATGGGCGATCTAGAAGAAGCAAATACATACAAAGACTATAAAAGGAACCTCGAACTCTATCAAAATTGCTTTCAATTCAAACCAACTCGCATAGCCATAGACTTTCACCCGGAGTATTTAGCGAGCAAACTGGGTCAGAAACTGGCAGAAGAACAAAGCCTACCTCTAGATCAAATACAACATCATCATGCTCACATTGCTTCTTGTCTAGCTGATAATGGTTGGCCGCAAAACGCCGGCCCGGTCATTGGTGTGGCCCTTGATGGTCTAGGCTATGGCCTCGATGATACCTTCTGGGGTGGGGAGTTTTTGCTGGCCGACTACGGTAGCTTCGAAAGACTGGCTACATTTAAGCCAGTAGCCATGCTCGGCGGAGCTCAGGCTATCCGCGAGCCCTGGCGCAATACCTATGCCCATCTCATGGCAGAAATGGGCTGGCCCCGCTACAAAATGGACTACGATGATATTGAACTGACTCGCTTCTTAGAAGCAAAGCCTTTAGCCACATTCGAGTCTATGTTGAAGACCAGAACTAACTCTCCTCTAGCCTCTTCCTGCGGTCGATTATATGACGCCGTAGCAGCTGCCATGGGCATCTGTCGCGATCAAGCAAGCTATGAAGGTCAAGCAGCCATAGAAATGGAAGCTCTTGTAGACCAAGAAGTGTTAGCTAACGAAAGTGAATTACTAGCCTATCCCTTTGCTATCCCTAGACTAAAAACAGGATTAAATACTAGTCTGCCCTATATCGAACCCCTGGCTATGTGGCAAGCACTGCTTGGCGACCTCACTTTAGATACGGCACCAGGCGTAATGGCTGCTCGCTTCCACAAAGGCCTGGCTAAGGCCATAGTGGCAATGATTGATAAACTCTGCTATCAAGAAGAAACTAGGTGGCTTGCCACTGTAGCGCTGTCGGGTGGTGTATTTCAGAACAAATTATTGCTCAAACTAGTAAGCGAACGCCTCCTGACAAAAGGTTACGACGTACTATGTCACCAGCAGGTGCCAACCAATGACGGTGGAATATCACTGGGCCAAGCTGTAATATCAGCGGCAAAGCAAATTGAACAAAAGGAGCGAAGCCATGTGTCTTGGCATACCTGGGCAAGTCGTTGAGATCGTCGACGCCGCAAAGAAACTAGCAAAGGTTGAAGTATCTGGCGTCCGAAGGCAGGTAAGCCTGGCCTGTATAGTCAGCGAGGAGCATCCCATAGAGGCTTGCATTGGTGACTGGGTGCTGGTGCATGTTGGTTTTGCCATGAGTCGCATCAATGAAGAAGAAGCGAAAAAGACCTTGGAGCTATTAATGGAATTGGGTGAGGCCCAAAAAGAACTAGAGTCTATGCAAAGCTCGCAGGATATAAATCTAGTAGGCAATAGCTGATGGCCAGCGACGAATTGAAAAACCTCTATCCCTTCTTACACTCGCAAGACCAAGACGAGTCGAGCACAATTGAAGATTTAGCGTCATCAATAGAGCAAAAAGTAGCCCACGGCCTAGCTGAAAAAGAACGTTTCTTCAAAGAGAAGGCTAGCGAACTGGTAGCTGTCAGCCAAGCAATAGCTGCAGTCTACAAAAATAAACAACGCATGTTTGCCATGGGCAATGGCGGCTCTAGCTGCGACGCGGCTCACTTTGCCGTAGAGTTTCAGCATCCTATTACCACCGGTCGACCGGCTCTACCAGCGATTTGCTTGAGCACAGACACGGCTTTTATAACAGCAGTAGCAAATGACGTTGGTATTGATCAAATCTTCTCCCGGCAACTTGAATCACTGGGGAGCAAGGGAGACGGCCTGATCGGCTTTTCCACCAGCGGCAACTCTAAAAATTTGATAGAGGCCTACCGCAAAGCAAAAGAGATGGGCTTGACCACCATCGGCCTTAGCGGCGGAGACGGAGGTATAATGGCCAGCTCCGGACTGGTAGACCACTGTCTAGTCGTGCAAACTGACTCGATACATCGGGTACAAGAAGTACATCTAGTTTGCTATCACATTATTTGGGATCTCGTTCATACCTTGTTAGCTAACCACCGCGGACAAATCTAGAGGCAGACATGAAGTATGTTGATGAATTTAGAGACCCTGAGCTAGCCAAAACACTACTGGCTGAAATTGAACGATTACTGCCGCAAATTGAAGCGACAAAGCACCGCCCACTTCAATTAATGGAATTCTGCGGTGGCCATACCCACACGATCTTTCGCTACGGCATTGAACAACTGCTACCAAAAACAATCGAACTCGTGCATGGCCCTGGTTGCCCTGTTTGTGTTTTGCCAATGGGAAGAGTTGACGATTGTGTAGCCTTGGCAGAACGTCCTGAGGTGATATTCACCACCTTTGGTGATGCCATGCGTGTACCGGGTTCAAAGAAGAGTTTGCTGCAAGCCAAAGCCGATGGCGCTGACGTGCGCATGGTCTACTCGCCCCTCGATGCCCTTGATTTAGCCAAGAAAAATCCCGCCCGCGAAGTAATATTCTTCGCTCTTGGATTTGAAACGACTATGCCCAGCACGGCCCTCACAGTCTTACAAGCAGCAGAAGACGGTGTAAAGAATTTCTCTCTGTTTTGCAATCACATAACTACCGTACCCACTATCAAAGCCATCTTAGACTCGCCCAGCATGCAGCTTGATGGTTTCGTCGCACCAGGACACGTCAGTATGGTGGTTGGAGAAGAACCTTTTCATTTTGTGGCGGCGCGCTATAAAAAGCCCATCGTAATTACTGGTTTTGAACCCCTCGATATTTTGCAATCGATTTGGCTGTTAATCAAACAAATAGCCGAGGGACGCTGTGAAGTAGAAAATCAATACGCCCGGGTGGTGACTGCCGATGGCAATACTCCGGGGCTCAAAGCAATCGCTAAAGTCTTTGAGCTGCGCGATTATTTTGAATGGCGTGGTCTTGGATCAATAGATCACTCAGGCGTAAAAATGAAAGAAGCCTATGCTCAGTTTGATGCCGAGAAAAAATTCTCCATGCCCAATCTCACCATTGCTGATCCGAAATCATGTCAATGCGGAGAAGTTTTAAAAGGGGCGATCAAGCCCTGGGAATGTAAGGTTTTTGCTTCGGCTTGTACGCCTGAAACGCCAATGGGCGCGCTTATGGTGTCTTCTGAAGGAGCTTGTGCCGCCTACTACAATTTTGGCAATCTGCCGCAAATCTTGGCCTTAAAACTAGAGCAAGAAAAACTAGAAAGCGAGAAAATCTCATGAGCTCCTCACAAATACGCAAAAGAACCGGCGTGGTGAGAGGCACTTCAATAACTATGGCGCATGGCAGCGGTGGCAAAGCCATGCGCGATTTAATTGAAGATATTTTTCTTGGTAGTTTCGACAATGAACTTTTAGCACCATTAGAAGATCAAGCGCGCATCGATCTAGCTTCTATCACAAGCCAAGGTAATCGTCTTGCTTTCACTACTGATTCTTATGTAGTAGACCCAATCTTCTTTAACGGTGGTGATATCGGCACCCTGGCAGTTAACGGTACAGTCAATGATTTGGCTGTTGGCGGGGCGATTCCGCTATATCTGACCTGTGGCATGATCATCGAAGAGGGGCTGACTGTAGAAGACTTAAGGCGCATAGTCACTTCGATGAAAGAAGCAGCAGCACTTGCCGGAGTAAAAATTGTCAGTGGTGATACAAAAGTTGTCGAGCGCGGTGCTGCCGACAAAATATTTATCAATACATCAGGAATTGGTGTCATTCCGGCTCACATAAATATCGAATCAAGCCGGGCACAGCCTGGCGATGTTGTATTGATCAATGGCCATATCGGCGATCACGGTGCCGCCATAGTTGGGGCTCGAGGCGACCTGGCAATAGAAAATAACATTGCCAGCGACTGTTGCGCCTTGAACAGCCTAATTGCTGATCTACTAGCGAGCTGCCCAGATACTCACTGTCTAAGAGATGCCACACGAGGCGGTGTCGCTACTGTGCTCAATGAATTTGCTGCAGCAAGCAAGGTATGCATCAAAATTGATGAGAAAGCGCTACCAGTTAGAGCTGAGGTGCGAGGTATTTGCGAATTATTAGGCATGGATCCGCTCTATCTGGCCAATGAAGGTAAACTCATTGCCATCGTTCCCGCCAACTATGCTCAAGCAGCTCTAGCGGCCATGCGCAAGAATGAAGCAGGAAAGGAAAGTGCCATAATTGGCGGAGTTTCTCAGGCTCCAGAAGAGACTGTAATCTTAAAAACCATATTTGGTGGCGAACGCATAGTGGACATGCTTGTTGGCGATCAGCTACCCCGTATTTGCTAAAGAGCTTGACAGGTTTTAAACAATAGATGCATGAGCTAGGCATTACTCAAAATATCGTGGCCATAGTAAGCGATAAAGCAGGACCGAAAAAGGTCAAGCGTATCAAGCTAGAGATTGGCAAGCTATCAGCGATAATGCCTGATGCTATTCGTTTTTGTTTTGACATCTGCGCCCAAGGGACCCAACTAGAAGGTGCTACTTTAGAAATTGACGAAATTGCTGGTCTAGGCCAATGTCAAAGTTGCGGCGAGAAGCTATCGCTGTCATTGCTAGCAGGATGCTGTCAGTGTGGCTCTAGAGACATTACTTGCGTAGCTGGCCAAGAACTGAATATCAAAGAAATGGAGGTGTTTGACTGATGTGCACTACTTGTGGATGCTCGGATGATGCCGCAGCAAAAATCACCAATATGCAATCTGAAAAACATGACCATAGCCATGAACATGATCATGATCATAGCCATGAACATGATCATAGCCATGATCATACTCATAATCACAGCCATAGTCATGGTGTGAGCAGCAGCACTATTACTCTCGAAGAAAAAATCCTGGCAAAAAACGATCGTCTGGCAGAACGCAACCGCGGCTGGTTTGAAGGCTCAGACATACTGGCACTAAATCTGGTTAGTTCACCAGGGGCGGGGAAAACGGCATTACTTGAGCGAACAATTTTGGATCTGAATGAACAAATAGACATTGTGGTAATGGAAGGAGACCAAGCCACTACCAATGATGCCGAAAGAATCAAAAAAGCTGGTTGCCCGGTTTTGCAAATAAATACTGGCGCTGGCTGTCACCTAGACGCCGAAATGATAGCCTCGGCCTTGAAAGAGCTAAAGCCAGCACAAGGCTCACTTCTATTCATTGAAAATGTCGGTAACTTAGTCTGTCCAGCTCTCTTCGACCTGGGTGAGAAGCACAAAGTTGTCATTCTCTCAGTCACTGAAGGGGAAGATAAACCCGTGAAGTACCCTCATATGTTCAGAGCGGCAGAGCTTATGATTCTGAACAAAGTAGATCTTCTACCCTATCTAAATTTCGACATGGAGGCCTGTAAGAAGTACGCCTTGTCAGTCAATCCTCATCTAAAAATCATCGAAATATCGGTGACCAAAGGCACTGGCCTTGATGCTTGGTATACCTGGCTAAGAGAACACGGCAAAAGCACTAAATAGATAGAGCCGCAGCCCCCTTAAACTTACCCTGCCTTAAATCAGCAAGGGCTTGGTTGGCCTCTTCTAACTTATAGACAGTGACATCGGTCTTTATTGGAATTTTAAAAGCCAAAGCAAAAAACTCATGAGCATCTTCTCTAGTGAGATTAGCAACAGATTTAATTGATCTCTCTTCCCAGAGCAGGTCATAAGAAAATGAGGGAATGGCAGACATATGAATGCCACCACAAACAATGGCAGCACCCCGCTCGGAAGCTTTCAAGGCTAAAGGCACAAGCTCGCCAGCAGGCGCAAATATCAAAGCAGCATCAAGTTTTTCTGGCGGTAACTGACTAGAATCACCAGCCCAAGTGGCCCCCATTTTTCGAGCAAATTCTTGTCCACTAGTGTCACCATCTCTGGTGAAAGCGTAAATTTCGCGCCCTTGATATTGAGCTACTTGAGTAATGATATGAGCAGCAGAGCCAAAGCCATAAATGCCAATGCGCTTAGCATCACCGGCCATTTTCAAACTACGCCAACCAATCAGCCCAGCACAAAGAAGCGGAGCGACCTCAGTATCAGACAAATAGTTCGACTCTTCTGGCAAGACAAAGCAAAATTGCGCATTGACAATGGCCTCACTAGCATAGCCACCATCGACCGTATAACCAGTAAATAAGGCATGGTCGCAGAGATTCTCCCGCGCCGACAAACAAAATCGACACTGGCCACAGGTTTTCGCCAGCCAAGGAACTCCCACTCTTTGGCCAAGAGCAAAACCAGTAACATTCGCCCCTAAGGCCTCAACAGTTCCGACGATTTGATGACCGAGTACAAGAGGTAACTTTGCTTGCTCTAATTCCCCATCAATAATATGCAAGTCTGTTCGACAGATACCGCAAGCTTTTACCGAAAGGAAGATTTGATCTGCTGCCAATGCTGCCTTTAACTGCGCAGAATTTCGCTCAACCAACTTCAAAGGCTGACCCGGTGCATCGAACTGCATTGCTTTCATTTCAAAGGCCTATTCAATATCTACTTAGCCCAACTGAACTTAGCCCAACTGAACTGAGACTATTTAGGCTCGCAAAAGTGTAGCTAAGAAAATATCATTTGGATAGGGCGACTTTACTGCTTTCAGTCCATACAGTACTGATTGACGAATCCACTCGTCAGCTTCGGCGTTCTCACTGCCAGAGCGGCAGATCTCGGCCAACGATTGCGAGCAGTCAGCCACCCGAGCATAATTACTACGTTGTTTGAAATCGGCTGCGGCAACTTGCAATAACTCTCTAGCTTCGACAAACTCGTGCATTTGCAGAGCCGCTAAAGCCAGCTGGTAGCGCCACTCAGCCACCGGACCGAGGGGGGTATCGACATACTTGAGAGCCTTTAGCAAGACAGCTTTAGCATCGCTTGCCTTGCCAAGAGAAATGCAAACTTTGGCTAGCTTATACATACAGCGCAGGGTCATGCGATTTTCTAGAGTAACGCTGGCGACGTAAATGTCAGCGGCCCTTTTAAAAATAGGCTCGGCGTCAGCAAACTGGTCTAAGCTCACCAAGCAATCACCTTGATGCTCTAGCACTGAAGCCACAGAGCCGTGAGCGGGATAATAAGCAGTTTCCAAAATTGGCAGAGCTTGAGACAAAACTTCCATAGCCTCAGCCAGCTTACCCTGATTAATATAAACTTCGGCCAAACGGTCTAGCGTCAGAGCATAACCAGGAGCATTGGCACCATCAGCAGTTTTTCTAATAGCCAATGACTCTAAAAGCAATCGGGCAGCTTCGCTCCAGTTGAGCTTATCAATGGCCAAATTGGCCAAGCGCTCAAGGGCCAGAGCTTCATACATAGGAGATGATGGGCTGACATTAGTAACAGTCATGGATTAGTACCGCCAAGTGATTCACAAGCTTCAATAATCGAAATTGGACTTGACTTCCGTCAAGCCTTCATCTCCGCAGACTGGCTCGATGCGCTTAAGTTCCCACCAATTTGACTATTTTTTAAAGCTTTTGTTTAAACTTCTCAGCGTAGCCAGTCATCTCTACATAGCCTTGCCCAGAGACACTCTTGCCCTTGGAGGTACCTTTGACTGCAACAGAACCTTCCCAATAAGTGACAGCAGTAGAGCGACCAGTGACAAGTTCTTGCTCAACCATGCTAGGTGTCAGCTCAATATCAATGGCGGCACTGGGTACCGAAAGCTTCCAACCCATCGGGTATTTGCCTTTGGTTTTGGGTGAAACCCATGAACCCGTAGGCTTGGCAGTAAAATCGGCCAGCTTTAGGTGGCGGAAAGTACCATCTGCTTCAATAATCGTGCCACTTGACTCTTTCTCAAAGCTACCGTCGGCTCGCCGCATCAAGTAGAACATCAATTCTCGATTATCATCAAGCTGAATTGAATACCAATCCCAACCAGCCTGGTCTGAGGTCAGTTGGTTGGAGCCAAATTCATGATCCATCCAGCTGGTACCAGTGACTGCATTGGGCTTATCTCCAACAAATAGGGTTCCCTCAGTTTTCAGACGAGTCATTGAATAATAATGAGAGGCACAACCCACACAAGATGCCTTCTGGCTTACACCGTTGCTACCGTGCACAATCGGCTTCTTCATCGAATCAAGCAATAAATGAATTGAGTACTCAGGCGAATCGGCTCTAAGCAAGTAGTGCTCGCCAATTTTCTCCACCGACCAGCCTTCATTGTAGACATAATAGGCATCTGGCCGAGCGCCAGCAAGCTTAGGCCCACTGCGGTTTAGCTTTTCTGTATAGCGAAACTTCTTACCATTTTCATCGGTGACAGCAAAGTGAGCCAAGTAGAAATTATCGAGCTTCCAAGGCGACTGCTTATTCGTTGGTTCGTTATCAGCTCCAGTTCTAAAAAATGTCAGCTCATAGCCAAAGCGGCGCTTATCGTCTGTCAATAAGTGACCAGTGTAATACCACCATTCAGTGCGAAACTGGTCATGACTATAGTGATCTTGGGGAAACTTATACTGATACCCAGGTAGGGCTTGTTTATAGACTTTTGGCGCGGCTAAGGCCGCGGACCAATTGCCGCAAATTATACTAAGCGAGAGCGAAAACAGAGTACAAAGAACAATTGATTTCCTGAACATTATTAGTGACTCCAGAATTAGGCGCTTAGAAGAAGACTTTGGAAAAATACTTGAGTACTCAAGTATTTTGATAAACAGCTTGCTTTTCCATTTATTCATCGCGCACCACCGATGGAGCCAAAGTTCGAGCGGCCATACGGGCTGGATAAATGCCAGAGAGTATGGATGTAAGAATCACAAGAGTGCTAGATTGCAGAATAAAGTCGTAAGGTACAAAGTATTGAACGCTCCAGCCAAATGACTGTTTGTTGATCACATGAATGAGCAAAAGCGAGAGTATGTAGCCTAGACCAATCCCGCCAAAGTTGCCACAGGCCCCTAAAATTGCCGCCTGCAAATAAACAATTTTAGCCAGTTGAGTTTTCTTGGCACCGATATATCGCAGAATGGCAAATTCTCTTCGTGACTCAATGGTCAAGGCAAAGAGTGCATTCATAATCGAAAGCATGGCCACAGTAACGGCAATGGTATGAAGAGCATAAGTGATAGCAAAAGTACGGTCGAAAATTCTAATCGCCTCTTTGCGCAGCTCACTTGTGCTAGACAATGAAACCAATGAACTACTGCCTAAATTTTTCAAGATACCTTGGCGGACTTTCTCTATATCAGCACCCTCTTTCAGATAGATAGCAACGTTCGAGATACTGTTGTCGTTATAAAGACTCTTGTAGACATCGCGGGGAATGATTATGTAGCCAAGATCACTAGCATAGTCATAGAAAACATCTTCAATGAAAAACTGGCGCTTACCGAGTGGTGTATCAAGTTCAACTGAATCACCTTTCTTCAAATTTTTGCGTACCGCAAATGGTTCTGAAATAATGGCATGCATGCCAACAACACGCGCGCAAACTGTTTTGCTTGATTCACCAGACAAGAAAAGCTGATTGCCATAGTTAGTCAAAACATCAAAGTCTGCCGCTGCCAAAAAGGCACTCATGCCTTGATAATTGATATTGCGGTCGACAAACCCTTCGGCTGCGGCGACGCCATCGACGGCCGAAGCGGCCTCAATAGCATCTTCTTTCAGTCGACCAAATTTATTACCAGAAGCACGAGCTTGTGACTGCAACCAAAGATCCGCTTCAAAACTTTGATCAATCCAGTGTGTCACAGTCTTTCTAAAGCTACTGATCATGATCGCCAGGCTCACCATCATAGCAATACCAATCATGAGCGACGCACAAGCAACAGCAGTACGCCCCAATGTTCCTTGCAATGAAACAGCAGCAATGCGGCCCTCTACGCCGAAGAGTCGGGCAAAAATAGTGGCAATGAGCGGAAGAGATTTCGCCAATATAAGCGGCACAAGAAAAGATGTACCCATAATGGCAAGCAGAGCAGCTACATAACCAAACAAGGGGAAACCATTAACAGCTGGCTGCAAGGCGCACACATAACATAATGCCAAGCAGACTAAGCCCACTAAAAATAGCGGGGTTGTGCTACGCCTCACTTTGCTTTCCTGGGAAGCCCGCCTGGTAGCCTCAGCCGGACTGACAGTCGTTGACTCAAGTAGGGGCGGCAATGCAGCTATCAGTGTCAAACCCATGCCAATGGCGAAAGCAGCAGCATACTGAAGAGGGTCGACAGTAATTTTTTCGAGGGGCACTTTAAAATAGAAATATTGGAAAGTCTGGGCCACAGCCTTAAGAGCGCCATCGGCCATGAAAGCACCCATGACTACACCTAAGGTCGTGCCCATCAAGCCAAGACAAATGGCCTCCCATAAAAAGATGCTTTGCACCGTGCGGCGACTGACTCCAATGGCACGCAAAATTCCAATCTCTGGGCGACGCCTCAGTATAGTTATAGTCATGGTGTTATAAATCAAAAACATGCCGACCATCAAAGCAATGAAAGTTAAGGCCAATAGATTATATTCAAACGAACGAACCATCTTCTCTGCTTGCTCTGACCTGGTATCAGGAGTGGCAACGAGAACATCTGTAGGCATAATTTCTTTGAGTTTTTCTTGCACCAAAGGCAAAACATCAGCTGGTGCAATTAGATCAACTCGTGTAATTCGCCCCGGCCATTTGAGAATTTCTTGGGCAAGGCCAATATCAGCGACGATGATGTTACCGCTATAAGCACCACCAATTCCCTTAGTTCCAAGCACACCTGCCACTACCAACTGTTCTTTTTGATCGTTGACGATGACAGTAAGTTCGCTACCCTTTTTCATGCCATAACGCTGCGCTAGCTTTCCACCAACCAGCACAGCCCTAGGGCTAAATACACTGAGGTTATCAGTTTGCTTCGTACTAGATTTTGAATCGGTATCCTCTGAGCGAATTTTTCCGGAGTTTTCGGTTTCTTCATCATCAGCATCTGATTGGTAAGACTTAAAGTCAGCATCGGCCAGCATGTCAATGCCAATTAATTGGACTATTTCACTGTTGCTGCTGTGTTCACCGCTTAAGCTGTTTTCACTGTTTTGGTTACTTGCCAAAACCAAATGTTCGTCAATCATCGGGGTGTACTTAACGCCGAGCACTCGCAGGTCAGCGAGATCAGACAACACACTTTCGGGCACAGCCGGTCCAGACAAAGGCATAAGTTCAATATTGGCCTTGCCAGAAACCTGTGAAACAGTCTGCTTAAACTGCGAAATGGCAGTGTTGTTGGCGATACTAATTGCTAGATATACGCTCACACCAAGAGCAATGCCAAACACCGTGAGTATTGTGCGCACCCAGTTGCGGCGCACATCTCTAGCGACAAAACGAAGAAACAATGTAAAGGCAAAAGACATCAGCAATTCTCTTTCACTTTAGTGTTCCCAATTTAGTGTTCTTCATTTAGTGTTCAACCAGAGAATCACTCAAAACCAAGCCATCCTTCATGCGAATAATGCGATCGCCCACAGCAGCAGCTTCCTCGCTATGAGTAGCCATGACGATAGTTTGATTAAGGCTCTTATTTAGATGCTTGAGCAGCTCAAGCACTTTAATACCATTTTCAGAATCAAGATTGCCTGTAGGCTCATCTGCCACAATCAACTCAGGCTTATGCACTAGAGCCCGGGCAATAGCGACTCTCTGCATTTCTCCGCCGGAGAGCTGTGATGGATAGAACTTTAAGCGACTCTCCATACCAACCTCAGTGAGCATTTCCAGAACTCTCTTCTGGCGTTCAGAAGCATTTGTTGCCCCCCCTAGCTCAAGGGGCAGAGCAACATTCTCTTCAACTGTGAGGGTCGACAATAAATTGAAGAACTGAAAGACAAAACCAATTTTCTTAGCTCGCAGGGCAGTGACAGCCTCATCAGTGAGCTTAGTGACATCAGCGCCATCAAAAATAATACGCCCGCTACTAGCACTATCTAAACCGGCAATAAGATTGAGCAAAGTGCTCTTGCCACATCCGCTGGCACCCATCAGCGAAACGAATTCGCCCCTTGCGATATTGATCGTTACAGCACTGAGCGCCTGTACATGATGCTCACCATAAGTCTTAGCGACAGAGTCAATTTGTAGAAGTGGTAAATTAGATAACGGCGACAGAGATGCCATTTAAGACCTATTGCGAAGATGAAGATATCGACCAGATGAACCATTGATATCTATTCATTAGGAAACTGACTAAGACATTGTAGCCAGCATGCAAGATCTTTTCCCTAAATTCGGCACTATCGACAAAAGAAAGTAAAATAGGGCCATGCTTTCGACTGATGCAAAACCTATAGCAATGATTCCTCCTGAATTTAGGGCAGCCCAAGAACCTCTGCTGGCTGACTTGAATTTTCGCTACCCCATGCGCGGTTATCAACGTGAAATTCTCGACCTAGTCAATGACAAATTGGCTCGGGGTGAGCGAGAGATTCATATCGTGGCGCCACCGGGAGCAGGTAAAACGATCATTGGTTTGCAAATGATAAGCACTCTAAAATGCCCAGCTTTGATTGTTTGCCCCAACACTACAATTCAGTCGCAATGGGGCGGGAAGCTCGATTTATTCTTACCAATTGAAAGCGCCGAGCAAAATTTTGGCGAAAATAAGTTGCGCTTAGAGCAACTGCTGGGCACACAAGACGACAAGCCGCTCAAACCCATCACAGTACTGACCTATCAAGTGCTATCAACACCTGGTAGAGAGCAAGAATATCTAGAAAAGCTAGCTCACAATGCCTGGGTAAAGGAACTTATCAAAGGCCGCTCCGGTGGCACCGGTGAAGCGGAGCTGCGAATTTTGGAAATTTTCCAGAATAACCCCAAGGCCTATCAAAAAGAAATTTCACGCCATGTCAGCCGATTGCGCAAACGTTTGGCGGAAGAAATGGACTTGAACGAAGTACTGCACCCCAACGCTATAGAGCTTCTACAGACTCTAAGGCGGCAAAAATTTAAACTCGTTCTCTTTGATGAATGCCACCATTTAACTGATTATTGGGCTGCCATCATGCAGCACCTAGTCAAGCACCTCGATAACCCCATAGTTATTGGCTTAACCGGTACCCCTCCAGAGAAAAAATCAGCTAGTCAAGAGTTGCGCTATCTCAACCTTGTGGGTGACATCGACTACCAAGTACCAACTCCGGCCCTAGTAAGAGAAAAAGGCCTGGCCCCCTTTCAAGATCTGGTTTATTTCGTCGAGCCCACAAAAAAAGAGTTCGACTTTTTATCAGAGCAACACCTTGAATTTCACCAATTAATAGAAGAGCTCTGTGGCAGCGAATATTTGGGCCGTCCAGCCAATGCGCCAATGAACATAGAGGCTGCGGCGGCAACCTTCTCGTTCGCTCAGAACGCTCCTGCAGCCCCTCCGGCAATAGACCACGATCTACACATGGGACAATTCAATATTTCTGGCTCAAGCACCGACACCGCTCTGGCTCCGGTCGCCAAAATTAAGTATCCACCGCTCACCCAGTACATTTTTGACTACAGCCAGAAGATAGAAACCGAACAAGGTTTTAGCAAATTCTTCGCTAAGAATACTGAAATTGCCTCGGCACTGATACGAGCAATTTCTAAACTTGGTCTACCGAGGCCGAGATCTGTAGAGTTTTCAGAACAATTGACCCAGCCGACACTAGAAGACTGGATGATTATTATTGAAGATTTTGCCTCGCAAAAACTGAAGCTAAGCAACTCTGAAAAATCACACAAACTCTATGAGCGCATCAGATCGGCCACGCGAAAACTAGGCTATGCCATTACAGAACAAGGTTTGCGCAAACAGGCATCGCCAGTCGATCGCGTTCTAGCCTTTAGTGAAGCCAAACCAAAAGCCGTGGCAGAGATTCTCGCCATCGAATACAGAGTCTTACAAGATCGTTTGAGAGCAGTGGTAGTAACAGACTTTGAAAGTATGTCGGCCACTGCAGTGAAAGGAGTTCTCAACCAAGAATCGGGCGGAGCAATTGCCGCCATGCGCATAGTGCTCAACAGCGATATATCGACCTATCTCAACCCCTGCATGGTGACAGGCTCACATCTACTTGTAGATAACCGTATCAAAGATCAATTTTTAGAAGCCGCCAGAGAGTTTATACAAGAGGCCGGCTATAACTTCGAACTTACCCTAAGCAGCAAAGCTGGCGATCTATTCTCGGCTCTTTCATCTACTTCATCGGCCTGGGAATCTAGGCTCTATGTAGCATTGAGCACTAGCCTTTTTGAACGCGGCATCACCAAATGTCTGATTGGCACCCGTGGATTGTTTGGCGAAGGCTGGGATAGCCAAGCACTGAATACATTGATAGATTTGACCACCACTACCTCTCCCGTTTCAGTTAAACAACTGAGAGGCCGCTCTATTCGCATTCAAAACGACGCTCTAGGCTTGAGAAAAGTAGCCAACAACTGGGATGTGGTCTGTATTGCTCCCAGTTTAGAAAAAGGCTTGAACGACTATCAACGTTTTGTGCGCAAACATGAGGGCTACTTTGGCATCTGCGACGATGGTCAAATAGAATGTGGCGTCGGTCATGTACACCCTGCTTTTTCTGAATTGACACCGGCTCAAGTTTTCGCTTCCATCGAAACATTCAATCAAGAGATGGCTGGACGAGCCCTTGTGCGTGATCAAATTTATGATTTATGGAAAATTGGTGAGCCCTACAAGAATCGTTTGTTCGATTGTTTAGAGGTAGCAAAATTACGAAAGCTCGCCCTGACGCCGCCTCATATTCGCTATAACAGTAAATACAAAGAGCATGCCAAGCAAATACGCGGTGCATTAAACGGAGTATGGGGCGAGTATTTCGCCGTCGGAACACTGATATCAGCAGCGGTGGCGTTCTTTATTACCGGCCTGGGGCCATTAGCCTGGACTGCTGTCTTGCCAGCAATTGCCGCCACTTTCTTAGCATCAGTGAAGCGAAAGGCCCTATTTCTTAAGCTCAAAAAAGACCTGTGCCAACCCAACTCACAAGAATCGTCACTACTTGATATTGCCTATGCAGTACTCGCCGCCCTGCAACAAATAAAACTAGTGCCACGAACGATTGGCAAAGAGAATATCCACGCCACCGTGCGCAGTGATGGCAGCTATCGAATTTTTATCGACACAGTTGATGCTGACACGAGCAAATATTTCAATCAATCGTTAAAGGAGGTTCTGTCTCCACTTTCCAATCAACCTTACTTAATTGCCAAGTATGAATTTGCCTTGGCCGAAATCGTCAGCCCCGAAGAGAGCGATCGTTTCTTCCGTAAATATATGAGTGGAAGAGCAGAGCCACGAATTGGCAGTTATCATGCCGTGCCAAACTTACTGGCACGCTCAGAGAAAGGGAGGCTAGCTTTTCAAGAAGCCTGGAACAAATACGTAAGCCCGGGTTTTGTTGTCGCTACCGAAACAAAACCCGAGCTATTAAACAAATATTTTGGCATTGGCCCTAGTCTGGCTCAAAGACTGCTCTGGGAATAATTCAGAACAATTTTGAAAACTAGTCTTTCATGTGCGATCTAAGTAGAAGAGCTGACAACAGCTCGAATGCTTCTTCGTCGAATGTGTTGTTGGCCAAAGCTTTTTGCAAAGCTGCTTTCTCTTCTTCTGAGACTACACCGTCGGACATAACCAACTCACGGATAACTTTTGCCTCGTATTTCGAGACTTTATTGTCATCGGCGAGCACTTCCTTAAGGGATTCCTCTAATGATCTGGCCACGGTTGCGCCTCCTAATGCGAACGTTAAGTTGAGATTATACTTAATGCTGGATAGAAAAGGATAAGGTCAGATGGAAGCAAACACAACAAAACTTGAAATAACCCCGCTAGAGCTGAAAAAGCGCCTAGATGCCGGAGAAAAACCTTTCATTCTTGACATCAGAGAGGCCCACGAAGTAGAGATATGTGCCCTTAACAACTCGGCGTTGATACCCATGGGTGAGTTAGCTCAGCGTTTTCAGGAGCTTGCCGACCTACAAGAGCAAGAGATAATAATCTACTGCCGCTCCGGGGCACGCTCTGACCGCTGCGCCAACTTCCTTCGTGGTCAAGGTTTCAAACATGTATTGAATTTGACTGGGGGAATATTGCGCTGGGCCGACGAAGTCGACTCAAGCATAACCAAATACTGATCAGCTGACCAAATACTAAAAATCGCGGAGACACACTATGAAGGCTGTTGATTGTCACTGGAAGCTGACCTTATTCAAGAGTCTGCTATTAATCTGCTTGGCAATTAGCAACAGCTGCTGGCAAGAGGCACTGGCCCAACAAGAGTCAGAGCAAGAAGCAAAAGCAACGCACTCATCGGTTCAGCCGTCCCAGCCAGTGCGAGAACAAGCAGGAGAACAAGTCCGAGATTCAGCTCCGCCACCTAGCAACAGCAAAGAAGACCATAGCGCCGATGAACTGTTCGTAGCACCGCAGTCAGAGCAAAACGAAAAGCAGTCAGCTACGGGCAACACAGATGATAGTTTGCCCATAGTAATTGATGGTGCAGAAGTATTCAGAATTCGCCACAGTGTCGGCCCTTACTCAATTCCTACTCGCGTCGAGAACATTCAACGCCGGCTGGCAAAAGCCAAAAGTGACAAGCAGTATCAAAATTTAGTTGAGAACATCAGAGCCGTCAATCAGCGCCAGGTTGCCGAAATCATGATGGGCAATGAGCCCCTGGTAATAGTTTCAGATCAAGATGCCAAAGCCGAAGGTCTAACTGATCGCATGACCCTGGCTGAGCGCCAAGCCGCAAGACTGAAACAAGCACTACTTTTGAGTATTGAATCTCATCGCCCTGGTAGTCTGCTAATAGCTGCTGCCAAGACTGGGGTATCAGCTCTGGCTCTATTGCTTTCGCTGATGGTTTTGAATTGGTTCTTTCCCCGAATTTATACCTGGATAGAAGTAGCCAAAGGCAAGAAAATAAGATCATTGCGTATCCAAAACGCCGAGCTAATATCAGACCAAACTTTAGCTGATGTCTTAATTGGTGTACTTCGCGTTATCAGAGTTGCAACGGTAATCGCGTTGCTTGGCATCTTCATTCCCTTGGCGTTAAGTTTCTTTCCTGAAACCAGAGGAATTGCCAATGACATAGTTGATTGGGCTGTACAGCCAGTAGTCGGAGTTGCACTACCGGCGATACTGGCCTACTTGCCCAACATATTTGTCATTATCCTAATTGCAATCGCCACCTACTATCTTGTCGCTTTCGTTCAGTTTCTCTTCAATGAAGTCGGTCGGGGCACTATAACCCTGGCCAATTTTGACCCAGAGTGGGCCGACCCTACTTTTAAAATTATTCGTTTTCTAGTGATTGCCTTCGCCTTCGTATTGATTTTTCCATACTTGCCGGGCTCGGGCTCACCAGCATTTCAACAAGTGTCAATTTTCTTAGGCGTTCTATTTTCACTGGGTTCAAGCGGCGCGATATCACATTTAGTGGCTGGCGTTTTTCTCACATACACAGGCGCTTTCAAACTAGGAGATAGAGTCAAAATATCAGATGCTGTCGGAGACGTGGTAGAGAAAACCTTGCTAGCCACACGCATTCGTACAATTAAACAAGAATACATAACCATTCCCAATGCCATGGTCTTAAGCAGCCATATCATCAACTACAGCTCATCATCAAACCAGACCGGCTTGATTTTGCACACCACCGTAACAATTGGCTATGACGCCCCCTGGCGCGACGTACAGGCAGCACTTATAGCTGCAGCAAAAGCGACAGAAAATATTCTGGCTGAGCCAGCTCCTTTTGTCTTACAAACTAGTCTTGACGACTTTTTTGTCAGCTACGAAATTAATGCTTTCACCAACAAACCGCAAATTATGGCAGTGACCTATTCAGACCTGCACCGCAATATTCAAGACCAGTTTAACCAAGCTGGCATTGAGATTATGTCGCCTCACTATGCCACTTTGCGCGATGGCAATCGCACTACCATCCCTGAGAAATATCTGCCGAGCGATTATACAGAGCCGTCTTTTGCTGTCAAAGTAAAGTAGTATGAGCTTGGCATAAAATAGGTTCTGGTCAGTAAAATAAGTTCTCAGCATAGAAATAGACCGCAATATCGAAAGAGGTTTAAAGATGGACTTGCTTAAGGGATTCAGAGGCAAAGGTCTCAATATCAAAAAAGTAGCGCCCGGTCTATCGCAATCGATGACCACGAGCCAGGAAGCCCTTCAGACCGCAGTAAAAACCCTACAAACAGGCACAAAAACAGCGGCCTTTCGTATTGACCAACTAAAGCAGCACGGAAGAGGCTCCCTGGCCTACTCTTCGCTGCAAGCGGGCATGAAATATTACATGAACGACAAGCTCGGCTATTGCGCCTACGTGCCTCTAACCGATAGCGAAGACTCAGTTTGTGTGCTGGCCGACCCCATTTGCAGCAAAGAAAACTTAAGGGCCTTTCTCGATGCCTTCCTCCTCGATAAAAAAGATCCGATCTTCTTGCACGCCTCGCGCGAGACTGCTGAAATACTCAATGAACGCGGTTTTTCTGTAAACGAACTGGGCGTAGAAACTATAATCGAGATTCAAAATTTCACCCTCTCTGGCAATAAGAAGCAAGGCCTTAGACAGGCGAGGAACAATGCCAAGAAAGACAATTTAGTCTGCAAAGAAGTTTTGTCATCTGATCCTGATATGCGCAAAGCATTTAGAAAGATCAGTGAAGACTGGATGAAGCAAAAAGTAATGAGCGACAGCGAGATGCAATTTATTGTGCGTCCTATCGTTTATGTCGACGAAATTGATGTACGCAAGTTTGTTGCCCTCAAAGACGACACGGTTGTCGGCTTCATAATTTTCGACCCCATGTATGAAGACGGCAAAGTCAAAGGCTACATTGCCAATCATTTGCGCAGCAATCTAGATCGCTCTTATTCAGTAGTAGATTTCATTTTGTTAGAAGCCATGGAAATTTTCAAGGCCGAAGGCAAAGAAGAAATTTCGCTCGGCCTCTCACCCCTGGCAAAAGTTGACGACAGCGAAGAATTTCGCCACAGCAAACTATTGAGTGCTCACTTCAAATATTCCTTTGAAAAGGCAAACTATCTATACAACTTTAAAAATCTCTATCGTCACAAAAGCAAATACAGACCGGAACTTCCCGGGGCTCACGAAGAAAAAGTCTATTGCTGTATGAAAACACGCTTCTTGCTGGTGCGCATCTATGATGTCTACAACGTCCTAGGCTTCCACCCAATCAAACAAATTATCTCGCACTTTGGCAAAGCCATGACTGCCAAGCTGACCAACTTCAAACCAGCCAAAGACAAACCTGATGCAAGCACTATTGAGACAAAAGCAACAGATTCTTGACGAGGTGGATGCGATAAATGCTTGAGCACGAACGCCAGGATCATACAATGACGCTGCCCGATGGGCGCACCCTTGGCTGGGCTCAGTATGGTGCAATCGATGGCCAACCGCTGCTTTATTTTCATGGCGGAGTAAGCAGCCGGCTAGACATAGAATTTGCCAACAGTTATTGCCAAGAAGGCGGCATCCGCATCATTGCCCCGGACCGGCCCGGCATTGGTATTTCATCACCCCAGCCCAAGCGCAGCTTGCTTGACTGGACTAGTGATGTTGAACACTTACTCAATCATCTCAACATTGAATCGCTGCCATTACTAGGCTGGTCGCTGGCCGGCCCCTACGTCTGGGCCTGCGCCTACAAGTTACCACAGCGTTTTACTAAAATTAGCACTGTTGGTGGTGCCTCTCCAATATTGCCACCGGTTAAAGTTGAGCAACTTGGTCTTCTCGCCGATCGCATGTTACTGTCATGCCCTCCGGCCCTTGAAAGCGTGCTAGCAGCAAGCCTAGACGCTAGCGGCAAACTGCCAGCGCAGACCATGAAATGGATTTTGGAAAATGAACTTTCTGACAACGATAAAGCCATTGTGCAAGAGCTTTCACTTGCAGAAGCCACTGACTTTATTTTTGAATCGACTCGACAAGGCGGAATGGGTGTTGTTGATGACTATCGCGCAGTGGCTCAAGACTGGGGTTTTGACCTGGGCGAAATTAGAGGTGATGTTACTCTCTGGCATGGCGACGAAGATCGTCTCTTGCCAATTCTCATGACCCAGTATCTCAAAGATCACATACCGCACGCCACAGTCAATATAGTGCCAAAGCGCGGGCACTTCTTATTGCACCGCATGCTAGATGAAGTGCTTTCTCCACTATTTTCATAATAGAGAACAATTTCAAAATTAATCACCCCTTTCAATGGCCTGGCGAATCTTAGCTAGTGGCGCACTGTTATCAAAGACAATGCCATTTGAAGTTCGCTTAATTCCTAATTGTTGCCAGAGTCTGGCTAAATCTACTGGATAAGCATCAAAAGCCATCTTCTTATAAAGGCTACGAAGAACGTCTAGGTTTAGCGCTTGATCACCAGCTGCTAGAGCTTGACTGGCCGACCAATCAGAGCGGGCAGTACCACCACCACTGGCAATACCGCGCAAAGCGTGCTCAAGACCGCATCTATTGCCAGTTTTCTGCCTGATCTCAATGTCAGCAAGAAGGCAATAGATAGCCCCGCCCCAATAGATTCGCTCAAAAGTACGACTGTAATTGAGGCCCCGATCGCCAGGTTGAGGTAGGCCACCTGGGCCATGGCGCACGAGGTCACCCCAGAGATCGTCTGCACCAATCATGCCCATACGCAGCCGACCAATGGGCTCCTCGTACGTAGCAATTCCCTCTGCCAACCAGCGCTTTGAATGTTCAACTATGGGAAAACCCAGATGGAGCATTTCATGGGTGAGCGTCCAGCTTTGATCTAGAGTCTCCCGACTGGTATTGCGGCCTATTGCAATTTCAATCAGGCCGTAGTCGTTATCATCGTCATAGGTGCTAGTAGCAAAGCCAACGCTGTCACCATCAACAGCTTCGACTCTTATTACAGTGCGTTTAGCAGGAATGTGCCCATAGATTTTTCCCACTGCCAAAGCAGCGCTCGTGACATAGGCTTGCAGGTCAGATTGAGAAATATTGAGCCGACCGGCAACGGTGACTAGCACTTGTTGACCGGCAAACTGCAGTTCGAGCTTTCGATCACTTTCTGAAAGAGCACGAGCATCTGCCGGCGTGTATATGATTGGCTCCACAATAAGTAGACCAAGCAGAACGGAAATCATAGCTAGAAGAGGTTTTTTCTTGCCCATGGTTTCAGTGTATAAGTTTTCAACAGCTTCACCCAGGAAATGCTACCGCTAGAAAAAAGTGCTGGCTTAGCGTACCTTTTAGAGCTAAATCTATAACTAAATTCAAAAAATCATCGCAAGGGGCATCTAAAGGTATGGTTACACTAGAAATTGCAAGAAAAGTAATTGCAGCAGCCGAAGCAAAAGCAGCCGAGATTGGCCAGCCCATGAATATTGCAGTAGCTGATGCTGGCGGCAATCTAGTCGCCCATGTGCGCATGGACAATGCCTGGTTAGGCAGTATCGATATTTCTATCAAAAAAGCTTACACAGCCCGTGCATTCGACATAACCACCAAAGACTTGGCCAGTCATAGTCAATCGGGCGGACAGTTTTTCGGCATCAATGCCTCTAACGACGGCAAAATCATGATTTTCGCCGGTGGCATCCCCTTGAAAAAAGACGGAAAAGTTGTCGGAGCTATTGGCGTCAGCGGTGGCTCTGGCGACCAAGACCACGCTGTAGCTGAAGCCGGCGCAGCAGCCTTCTAAAACACTCAACAAAGGAGACAAACGATGCCCAAGTTAACTGATATTGTCGATACTAAACTGAAGAAATTTATTAAGAGCCCAACCATGGTCTTGCAAGAAATTTGCCCGGCCGATGACGTTTCACAGTCAATTATCGAGCATTCTAACTACCGCTATCAGCTCACCTCAATGACAGCACTCACAGTCGGCCCACACGGCGGCCGGATGCTCTTGATTTACGCCTACCAAGGTGGCGCCGTTAACGTCGGCTAAAAGAGGTCAGCTAAAAAAGTCGGCTAAAAAAAGGCTAAAGCCTGAAAACTGAGTCAAATTAAGCGAAATATATCTGCTTCAAGAGGATGTATGGTTTAATAGCCTCCTGACAATCAGTATTGGGCATTTCTTTGAAGATCAACAAAACCGCCACTGCCTTACTAGCGTTCTTGGCTATTAACCTGGCTTTGGCCGGAAACGGCCAGACCGCCGCTGGTGAGTCAAAAAAAGATGCCATTCAGAAGTCTTTAGCCCAAGCAACAAACGTTTTGCAGACCCGAGCTGGCACAGAGCCCGTGGTTCTGATCGGCTCATCGCTCATTCTCGCCCCACTCTGGAGCGTTGATGTAGCCGATGGGGCATTTTTCAAAGACTGTATGCAGCATCACACTAGCTCTCACCTAGAAAAGCTGGTGGATCGCCCGGTGGTAAGTCTTGCCACCGCCGGACAGTTCGTTTCTGATACATATTTGATCACAGAAAAATTGCTCAATGGAAAGCAACGACCAAGTGTTCTCATTTATGGTGTAGCACCACGAGATTTTATGGATGACACCACTGGTGGTTTGGCTATGACCTCAGTGTTTGACTCTCTGGTTGAAACCAAAGATTTTTCTAAAATCGACAAATTGTTCTTCAATAACTTTGACGAAAGAGGAGATTTCGTTCTCAATCGCAGCGTATTTTTGTATCGCAAACGCGGCCGCTACCAAGCAAAAGTGCAAGATTTCGCAGCAAAGTTTGAAGATAAAATGTTGGCTCAGTTGCCAGTGTCAAATCAAGCAGGGTCAGTTACCGGAGCTAGCACTGATGCTAACTCAAAGTCTGCCTCTAGTACTAGTTTAGCCGCTAATGCTAGCGCTGTAGACCCTTTGGCAAACTTCTTGCTAGGCGGCGATCGCGATGCCGTATGGAAGCAGAGCATCGAAGAGTATGCCAAACGCTACAAGCACTTCAACGCCAAACAGTTTGAGAAGCAAAAAGAATGTTTCCGCGCTCTCACGACTCTTTGTGCCGAGCGCAAAATCAAACTGTGTGTGGTGGCCATGCCGCTCACTGACGACAATTTGAAGCTGATGCCCCCAGGGCTCTATCAGCAGTATATAAGCTTCGTCAAAGAAGCGACGAAAGAAGCAGCAGTGCCTTTTCTTGACCTGCAAACGGCAAAAGCTTATGACGAGAGTAATTTCTACGACACCGTGCACCTCAACAGCAAAGGCGGAGAGAAGTTTCTCAGCACAGTCTCTAACCTTGTAAGAGAGCACGACTCAGTGGCCGCTGCTAAGGCCGCACCGAAGACCTATTAAGCCTAGGCTTGCTATTTGATACTACTTATTTATATTGCTGACAGACATTGTCAAATTGTCCTTGCAGCCTTGCCACAAGGCCTTCTACTAGCGGCCAATCGAGCCGCTCACCAGCCGCTTCAATTTCAAGACAAGTTTGTTCCATATCAGCTACAAATACTGATTGGCAAACGGCTCTGAGACCACGGGAATTATGCAAAAGCCGCGACTGATTTTGAGCTGCCGTAGACTCTTTCATCTTGTTCAATTCAAGGCCGACACCGCTACAAAATAATTCGAGAATCTGCTCTGATTGCTCTTGTCCAAATTCTTCCCGGAGGCGTTGGCGAAGTTGAAAATCGCTGTTTGACCCAGTCATGGCTACCTCGGCGCTGGCGACCAACGAAGTGACTGATTTTTGAGCGTTTGGTTCCACCCTTAGGCCTAGATTTCACTGCCCGGTGAGATTACAAGCTCTATGGGCAGAGAACAAAAACAGCTGGCGTGCTAGATTCAGATTTCCAGTATGCTGGATAAACACAACATACCGTTGAATTAGATGAGGTTAGATATGAAGTTTCGCACCACTCTATTAATAGCGCTCATTTTGATTCTGACGATTCAATCATCGACCGTTGGTGCAAAAACAAGAGTGTATGATGTTTCAACCTCTATAAAGCAATCAAAGAAAGAAGGTTACTTTCGCAAAAGTGTAAAAGTAGAGCCAGCTTCTTTCAAATATGATGGCCACACCATCGCCATTTCAGAATGCTGGCTTGAGGAAGAACCCAACAAGAAAATGTATTTGATTTTCAAATTCAAAGTTGATGGTCGATTAACAAAGGAACATGAGATTGGCCACTACAAAGACATCAATTACAAGTTCATCACGACCGAAGATGAGCCAGAAGTAAAAAGAATAAGTTATTTTCGATTCTTGCCACTCTCAAGTTTTCCGCGGCTAATAATTGGAGCTTTTGGGCAATTTGTTCATTTTGTTGAGTTCAAGTCTTTGGCGCTGCCGAAAAGTCTTCGTCTTCGGCTCATGATAGGGGGCGTAAAAAGGAAGAAGGAGATAACTGACACTTTTCTAGATTTTCAACTGGAGTAAAACAGCCATCTTCCATTTGAAAAGCAAACTCTCTCTGGCAATGCGAATTCTCCTTCGGGTGCGAAATGCGATACCGGTGCCAATATGGTAGATTCAAGAGAGAGCTAGGACGAAGACCTCTGAAAGCGTGGGAGAAAAATTCCCTGCGAAAATATCTTGGCGAGTGCGTAGACAATCCAAACATCGATGTTCTTCCTGGTCCGATGGATGGAGCAGGCTTATCGCTATGTTGCAACATTACATAAACGGGAGCGGTCAATCTGGCAATTTTGAAAAGATTTTCAATGGATAAATGGGCGCTGTCTTAGCAAAAGAAGAAGAAGAGCTGAAGATCAAAATGACTAGTAAAGCAATAAGATTAAAGCGAATATTACCAACTCTGGCTTTAGTGGCTCTGTCATCCATTCTAGTATTGGTTGCACGTGGCATGCTGAGCGATGGAACAGCGGCTAATTACATCATTGCGATAGAAGGCGACCCTCCAAAATTTTCTCTACACAATGGCCACAACCATCCTCTTGAAGTGGCAACCTTTACAGTTGTCTATAGAAATTTCAAAGCAAACCGGCATGAGGAGCTGTGGACTCTTGCGCCTAAGGCACCAGAGATGAAGGCGCTCGCGATTGATAACATTACTTACGGTGAAGTACCGCGGGGATGGGCTGAGAAGGCGCCAGCAAAGCCAATAGACATGAATAAACCGAACCAGCTAATAGTAACTACGAAAAATAATCGGTTTTACATAGATATTCAAGCACGGGATGACTGGAAAACCAGTGGAGCGGTCAGTCGAAATTAGATCTGGCATACGTGATAGGCAGGACTTATGGAAACAATCATATTCAAATCGGCAGCCTAAATCGAGCGGTAGATTTACTGTCATGTGACCAATTCTGTACAAAGCCTAGATACATAACCGTGCATCTCATCTCAGTGCTAATCGGTGCCACGATGGCGATTCGTGAAACCCTGATTGCTGCGGCACAGCTAGATCTTTCTGCCCCGTGAAAAAGGCGCAAAAATTTCCTCAACACCGCCATTATCACGTCGCGTTCGTTGCTGAACTGAAGGCAGCTGGCTCTGCTTACCTCTCAAGGCAATTCCTTTTTGATCGAGAGAATTGAGGGCCTTGTCACTAACTCTGGTATCACGCAGGTCGAGACTCTGTAATTTAGGCATCAAGGCAAATGTTTTGAGCGCACCATCGGTAATATCAGGATTGCTAGCCAAAGAAAGCCACTTCAGATTTTTGCAACCAGTTAATACTTCAATATCACGATCGTTTCTCCGTGAATGAGAAAGGTTGAGATATTCCAAATTAGGTAGAAGAGGGAAGTAACGCAGTTCAGAACTCTTAAATCCAGTATTGTTCACAGCGACATATCGCAGAGATTTGAGACCAGCAAGACTCTTCAAAAAAGTACCGTCAATCTCGGTGCTAAATAATGCAATAAATTCCAAATTGACTAGAGGCGCAAGTTGCTTCACACCTTGATCGTTAATCTCTGATTTTTCTAAATCGAGACAGCGGATACTGCTAAAGCGTGACAGATAAGCAAGGGCTGGATTGCCCAATTTATCGTCGCTAGCATCCATCGACATATAGCGGAAAAGCACGAAATCAAAGCTATTAGCAGGTAAGGCATCGAGCAAATGAGGTGAGCGAATAAAGTTGTGATTAGGAAAGAAAGCCACAAACTTGTTGGGCGGAATCGCAATCGTTCCCTGGGCTTTGCGATTAATTGATCTATCAGTAATATCGCTACTAATGTCGTCTAGTGAATAGTATGCCTTATCCAAAACAGCGATACCGCCCACTGAGGCATTAGCTGGGAACTTCAAAACCCGAGCAGGCATTGGCAGGTTCTTTACCGCCGGATACATGCGAAACCGACTAGTTTCTGTTTTTGCCTGACTGGACAAAGTGGGCAATAAACTTAGAGCTGCCACCAACAGCAACCGACCAAATAATCTGCCAACTCTCGGCCTTGAGACTGTATACACCGGGATCCCTTGCTCATAACTAGAACTTTAGTGTACATCAGCTTTGTCTTTACTTACCTTCGTTTTTAGGACTTGATTGACAAGACCAACGGTACCAGACAAATCAACTGTTGTTTTACGCCTACCCAACCCGAACCAAGATCTCTTAGTTTCAACTTTATCGCCAAGCACAGTCGAAACCTTGTACGACTTATTGCCCCAAACACCCTTCTTCGCCTCATAGCCATTGCCTAAAACTTGCACATTGGCCTTACTGTCGCCAAGCAAACCAGTTTGGCGCTCAATCTTGTTACCGAGGCGATCTTGCAAAACTAGATTCTGGCGCCCAAAGAGATTGTGTTTGATATTGAACTCCTCCCCTTGACCGCTTTTAACCTCAATATCTCCGCCTTGGGCCCGGGCCTGCTCAACTGTAGCCAAAGCACTAATGAGCACCGCTAGAGCAGCAAAAGTTGTGTATTTAAAGCTCTTCAATTTCATCCCTCACCATTGACTCTTACTAGGTCCTAGATTTAATTGAAGACAGTCAATAAAAGAAGAATGTTCCTAGAGGCGAAGGAATCGCTAGGTCACAGGAGATATTTCGGCACAAAGCCTGGGCCATCGCTAGATCTTCGATTTCAATAAGTTATCATCGACGTATCCATTTTGTTATATGGAGCTGTTGCAAAGAGCTGTACACGAAGCTGTTAAATAGACCTGTTCGTCTGTGGGGACAAAATGACCAAGATTGCTGGCAAGCACGAAGTAGAAAGACTTGAATTAGAGCGCCAAGGCAAAGAGCCCTGGAAGAAATGGGGCCCATATTTAAGTGAACGCCAATGGGGCACCGTGCGCGAAGACTACAGCGACAACGGCGATGCCTGGAATTACTTCAGCCACGATCAAGCTCGCTCTCGCGCTTACCGCTGGGGCGAGGACGGCTTAGCTGGTATATCTGATGACCACCAGGTGCTCTGCTTTAGCTTAGCTCTATGGAATGGCCAAGACCCAATCTTGAAGGAACGCCTATTTGGCCTTACCAATAGCGAAGGCAACCACGGCGAAGATGTCAAAGAGTACTACTTCTACCTTGACAGCACCCCCAGCCACTCGTACATGAAGTACCTGTATAAGTATCCGCACCAAGCTTACCCCTATAGTCAGCTGGTCGAGAACAACAGAGGCCGCAGCCGCCAAGAGCCTGAGTATGAGCTACTCGATACCAAAGTGTTTGATGACAATCAATATTTTGATGTCTTTGTCGAATACGCCAAAGCTGGACCGAACGATATTTTGGTCAAGATTACTGCCGAAAATCGCGGCAGCAACGATGCACCACTGCACATTCTGCCGACTCTATTGTTCCGCAATACTTGGGACCATAATGAGCATAGTAGAAAACCAGTCTTAGAAAAGCTCAGCCATAAGAAATACAGTGTTATTCACGCCCATCACACTGACCCACTATTTCAAGAGTCACTGCCAGATTATTATCTCTATTGCCACGGCCTGAGCAGCCAAGAAGAACAAAAGAAAGAAGAACAACAACAAGTTCCGCTGCTTTTCTGCGACAACGACACCAACCATCAGCGTCTTTACGGCAACGCTAATCGCTCCCCCTTCGTCAAAGATGGCATAAACAATTTAATAGTAAACGGCCAAGAAGATACATGTAACCCAGAAATGGTCGGTACTAAAGCTTCAGCTCACTACCAGTTTACTGTAGCCGCTGGTGGCTCAAAGACTGTGATGCTGCGCCTCAGCAACTTGGCACCGAGTATTATTCAAGAACCTTTCGCCGACTTCGACAAAGTTTTCGAACAACGTCTTGAAGAGGCCAATCAGTTCTATGAGGCCATGTACACACCAGATATGATGGCAGACGTCGAAAAAGCGAAAGTATTTCGCCAAGCCATGGCCGGCATGCTCTGGTCTAAGCAATATTTCTATTATGATCTTGATCGCTGGCTAGCCGACCACAACAAACATAGTAAGGTGCGAAACAGCGATTGGCACCACATGTACAACGATGACATCATATCGATGCCAGACAAATGGGAATATCCATGGTATGCCGCCTGGGATCTTGCCTTTCACACAGTACCGCTAGGAAGCCTAGATACTGATTTTGCAAAAAAGCAACTCGACTTGATGTTACGCAATGACTATCAGCATCCCAACGGCCAACTGCCGGCCTACGAATGGAACTTCAGCGATGTTAATCCGCCGGTGCATGCCTTTGCCACCATCGAAATTTATCAAAACGATAAAGCACGCAATAACGGCAAGGGCGACATTGATTTTCTTAAGTATGCCTTCACTAAACTCATAGTCAACTATAGTTGGTGGATCAACCGCAAAGACCCTTCGGGCAAGAATGTCTTCGAAGGCGGATTTCTTGGTCTAGACAATATCGGCGTCTTTGATCGCAGTTCGCCTCTCCCTACCGGTGGTTCGCTCGAACAGGCAGATGGTACTTCTTGGATGGTTTTCTTTAGCCAGCAAATGCTGAGAATAGCTATCGAAGTAGCCTCCCATGACTCTCTCTATGAAGACATTGCCGTGCGCTTTTTACAGCATACTTTGTGGATTGCCGGAGCCATGGACCGCCCTGGCGAACACCGCGATGAACTTTGGGATGAAGAAGACGGATTTTTCTATGATGTATTGCGCTTACCAGGCGCTAAATCACAACGACTGAAAGTAAGATCGATGGTGGGCTTGTTACCGCTTACGGCCGTCTGCGTTATCGAAGAATCGGTTCTAGAAAAGCTGCCAACATTCTGCAAACTCAGTAACGACTTTACCCAAAGACATCCAGAGCTTTGTGCCAATATTCACCTACCATCAAAGCCGGGTGTAGTTGGTAGACGGATGCTCTCAGTGGTAAACCAAGCTAAGCTGAGGCGCATACTTTCGCGCATGCTCGACGAAAAAGAATTTCTCAGCCCCCATGGTATTCGCTCTCTCTCGCTCTACCACAAAGAGCATCCCTTCGTTTTTGAGCACCATGGCCATGAATTTAGAGTCGACTATCTACCAGGCGAATCAGACAACGGCATGTTTGGCGGCAACTCTAACTGGCGCGGACCAATTTGGATGCCAGTAAACTACTTGCTAATCAAATCACTGTATCTCTATTTTGCCTACTATGGTGAATCATTCAAAGTTGAGTGCCCCACGGGCTCTGGCAACTTCATGAATCTGCTAGAAGTAGCTCAAGAAATCTCCCGGCGACTGTATTCAATTTTTCTCCCTGGGCCAGACGGAAGGAGGCCAGTCTATGGCGATCGAGAAAAATTCCAGAGCGATACCAACTGGAAAGATCATATTCTCTTCTACGAATACTTCCATGCTGAAAATGGTACTGGCCTCGGCGCCAGCCACCAAACCGGTTGGACCGGCCTAGTGGCGCGCTTAATGCGCATAGAAGAGCTAATAACCCCAGAGATGATACTTAGCCCAGATGCCGCCAGAAAAGCAAACGCTGCCCTCATGGCACACTGGAGAGACAACGAAAAAGAATTGCAGGCTCAGAGCGATAAATAACTCTAAGGCAGCGTCACAAGACCATTGCGATCGACGTCGATGGCTAGTGAACGCGTGTCCATATGCACGTCAAAAGTAGCAGGATGATCGGGCTGACCTTCTTTAGAAAAAGTAATTCCACCAATCATGCTTACACCCTGAGGCAAAACCACTTCTTCAAGGGTGCGAGAGCCACTGCGAATGACATAGGCGGCGCTCCTGCCCTCAGTCGACTGCCTTGACTCAACCGATATATCGATACCTAACTCACTAGCCATCTGCTTAGCCTTACGAATGTCTTTGACAAGATCATGGGCGGCGTTGTTCAAAGCCAGATGGCGAGAAGTGTAATCGACCACGCGATAGCCAAAAAACGGTACTGCAATAAACATGGCAAGAAAAGCTAGGCTTTCTAGTTTGCGAATCAATGGCCAAGCAAGAAAAACATTTTTCTTGCGCCGACGCTGGCCAGCAGATCCGTCCTGAGACATCCTAGACTTCCTAAATTAGATCAAACCCAGTATAGAGCAAAAGCATATAGCAAGGGCACTATGCCGTCTCAATTGCCGCGTCTGACTGAAGACCCAATTCTTCAATCATTTTGTCGCGCATAGCGAATTTCTGAATCTTTCCTGTCACTGTCATGGGAAATTCAGAAACGAAACGCACATAACGCGGCACTTTAAAGTGAGCAATTTGCTCCTTCAGCCAACCAATCAGCTCGCCCTCACTTACTTCAGCACCACTCTTGAGGGTCACCCAGAGCGCCACTTCTTCTCCCAAACGACGATCTGGTACACCAAACACTTGAGCTTGAGCAACAGCTTGGTGGGCGTGCAAGACTTCTTCAATTTCGCGGGGATAGATATTTTCACCGCCGCGAATAATCATGTCTTTCTTGCGACCGGTTATGTGCAAATAGCCCTGAGCGTTCATCACGCCCAAATCACCTGAGTGCAACCAGCCAGCATCATCAATGCAGTCGCTAGTAGCTTGAGGGTCTTGCCAATAACCAAGCATGATGCCATGACCACGACAACAGATTTCGCCCTGGCTACCGCGGGGCAAAATCGAGCCCGTATCATCAACCAGTTTAACTTCTACACCTGGTATGGCCCTGCCTACGGTAGTTGCGCGGGTTTCAAGCGAGTCGTGAATAGTAGTAGCAGTCATCAAGGGCGAAACTTCGGTTAGACCATAAAGAATAACCACATCAGTGACATGCATTTCACTAGCGACCCGACGCATCAGCTGCACTGGGCACGGTGCCCCAGCGAGAAAACCACCTTGCAGGCTAGTGTAATCAAACGAAGCAAATTGGCTATGCTCTAATTGAGCAATGAACATGGTTGGCACACCAGAAAGATGGGTGCAATGCTCACTTTGAACAGCTTTCATTACTGTCAATTCTTCAAAGTATGGCCCTGATAATACTAAGGTGCCACCAACTGAAAATGTAGCCAACGCTGAGCTGACCATGCCACCACAGTGGTAAAACGGCATAGGCACACAAAAGCGAGAGCTAGTGTTTAAGGCCATGGCTCGTGCGGCAAAGAGTCCATTATTGAGAAGATTATGGTGAGAGAGCGTGACGCCTTTAGGAAATCCGGTGGTACCAGAGGTGTACTGAATGTTGACTGGATGATCAAACTGCACTGAACTCTGTCTCGCAGTCAGCTGTTCAGAGCTCGTAAATTCAGCTTGGCTGACAAATTTATCCCACGATACAACGCCAGATTTATCTGATGTCTTGTCAGTGAACGTAAGTGGGCTGCCATCAATAGTAACAGCAGGCATAACCACTATATTTTTCAAGGTGCTCGGCAGGCTTTGGGCCTTACCAGCAGAATCACTATCTCTATCACTACCGGCAGTAGCAAACAAATGAGGCACTAATTCAGTCAGCATCTCTAAATAATTACTGGAACGATTGGCCGGAATGGCGAACAGTAGCTTGACGCCAGCCTGGCTCAAAACATAGTCGAGTTCACCGGTGCGGTAAGCGGGATTGATATTTACTAAAATGGCACCAATTCGAGCGGCAGCATAGAGCACCGTAAGCCAGCGCCAGTTGTTAGCAGACCAAATACCAACGCGATCGCCGGGCTCAATACCTTGGGCCATCATCGCCCGGGCCAGAGTTTCACTCTCTTGTTTAAACTGAGCGTAAGTCAGCCGTTTATTCTCAAGACAACTAACAATGGCTTCGTGCTCGGGCTGCTGTAGGCAAATCAAATCAAGATGCTGAGCCAGAGTAAAACCTAGAAGCTCAGTGCATATGCCAAAATCGTAGCTCAATGGCTGCTGAAAGCTCAGGCCACTGTCTAGTGTATTTGAGTCTGAATTTGCTACCAATGTATCTGCCCAATCTCTCAGCGCGTACCTGAAAATTACATAGGTACGATGTCAGAGCCACCGAGAATAAGAATTTTGTCTGAGCTGGAAGGCAATCTGCGCCTTACCACTTTGCTATCAAAAGCAGGCTTAGTTTTGCTTCTACGACTTTTAATTTCTACGGCGTGGTCAGCTCTGTTGAGATAATCAACTGCTTGATCGATAGAAGAATCTGTAGAGTTGCGAATGCCGGGAGTGTTTACTGCAAGCAAATTGGCATAATCAGAATTGTTTGCCAAAACTTCACCAGCGAATGCTGAAGATGAAAGAGTTATGAGCGCTGCAGCGGTGAACTGTTTCAGACCGTTTAGACCGTTGAGTCGGTTGAACATTTAAAACACCCTTGACCATCTAAGTTGCATCACCAACTGAGTATAAGCGCGAGTTTGGCTGTTGAAAAGCATTGTGCAAATCTATTAACAATTCCATGAGCGAATTATAATCAAGCAAGAGGCTGTCAAGACGAGCTTCTTGCTCACAGAGTCTAATTTTTTAGAGACTTAGCACCGCCAGTATGAGCAAATTCTACTGATAGCGCTGCCCCTTGAAATCTATATAGCCACCTTCATGTCGAGGGGTATCACTAGCGTGGGTCCAATGGATCACGCCACCTTTTTCATTCCAAATATATTCGCCGTGCACCGTAACGATATCGCCAGCCTCCAGCGGAACGCTCGGGGCCCGACTGACATTGTGGGCCACTAATATTGTTGTGCCATTCGACAATTGCAAGAGAAACTTCTCGTGCTTCTCACCTTTGTCATCCGGCCGCAACATGCGCTTAACCGGAAGAGTGCAGGTAACTGCAACATGGCTGGCGCGATTATTTTGTGCCGCAGCCACTTCAGCTTCATCGAAGCTTGCGGCAGTCTCAGTTGTGCCTGAATTTGTACCTAAACTTGTATCTGGAGTTGTACCGGAAGTCCCGGGGCCAATCTTTGTATAGCTGGGCGGCCTCTCGCGTGTAGCTGTCTGGCTGCAACCACTGACAATGGTGCTGCACGAAACAAACAAAATTGCTGCCAGCAAGAGCCTTTGTAGCCATATTAGCGAATGCATTAGTTACTTCCAGTAAGCTTTTCTTTTCAAATGAGGATTCTAGCAAGGAAGAAAGCATACTCGATTGATATGCAATTTCGCTACATCATGCTCAAAGGCAAGCCCAGATATACTTTTGCCCCTTGCTAGAAAGCAAAAAACATCATCGCTTTGCCATAAAATTTGATAGACTGGCACTATGGCTCTTGTTTAGAGCACTGGGAGCACTAGGAGCGCTAAAAATTGTCGATACTTTCGTCAATTTATCTCACCGGCGGATCGATAGATCCTTCTCAATTGTCGCATTCTGCGGCCATTAGCAACAATATTGCTAACAATATGTCGGCGCCCGATTGGCGCACATTTGCCCTGACAAGACTGCAAAATCATGGCCTTAGGGTGGTTAACCCTCTCGAATTTGCCTGGTCAGAGACCGATGTCGACTTTCTTGATGCCATCGAAATAGCTGGCTCATCAGATCAAAGGGTGCAAAGAGCTCTTGAACTAATCGACCAGAGTGATGGCTTACTGGCTAACTTAGAGCGGCCCAGCTACGGCGCCGCTATGGAGATGTTCTATGCTCATCGACGGGGCAAGATGGTCACAGTGGTTGGCCCATCACCGTTTAACCCCTGGGTGCTCTCACACTCACAAGCGCGCTTTAACGAGCTTGACCATGCTCTACAGTACATAATTGGCCAGCAGCCACAAGCCGACCCAGTAGACTGGGCTGTTAAATATGAATCGCTATTAGCCGAACGCTACGAGCAGCTCCCTCACGCAGGTGAGCCAGACTATAAGTTCATGGGTGGCAATCTGCCGGTCTTAGTGGTCGCCCCCCACGCCACGGCCAATTGGCGCGAAGGTGAATTTCACGAACAAGAGTCATTTACTGGCAGCATGTCGGCCTTGCTCAATCGTATGACCGGCTGCCATACATTAATGAGCAACTATTGCATGGTGGCCGACCCCTGCTGGTATCTTGAAACGCCATTTCGGCGGGTCTTCAGCGACGTAATCAAGGCTGGCAAAGTTGGTCTGGTGGTGATGCTGATGGGCTCCACCTGGCAAGAAGCGCCAGGAGTGCAAATTTCAGCATATGGTGAATCTTTAGGTTCTGAAGACTACGAGAGACGCCTCAAGCTTAAACTTTGCGAACTAGAGGCCATTGGCGCTCGTAGTTTTGATCATTTCCTCAGGCCTTTCGCCGACTATGCCGCCAGCGAGCTTAATGTTCCAGTGGTGATCATCCGTCTGCATAAACGCTATCGCATGCCGCGCTTGCAATCTATGCAATTCCTCAGAGCAACTGAACAAATTGCCTCATTTATTGCTGAAGCTGGTAGCGAGCTGGGCATGATTACGAACTTGGCATGACTACGAACTTGGCATGACTACGAACTTGGCATGACTAGTTGAATGGTGAAATCGTCTCCCATCGTTTACGATAGACACGAACAACGTCAGGACTAAATTTAACGGCTTATGGCATCAACAACTGAAAAGACGATCATTGATGTCTTCTGGCGACGGGTGGAGAGCAATAGCGAACGCCCAGCCATATTGCATAAGGTACAAGGCATTTATCAGCCTATTATCTGGCGCGAACATGGCCGCGTCATTGAACTGGCTATGGGTGGTCTGGCCAAACTAGGTATCAGCAGAGAAGCGCATCTAGCGATATTGTCACAGCCCTCTCCTAAGTGGTCATGGGCCGATTTGGCCATTCTTTCACTAGGTGGCGTGAGCATTCCTATCTATCCCACTTTAAACGCCCCTGAAGTCGACTTTCTCATCAAGCACAGCGACGCTGTGGCAATTTTTGTAGAAAACGACTTACAGCTGCGAAAAATATTGGACCGGCCTGCTCTGCCAGAAAAGCTCAAATTTGCAGTGATTTTTGAAGGCGAGGCACCACCTTCTACTGACAAATTGAAAATCTTAAAGTGGGATGAATTGCTTAAAGATGGAGAAATCTATCTGCTGTCGCACAAAAATTTAGTGCAAGATTCAATTGCAGCCGTGACCCCAGATATGGTGGCATCGATTGTCTATACCTCTGGCACCACTGGTATCCCCAAAGGGGTAATGCTCTCCCACGACAATATTTATTCAGTCTGTGCAGCCATCGGAGAGCGCATGAGCTTTTCCGAGAATGACCTTGCCCTTTCATTCCTCCCTCTTTCACATGTCTACGAAAGAGTGGGTGGACAGTTTCTTAGTATTTTTGGCGGCATCACTATGGCCTTCGCCGAAAGCATTGAGGCAGTGCCTCGCAATATGGTTGAGACTCATCCAACTATTATCAATGGTGTGCCGCGCTTCTACGAGAAAGCCTACCAGCGCATTCAGTCTGAAGTAAAGAACCTGCCAAAAACCCAGCAGATCTTGATCAACTGGGCCTTTAACTTGAATAAAAGACCGCCAGATCAAACTACTGCTGCCACCGAGAGCATGTCAACCCGCAGTCAGCCAAACAATATTGAAGTCAAAAACGCCATTACCAAGCAACTTCATGCTGCTGAACTAAGAGCAGCAGACAGACTGGTATTTTCCAAGATAAGAAGAAGATTTGGTGGCCGCCTACGCATGCTGATGTCCGGTGCAGCACCCTTGCCGCCTGAAGTGCAACGCTTTTTTGACACCATCGGCTTGAACGTTTTAGAAGGCTACGGCCTTACCGAAACCAGCGCCCCTCTGGCCTGCAATAATCTCGAAAGCAATCGTCCTGGCACGGTGGGGCGGCCGCTTGACGGCGTAGAAGTAAAGCTGGCAGAAGACGGCGAATTGTTAGTTCGCGGCCCTAATGTCTTTAAGCAATACTATAAAAACCCTGAAGCGACAGCCGAGGCCTTTGCCGACGGCTGGTTTAAAACTGGCGATATTGCTGGCATTGACAGCGATGGTTTCATTACCATCAAAGACCGCAAAAAAGACATCATCATTACTGCTGGTGGTAAGCATGTGGCCCCGCAGTACATTGAAAATCTCTTCAAAGGTGAAGCGATTGTCAGCCATTGCCTCGTCTACGGCGACCGCCGCAAATTTATTACTTGCCTGCTCACCCTCAACCGCGAGATGCTAAAGACTGTGGCTAACCGCCACAAGCTCAGCTATAAGGAAGTAGATGAGCTTTACCATCACCCCTTGATCAAAGACGAGGTGGACGCTGCTGTAGGTCGAATAAACCAGAGCCTGGCCACATTTGAGCGCATTAAACGCTACGAAGTTCTGACCAACGACTTTACTGTAGAAGATGAAGAGTTAACGCCCACTTTTAAGGTCAAGCGCAAGCATGTAACCGCCAAATATCAGGGGGTTCTAGACTCGATGTATCCCGAAGAGGACATTGAACTAGAAAAAATATAGGCGAAAAGATAAAAAAGTTCTTTACATTCGCTTGGCAACTAATTACAATACTGGCGAGGCTTCATAAAGCAATGACCACTTTCAGGTCTAAAGCTCCTCAGGGGATAACCCCTTTTTACTATTAGCTGCTCTAGGCAGCACTTCACGACCGTCAGGATGGGTCCATAGAGGGATTAGGTCATGTTTGAATCATTTGGTCGGGGCTTTAAGATGATCATGGCAGCCATCAAAATGGGCTGGCAAGATAAACGACTGCTCTTTCCGGCAATTTTGACAGTATTCAGCAACTTCTTCTTTGCCATCATGCTCTTTTTCGAGGGCAAATCGCGCATTGCCGCCACAGGACACGGTGCACAAGCTGCACAGGGAGCACATGCCGCTGCTGCACATGGTGCGCATCACGCCGCCAATCACGCAGCCAAAATCACTCCTACACCTGAAGGCATTCAACAATTTATCGGTCAAACAGCCCTGAACGGCCAGTGGGACCAGAGTGGAGTCGGGGCTCTACAGCAGGCTGCTAGCCCAGATGCCGTCTTTGCCGTTGTCGCCATACTATCCTTATGGTGGTTAACCAACCGCTTTCTAGAGGGTGTGACCACAGCCTTGGTATACAGCCATCTGACCGAAGGAGCTGGCTCTGGCAAGTTTTCCACTTCTTGCGCCGCCGTATTCAGCTCACTGCCAGCAATCATCACCCTTGGCCTCGTGACATTAATTGCCAAACGTATTGCTCGCTTCATGCGCGACAAGCGTGGCTCGGGCATATTTGGCATGGGCGTCAATTTCTTGTCGAGTATTGTTGAAATCTTCTGGACCATGGCCGGTCACTTGATTTTGCCAGCCATCGTTATAGAAGGCACGTCCTTCTGGGGCGCTCTCAAACGTTCCGACCGCATCGGTCAGGGCAATCTGATCACAATCGGTGTGGGTGAAATTGGTATCGATACCATCAACCGGGTCGTACTGCTTTTGGTCGCCGGTGGCGGTATGGCCGGCTTCTCTTATGCTTATGTCTCGCATCTATCTATGGCCTCGCCAATAGTGGTAATCGGCGGCTGCCTCTGGGCTTCCACCGTGATTGTGGTGACAGCGATGTCAATCTATATAAGAGCAGCCTTCTTCACTTGTCTCTATGTCTGGGCCATTGAAGCCGAAGCTCTAACAGAAGCCGAGCGCATCAATCACTCTATGCCAGCTCCACTTGCTGCAGCAATGGCCTAGTCTCATAGGCTAGAGTGAGTGAAAAACTTTCGGCGGTAGCACCCATTTGATGATTCCCGGCATAGTAGGCGGCACGTCTGAAACGTCGACGCGGCATACGCCTGCTTTTTTGAAGGGCATTTCAAATTCTGGTCCAGCAAATATCAAGTCGCGCACCAACATACCCATATCAGGTTCGTGACCAACAAGAAAAATTTGATCTGCTTGGGGATAGCGGGCAACGCTCTTCCACACATTTGAGGCAGTAACACCTGGAGCTAGGGTATCGGTAAATTTCAATTCGCAACCAAACTGTTCTACTAAAATTTCAGCAGTTTCGCGGGTGCGCACCAGTGGGCTAGACAGCACCACATCTGGTTTAACATTGAGCCTAGCCAAACCACGTGCCACCACTCTCATTTCGTCTTTGCCCTCGTCAGTTAGCGGGCGATCGGCGTCTCTTGTCACTCCAGGGCCCAGACGCTCAGAGGCAATTCCGTGTCTCACCAGATATAGTCTCATGGCAACCTCAACATCATTTGTTTGTATAGGCTTTTTTAGCCTCTATCTATTTTACGTGTTAGAAATTGCTGGAACTTATCTTTGACTAGAGTAATATTTATTAGATGAGTAATTTGAAGCCACGAATGATTGGATTAGATGTCGGCGACCGCCGCATTGGTGTAGCTATTTCAGATCCACTTGGAATGACTGCAGCGGGCCTGGAGACCATTCATCGCGTCAATATGCATACTGACGTTGACAACATTGCTTTGCTTGCCGCTCGTCATGGCGCAGTGCAAATAGTGGTTGGCCTTCCTTACAACATGGATGGCTCGATGGGTGAACAAGCCGAAAAAGTGAAGTCGTTTGCCAAGAAGCTGGCCAATGCCACAGGCTTACCAATTGTTTATGAAGATGAGCGCTTAACTACAATATCAGCCATTCGCACACTTACTATTCAAGGTGTGAAAACCGGAAAAAATCGAGACATGGTTGATAAGCAAGCTGCAGCCATCATTTTGCAAAAGTATCTAGATCGCAAAAGCCCGCCACCGATTGCGTAATCGCTTGATTAGATAACAGTATTAGTCGCCCATATCTACAGATACTGTTGATTGCCGAGCGAGAGTGGCTTGGGTTGCAGCTCTATTGGTGAATGTTTCGCTGTCTCTCATAATTGCTTGTGGAATTAAGAGAGGCGAGTGTACCTTCATATTTGGCATTTTTTTAATTCCCGTTCCTATGGCCAACAACTCAACCATGCCAC
>CALROJ020000027.1:0-87020 GCA_943369735.1 bacterium Ga0077546
TCATTCTTCTCTATAAGCGTTTTCGCACCCCTTTGTGTTTACTAATGCTTCTCGGTCTGGCTGAGTTTTGGAAGTTTACTCAACTTACTGCCACTACCGACGCACTTCGGTTGATGGGGGCTTTTGATATTCGCTTTGACGAAATATTGATAGGTTGTTTGGCTGCCAGTCTGTTAGACAGTAGAGCGCGTTATCCAGGCTTCTTCAACGCGCTCTCTAAGCCTTTTGTACCTGTTGTATTGTTTTTGGGAGTGATGTATTTCTTGCGTCACTTTGTCTATCCACCTGCTTTGTTTACACTTAGTCAAAAGCAGCTGTGTTGGGTAGTTTCAATTCCTATTTTTGCTCTTACAGTTGGTTTGTTACTGCTTTCTCTTACTGTCATTCACGAGCAAGGGAAGCCATGCCTTCTTTCAAAGGCTCTTAGCTGCCCGCCTATGCTTGCTCTGGGGCGCTTGTCCTATAGCTTATATCTTTGGCACGGCATGGCTTTTTTATTGGCGGCAAACCTCGTTTTGCCGGAGCGGTGGCAGATGGATATTGCTAAGTTTGCTGCGGCAATAGTTATGGCTTTTATTTCTTATTCTCTCGTTGAAAAACCGTTCTTGAAGATCAAAAAGCAGCTAACTTCTTCGGTTGCATCGAAATCGTTGAATCGCACGCCATTACGAGATGGTCAGGGGTTTGAGGCTGGTGCTAGCCCTGCGACTGCGGAGCGAGAACTAACGCTTGTTGGTTAGTCGGGGCTGGCTGAACTAATTCATTGTGCCTTCTGCCTTCTAAGCAGCCGGTGCTGACCAGCCAAAGCAATCTAAGGTGTCGTCGATACTAAGGTTGTTTTCTAAGGCGTAGGTAACAGCTATAGTCGCTTGTTCCATCTGTATCAAATTATGGTCAAGGTAGGTTTTGCACTGAGCTGCTAGTTCGAGCACTCTCTGGTCAATTAGATGGGCGTCAAACAGTGTTTTTAAAAGTGATTGTCTGTTGGCTAGAGCTAGAGCTGTAGCTATCTGCAGCTCTTTGTCAGAGAGTAGGCCAGCTTTTTTGAGAATATCGGTGACTTCAAATTTGGGTTTGTCATCGGGGTCTTCTTCACCCATCTCGTTTAGTGATGAAAGTGCTAAGTTGAGCTCTTCGTGCGAAGTTGCAAATTGAATTTTCTTGACTAGCTGTGCCGCTTGATCTTCAAACAGCATACCTTCGCGAATCATCTTCAATAAATGATTGATTGCCTGCATACAGATGGCAGTGGCAAAGCCATTCTCGGCCATTACTTGTTCGAGTGGTTTGTTTTCTGTAGCTTCTAGTTCACGAGCACCCATCAATTGGCTTTCTGAAATAGCGCCAGCCATTACTAATAGTTCGCCTGGGCCGAAGTCTTCTGCAACTGGGCTGGGGTCTATATTGTTTTCTTGCAACGATTGAGAGAGAGCAATTGATCTAAGCCTGGCAGTTTTCAGTGCATAGATAATTTTGTCGCGCTCTGCTACCCCGCGCCTTATTAGTTGTTGAGCCATTAGGGCTGAATTTAAGCCGGTTCGCGATATGATGCCACGGCTAAGTAATACCATGCCTAGTGGCAGACCTGTTTCTGACGCTGAAATTAGCCCGTCTTCAATTTGCTTGGGTGAGGCAAAACCTGCTTGCATCAAGATTTCGCCTAGTCTATTGCTGGTTGGCACTGGCTTTGGTGCCGCTTTCGGGGCAAGTTTGAGCAGTGCCTGGTCTAGGCTAATATGTTCTTGGGCCACGAGCCCAAGCGCTCGTACACCATGCTCTACAGGTAAGGCTTTGTCTTTAATGCGAGACTGCACCTCAACTGCTGTGGCTAGAATGTTGTCGCCAACGTGACCGTGCATTGTCAAAATGCGACCGATTGGCAATCTCATTTTGATAGCAAGGCGATTAACCTCGTCTAGTAAATGAGGTTCAATTATGCCACTGCGAACGAGGAGGTCCCCGATTTGCAGCATAGCAATATTGGCAGTTTCCTCAGTCATCAATCTCTCTTACTGGTGCGAGCAAGAACAATTGGGAAAGTGCCTTTCTTCGCTTCATCATGGGCATCAACTGCCGATTGAATGAGAGATTCAAGGTCTTCGCCATCTGATGGTAGGTTTGCTACGCCAAATGCTAGGGAGAGGTTGGCTTTGTCGATGCCTGGTGCCAGTGGTGTCACTGTTAATGCATCGAGTACACGATTGGCTACGAAGGCTGCTTGTGAGGCTTTAGTGTTTGGCATCATGATGGCGAAATCTTGGCCATAGAAGTGAGCCATGGTGTCTAGTGGCCGCTTAACCAAGCCGATTCGCATAGCTGCTGTTTGTAAGGCCTGGACAGGTAGTGGGTCTTTTTCAATAATGCCACTGCCACCTGTGCGCTTTAGCATTAGTTCGAAAACAACTAATGACATTGGCCAGCTGTAGGCTTCGTAGCGGTAGAATTCATATTCCATGAAGTAAAGCAGGGCTTCGCAGCTCATTAAGCCGGTGTCTGTGCGAATGAAATTGTAGGCTAGGTTTTGAATAATTGATTTCGATTCACCAAGAAAATCTAGTGCGCCACCACGGGTGGCGGCAGGTGGGCGAATTTCAATTAGACCGCAGTAGAGTAGGTTGAATAGCAATGGGGCCCATTGCGTCTGCTCCATCGGCCTATCTCTGAGTAAATCAGTAAAGGTCGTCTTGTGTTTCAGTGATTCATATACTTCTTTTTGAGTGTTGAAGTCTAGAGGCACACCTTTAGATAGCATTAGCTTCAGTTCTGGTTCGCCCAGATTCTTTTGCTTCTGAATAATTGTCGATTCGTAAACTAGACCCGCTTTCTCAAGATGCTTTAGCTGGTCTAACAAAGCAATGCCTTCCATCACTGACGATTGCAGGCTCTTTTCTACAGACTGCATCTCGGTGCGCACGCCAGGCTTAAACAAGAAGCTGCCTGATCTCCATGTAACTAGTTCTTTGATGGCTTCGTCGCCTCTATTGTTTGAGGTTTGAGCATCTTTGGGTATGCCGTTTTCGAAATACACATGGCCAACAGCTGCCGGGCCCACAACTTCAAGCTTGCCAGTGACTTGCTGCATACCAATGGTGGTTAGCACGTTATTCATTGGGTTCTGTTCGATAGTACCTTCTATCGAATTAGTCTTTACAGGGGCAGCTGCAATTGTCGCCGGTGCCTCTGAGAAGAAGTCAGCAGGAAGAGTGCCTTCTGGCATGCTTTGTGAGCCTGTTGGGCTGACTGGGGGGGCGGGTCTTTGCGCAGGATTAAAGCCTGGGTTCTGAGTTTGGCCCGGTTGGGGAAAGTTGCCTGTGCTTGGGTTTGCCGCTTGTGCCTGTTGAATGGCTTGAGCCATTCCGGTGCTTTGCAGACCTGCTTGTGATTGTTGCTGGAAGGCCGCCGCTTGTGGACTTTGGAAACTACCCTGTTGTTGATTTTGAAAAGTGCCAGTCGGCGGGCTCTGGAAATTACCGGTTTGAGGGGAATGGAAATTGCCAGGCTGAGGGCTCTGGAAACCGCCGCTGCCCTGCAGCGAATTGTTTTGAAAAGAGTTATTTTGAGTTGTGGGAACAGGGTCAGCGGGCCTCCAACCGTCATTGACAGCGGGCGCAGCTGAGGCCGCTTGGTTAAACCCACCTTGCGGCTGCTGGGGGAAGCTCTGGCCGCTCAATTGCCCGGGGTTTGTAGATGTTGAGAAGCTGCCTGACGCAGTTGAGTTGCCTGAAATCGAGGTGCCCGGTGGCGACATTGCTGGCATGCCCTGACGAGTACCGAACTGGCCGCTGGCGACGGGATTGAACCCACCGCTAGAATTGACCGCCTGAACTGTGCCTGTGGTCTTTTGGTGAGCTACGTCGAGCATAGCAACGACGTCGTAAATCATGTGCACGTCTGATGTCTCGAAACGCCAGACCATTTTTGATTCACGGCCGTTGTTTTCCCAGATGTTCCAGATCGGATGGGGCGTAACCCGGTCGAACTTGACATGTATGCTGTAGCTCATGCTTGAGTTTGGCACTTGCCAAACAAGTTCAACCTCGCGGGCCCGATTTTCTCTGGCCTGCTCGTAGAGTTGCGTCAGCTCTTTAACGCCAGGAGCGTTAGTCTGCTTCGGTAACCTGATTTTAGACTGGTCTGAGCCTCTACCTGGACGGAACATAGGGAATTCTTCGTTAGTAAGTTAAGTCTACTAGTTTAAGGTACCACGGCAGCATTGACATCAATCGTAGTCAATATGCTTCAGGAAGTGTCACTTTGTTTCAAGGCACTTTATTATCTGCCGGTCAGTACTTGTTAACTATATCGTTAGCAATTTTCGTTGACAGCTGGTCGGCGACAAAATTATGCATCAGCTTTGAGAAATGACTACCTTCTAAGAAATAGGGCTGATAGTCACGGTTTTTGGCAATCTTTTGCAAAAGCACATCGATATTGATGTAGTCAGCCTTGGCTTCCCTAGCCGTTTCTTCTAGCTGGCCTGCTTCAACTTTGTTTTGGCTGAGAATATATTCTCCAGGATGCACCATTGGTGTGCGCATGATCAGCATGGCTGTGCGATTGGCGGCACATTCTTTAGTGAAATTCTTGATTAGAGCATCGATTAGATACCAGTAGCAGGTGACAAATTTTTCTCGTGTACTTTCGTTTGCTATCAGCACAGTTGCTGGCTTCTTGCCGGCAAGCGGAAGTGTAAAGCTGGCCGAGTTCTGTTGCATGCGTCCAATTGTGCTCCAGATGCGGCTGTGCTCTCTTAAGAAGTGAGTACTGGCAATACGCTTGCCTTCTTTCGACTTAGCAAAATTGGCAACTGTACTATTGTCATACTTGAGAGTGCCGTCTTCTTGCGGAAACAACATCGGTCGAACAAAAGCCAGTGACTGTGTGCTATCGGGCAAGACTTTTTCTGTTTCGCCAACTCTGTAGGCGAGAATTACAAGGTCTGGTTCAAAGCTTTTTGCCAAAGTTTGATAGCGCAAATAGTCTTGCGCTAATGAATAATTTGATACTCCAAAATTCAGTACCTGAACCGGTTTACCAAGTTGTTTGCTGAGTTTCTCAGCCAGCAGGCTACAGTAATTTTGTTCTCGTGGCACTTGCAAAGATTCGACGTAGGAATCACCAAACACAGCAATGCGAAATGTATTGGTTGGCTTGCTGACAGTGATTTCGTCATTTTGCATGCCGAAAGAATTAAAGCGAAAACTACCGTATCCTTCGCTTCTTTGGGTAACTCGTTTGTTGGCAAAAGGCTTGAAGCCCATTTTAGAATCGGGCATGAGGTGGTCTGACTCACCAATCCGGGCTAAGTAAAATACTGCTTCCAATAGACAGAGGCAAATGATGCTGTAGGGAATAATTTGTAGGGTGGCCTTGAGCCAAGGATAAGCAGTTTGGGTGCCACTAGCGGTGGCGCTTGAATCTTTTTTGTTGCTCGAAGCTAGATTGCTTTTCAACTACGTAAAACCTAGAACTGGAAGTAAATAAAAGGAGTTTTGCCAGCTGGCGAGAGCCCGATGGCGCAGATGAAGAAGCATACGTAGGCTGCCAGGCGTGCTGGTGCCAAGGGCCACAGTTTGTCTCTTAGTGGTGAAGAAATCGACCTTAGCAAGAGCTCCTTTTTATCAACGGCTAACCGCCCTATTATGTAGACTACTGCGGCTGTTCCAACCGGGTATTTATCGAGTGATTCGGCCAAGCAATTTGAACTTTGCATTGAGCACATGGCCTGTAAAAGCTGTAGGCTTTGGGCGATTGTGTCGGCTCTAAAGAACACCCAACCCACTAGTACAAATAAGAATGTCACCACAACAGAAAGTGCTACACCAATAGAGGTGCCATGAAATTTTCTCAGAGCACCGGCAAAAGCGCTTTCGCTTTTTGCAAAAGCGTCATAGCTATGGCAAAAAACTAGGCCGACACCATGGAAAGCCCCCCAGACAACGTAGTGCCAAGAGGCCCCGTGCCATAGGCCGCCTAGTAGCATGGTTATGATCAAATTAGTGTGACGCCTAGCTAAGCTGCACTTACTGCCTCCTAGTGGAATATAGAGGTAGTCGCGCAACCAAGACGAGAGGGAGATGTGCCATCTCTTCCAGAAATCAGGAAGGTTTTTGGCTATATATGGCCAATTGAAATTGTCTGGTAAGTCGAAGCCCAGCATTATTGCTGAGCCCCGGCCCATGTCGGTATAGCCAGAGAAATCACAATAAATTTGAACGGCAAAGGCGCAGGCCGCTATCCATGCTTCTGGCCCGCCAATAGTGCTGGCGTTAGAAAAGCCAGCGCTGACTATTGGGGCGAGGTTGTCGGCAATAGCCACTTTTTTGAAGAGGCCCTGCAAAATTAAGCGCAGGCCGCGTTCAAGGCCACCGGCAGTGAAGACACGAGGGTACTCTAGCTGTTTGATAAAATCTTGATAACGCTTAATTGGGCCGGCAATTTGCGAGGGAAAGAAAGAAGCAAACAACGAGAAATTGACGAAATCTGCTATGGGCTTGCCGCCTTTGTAGACGTCGGTTAAATAATGAATGAATTCAAATACGAAGAAGGAAATTCCTAGTGGCAGCAGTATGTGCTGCAAGGGAAAACTCATTGCCTGTGGCTGTAGTTGAAGTAAGGGGCCAAGGGCTAGAGTGGCTTTGTTCCAACTTTCGATAGCAAAGTCTGCATACTTGTAATAGCTGAGTGTGGCTAGATTGAATACAACGCCAAGGGCAAGATACAGGGCTGAGTGCTTCCTTTTGCTTATGGCTTGACCCAATAGGTAATTGGTCACTGTCAAAGCTGCTATGAGGAAACCATAGATTGGCAGCCAGCTCATGTAGAAAAAGAGACTTGCTACTAGCAGAAAAATAGAGCGAAACCGGTGAGGCAATAGCCAAAAGGCCAGCACTACCACCGGGAGAAATAGCAAGTAATTAAGGCTATTAAAGAGCAATTGTTAGTCCATTTTTGCAGACTAGAATATAGCGTTGTTTCTCTGCGCTTGCCTTGACAAATACTTATCTATAAGGTTTCTATCGTTGGCAATTAAATTATCGTTTTGAACAGCTGTTCAGCCGTTTTTGCTTATTCTCGTTATCTGAATATTCCTTAGATTTTGGTGGCAAGTTAACTTTTGCCTTCTGACTGCCGTGGAGGAGCTGCGACACGATTGGAACCATTCGGTCCATGAAAATGGCTCCGCCAGAGGCGTTTAGATGTGTCACGTCGTCGAAGCTCGCTCTTGTAAATGTACGGTCAGCTTGAAGGTCCAAAAAAGTAACAGTTTGCTTCGCACAACAGTCTCTGATTGTCTCTAGGTATGCTTGATAAAAACCAGTCGGCAGTAACGTCAAGTTGTCGCTTGGAAGCGGGAGGTTGATCACTAAGATTTTTATGCCGCGCTCTTTTGCAATCTTCAGTAAATTCCTGAATGCTTTGCTCTGCCGTCCAAATCTTCTTCTGTCAAGCAGAAAATAGCGCATCGTATATTGCCATATGCTCGCTTGCCAAATCGCTGTTTCGTCATGTCTCTTCTCTAAGAGCGCTGCGGCATTCCTCTGAACTGTAGTCGACATAAATGCTGCTTCGTAGTCGAAGACAGCATCACTCCTCAACCTCTCTATGCGTTTGGCGTTTATATCCTGGTCGCTAAGTGCAATCGATGGTTGTAAAGTCTCAGGCGTAGGCAGCCTGCATGCAATTTTTTTTTCTATGACCGAAGCAATAGTTTTTCTGGCGCTATATAGGGGCATGGTTTCGCCAGCCAGTAGTTCTAATCTTTCTTGCCAACTCGATGCGAATGACTCACCATAGCGAATAGCGTTGGATAATCCAAAATAGTACTGAAAAGGTTCTGTGGTGCGTTCATTCCACATTAGGCTGTCGGTAAAATCTCTTGGTGAAACTCCATAGATGAGAACTTTGGGTAGCAGCGGCTTGCGCATCAATCTATCTTCCATCAACAAAGCATCTGTAACCATCAAGCCTCGTCTTGCTGCATTGAAGACTGTAATTTTTTCCGTGCTTGATGATAAGAGCTTTTCGAGTTGTTTTGATTGGCAATATCCCAAATTATCGGTTATTCCGAAGTTTGCTTTGTCGCATTCTGCTAGTGGGCTGCGAATCACGGATGAACCCAATAAAACAACATCTGGCGACCTTGTTTGACTTTGATATTGTTTAGTCCATTCTGATAACGAACCTGGCAATAGCATGGCTAAAGTTCTTTCACCGCAGAAGCTTAGAATCGCAACGTTTAGCGATAGGAACAGCAATGCTGCATAGATGAATCTCGGTTGAGTTTTTCCGGTGTGCATGCGGTGCTATAAACGCCTACTGATCGATGGCTCTAGTACCGCGTGCTGCAGTGCTGGAATTGTATTTAGAGCGAGGGTCTAGTAGACCGCTTTCAGTTTATGTATCAAGTTTTCGATGCTCTTGTCGAAATGCTCAGGTGAGTCCATGTTGCATATAAGAATTGACAACACTGACATTATAGCGAAGTTTAGGGTGTACCACCGCGCTCTACTGAATTTCTTCTCCGTTTTTTTGCATTTATAAATTGCGTGCGTGTTTTGGTAACCCTGTTTCGGCCTTTTGGTAGGGTAATAAGAGTCACGAGGCTTATGCCAAGCTAAAGTTTTTGACGGGGAAATACTGGTTTGTTGAAGAACTTGAAATATTTTGCAGGTACGCAGAGTGCTGGGCGTTCCGGAGGCATGCCAAGTGTGGATCCGTTGAGCATCTTCGCTGTTTCGGTGGTGGGTCGGAGGGCTTAGGGTCTAGCTGATTGATTTGGGAGAAACTAGTCCGTGCACCCTGTTAGCCCGCTTGCCAAGAGCGGGCTGCTTGAAGCTATGCATGCCATTTAGCGAGGTAGTCGAATCGGCCGTGTCTACAAGTATTAACCTTCCTGAGGAAGATTGTATTGGCTTGAGATGACTGCTTCTTAATACTGTGGAGTGAATGTTTAGACCTAATCACTAGACTAGTGAATGCTCAACCTTTTAAACTACAGCAATGAGTTTACCAGCCGCTAACAGTCACTTTAGAGTAGAAGTCGCCAATGTTTCTAAGCGCTATAATATTTACGATCGACCAGTAGATAAGCTTAGAGAGATTCTTTCGGGCAATCGCAAGAGTTATCATCGTGAATATTGGGCTCTTCGTGACATTGATATTCAGTTTCCTGCAGGTGTTACTGCATTAATCGGACCCAACGGCTCTGGCAAGTCAACCTTGTTGCAGATTATTGCTGGTGTTTTGGAGCCTACGACTGGAGCAGTAACTCGTCAGGGTCGTATCACCGCTATTCTTGAGCTTGGTGCCGGTTTCCAGTCTGACTATACCGGCCGTGAAAATGTCATTTTGAATGGCATCATCCTAGGTATGTCTAAAGAGGATATAGCTAGGAAACTACCATCTATTGCTGAGTTTGCTGAGCTCGGTGATTTTTTCGATCAGCCAATCAAGACTTACTCAAGCGGCATGGTTGTACGTTTGGCTTTTGCGACAGCAGTGAGTGTCGATCCGGAGATTCTGCTAGTCGATGAAGCTTTAGCTGTGGGAGATTTGTATTTTCAGAATAAATGTAAAGAGCATATCTGGAGTATGAAGAATGCAGGCAAGACTATTATTTTTGTTAGTCATGATATGACCGCAGTTTCGCAGTGGTGTCAACACGCGGTTCTTCTCAATGGCGGCCAAATACTAAAGCAAGGCGCTGTTGCCGAGGTTCTGCCCTTGTACGCAGAATTGATGGATGATCACCAGCTTGTTAAAGCAAAAGAATTTACCTTGCCCCCATCGGCATACGGGGCTGAAGCCGGGTGATTAACAGTGTTCCTGTAGAGGGCGAGCGGACTAATTTGTTCAGGCATTTATTTGGCTGCGATCTTGTTGCTGCGCTTTTTCTTCTCTGCGTCACTGCTGGTGTATTTTTCCGCACTATTTTTCAAGGAAAACCGATTTCGAAGCTTAGTCGGTTAGCTAATTGGGACTCGGTTTATCAAGATTATGCTAATGCCAGCATTGGCAGTTGCGATCCATCCTTAGTGCAGTTGATGTTGCCCAACTATTTTTGTGTTGCAAAATCTTGGCACAATTTTGTTGCTCCATTGTGGAATCCGTACAGCGGTTGTGGGATGCCGATGATTGGGGACATTTCTGCTGCGGTGCTTGCTCCGTTGCATTTAGCATTAGCCTTTTTTCCTTCAGCTAGAACCTACAACCTGACTCTAGTGGGTGAGGTAGTACTTTGCGTCCTTGGTGCTTATCTATTGGCTCGGTTGCTTAGTCTTGAAAGGCTACCGGCTATATTTGCAGCGATAAGTTATGCCTTTTGTCCATATATCTTGTACTACTTAGAACTTCTTTCAGGCACATCTCAGGCACTCTTTCCGTTGCTTTTTGCTAGTTTCGTGTGGGCGGCTCGCTCGCCCGGCCAGTTGCCCCTTGTCGTTGCATCCCTTGCCACTGCAGGTTTTGTTCTTTCCGGTCATCCTGAATCTAGTCTCTATGGTGTCATGTCCGCTGTGGTTCTTTATTTTTTCATTGGTGTTTCTTCCCTAGGAAGAGCACGCAGTTCGTTGATAAAACTCGTGCCCGGTTTTTTGTTTGTTGGGATATTTTCTTTTGCCCTAGCTGCGCCAATGTTACTGCCATTTGTCGAATACTTGAGCTGTGGTGACTCATATAAGTATGGTGATGGCCAGGCTGCTTTTGCCCCATGGCAGGGTATTGTGCTGAATATCTTTCAGCCTTGTTACGGAATGGCTAGCCCATTTCTTGGCGTGGTGAGCGTGAGTCTTCTACCTTTTTGTGTGGTAGCAGGTAAGCGGCAAAGGGAAGTGGTTTTGATGCTTATAATGTTATCGACTATCTGCTTGTTGCTGATTTCGCGCGTTGGGTGGCTTGATAATTTATTAGCAATAAGGCCTCTTTCTTACCTTATTACTGTCTATCTCATCCCTTGCTTTTTGTTGCTTCTTTCAATGCTCGCTGGAATAGGAATGCAAGCTGTTTCTAGAAAGAAGCAACTCTTGCGGTTTGGTTTTGCTGCTGCTGCCTTGCCGCTTCTTGTTTCGCTATCTATTTGCCTGTTACAGTGCAACTTGAAGATTTTCAATTTTGATGAAACTCTTCCTGATATGAGTTATAGGCTTTCTGACCTGGCAGCTAATGCTGGTCTTGTTGCCATTTTTTTCGCTGCCGTGTGGCTGTCTGAGTGCAAGCCGCTGAAGCGAGTTGCAGACTTCCGAGTTTACTTTTCTGTAGCGGCGATATTGGTCAACGCTCTGAGCCTGTTAGTAATTGCTCGATATTCATTACCCGTGCAGCCGTTTTTCGATTTTCCCGAAACTAAGTTGACGGAATATCTTGCTAAACATCCAGGTCGAGTCCTTTCAGTTACGGAGCATGTGCTTAAACCCAATTCAAATATTGTCTATGGCATTAGCTCTTTGCGCGTGCACAACCCTATGCAGCCAGCTCGCTTCGCTGAGTTTACAAAGCTATGTGGCGCTCAACTTGATGAGTTTCGTAATCAAAGTTATGGGAAGGTTACGCCCTTTGTCGATCTTGCCAGTGTAAGGTACTTAGTCAGTCAGTTTAAGGCTCTACCGGAACGATACAACCTAGTGTTTACTACTAGAGAAGGCATTTCCGTCTATGAGAATGTGAACTGCCTACCGCAAGCGTATCTGGTGAATCGATATATAAAGGCGATTGACGGTGCTGATGCTAAAGCTCAAATTCAATCTAGTGATTTCGATCCGCGCTCACAAGTTGTAATAGAGGTACCGGGGAATTGCGAGATGCCAATTGCTGGGCCGAAGTTGGCAATTGTGCCTCTTGCAGTAAAGCGGCTAAGCTGTAATCAAATTGACATTGATGTTAAAGCGGCTACCAGTAGTGTTTTAGTGTTTACTGATACATTCTATCCCGGTTGGTTAGCCACAGTTGATGGGCGTGAGACCGAGATTCTTCGCGCAAACTATTTGTTTCGAGCAATCGTTGTTCCTCGTGGTGATCATGAGGTTCGCTTTTGTTACAAGCCTCTATCCTGCACCCTTGGTATGGCTTTGGCCGCCTTGGCCGTACTCGTTCTGCTGACTGTAACATGGTATTCGTGCTTGACCAACAGCAGGGTGAGAAGAGTTGAAAGCTAGTCAGATTGGTTTATTCTTGGTGCCGGCCTTGCTTGGAATGACAGTGTCACTCTGGTATCAGCTAAAGTATTTTGACACTCGAATATTATTCGTCTTTGACTCAGCTCATTATTTATTGACGGCTTCGCAATTATTTCCGGTCTTGCAAAAATTGACCTGCTGTGATTTCGCTGCAGTCTTTGATGCTATAAAGGCACCTGATTTTTCTTCTAATATAATGCTTGACGGCCCGATTGTGCCGCTTTTGGGGGCGCTGGCTTTTTTTGTCACGGGTCAACCGCCGGCTGCGACTTCTTGGTTGGTAATGGCTGTTGTTCTTAGTTTAACTAATGGTTTCAGTGCTGGCACATTGGCCGTTCTCTCAAATCGGCTTTTCCCTTCAAAACTATTTTGTTTAGCAATCGGTGTTTCGTTCGTTATCAGTCCGGCTACTATAGTTTCGTCCGGTAGATTTCTCACAGAGCCGATTGCCACTTTCCTGCTTGTCGTATTATGTTTGATTTGTTTGCATGGTGTGACTACTCAGTCTCGTGTAATTAGATTGTTTTGCGCAGCCGCTGCCGGCATTTTAGCGGCAGTTGGTTTTCTCACAAAGGTTGCCCTAGCACCAGGCTGGTGCGCCCTAGTTGTTATTGGTTTGTTTTGTCAGAAACGTTCTAAGTCGTCGATTGTACGAGAGTTACTAGCTACCTTATGTGGTGGCGTCCTCGTTATGCTCTGTTGGCTAGTTTTTACTTTGGCTTCCACTGGGCACTTCAATCTAATGCCGCAGCGGATGCCAGCTTATAACCTGGCTTTCGGTAATAATATTCGGCTGGATGGTCGTGCAACTATGCCAGTTTCTGTTTCAACCTTGCGTTACATAGAGAAGGGTTCTTCTGTGTCCATTCTACTGAGTGTATGGAGTGAACACCCAGCGGAGCTAGCAAATTTGTACTTGCGAAAGATCCCGAGGGTGATGGGCTACGTATGGAATGACTTCAAGCAAGTAGTGTTTGGCCTCGGCATCAATGGACAGAATTACATACACGGCGCTGTTTTGACACTGGCTGCAATTGGTTTGTTTTTTATGATTGTCGAATTGACGTCTTCGTCCGAGAGCATAGATTTTGGTCGGCAATTTTTATTGCTAGTAACAGTTGTGCTGATGGTTATTCATCTCGTAATTTATCTCCCCTTTGAAGCCATCGCCCGTTACGCTGCACCAGTGCAGCCGTTTCTGCTCCTCGCTGCAGCCTTCGGTTCCGTTCGCGTCTGGACTTTTGGGCAGAAGCAAGCTTTGGCCGTGGTGCCGTTGATTGTACTTCTGCTGTTACTGCTCAAGCTGGATCCAAGTTCAACTCTGCTGATTCAGTTGCCTTTAGGGTATGCCTTGGCTCTGTTAGCTTTTCTTCGGCTACTGTTAGTCTGCTCGCTCTTTGGCTACTTAATATGGCTCACCTTCTGTAGGGCAAATTCGTTCGGCTCGCATCCACGCGTTGTCGGCATTCTTGCTTCTCTTTTTCTCGTCTTTGTTGTTTCTCCAGTTATTGCTACTACTCTTTTTCAGGATGACCAAAGAGAATGTAAGCTAGAGCTTAATGCCGGTGAGCGATTGTTTCGAGATATTTTAGCCCCAGAGAATTCGAGCCAGCCTAAGGGCGAAACGAAATCGGACTTTTACTCGTTTTATATTGATTGCGATAGCCGCTGCAGTGACTCTCAATTTTTTGTTAATGGGGTGAAAGTTGACAATAACGCCCTTTCAGTAAATAAGATCGATTCGTCTCGCTATTTTCTTTTCAATATCATGCGCATGAACGCTAGCGTTTCTGATATTCCAACCGAGCAAATGAGACAGTGGCGAGTTGTTGAAATTCCTGCGGAACTATTACATCTTGAACAGGGGCAAAAAAATCAGTTGATGGTAGTTGCTGGCTCAACTGGTTTGACTGTTTATGCTGATCGTCTTAACAAGAATGAGAAAAGCATTCGTTTACCAGACCGCAGCTTCTTTTGTGCAAGCAGGTTTTCGAACGATGCAACCAGTCTAGAATCCCGCATCATCTCTTCTGATTCGACTGCTATTCGTGAGCATGATACTAAATTTGTAAATAGTGGGGGCCTGTCACTTCCTCTTTCTGTGCGTCAACCACGGTTGTATCTATTGAGGGCTCAAATGGCACAGCAGGCATTCGATAGGGCGGGTGAAAGGCAATGCTTTAGAGTGAAGTTCACGGACAAGCAGTTTGATCGAGTTCTAGGTGCAAGCGGTGCTCTTGCTAGTGGGGCTGGCGACGTTCTTAAGATAGATAGATACACGCTTAAGTTGGCTCATTCTATGGGGGCAACAATAAGCTTGCCGCAAGAATTCGCTCATTCTAGGCAGGCTGAAATTTGCTTAAATGGAAAAATTTGCTCAACTGGCCGTGCCAATAAGGCTGGAGTGTTTATTACCTTGCACGGTGGTAAGCCTGAGTCAGTGCCGCAAATCCTCGCAGCAAGCCCACCTTTTGTACTTTGTAAGAAAGATTGGACGGACTTCGAGATTTGCGATAACGTTTTTCTACCAAAATATATTGATGACAAAGTCTTGGTTACGGTATCCGTATTTCCGGGGCGCTGGGAACAGTTTTCGCAATATGGCCCAGATCGTAGCGTTGGTAGTTTTTTGGTTAAAGATCTGATTTTGTCAGTCAAATCTTTGCCAAGCACGGATTTGGCAAACTCCCGAATTGAGATATTTTAACAAGGTGTCTTATTTCTGTCGGTAGAGTTTAATTGTTGATTGGTCGGGTAATCTAAGGCTGTCTATCTGTTCGAATTTACTGCTGCTGGCAACAAATTTTTGAATTGCAGCGTAAGCATTAGTGCTGTCTCTGTCTAGCAATTGATTGCCTTGCTTGCCGTCCGTTAGCAAATACCATTGGTAGTACTGGGCTGTTTTTTCGGAAAATTCAACACTGTCTCCGAGAAGAGTCCATTTGCGGCTGGTGGTTGGCTTTGCTTTGCTCTTAATACGGTGAGCTACGACCTCATAGGTGTGAGTATTTATATCGGGAGTGCATGGCAAGATATTGAGCCAAACCGGAGCATCGCCGTCAACCTGGCGAATGCGTTCTAAGGCCCAGGCTTGCCCCCAGTTTTGCATTGGTCTAGGGCTGTCATTGACTACCATTTCGTCTCTATAGAGGCGGACCGAAACACCTAATCGCCTAGCGGCTGAGGCTATGGTTGAACCGAGGTTGAGAGGGTAAGGCATGAAATTAAATGAGAGGTATTGCAGACCAATGACAAGTGCCGTTAGGCACACGAACCCTCTACCAACGAGTTTTACACTTGTTGCATTGCCCAACCCATGCCATAGGCTTTTCGCTGTTATCGCCGTTATTATTGCTGGCGCAATCAGCGCGGGCGCCTGGTAACGATCGAGTGGCGCAGTCCAAGTAATAAGGCTAATTATAGCCATGCCGCCAGCAGCCGAGAGTACGATCGGCGCTAGCCCCTTCCAGCTTTTCCCCGGTATGCACAATGAGAGGAAGAAAAGAGACAGCAAAAGAGGGGACATATTGTGGGGAGTGCCAATTGCATAGAATTTGAGATTGGCAATCAGAGCAGACATCATGCTGGTGTCGCCGATAACACCGCGATTGTAGCTAGCTAGCCCTGCTATTGACTCGCGATTGAGGAAATACCAGAGACCGAGTGTGCTCGCCGTTATAAGCGCTATGGTAAGAGATTTACTGAATACCTTTAGGCGGGCATTGCTTTCTGCTTCTAGCAATGCTTTTAGCGTTAGCCAAAGTGCTGGCGGTAGAAGAAAAGCCACTGCTATTTGTTTTGTTAGACACGCTAGTGCAAGCGCCGACGCGCAGACTAGAGATCGTTTCCATGTTATGTTTTCGCTCCACCAGATAAGGCTAAGGATGCCAGCTGCAATCATCGTCTCAAGGGGGAAATCGAGTAGCGGAGTGTGAGACAAATAGGTAATTTGAGGATAGCAATGGAGAATCAACACGGCCAAAACTGAAACAACCCTGCTCTTTGAAATGGAGTACGAAATTGCGAAAACGGAAGCACTTAAGCTGAGTTCAAACACAATTAGTGACAATGCGTCTAGCCATGGTGCGTCAGCAAAAGCTAATCTTAAGAAGCCATTTGTAATGTAAACGAATGGAGGATAAAAACCATTGATAGTTAGTAGTTCATTCCACCATTCAAGTTTCCAAATTCGAGCGTGGGCCAGTATTTCTTTTGCTTGATTGGCATTGATAATATGGCCAGATTCATCTATACCCGCAAGCCTGTGGTCGAATGCAAACCAACAGGTTAGGATTGCGGCACTACAAACTGAAGTGGTGAAATTGAGCCAGGCGGTAATGCTTTTGACGTGTTTATCTAATGTCATTGGAGAATCTTGATAAATTGCAATTTGTAGTATCCTTAGTGCTATTTCATAGCTGTTATTTATCTGAAAGTTATTTTACCAGTCGGGAGAATTGATAAATTTGCAGCACTGTTTTGCTCACTTCTATTTTAAGAGACACTTAAAGATATGACGGCTACGGAGTTGGATCCTAGCAACTTTCATCCTTGTTTTTGGTGCGGTTCGTCTAATAGAACCTCATGTTCCAGGCGCTTAGACGGAATGCCAGTACTTAGATGTCAGAGTTGCGGGCACTGCGCTGTTCAGTCTGTTCCAGCCAATCTTGATGAACTTTATCAGAGTAAAGATTACTATCATGCCGATTGCAATACCGGTTTAGGCTACCAAGATTATAATTCTTTGCCCCTAGTCAATTGGTCAGTAGAAATTCTTGGTTCGCTTATGTTGGCTGAGGGCAATCAGAGCAATATTCCTCCTAGGCTGCTCGACATTGGTTGCGCCACCGGTTACTACTTAGATTTTTTCAAAGAGTTCGGCTGGCAGACATTCGGAACCGATTTGTCGTCGTATGCTCAGGAGGTTTGTCGGAGTAAAGAGCATGTCGTGGTTGATTTAAATGCCGCCGACGAGGATTATAACTTCAACGTAGTTACTGCTTTTCATGTCATTGAACATTTGACTGAGTTTTGTGATTTCTTTCAAGTCGTAAATCGTATCATCAAGCAGGGTTCTCAGTTCTTTTTTGTTGTGCCTAACGTCAACTTTGTCGAGACTAAGTGGAACGGCCATAATTCAAGTTATGAGCATATTTCTTATTTTGACCATAAGTTCATTTCAGAGAAATTCACCGATAAGATTTCGTCTTTCCAAATTGTTCTTCCGCTCGGATCGCTGGTATGTGGCTTTGCCGGAGCTCTTCGCCAGGATGTACTTGTAGTACTCGAAGTTCTCTCTGATATTATTGCCAAGCAAACAATCGAGACCACCCACCAAACAAGCCTTCGTAATGCCACAGCAATTCAAATTGCCTTCATGGCTTGTTTCCTGGCGCGAGCCTGCTCTTCTGCCCTTGCTCTTGAACTCTTAGAGTGCCATAGGCTTGAACTTGCCGAACACCGACAATGGATAGATTTTGCCAAAGCTATGGCATTTATTCAAAATGGCAATGCATACGGAGCTGCGGCGGTGCTTTGTCAAATGAAAGTTGAGTCGACTGAATCAAAGGTCGTCAGAGAGCTATGTGTGGCTGAACTTTTGCCAACCTTGAATCGCTCCAGGCAGGCTAGCGATATTTGCTTCCCTCCAATTTATGTCATTTCCGTGTGCAATCAGAAACGGCCACTGGGCGAGAATTTTTTCCTCTCTGCTGGTATTCAGACCTATCCGAATATACACATGATTCACCTGCTTGATGGCTTGCCCTGCGACTGTTCAATACCTGAGTATTTTCGAGATCTGATACAAAATATCGATTGTGCGACGCCTGATGGCAGAGCGACTCTCTCGACGATTACCTCTGGGGAGGTGCGGAGTTTTTTGCTTGCCTGTGATGGTAGAGCGATATTGAACCAGTATTGTCTGTTTGCATTGCAGCACTGCATTGTAGAGAATAAATTTCAGTTTGCCGTTCCTGCGACGGAGGGGAATCTCTTTCTTCCCACTTGGTTGCCTGGACGAAGAACCATAAACCGTGTGCTTGACCGCTGCATGCCACCATTAGCAGTGGCGGTTATGTTTCGAAGCGATAGTATGCCTGGTTTAAGTATGGACCAACTTGCAAAACCAGAGGCTATTGTGCGTGGGGTGCCTGCCCTGGTGGTTGCAAAAACTGTTGATGTTTTGGCGACCGTGCGTTTGTCCTAGTCTTTGAATTGAATCATTATCGCATCACTTTCCCCGCCTACGGCCTTGCCGTCTTTGTCCAATAGCTGGACGCTAATTTGGCGATAAGAATCTGACTTGATGGCCTTAGTATCAAGAGAAAAAGTGTGTTGTCCTGGTTTAATCGGCAGTGCGAGCGTGAACTCGACCGCATCATGCGGATTTTTGAAAATATCAAAGAAAGCATTTTTTGCAGTGATGAAAACAGATGCTTTTGCAATGCGCTCAAGCTCGGGCAAGGCTATATGAATTTCAATGGCATCTTCACTTGATGGTATGAAGTAGTGCCCGTCGTTGGATTGTTGATATGCGGGGGCTGTAATTGTAGGTTTAATGTGTTCAGCATTGATTAGTCTGGCCTTCCCAATTTTCGCAGTTGTGCCAGGCGGTAGCTGCAGCGAGACGCTATTTAATTTGTTTGTGGTGAACCATCGCCAGTTTTGAGACAGTGGTATGTTAATCAAAAATGGCTGTCTTAGATTGTCAATTATCGTTTTAGTTGTTTTGATTTGGCAACGGGAATCTAGTTCGTTGAAATTGGCTGAAAAAGTTAGTTCCTTTAGGTTTTGAGGATAATCAAACACTGTTATTTCAGCTTCTAAAATGTCAGCAGAGAGAGGATTTAGTTGAAGCTGGGAGAAGCTTATACCGTCACCCTCCTGGATATTTGTTAAGGTCAGGCCTGTATGATCAGAGCTTTGTACATCTGCTCTTCCGATGCTGTGGACAAAAGCAACTCCTTGCTTATTGTAATAGTTGTTTATGGTTAGCGTTGGCAGGCTACTTTGTGCAGGCAGTAGCAATTGTTGTTTTAATTTTCCTTCTTTGTCGTCCCAGTAGGCGATGAGACTATTGCCGTTGGTGGTTCGTTTAAAGCGACTAACGTCTAGCTTGAAATTTTCACTGAAGAAGACTGGGTCAAAGGTATGAATTTGGCTTGTGAGATCTGTGTTTGTGAATGGTGGACGGAGGGCTTTTCTAAAAGTAGAACCATTGAGAATCATATGAGCGCCGCCACGGCGCTTGGGAATACCTAGAAGTACCATTTGTTGATTCGTTGTTGAAAGGCGCTGATTCAGATCACCTGTTTGCCTGAGAAACTCTCTAACTTCTTTGCCCGCATGCACCCATTCCAGGTTGGTTCGAGTTGCTGTTTTTGCTAGAATTCCGCAGGCCAAGGTAGTTGCGAGAAGCCCAATTAAAGTTAGACTGCGATCAAGTTGAGATACCTTTAGATAGTTACTTGCTTTGCTATCAATAAGTAGTAAAGACGGTACAAGTGCTGCTAAAGGCATGGTCAGGAAAAAGCAGAATCGCGCACCCTCAAGTTCGTAACCTAGACCCCATAGTTTGTACAGTGGCGCAAGGCAGGTAGCAATCCAGACTAAGAGCACTAATAGCCATTTACAATCTAGCTTGAGGCTAATAGCTCTTATAGATATTACGGTGATAATAATTAAGTAGCATACGCCAAGTAGCGGAGCTAGCCCTGGTTGTGGACCGTATATGCCATTTGCAAAAGGAAACAAAAGACGGTGCAACGTATCGCCATCAAGCCAGTGGCTAAGTGCGCTAGCCGCTTGAGTGTCGCCAATTCCTTGGGTGTATCCCCCTAGTAAGGTACCCAATGCTAGGTAGCGCAATACGAAATAGAGAACAGTGGAGAGCCAAAGAGGAGCACTAATTTTGCAGGCGTTTTTTAGGTCTAGAGGTTTGCTGCCAAATAAAAAAATGAGCGTTGGTGCTAATAATGGTGCACCGATGGTCATCTCTTTTGTCCAAATACTTATCCAAAAGCATGCAAGATAGCCCATCACAAGCATTCGGTATCGTCGCTTATCTGTCAGACTGGAAGCGCGATCTGCTTGTATGAAGAGACACAAACAAAGTAAATAAAAGACCGCGCAAACAACATCGACTCTGCCTACTACCCAAGAAACACTTTCGCAATGAAGTGGCGATACTGCAAATAGTGAGGCTGTGACAAATGCGGTTAGACAAGATCTAGCTCTGGTAGCGCTTCTGGTCAACATGCGCATCAGGCAATAAAGTAGAACTACAGTGGCATTGTAAGAGAGGACATTGGTCAGATAGAAACCAATTGGGTTGGCTTTCCATACGAGGAAATCAATTAAGAGGCTGACTAAGAGCCATGGGCGCCAGACACTCATGCCCGGAACTGACATGAAATTGCTGGAGAAATTTAGCCATAGTAAATTATATTCGCCGTTACAAATCCGGCTTACGTAGAAGATCTCGCCGAAATCATCTGCTAGGAAATAGCTGCCAAGTGTGCGTGAAAACACGACCCAAACTAGTGCTGACAGTAAAATCAAGTGCAGCCAATGATTTTGCCAGACGTCTTTAGTCATTTAAAATAGCTCCTGGTCGGAGAATAGAGGATGGCAGTCAAGTACTCTCGCACCAAGCTCTATTTGGCAATTCTTGTCAGGGTATGTGCACGTGACCCTAAATTGACTGCCATTTATTTTGCGCAGATCTAGAGGTAGGCACACTGAAAAACGTGGTTGTGGCTTTGTCAGATAAGGCAAGCTCATTGTTTGCTCAACGTTGTTCTGATCGCGCCAGAGTAGCTGTAGCACTGGCTTGCTTTCAATGAGTTTTGTGGTGATTTGAGTGTCTGCGCTGTAGTTTTGTGGATAGCTGAGAATAATGGAAATCACAGCTAATTGCCCTTCTTTCAATTTGAGCTGTTCCAGGGACAGTGTCGCTTTTTCGCTCATTCTTACGTTTGCAGGAAGAGTACTTGCACCTTGTTGGTTTGTGGGGCTTTGGCAGTTTCTTACTCTCAACAATCGTACATTAAGATCTAAGTCAGTTAGTAATTCGTTTTGGCCTTTGTAGCTAATTGACCAGTTTGCCTTTCTTTTTTTGACGATTTCATCGTATCGAGGGCAAGTCAAGCCTTGGTCGTTTTCGACTCCATAGAATGCCTTTTCCCATGAGTAAATGGCGCGAGATGGTATTACTTGCTTGCCTTTTGAGTGCTGGCCCGCACTGAAGAGCGTCGAAGGATTAGCGCTGCGTTGGGTTATAGTTATGTCCGCCACTTTTTGCTTTTCGAGCAATTCTCTTTGTGCTTGGCTTACTGGAATGACAAACCATTGTCGCAACTCTGTGTTATTCAAGGCAGCTTCGCGGCTTAAACAATCAAATATATAAGTACATTCGAGATAAGCATTTCCTGGTTGTTGTGTTTTTATGTAGTGCCAGTCATCTAAGGCCGCAAGTGATGGCATCGGTGGTGCTTCTGCTTTGAGCCCGTTGAGTGAAATTTCAAAATTTTCGTTCGCTAGGTGGCCAAGGTCTGTATCAACAAGTAAGAACCACTCTGTTTGATTCGCGTTTAAGTTTGAGGTCGGCTCTAGCGCAATGCTGCCTTTGATTTCTTCGCCTGGTCGAGTTAAGGTGAGTATGCCTTCTCTCATGCGCCCATTTGAGCGTTGGGGAAATAGGGCGAGTGGCAGCAATAGGATTGATAGTAAGACTAGGAAAATGCGTCCAACAGTTCTGGCCCTTGTTGACTGTTTGGCTATTAGCTCTAGGCAAGTCCATAGTGCTGCGAGCAAGACGATGAGCGCAACTGTTGCTATCAGGCTTCTCGTTAGTATGTCAGTGCCTTGAACGAAATAGAGCGAAGCTGCATTTGAATCGCCTATTATAAAAGGGCTACGGAAGTCATCACGAAGAAATATCAGCAGAAAGAGTGCAGAAGCACTAGCTATCTTGGGGGCTTTGGCCGCCTTATTTTCTCTTTGTATTTTTGTTAGAGCGCAGGCTGCTGCTGCTGCGAGAAGAATGAACGCTGGCATGGCCATAAGGTTGTATCGAGGTACGGTGATAAAGGCGAGAAAGGGGAGATTTATGACTATTGCCCCAACCACCGCCGCTTTTCCTAGAAAATTGTTTCCGCTTGGACTAAAGGCTAAGCCGATAATTAGGCCAATTATGGCAAGTAAAACTACGATTTGGTGAAAGGCCACCTGAGTCTGCATTGAACATGGTCCAATTGGTGTTCTAAAGTCGTTCCAAGGAAATTTGTAGAGTCGGGCGGGCTTATCGAGCATAAGCTTTATGAAACGGTTCGGGCTCTTCCTATAGGCCTCTTTGGCTAAGGTGATGAAACTCTTCTCTTCGATACCACGGCCATCAGGATAGGGATAGGACAGGAAACCTTGAATCTCTGTATTGGTGCCGACGAACAAATTGTAGTGACCAACTCGATCAACGACTAAGCTGAGCTTGTTAAAGGCGGTTTTCTCAAAGCAGAGCCATGGAATCAATACGGTCAGGAATCCTAGGAGGACCAAAATTAGATTAGTAAAGGCTGCGCGCCATTTGATGTCAGTTAAGCGATAGCCTTGGGCGCCAGCTGCAAACACCAAGGCTAAGCTTGCAGCGCTGAACAAGATCATTGAAGAGCGGGTAAGCTGTAGTATTACTAGCAGTGCGCCCAGTAGGATATATTGATATTTCCCCAAAGCAGTCTTTCTCGAAAGAGAGAGTATGGCCAGAGCAGCAACTTCAATAAAGGTAGCGAACGTTTCGCTGTATAGCCGACCGCTGTTGACTATGAAGGCTGGATAGAAGATAGCGATACTGCCGGCGACGATACCCACTCTCTTGTTCCATAGGTTTTTACCTATCAGTGCTATTAACGCTACAGTGACGCTCGATATAACGGAATGAGCTATGAGGAATACCTCTAACCTCTGGCAATTAACTTGGCTGAGTGTGGCGAAAGAACAAAGCCATAGGAAGAAAGGGAAGGCTGGCCCAGTAATAACAAATTCCTTCCATTCTGGTCCAAAGGCAGGGGCACTCCAATCTCGGTGGCTCAAGGCTGTGGCGTAACGCAAATATTCTGAAGCATCGGACGCAGCGGCTGAATTCACGTGCTCTGTGCAAAAATTGAACCAGAGTCTAATGGCTAAGGCAGCAAAAAAAATATAAATCAACATGAGAGAGTAATTGCTGAAACCATTACTCTCTTTCTGCTCTCTAGCTTCACAGCCAAGCAGTTTATTATTCGTGCTTTCCAGTGAGCTTTCCACTGAGACGCTCTTTGTCCTTTGTGTCGATTTCAATTTCTAGTTTTGTCAAAATTGGCGGCAATTCATGGTCTTTTGTACCAACCATGTGGAGCAGGCCTTTAGATAATTTTGTTACTAATTTGGCCCCGAAAAGTTTTGGTCTGGCTTTCAATATTCGCCACCAGTGCGCAAGTCTAAAGCGATAAGAGCGTTGAAAGAGTAAGTCGTAGATAGTTTTGTCGAAGCTGTCGATAAGTGTTACGGCATCTTCTGTGGCCTTTTTGTAGTCATGATTGTAGAGACTACCCGAGGCTATAGAAGCTTTTCTTTGCTGATAGAGAGATTGGGCAAGCTCGTAGCAAATAACTGTTTGCCTCGCTATCTCTGTGCGATCAAAATATTTCACGGCTCTTTCTCGAGCGCCGACGCTCAATTTGCCGCGCTCTTGGCTGTTAGTTAAGAGTGAAATGCAGGCTTTGGCGAGAGCATCTGTATCGCATGCGGGAATAATCAGTCCAGAGAGGCCATCTTCTATATATTCTTTGGTGCCACCAGCATCTGTGCCGATGACCGGTTTGCCGCAAGCCATGGCTTCAAGGCAAGTGTATGGTGAATTGTCGTATACAGAAGGAACGACCGAAATATCGGTGCTGCGATAATAGCTAGGAAGTGCATCGAGAGATATGCGGTCAATGAATCTAACGTATTTTGTACAATTGCTTGATTCTAGAGATTTTTTCAAGCTTGCTAACACCGAAGTCATGCCTTCGCCAGTGGTGGTATCGTCGCCAATGATTACAAACTCGACATTGGGATACTGTGCCACTATCTGCGGTATGGCATCTATAAGATAGGTAATGCCCTTGCGCCCTTCTAGTCTTCCTACAAAGAGAATTCTCAGTTTGTCTGAGCTTGGCAGTGCTTTCTCTCCTTCGGGGGTGAAGACACTTGTGTCTATCGGGTTTCTTACTATCTGTATACGTTCAACTGGTATGCCTAAATCACCAGCCACAAAATTGGCAAGGTCATTGCTGGGTGATGTCAGCACTGCGGCTTGCAGCATGGCTATACGTTCGAGCATGGCAATTAGCTGATGATCAAAAGTCGGCACAACATTGTGCATTTTCTCGGCTATAAATTTTGAATGGGGCGTATATAAACGAATTACTTGCGGTACGACTTGGGTCACCGCTGGAATTATTCCTTCGGCCAAGAGTTCTGGTGAATCAACCACATCGAAAGGGGTAGTTGCCTGCAACTGCGCAAATTTGTCCCAAAGGGCGGTACAACAGAAAAGCACATATTTGGTGTACGGCATGCACATGCTTACCGCCGCCAGCTTTGAAGTAAAAGGATAGGCCTCGACTCTGTGCACAGTTATGCCGTCATCATCAGCTACTTTCGCCTTGTCTTTAGCCAAAGCGACGACAACTACTTCGTGACCAAGGTTTTTAAGGCCGTGAGCAAGGTGCTTGGTAAATGTGGCGATTCCACCAAAGCCTGTATCTGGAGGATATTCGCGAGAAATGAGACATATGCGCATAACTCGCTATTCTATCCTTCTCGGCCCTGTGAAGGTGGATGCTTGAGCAATGTCTCGCTAAAATCCTGGTAACATAGACCGTTAGCCGATATTTGCCTCGATCAGCTGACAGCGAATTGAAGGCTAGAATTATTCCTTCCAAGGCACGATGAGAAGAGTTTTACTAACAGCCCATAAGTTTTTCCCTGAGCATAGAGCTGGCACAGAAGTGCTCACCTTAAAGATTGCCCAAGAGTTACAAAAACGCGGCTATGAAGTAAAAGTTGTGGCTGCCAATCCCCCGGATCTTGATGCCCGGAGAAAAATTGACGCCCATGGTGGTCAGTCTAGCCAGGGCGTCAATTTAAGTAAAAACTTTGAGTTTGAAGGTGTTCCTGTTCATATTATTGAAGAGGCCCTTCGTCTGAAAGAGTTCCAATTTAGCTTTGAATATTATCATCCTCACATAAAAGCTCATTTTGCTGAGATTTTGAGGGAGTTCAAACCCGATATAGTCCAGCTTGTGCATGCGCAGAATCTCTCAGCGTCAGTAATAGAGGCTTGCCATGAGTATTCCGCCCCGGTGGTATTCTACTCAACCGATTTCTGGTTTGTTTGCCCAATTGTGCAGCTCAAGCGGCCTGATGGCGCTGTGTGTCGAGGCCCTGGGCCACTGGCTGTAAAGTGTCTTGATTGCTATACACCTAAACTCTTGCCACCAGATCAAGAAATTGTAGAAGCAATAGCAAGTAAGTACCCCGCTATTGGTACTGCTATAGACGGTTTAGCTGGTCCTTTTAAGGGTGTAGCCACATCTGTACTCAGCAATTTATATAGAACAGCTAAAGCTCCAGCCGCTATTCAAGCCACTTTGGCTCGGCCTGAACTTTTGAAGAATAGTGCTAATTCACTAGCTAAGATATTGGTTCCTACTAGGCTGATGCACGATATATTCGTCGAGAACGGCATTGATAGTCAGTTAATTAGACATGTGCCTTTTGGTATTGATACTTCTAAGCTCAATGAGCACCAGATTAAGAAGCCTGGTGAAAAGGTAAGAATTGGCTATATTGGCACTTTCTTTGAGCATAAGGGTGTCGATCTGCTTATTCGAGCTTTTCTGGCATTGCCTGAGAACCTTGCCGCAGAGGCTCAACTGAAGCTCTATGGTGATGTAAATCAGTTTCCTGAGTATGTAAATTCGCTCAAAAAAATGGTTGCCGATTCGCCAGAGCGAGGCAAGAACGTTAGCTTCCTTGGCACTTTCCCTAATGATCAACTTGGTTCTGTTTTGGAAGAGATTGACGTTCTCGTGGTGCCCTCACGTTGGTACGAAAATACTCCACTCGTGATGCAATCAGCTCTAGCGACGCTTACCCCTCTAATTGTCACTGACCTAGGTGGCATGTCTGAGCTTGTCAAACATGGGGAAAATGGTTTATTGTTCAAACTTAATGATTACCGCTCATTGCAGCAACAAATAACAGCAGTGCTGGAAGACAGGGCTTTATTGCCTCAGTTAGCCAGTAACATCAAGCCCGAACGCACAGTCAGTCAGATGGTTGATGATATAGAATCTGTCTATGAAGAACTGCTCACTGTGCGGCCTAGGTAAATGAAAGCTTTAGTTACTGGTGGAAATGGATTTATAGGTGCCCACCTAGTTGACCTGCTCAGAGCAGAAGGTCATGAGGTCAGGGTCTTTGACCGCTACCCCAATCGGTTTCGGCCAGAGCGGCCAGATGTCGAATATTTTGTCGGTGAGCTAGGCAATCATCATGAAGTAGAAGAAGCTGTGCACGGCATCGATTGGGTCTTCCATCTTGCCTATAACACTCTGCCGCAGACTTCAAACGATGACCCTATTCATGATGTTACTTCGAACGTAGTAGCTACTATTCAGCTTTTAAACGAGTGCCTAAAAGAGAAGGTGCGTAAATTCGTTTTCGTTTCGTCTGGTGGCACTGTATATGGTGTACCCGAAACTTCGCTTATATCTGAAGAGCACACCAATGACCCAATTTGCTCTTATGGCATTACTAAGTTAGCTATCGAAAAGTACCTGCACCTCTTTCAGCGCATTCATGGCCTTGAGTATGTTGTCGCTCGGTTTTCTAACCCTTATGGCGAATTACAGAACCCTAATGCTAAACAGGGGGCGATTGGTGTCTTTTTAGGCCACGTGGCTCGTGAGCAGCCTATTGCTATTTGGGGTGATGGTGAAGTTGTTAGAGATTATATATACATTACAGATGCGGTACGTGCTCTTCTGTGCGCTGCTAAATACGAACCCAAGGACGATTTATCTCCGCGCATTTTCAACGTAGGTTCGGGTGAGGGGCATTCTCTTAACCAGATTGTTGAGACTATCAAGACTGTAGTTGGCCCCCATGTTACCGTTGACTACACTGAGTCGCGCTCAGTTGACGTGCCTATAAATGTTTTGGACATAAGTAGAGCCAAAGCTCATTTGAACTGGCAACCTGAAGTTCCTCTCACAAAGGGTGTCGAAATCAGTTGGAATTGGATTAAATCCCTCCAATTAGCCAAGTCTTAAGATGCCTACATTAGAATTGCCAAGTTGACCAAGCGGCGACTCTGTTGGACAATTGCCTTGTGTTGGCAATTGCCAAGGACATATCAACTGCACGGCAGCGCTGAGGAATTTTGATAGAGCTTTCAGTAGTAGTAGCTGTATATAACGAAGACCCCCGCAACCTGGTCAATGTGATTGAGCGCCTTGAGAAAATAATCACACCCACCGGCACCAGTTATGAAATCGTATTCGTCAATGATGGTTCGAGACCGCCGGCAACCATGGCCTTGCGTCAACTTGCAGCAGACCATGACCACGTCAAGCTAGTTGAGCTTTCAAGAAACTTTGGCCAGCAAGCAGCTATTACCTGTGGTCTTGACCATTCTGAGGGCTTAGCTGTAATCAATATAGATTCAGATTTACAAGATCCACCAGAGCTTATTCCCGAGATGCTACAACGCTGGAAGGAAGGCTACGATGTGGTCTTTGCTCAGAGGCAGGCTCGTCGCGATCGTTTCCTCAAGCGTGCTTCGGCTTATGTCTTTTACCGAGTGCTCGGCTCCATTTCCTCTGTTCAGATTCCCTTTGATTCTGGCGACTATCGCTTGATGGATAGAAAAGTAGTTGATGCCCTGGCATCATTGCCTGAAAAAACAAGATTTCTTCGCGGCATGATTCCTTGGTTGGGCTTTAGTCAAATCGGTATCTCTATAGATCGTGGTGCTCGCGAAGTAGGCGAAAGCACTTATACACTGAAGAAGCTCTTGAGTCTGGCTATGGACGGCATACTTGCTTTCAGTATCATGCCTCTTTATGCCATTGCTGTAGTTGGTGCTATTGTCGCAGGCGTTTCGCTTCTAGCCATGGTTGCGAGTCTAATTTTCGCTACTGGAGCCGCTTACTGGCCGATGATTGTAATTTCAAGCCTTGGAGTATTTGCTGGTTTGCAGATAATCTGCACTGGTGTGGTTGCTGTTTACCTATCTAGCGTCTTGAATGAAAGCAGAGCAAGACCAACTTATGTTGTTGGTGCAAAATTAGGTAGAGGCTTTGCGAGTGAGAGTCAGGTCAAGGCAGCAAGTGTTGCTGTTGGATCTCGGCGCTAATTAACTTCGCTAGTTTTATACTGCCATCTGAGCGAAGGTGAACTGTATCGCTAAAGTCGGCTGGGGTAAATCTGGTGTCAGCCATCAAGTTTAGAAATATGGTTGGTGGGTCTTGTGCTATTTCTGTTATCAACTCTATATGCTTTGTCAGAAAATCTTGTGGCAAGAGGTTTAGATTTCTCTCTGTAAGTGGCATTGCAACAATCAATAGCGGTATGTTTTGTTCTCTACAAAAATGTGTAAATTGGCTAAATGATTCCATTTCTTGCTTCCAGCGTTCGGCGTCGAGAGGTAGGTATCTGCCGCGGTAGTCACTATCGAACTTCACCAGAATGTTTTCTGGCAATACTTCGTCTTTCAAGATCAGCGGGGTGAGTGAAGGCGATTCTTTCTTTGAAGGTTCGAGACCCTCTGCCTCCAGAACCGATTTCGTTTTTCTCTTATCTTGTAGTTTTGTCGCATAATAGAGGCTGACAGAACGATTGAATGATTCGCAAACTTTTTTGACAGCAAGATCTCGAAATTCTACTCTTAGCGAATAGTAGGGCCATGCTTTGCACAGTAACTTATCTAGATTCTCTTGAGTTGATTTGTCTAACTCCCAAGATGAGCTTGCCTGGCGCGTTAAGAGGATCTGCGCTAGGCGGGAGCGATGGTAGGCCGCAGTGTAGTGGTCTAGAAAATCGCGTGGGGCTATGGCTAAAATTATTAGTGATGGTTTCTTCTGAAGGCGCACGGCTTCTTTGGCTACGAGCAGGTCTTCCGAAATTAGCGCGGCTGAATTCGAGAAGTTTACAGTTCTAGTCTTCTGCCCACACACTTCGGCAATCTGGCGATCCAGGTATTTGAACTGGGAGTAATCCATCGAGTTTAGTGAGCTTGGATTAGGTGCTCCGTATATTTTGTAGTCAGCGTGGTTAGCCGCCGCCGCTCCGAGGGAAGAGCTGATGAAAAAGATCGGTTTTTCAGTCCCAATTGACCTACTGGTATTCCAGTTGTCAACTTTTTGAAGCACTGTAAGGCGTTCTTCTGGTCCTAGAATCGCTTTTTTAAGTGGAGTCAGTTTTAAGGCGAAAAGGCATATAAGCGTGTACAAGGCAATGCATGGCAGTATCCACAATGCAGTGCTAGTCCTGTATCTGTGCAACTATAGCCTCCCTTTGTTCAAGCTAGCTTTGTTAATAGTTTGTGCTATTTCTCTTGCAAGCCTGATGCCACCACAAGATCGCAGGTGAACAGTGTCCATGTAGTCATTGATTGTGAATTGCTCGCTGTTGAAAAGATCGAGAAAGAGTATTCTCTTATTCCTGCCTTGATCGCCTTGAGCTAGATCGTTCAGCATAGTTCGATGCTTTTCGACAAAGTCTTCTGGTAACAGATCTCTATTGCTTTTGCTCAGCGGCATGGCAACTACTAACAGCGGAGTCCCTGTACTATTGCAAAATTCTATTATTTGCTTAAGAGCCGTACTTTCTAGTTGCCAGCGCTTCCAGTCGATTGGTAAATACCTAATTTTGTAATTAGCAGTATAGAAGTCCATCATTTCAGGAGAGCCTGGTTCATCTCGAATTGATTCGAGTGAGCCACCTGTTGCTGGTGGTTTCTCGCGATAGGGTTTGTGCGAAATGAAAGCGATTGTTTGCTTTAGACGTGCAGTTAGAAATTTCGTGATGGCATCTCGTTCAACAAACAGAGGTAGAAATCGGCTCGCAAGTGTTTCAAGATTGGCTGTCGCTGTTTCAGAAGTATTCCAGAGTGATTCAGAAATGCGTACAAGCAGTGCTTTGGCAAGTTTTGATTCGCCGACTTTATTGGTTTGATGATCAAGAAAGTCTCGTGGACCAGTGAGTAGAATAACCAATTTGGGTTTGATGCCGGCTTTGAAAGCGCCTTTGAGTAAGAGCAGGTCTTCTGAGGTCATGCCTCCTTGATTGGAGAGATTCAGAGTTCTTACCGGTGAATCGGCTTGGGTACTAAGTAGTTGGTCTAAATAGCGATAAGACGAGTAGTGTAGAAACTTGTCGGCGCCGGGTTTGGGTTCGCCGAAGGTTTTGAAATCAGCTAAGGCAGCTGGGAATATGCCCAACGATGAACCCAGCATCAGAATGGTGCCCTTATTGTCTTTGGGAAACTCATCGATTTTATCCAATACATCAAGACGGTCAGACTGACTGGATATTTCAAAACCCAGAGGTGTGAACTCTAAAACATACGAGCTTGCCAGGGCTAGAATGACAGTGTTTAAGACCAGCCAGAATGATGTGCTCTTATGGTAGCTCGTCATAATATCTGAGGCTTCCTGGTGCTCTAGCTCTCAATTATTTCGAAAAGCTGAGCTTTCCTTTCATCTAAGATTTGCTTAGTCACAGCACCGATGGTTAGTCTTAGCACTGGCTCTGTTTGTGAGCCCCTGGCTGAAAACCACCATTCATCAAAATTGACGGAGAGGCCGTCGATATGTTCTTTGGTGCCGCCGGCGATACCTATTTCAAGCTTGCCTAAGGTATCTTGAATGTTGTTTACTCGCAGGTTAATTTCGCCAGAGCTGGCATAAACCATCAATGGTTCTATCAGCTTAGAAAGGCTGGCTGTACCGCGTGCGACGACGTTGACTGCTTCGAGCATGGTGCGCAACGCATTATCAGTGGCATACATGTCGGCGTAATAATAGTGACCAGAAAGTTCACCAGCAAACAGAGCGCGATGATCTTTCATGCTGTTCATCATAAACTGAGTGCCAACACCTGTGCGAATTGGTGTGCCACCTTGGGAAACAATATATTCTGGCACGGCCCTGCTGGCGCGCAAATCGTAAACAATTTTTCCGCCACCATGGCGACGAACAAGTTCGGCTCCAATTAGGCCAATCATCAGGCCTGTATCGACTTGCACACCGTATTCATCTACAAATACTGCGCGATCGGCGTCACCATCAAACGACACACCAAAATCGCATTTTTCATCAACCACTAGTTTGCTTAGCTCTGTTAGTGAGCCTTCATCGAGTGGGTTTGGTGTGCGCTTAGGGAAAGTGCCATCGGGCGTGGAATTGAGCAGAATAAACTCGATCAAATGTTTGGCTGTCTTGGCTAGCTCTTCAAGCTCAGGGCCGGCAGCGCCGTGACCAGCATCGAGAGCAATTTTAAGGCGACGTTCTGGTCTGACATGGCGCAATAGAAAACTGACATATTCAGGAATGATATCAACGGTGGTTAGTTTGCCTGTCTTGCTATTGGCTAAACCAGAGCAAGTACCGCCTTCTACTTTTGTACGAATTTCACCGAGACCATTGTTTGCCCCTAGTGGTTTTGCTTGGCTGGCATAGAGCTTGAGACCGTTGTACTGCTTACCCATATGGCTTGCAGTTACGACAGCGCCACCGTCAAAACCGGCTTGAGCGGCATACCAGACAGCCATCGGAGTAGATGAGATACCGATATCTAGTACATCGTTGCCAGTATTGAGTACGCCTTCTATAAAGGCTGCTTTCAAAGCTGGTGAAGAGCTTCGTGCGTCTGAGCCAATTAATACTCTTCCGCCACCCTGTGGCTTGAGATAGTGCCCGTATGCAAACCCAACATTCTTGGCAAAAGGTTCGTCTAAACCTTTGCCGTATATGCCGCGAATATCGTATGCGCCGAAAAGTTTATGCTGATCAGTCATCGAAATTGTCTCTATGCCTAGGTTTCAATCAGCCAACTATCATACGCTATAGCGGCCTTTAGGGCGTGAGACTTACATTACATCGGCAAAAGATTTTTTTGTTGCTTCGAAGAACTTAAAGCCAATAATGCAAACTATCACTGCCATAGCTGTGTATGCGCCATAGTGCTGCCAGTCAGGCGCTAGGCCCTCAAGCACTACTCGGCGGTAATCCATTACTATTCCTGCCATTGGATTGAGCCACAAGATAAATTGAATTTTTTCTGGCAGTGCTGTGGCTGGATAGACAATTGGTGTGCCGTACATCCATGCTGACAGCCCCAGTGCCATTAAATGTCTTATATCTCTTATGTATACGCTCAGGCTGGCAACAAACCAAGAAATGCCAGCGGTTAAGAGTATTTGAGAAATAATTATCAAGGGCAAGTATAAAAGCGATGCCGGTAAGCCGTGGTTATAGAGAAGAACGCCAGCAAGCAATATGATAAATGCTATAGCTTCTGTTACCAATGCTGAGAGAACCGTGACCAAGGGCAGTATTTGCAGGGGAAACACTACTCTTTTGACTAGGTTTGGGTGTTCAAGAATAACGGTAGAAGAACGGGCCAGGGCTTCAGCAAACGCCCCCCAGGGTAAAAGGCCTGCCATCAAATAAAGCGCAAAATTACTTGTGCTGCCGCTTGTGCCAAATTTGACTTTCAAGACCACTGAAAACAAGAACGTGTATAAGAGCAAGTGGCCAACGGGGTTGATCAATGGCCAGAGCAAGCCAAGCAGAGAGCCTTTATATCGTCCTAAGCAGTCGCGCTTAACCATTAGGCCAAGCAGGTGGCGTTGCTGCCATAGCTCAACAAGCCCGTTTGGCGGCGGGTCTGCAGCTTTTATTGGCGTGCTAGTAGCGGTTGACGTAGACATTCAAGCTCTTTCTCAGCAAAGAAAAACTAATTTTGGCCGATATCACCTTCTGCTGCATTAGTTTTTAGTCAATTGGGTTTGGGCTAGGGAGGGAAGATCTCGGGTGCAATATTTTCCGGCTGACGCCTGTTTGGCTTAGCAGGTCTGCAAAATCTGCAATAAATTTTTCACAACCCTCTCGGTTCAGGTGCACTGAATCACTGAAGAGATGTGAATCATACGCAAATTTCGTTTGCTCATTCATATCAACTAGATCGATGTGGTATTTGCTGCATAAGTCATGCAGGCCCTTGTCAATTTGGGCTTTAGATGATGGGTGGAGCAATTGCAAATTCTCATTTGTTAAGGGCATAGCTAGGAGCATAACTGGAATGCTTTTGTCCGAGCACGTGGCCAGAATTTGATTAAGGTAATTGATTTGCAGCTCACAAGCCTCATTGTCAAATGGGGTGTAGCGATTTTTATAATCAGCCAGCGATAGACTCATTCGTTGCTGTGCAGAAATAGGAGAAATGAGACTACTTTCTGACGATTTTGCCGAAGCTTTGTATTGAACTTTCTTGCTAACTTGTTGCTCCGATGCTAACCAGAGTGAATCGTACCGATCTAGTTTCTTGCAGGTCCATTCAATAAGCTGCCTCCTCACTTTTATCCGGAGGAGACGACCAAATGTTTTTTGATATTGAAAGAGATTCGATAGCTTCTGCAGGCTAAAGTTTTGCAAACTCATACGCTGGCTTTCGTAGGCTGAAAATATTCTTGCAACAGGGGTGTCGTCTAATCTTTTGCTAACAGTGTTATCCATGAAATCCCTCGGCCCAAATGTGATGACTAGAAGCTTCGGTTTCTGATCATTGTCGACAATTGACCTCACAATTCTATATTGATCCGAAAACATGGCTGCCGGCACACCAAGGGTTGCGACCCGCAAAGACTGACCGTATCTTTTGAAAATCTCCTGCTCATAGCATTTGCAATCGCATCTCTGTTCTAGCGGGCTATCTTTTGAACCACCCCGTGTTCGGTTGGCGCTTTCTGATGGTTCAAGAATTAGAGATGAGCCGAGCAAAATGATGTCACTAGTGCTCTTGTTAAAACAGTACTGCGCACTTCTTATGGCATTTTGTGGACCCACTGAATTCATATCGATCATCAGTAGTTCCGGCCATGGATAAAAGCTCAGAAGGACTGCCCAGAAAATAAGTATTTGAATTGCAATGAGAACCGTAGTGCTGTTCAAAAAGGAAAAAGTTCGAATCATCTTATCTAGTTTTATGCGCCTTCTCTACCAACGGCTTCAACTGTTCTTTCGTTGCTTCGCTCGCCTTTTCTGCATCTTGTAAGGTCAGAATATTGGTTACTGTCAAATTTACTATCTGTGACTTTGTCGTATCTTTAAAATTTAGTTCGCCAGTATAGTCACTTCCGTAGTAGTAGACATCCGAAGTGGCTTTCTCTTCTACCCGAGATTGTTCTGGCGCGCCAGTAGGTAGAAGTTTGCGTAGTTCAATTATGGCAGGCTCTTTGGTCGCTGGGGTTTCTGCAAAGACTTCACTGATTTGAAAGACGGTGCCGTCTTTACATTGCACCATGTATTGACCGCCAGCAGTGGTTTTGGGGCGGCTCAAATATTGACTTTTGCCACCAGCGCTTGCCTGGGCTGAAGGGTCGCGAACAAATGTGACCATTGCTTCTTTGAGCGTCGATTCTGGTATTCCCAAAGTAATCTTCTCTAGTGCTATGGTCCCTTGCGGCGTAACTTCATTGTTATCACCTTGTGTGCAGCCGGTCATAGAAGCTGCTGCAAAAACTATGAGTAAACCCTTTTCTAATTCTTTGCTAAAACGCACTAGTTAACCTTTGCTGTCTGTTCCGCTGATTTCAGCGGCTAATTTTCCCATGATCTCTTTTGCTTTCGAGAGTAACCGATCTTTTCGCTCGGGTGCCACTTCTGTGAGATATGTGTCAATTGCTGTAAGTGGGTTGAGAACGGCGCTTTCAGTCAATTGTGGTAAGCGTGCCCGTTGGTGTGACGGCACAATTTCAGCACTAAATTTTACTGACAATGCCGATTCTGCCAGTTGTTTCAGTGCGTCTTCGTCTACTTTATTGAGATTCTCTTGACCAATTTTGTAGCGTATGCGCAGCACGCAGCCTGGCACAATAACCTTGTTGATTTTCTTTGTGAGCAACTCTAAAGGGTTTTCGCAATCGGTTAAATCGGCTTCTACTGTTATGAATGGCCGAGGGTTGATAGAAATGAAGTTGAATTCGGTCTTGGCACTATTGCTGGTTCTATCTATTTTTACGTGAACGAAGCCTTTGTCTTCTTTCTCTTCGCCGAAGTCGACTCGCTCTAGCGATCCTGCATAAACTATTGCTGGGTTTTCTTGACGTAGCACCTGATATTTATGGATGTGACCGAGGGCGACATAGTCGACTCTCTCACTGACGAACATTTCAGTTGGGAAGGTTAGGGTGTAACCAACAAGAAGCTCTTCTTCAATGCCTGCTAGAGCAGTGTCTGTGCTCATATGGGCTGTAACAACTGTTGGTATTGTCGGGTCGAGTTTGAGATAAAAACCACGTAGCAGGTCGCGAATGTGTTCTTTTAAGACTCTATCTATTTCGACTGCTGACAAATCTTTGTATTTGTCCAATGTCATAAGCTGGTGTCTAGTTATGTGCGGCAAACCGACTAATTGAAGAGCACCGCTTTTGGTGTTAATAACTGTCGAGATTGGTCTATCAACCATCAGTACGCCTGGTACTTCAAGGCTTTGAAATACAGACATGGCATGGCTTTGTGAGGCGCGCAGTACTTGGTCGTGGTTGCCGACGACTAGAATGCTAGTGATGCCAGCATCACTGAGTCGCTTCAATTGACCAGCAAACATTTTTTGATAAATTGGCTCGGGTGAAGCATTGCGGTAGGCGTCGCCTGAGAATAGGAATATGTCGCAGTGGTTTTCAATTGAGTAGTCGACCACTTTTGTTAGGGCCGCCACAAAATCTTCAAAGCGCACATTTAGACCCGTTTCTGGGTTAAGTCTGCCGTGGCTCTCGCCCGAGCCGAAGTGAATGTCAGAGACGTGTATTAGATTGATAGTCATAGATGTCATTATAGCTGCGATGCCTTTTAGTTTAAGGCGTCAGTTCATGTACTGCAGTGAAGCTCATGATAGATTTATTCTGCTTAATTAAAAGCGGTAAATATAGTGCGCCCCCCACTGACAATGTCCAAAGCTCTTTTAGCTCTGCTTGGCCGATTTAGTCGATTCAGCATTTCGTTGCTGCTCGCTCTTGGCAGCTTTGTGGTCTTCATCAATTGCCCGGCTTCTTGTCAGGAGACCGCTGCAATTTCGCAATGTCTTAAGAGCAGCAAGTATGTCTCCCAGGCCGCGACTGCCCAGTTCAAGATTGATGGCGGCTGCTTAGAGCTTAGTCTCTATCAAGATCCACGGGCACACATCAAAGATCTCAAAATCAATTCTATTTTGCTCAGTAAAGAGCTAAACGATGCTTTTCCTGATGCTTTTGATATTTATGTTTTTAGTTATTTTCCGGTAGTGTCTCAGAATTGCTACACCCAAGTTGTTGTTGCAAAGAGAGACTTGCTGCTTTTTGCCAGTGGCAAACTGACTAATAGTGAAATTCTTTCTCGCGTGACTTTAGAGCCATTCTTGGCCAATAGTCTGAAAAGTCGTTATCAGGGTTTAAGTTACGGCGAAATTCTTAATTACTCAGACAATGAGAACAGTAAAGAAATCAAGCAGCGAATTCTTTCTCTTAAATCAAGTGGTTATGATGTAGCTGCTGCCGAAAGGCAATTTCTCAAGATGGAAGACCTGGCGCGCAACAAAGACGAAGCAGCATGTGAAGAGGCGAGAGTCTCTCTGGCACAATGCTTAGATCCGTCTGTTCTGCAAAAATCTGTTCTGCAAAACGATGATGCCCCTGGAAAAATCAGACTTGCAAACGAGGGGACTCTGTGGCCAAGGTAAAGTACACCCACACGCTTGAGCGTGGGGACCAAGTAGAAGTAAATGTCGAATCGCTGGCCAATGGTGGCGATGGTGTAGCAAAAATAGATTCTATACCGGTGTTCATTGAGCGAGCTGCTCAGGGAGACCGTTTAGCGGTGCATTTGTTTGATGTGCGCAAAGATTTTGCCCGTGGTGCCATAGAAGAGATAGTCAAGCCATCAGCTGAACGTGTTGATGCTCCCTGTTTTCACTATGAGCGCTGTGGCGGCTGTCAGTGGCAACATATTGATTATGCTCATCAGCTTAAGCATAAAGAGCGTTTGGTAGTTGATGCCCTCGGCCATATTGGTGGTTTTGCCAATGCCACAGAGCTAGTTCAACCGATTGTGGGCTGTGATGACCCTTTTCATTACCGCAATAAAGTGCAGTTTCCGGTTAAGTATAAGAACACCCAAGTATTGGCCGGCTACTATGAGCGCGGCAGTCATGACTTGGTCAATATAGATTCGTGTCCAATTCAGCCCAGTATCATGGATGACCTGCTGAAGACAACAAAAATGTTGTTCAAGAAATATCGTATTTCAATTTACGATGAAGAGCGTCACCGGGGCATGGTGCGGCATCTCAATTTTCGTATGAGCTTTGCCTCTGGCAAAATTCTTGTCACTATAGTGGTCAATCATGCTGCCATCAAAATCAAAGAATTCAATAACATTGATTATCTGCATGCCTTCACTACTTTAGGTGAAGAGCTTGCCCACCTTCATCCTGAAGTAGAGTCAGTTGTAGTCAACTTCAATCAAGATAAAGGAAATCGCATTCTTGGTGAGCACACAATCACCTTGGTTGGTGACGGCTATATTGAAGAGCGCCTTGCTACTACTCGTGCTGATTTTCCGCAGAAATTACAAGACGGGCTTAGATTCAGGCTGTCGTCTAAGAGTTTCTTCCAAGTAAACAGCCTACAAGCTGTCAAATTGCTTGAGTATATCGGTGCGGCTGCCAAAGAAAACTTGGCTGGCATTGAAAAGCCAGTTGTAGTTGATGCCTATGCTGGGGTTGGCACAATAGCTATGTGGCTCAGTGCTCTGGCCGATGAAGTGATAGCCATTGAAGAAGTAGGCGATGCCATCACCGATGGCGAAGAAAACGCCAATCTCAATAATCTGACCAATGTAAGCTTTGTTGAAGGCCGAGTAGAGCAGGCTCTTGCTGTTTTGATGGTAGAGAAGAAGCGCGAGAACAAAAATATCGACCTGATAGTGCTCGACCCACCTCGCAAAGGCATCGACCCTAACATTTTGTCTTTGATCAAAGAGCGCGGGCCAAAGCACATCATTTATGTCAGCTGCAACCCAGCTACCCTAGCGCGTGATCTGAAAATTCTCTCTCAAACTGCTGAAAATGGAGAGAACAGCTCCCTCGGCGGGTATAAAGTTAAGCGAGTACAGCCTGTGGATCTTTTCCCTCAGACTTATCATGTTGAATCGGTGGCGCTGTTAGAGAGGTTATAGATGGTTCTTTCAGGTATTTGGCGGAGAAACGAGAATTCGAAGGAACCGCTGCCTGACAACCTGAGCGTTTCTCACGACAAAGCCGTGCCGCCTAACGCCGTTCAAGAGCTTTGTGCCTCTGTTGGTTGGAGTCGTCGGGAGCCAGACCTGATTGTGCGCGCTCTAGAGAACTCTTTAGCTGTGGTATCTATTTGGGATAAAGATGAACTGGTGGGCTTTGCCAGAGCCACTGGTGACAAAGTGTTTAATGCTACTGTCTGGGATATGGTTGTCAGGCCTGATTACCAGCGCTTAGGTGTTGGCCGTCTCGTTATGTGTGAGCTTTTGAAAGAGCTAGATGAATATTCCATACCACTTGTTACTCTTTACGCCGACCCTGGCACTGATGGCTTTTATAAGCGCTTTGGCTTCCTTGCTGACCCATCTGGGGTGCGAGGAATGTTTAGAGAGAAGAATGACTATTAGACCTTGGCTACTGGAACTCTTCACTCTATATTAGGAAATTGATATTTCGGAAGGTTTCTAATTGCCATCGGCAACGTTGGCAAGGTTGCTCGACCGTGCTAATCTAGCCTACCGTATATATGTTGTAGGCAACGCGTAAGAGCGCTTGGAGATGTCATGAAGGTAATTTTGCACCACTCTGTTGAAAAGCTTGGACAAGCTGGAGACATTGTTGAGGCCGCCCCCGGTTATTTCCGTAACTTCCTACAACCGCGTGGTTTGGGTGTTGAAGCGACCAGAGGCACACTGAAGAAGCGTGAAGAAGACTTGGCTGGCGTAAAGAAGAAAGCTCAGCAAATGCACCAAGCTGCTGTTGAGAAAGCCGAGAAAATCACAAATCTAGGCGCTATCCACTATGTTGCTAAGGTTGGCGAAAGCGGCAAACTTTACGGCAAAATCACCAACAAAGAAATTGCTGACTTGATCGAAAAAGAAGTTGGTTTTGCTATAGACAAGCGTCTTGTTAAAACAGAAAACGAAATTCACGCCCTTGGCGTTTACGAAGTAACTGTCAAATTGGCTAACGAAGTACAAACTAAGTTGAATCTTGAGATTCTTCGCGAAGGTGCTACACCTACTACAGGTAAAGGTGCTCCAGCTAAAGTTGAAGCTCCTGAGGCTGAAGAAGTTGAAGCTGCGGCTGTCTAGATTGAACGTTGAAGTTCAATAAACACAAGCTCAGACAAATTAGCCCCTATCTATTGATAGGGGCTTTTTATATTGTTGCTCTTTTGGTTATTGGCGTCGGTGGTGATTTCCCCCTAAACGATGATTGGGCTTACGCCGAAGGCGTAAGGCACTTGTTGCAAGGCGAAGGGTTGATTATGCCTAACGTCTGCGCTGCTGGAATTGCTCATGTCGCCCTTGGATTTATCGCTGCGAAATTGCTGGGCTATTCTTATGTCAGTCTGCGAATTTGCTCATTTTTAGTTACTGTTGTTGGGGCCGTCGCTTTTTACATCGCAGCTGCATCATTGCGCATTCCGCGCCATCAAGCTGCTTTCTTAACATTGCTCTATGCCGCTAACCCTATTTTGCTAAACGTTGCTTTTGGCTTTATGAGCGATTCTACTGCTCTAGCTTTGAATATGATTTTTCTAGCATGCTTAATACGTGGACTGGAAAAAAAATCTTTGAAGATGGTGGCGCTTTCATTTTTTGTACTGGCCCTCGCCGTATCAGTAAGGCAGTCGGCCTTGATCTTCTTAGTTTTAAGCCCATTTTGTTTAAGCAACAGATTTGGGGCCAGTAAAGGCAAAAGAGTAGTTTTCGTCACAGCCCTCGCTCTCCCCATGCTGTCTGCCTGGGGCTGCGATCAATGGCTGCAGGCTAGCCATCTTCAGTCAGGCTCCGTCAACATTGGCTATGACGTAGTAAAAAAGGCTCACTCCAGTGTAGTCAATAAACTTCTTTTTTCTGCGCCAGAGATGTTTTTACCCACCCTAAGTGCGATAGGCCAGGTTCTTTGCTATCTGGCTCTTTTTAGTTTGCCAGCTTTGCTATGGGGCCGAGGAATATGCAGCCGAAAAATGAGCACATACCTTCCTCTCAAGTTCATTCTAGGGCTTGCAGCCTTGGTGTTAACCTCAGCTGTAGTCACTATATTTTTCTATCATCAAACTATGCCATTTTCAGAAAACATACTTCGAATCACAACAGTTGGTGCGCAGGGTCTTCTGGGAATCATCAGGCAGCCGTTTAATCAGCGGGGGAGAATGATTCTAACCATCGGCTCGTTCCTTTTTTCGATACCGCTAACTGTCGCTCTGGCTGGTTGCGTCTACTTGCTTCGGCAAAAACAGTTGGTGTGGCCTGCTGCAGTCGTAACTATCTGCATGCTAGTTTGCTTGGCTTTTCTGACGGTTGAAACTATTGTGCGTTGCACCGACAGATATTATTTGATTGCACTGGGTCCTACTCTTATTGCAATCGGTTTTTTCGCGAGTCATAATCGAATTAAGTTGGCCAACCCAATTTCGACTTTATTGTTGGTAGCATTGGTCTGCTATTCAGTTGCTGGCAATCAAGAGTTTCTTAGTGCTAATCGAGCCCGTTGGCAGGCTATTGAATGGCTAGAAGAAGCAGGTGTGAAATCTGCTGTTGTCGATGGAGGCTATGAATACAATATTCTGCGGGACATCAGCGTTTTCAACACGACCTATCGAGGTGAAGCTCCTCGGGACTCATGGCGTTGGTGGCCGGTCAGGGGTGAGACTTATCTCGTTTCTTATTCACCGGTTCCTGGTTATAAGACAATTCATCTAGAACCATATTTCAGTTTATTCAATCGGAAAATGCAAGACATTCGAGTTTTGGAATGTATAGAGGTGTTGAAGTGAGCCTATCAAAGGCATAGGATGATTTGTTAAGTGGTGCAATGAATTTTCTAGAATTTGTCCGAAAGTATGATTTTGCGACGGCTGTTTTGTGGCTAGGTGCTTTGTCTTTTCTGGTTTTCGCCGAGATAACTAAATCAGCAGGTTTCTATTTAGATGACTGGTCAATGCTCAAGATTTTTCATTTTGGACCTTCCGAATTTGTTGCTATGTCTAAAAATTATCTTCTAAGTTGGCCTCTGATAACGTTGCGACCAGTTCAAGCACCTTTTCACGCAGCTATGTTTATGGTTTTTGGTTTGGTGCCCTTTGGTTATCATCTCACCGCTGCAATTATGGACGTAGTGTCTGCGGCACTTTACTATTTGATAGTCCGTGAGGTTTGGAATCGTCGAGACGTTGCAATTATTGCTGCATCCTTGGCTCTAATAGATCCTCGCCACGATACCACTCACAACTGGGTTTTGTGTTCGTCTGTTTCTCTCAGCCAGCTGCTTACAATGTTCAGTATTTGGCTTGCCGTACTTGGAGCGAAACATGACAGTTTTAGGCTGAAGCTATGGTCATTACTGCCTTTTGCTCTAATGGCTTGGAACTACGAAATGTTCATACCAATGGCTGCTCTCAACGCATTTGTGTTGTGTAGAGGGGGTAGTAAAATTCAGTGCGTTAGTCGTTTCTTTGGTTGGTGTGCTTATTACTCGATACCTGTTGCTTTATTGTTGGCTTTTCATAAGTTTTGGCTGCCACTTCTGGTTAAACCGACTATTCATCAAGTGATTTTCGATTTTAAGGAAATCATTTCGACTATTTGGGATGGGCTTCTCATTCAAATTTCGCCCGCTACCGTTTCTTTCTTTTTTCAACAAATCGGCCTCAATATGGCTGATTTGCCAACAAGGGCACACCTGATTATTTGCACATGCATTGGCGTGTTATCAATTTGTTTTTTCCTTTGCCGCGGCAATAGTGAACTTGAAGAGAAACGAGCACCAGTGCTCAATATTTCCATATGTGGCTTGGCTGTGATTATTCTGTCCTACACTATTTTTGGACTAAATAAAGAATATCATCCAGCCATTGCAACCATCTATAATCGAGTCAACACCGGCGGCGTCTGGGGTGGTGCGTTAATAATCGCATCTATACTGGTGGCACTTGGTCAGCTCGGTACGCTTCCGACGCGGTACAGGCATGTACCTGTAGGTATTTGTTTTGCAGTTGTTTTAGTGCTTTATACTGCTGTAGATTGGTGCTTTGATCGCCCTTGGATTGCATCTTGGCGCACTCAGCAAAACATACAATCTGCTTTGCTTGAGGACAAAACTAAGTTGAATTCAGGTGATGCGGTTTTGTTGTTGAATTGTCCGCGTTATGTTAATTGGTCTCCTGTATTTGACGGTGTTTGGGACTTTGAGCGCATGGTTCAGATCACAAGGAATAATAGATTTATTCTCGGCAATGTGATTTCCGAGAGATTGAGCATAACTTCGACAGAATTGACTGACACTGCGCATGGCTATGTGGCAGGTGTTTATCCCCTCAGTTCGACATATCTACTTGCACCTGAGACACGGAAATTGGTTAAGGTCCGAGATGCTTTCTTTTTTGTGGATCAGGTAGAGCAAAACGGTATGAAATTTGGTTTAGATCCGCTCTTGCCTGTTAGGTGGCGAGAGTCCTTGGCAAAATAGAAAGGTTATTTTTGCCTAGCTGGTTTCTTACGCTTCCATAAGCGCCAGATAAGTTTATTGTAAGAATCGGGCTTGTTTTCAGTATCTTGGAAAGGTAATTCGTAAATCACTTGATAAATGCCTAGAACTGTATTTACACTGTACTTTGATTCGCACGAGTTTATATTTTCAACAAAGGATATATAGATCCCTATGGTTCAGATGGTTACCAGCCCCGCGGCCGAGACGAAGGCGCAGAAAGACGGCTATGATTTTTCTTTAGCGAATTCGCAAAACTTTCCATATGAGCTAGTTTCTGAAATTGATAACAAGCATTTCTGGTTCCGCGTTCGTAACGAGATACTGCTTCAGACAATCAAAAGCAATTTGGTCAATTGGACGAAGGCTAGTTTTCTGGAGATTGGCTCTGGCTCAGCGACGGTGCTCGAATTTTTGAATCAAGGCGGCATGACTAATTTGGCCGGTTGCGACATCAATCCGCTAGCGATTGAATTGTCGAGAGAGCGTATGCCAAACATTGCCCATCACGCCTGCTCTTACGAAGATTTTGTATCTCAGGGCTACAAGAGCGATTCAATCGGCATGTTTGATTTTATTGAACACTTAGAAGACGATCTTCCGCCTCTTAAGGTGGCTTATACCGTTCTCAATCAGGGCGGAAAGCTGTTTGTTTCGGTTCCTGCTCACCAAGAACTTTATTCGAATGTTGACCGGTTGATGAGCCACTACCGCCGCTATAGTAAAGAGTCGCTTGAAAAGAGTTTGAGACAGGCAGGCTTTAAAACTGTCAAAGTTCAGTATGTGATGCAGACTATGTATCCACTTATTTTGCTCAAGCGCTTCATTGTGCCAACACCTTTGCCAGCAACTCCTGAGGGGGTTTTTGAGACTCTCATCAAAGAGTGCGATGCTCCAATTGCTCCAGTGAATGCACTTCTTAAGTATTGGTTGAGGGCAGAGTATTATTTGCTACGTTCTTTGAAGGTGCCATTTGGTGGGTCATTGATTGCTTGTGCCACCAAAGACTGATATTTCGAACGTGTCCACTGGCCTTGGTTCATAACGCAGCTTTCTGTGTTTTTCGACATCTGACTGATCGCTTTCGTAGGTGGTGGCAAAATAGGTACCTTGAAACCCCGTTAGGCGTTGATCTAGGCGGGCGATTTTAATAATCAGCTGAAAGCCTGACAGATAGCCTGTCGAAAGTACTATGAAAATGCACACCGCTGCGGCAAAGAGTGTTCGTGGCGCGCGCTACGACTGGATGGCCGGGCTGAAATCTCTGAATTTTGGATGCAAAAAAATTGCCAGTCAAATTACTATCTCTACAAAAAGGTCTTAGAACTTGGGCCAATTTAGAAAACCGTAGTTCTAACGATTCAACTGAGTTCCAGTCTACTCCTTAGTGAGTGGGGCCGAATGCCTCAATCTTGTCCTGGTAGTAAGTGGTTATGTTCTTTCGTCGTGTTGATTCTTTGTCGGGTGGCATAGAGGGTGCGCAACCTATTTAAGCGCTCCTCGCCTGTCAATTTCTTGTTTTGCAGCGTCATTATTTTAGCCTCCTTTCAAACTCATGTTTGAAGTTCTTGCCTGCGTCCATAGCGTGGAAGATGTGTTCTCTGTCTTCACATTCGAAATACTTCGACTTGTCATTGATTGCAATACAAAACAAGACGGTTGGCAAGTCGATGCATCGTTCTGTCCGGTAAGCCCTCTGCTTTCGGGTTCTTTGGTCTTTCAGTGGTTCCGGGTTAGCCGTTTTTCAGCTGAGACCGGATTACTACTCTCTGTTTCTTCCGCAACGAGATGCGAATGCTAATCGTCTAGATCAACTCTCTCACCCTGAAATACTTCAGTAGCTAGTGAGCCATCAGCTTGCTTTTTCAATATTTCAATTTTGGCTTCAGCGCCTTTAATAAATTGCTCGCATTCAACTGAAAGCTTGATACCTTGCTCGAATAGCTGTAATGCTTTCTCTAGTTTCACTTCGCCATCAAGTTCTTTCACTACAGTTTCCAGCTCAGCAAGTGATGCTTCAAAATCTATTTTCAGTTCAGGTTCGGTGACATTCATTATTACTGTTCTCCTAGAATCTTCGACTGCTGGTAGCTTCGCTAGTTCTTCTTTTGCTTCGGTCAAGGCTGGTGAATTTACTTCGCTAGCAGAGGCCGGTTTTGTAACTTTGCTCTTACTTCGTGTTTTCTTCGCTGGTTCCGAGATCTTTGCTTCAGTAGCCTGTTCGTCTGCAGCAATGGCCGCTTTTACTTCTGTCATTTCAAGCGCATCTGGCTTCTCTTCGCTAGTTCTCGACTCAGTCGACTCATCAAGAGTCTCTGCATCACTATTACTTGGCGCTGCAAAGAATGAGAGCTGCTGGAAGCCGTCATTATTACTACTTGGTGGCGGTTCATTACTAGTCATTTTTAGTTGACCCCATATCTATAGACTCCACCTTGAGTTTGACTTTGCCTGAGCGCAGTAACGCTTCTACCATGTCACCAACTTTGAGATCTTGGGCCTTGGTAATAATCTTGCCTTCAGTGGTGCGCAGTACAGAAAAGCCTCTGCTCATCACATTGTCAGGGCCTAAAGCGTGTAACTTTTCCCTTAGCTCGTAGAAACGGTGGGTGCTATTGTCCAGCAAACGTTCGACTCTATTGGTAATGTGCTGCCTGCGCCGCGAGACATTTACTGATGCTAGCTCTAGGCGATCTTGATAACGGTTCAGGGCATTCACTGGTGAAAAGCGCGTCAGTTCTCTTCTGGCATAGTGCATGCGCTCTTCTATTGATTGCATCATGCGGCGATTGAGGTGGCTAAATTTCTCAAGCAGTTCTGCACTGCCTTTTGCCACAAGTTCGGCTGCTGCTGTCGGTGTGGGGGCGCGCAGGTCTGCTACTAGGTCGCAAATAGTGGTATCAGTTTCGTGACCCACTCCCGAAATAATCGGCACGGTACATTCGGCCACGGCCCGTGCCACTACTTCGGTGTTGAACGACCAAAGGTCTTCAATTGAGCCGCCGCCGCGAGCAACGATGATGACATCGATATCGGGCATGGTTTGCAAATCTCTGATTGCTTGTGCCACTTCTTCGGCGGAGCCTTCGCCTTGCACTTTGGCCGGCGCAATCAATACTGATACGTTGCGGTTGCGGCGGTAGAGGGCGCTGAGAATATCGCGCAAGGCTGCACCAACAGGGCTTGTCACTACGCCAACTCTACGAGGCACCATCGGTATGGCTTTTTTGCGAGCGGGGTCGAGTAAGCCCTCTGCTTCTAGTTTCGCTTTCAACTGGTCGAAGGCTAGTTGCCATTCCCCCACACCCACTGGTTCGATGCCCGTTACTATCATTTGATAGGCACCACGGGGCGGATATACGCTTAATTTTCCTTTGGCGACGACTTGCAGGCCGTCTTCTAGTTTGAAGCGTAAGGCGGCGTTGGAATTTTTGAAGCAGACACAGGGCAGAGTTGCTTCTTGATCTTTGAGTGAAAAGTACCAATGCCCTGATGGATATATTTTGGCGTTAGAAACTTCGCCCACAACTTGTACCGCGTCGAATTCGCCTTCGAGGGTATCGCGAATGCGATTAGTTAACTGCGATACCGTGAGAACGGTTTTTTGTGATTGGGTTTCTTTGAGGCTGTACATATAATTGTTCTCTGTCGGTAGAGTTGTTCTATCTAGTACAACGTAATTTTGCCCCTCAAAGTTCGAAAAAATAGAGAAGAATTTTTTTTGATTCTCTAATTTTATCGACGGTTTCAATTTTACAGGGCTTTGCGGCGAAGGTGGAAGTATAGCGACGTGATCGCTTTCGCATATCCGGCTCACCGTCTGGCTCTGCACTCTTGTATATAAAATGCCAAGGTGGTGGTATCTTCTGAAACCCTGATGTCAAGCCGGTTTCAAGGGATGCTACTTGGGAACAATATAAGTACAGAAGCTGTCTTAACAAGCAGTAACTGCAAAACAAACGCTCCAACATCTACTTATATAGAGGCCTCAAGTTTCATTTGACGGCCCCGGTTGTCATACAATATATTAGTATCACATACAAAAATATGGTACTTCCAAGAGGGGGGTCAAGCGATGGACCGCACATTATTTACGCCAGCGATGCTAGAAACTTTTCGCGCTTGCAAGCGGGCCTATAAGCTTGCTTTTCATAGTCAATCAGGTGAATCTGGGCGCATTAGCCCAAGTGCTATCTGTAAGCGTTTTGTTTTGCGCGGCCTGGCTGATGTGAACCGTGGCAAAGTGGCCAACCCTAGTCAGGTGCAAAAGTTCATGGGGCAGCATTGGCCCTTAGATAAGCTGCATGACCAGCCTGGCGGCAAAGACTCGGCTACTCGCGCCTTCCTCTATGCCTACAAAACACTTTTGCGCTATGTCGCTAACCCTTACAAGCCAAAAGGTGCTGAAGTGGTAGCTGTGGCTACCAAGGTGCGTGCTCGTGTGCCGGGTCAGCGCCTCTATCTAGAAGATGTCTTTGACTTGATTCTCTGGTATCCCGAAGAAAAGCGCCTAGAGCTAGTGATTTTCCATCTTAAGACTTTGCGCAAGAGTGATCCCTCCTGGCCTACTCCTGCCACTTTGGTGCGTCAGCACTTGGCGGAGCGGTTGAAGGTGCGTTGGCCTTATGAAAAACTGACGCTGACAATGGCCAAAGTCGGGCCGAGCGAAAATAAAGACGTCTCAATCAATTTAGAAGAAAGTCTCTATCGCATTCACTGGCCGGAGATAGTCAAGAGTCTAGAAGAAATGAAAGATCTTGGCGATGTAGAAGAGCACAGCCAAGAACTTGGAGCTGCGCCTTGCGCTTACTGTAAGACCATAGAGGGCAAGATTGCTTCTGAGCGACATAGCGGAGATGATCAGGTTACTTTGACTGCTTGATAACGCAGGCAAAGCTAAGCTAACGCTTAACGCGCCGCGCAAGTGATATAGAATGGGCGATTCATCTCGGTGAATTGCCTATTCGCTTAGGCGTAGTTTTCTGAGGAGTATCGTTTCCGTTGACGCATATTTTTCTAGGCAATTCATTCTTCTAAGTCTTTCAATAAGAGGCAACAGTGTCAGTAAATCTTGTAGTCAAATCAATAGGTGAGCTAGCTACGCAAGCTTCAGATAAGGGCTTGGTTAAAGGTGCCGCCATGCAAGAGGTGGTGCGTATAAAAGACGCCTGCATAGCCATTGAGGGTGACAGAATTGTTGCCGTTGGCACTGAGGCTGAAGTGTTTGCTAAACACCGAGCAAATGGCCTTAGTGACGCAAAAGATATCGAGGTAATTGATGCTGGTGGCATGTTGGTCACCCCCGGTTTGGTTGACCCCCACACCCATCTAATTTTTGATGGCAACCGTGCTAACGAATTTTTGATGCGCTGCCAAGGCAAGACCTATGCTGAAATAGCTGAAGCTGGTGGTGGCATAGTCGCTAGTATGAGAGCCACCCGCTCGTCGCCGAAAGAGCGTTTGGTTGATCTAGGTCGTCAACGTTTGCAGCGCATGCTAGAAGCTGGCACCACCACCTGTGAGGTCAAGACCGGTTATGGTCTCGACTTAGATAGCGAATTGCGTATGCTCTCGGCAATTCTAGAGCTTAAGCATAGCTGCGCTAGCTTTATTGATATCGTGCCAACCTTCATGCCAGCTCACGCTATCCCCCCTGGTGAAGACCGGCAGCATTATATTGACCACTTGATTTCGGACATGCTTCCAGCGGCATCGTCTATGGTGACTGATGGTAGTCAAATATATGCAGACGTATTTTGTGATCGCGGCTATTTTACTCTTGAAGAAACCAGTCGTATTTTCGCTGCGGCTTCTGCTCTCGGCTTCAGGTTGAAAGTGCATTCTGATGAATTCGTCAATCTTGGTGCCACCAAGCTGGCTACCACAGTTGGTGCCGACAGTGCTGATCATTTGCTCAATATTTCTGACGACGAGATCGAGGCTATGGCTCAGTCTAATACCGTCGCTGTGCTATTGCCAGGCACGTCGTTTTACCTCAACTTGCATGAGCATGCGCGAGCTCGCACTATGATCGCCTCTGGTGTTGCAGTCGCTCTTGGCTCAGACTTCAACCCTGGTTCGTGTCATATATTCTCTCTGCCTCTAATCTGGGGCCTAGCCTGCCTACACCTTAAGCTGACGGTTGAGGAGGCGCTCACGGCTCTCACAGTTAACTCAGCTTATGCTATCGGCATGGGGGAGAAAGTCGGTCGACTATCGCCCGGCTATCAAGCCGACATAACTATGTGGAATGTCGGTAGTCTAGAAGAGGTGCCTTATAACCTCGGATGGAACTCTGTGGCGCAAGTGATCAAGAAAGGCCAATTGGTCTTTAAGAGCTAGTCAGGCTGATTGCCGGGGGTTTGGTCGACCTTAGCGGTGGTGCGCTGGTGGTATCAAGGCTTTTGGGATCTGGTATCAGATCGGGCTCAGATCTGAAAGTAGATCGAATACCGATGGCGGTATCAGATTTGATCTCTCAGGTCAAATTGAAGTGGTATCAAAATTACTCATAAAATCTTGCGATTTCCTATTGCCTTATTAAAGGCTTTCGTTATAATTCTAATCGGTGCCACCATTGATGGCGGCGTTCACTTTATAAACTGTGTCTCTTTGGAGAGCATCCAGCACTGCTGTTGGTGCCCTGGCTTGGCGACTTCTATTGTGGGGGATTTTAACTAATGGCAGAGGCTAAGCGAGTTCCTGAGGAGCGGCCCGAATCAAACCTAGGACTTGATGGTTTTGACCAGTTCTTTACTGACAATGCCCAAGAAGCAAATGGCGTCCCCGGTAGTAACGACCCATATATGCAGGCTCAAGTAGAGAAGCTGCTCGACCGTTTTACTGAGCTGATGTCATTGAGCGTTGATCAGCGTGTTGAGACCAGCAAAATTGCCAGTCAACTGATTGACAATCAAAGGCAGTTGGTTGCGACTCAACAAATTTTGATCAAGCTGATGGAGCGCTCTATTGAGCTAACTCGCCATATCACTACTATCGAAGAGAAGCTGCCTGGTCTCTACGAGCTGCCACGGGTTGTAGAAACCTTGCGTCAGCGCGTAGCTGAGCTAGAGGGCATCGAAACCCGCTAAATTGGTGGTGATTTCACCATTTACTTAAAGCCAGAACTGTATATACAATGCTTAGTATGAGCGGAGTATTTATGGATGGCGGTAGCGGTGGCGAGGGCGGTGGTGTAGACCACGGTCATGATCATGGCGACCACGGGCACGATAGTTCCGGCGGTCATCCGGACCAAAGTCCTATTTGGTCGCAGGCTATGCAAGGAATGAAGTTGAATGACTTCATTTCTAGTATCAAAATTACTCCCAACCACCTTTTGCTCTTTATGTTCATGGGCTTCACCGGCTGGCTTGGTGTGATTTACTGGATTCGTCACCACGAACCAATGGCTAATCACCTGCTTGGCTCCGGGCCAGCCTATACGAACTCACACGCTGACCGGCTTTTGATTAATGGTGCTCGTGAAGCCCTGCCAATCAAGACAACTCCTGGCTCTGGTCAAGTTTATACCCCCGGCTCAAATAGCTTGGGGCTCAATGGTGCAGCCCCTCCGCAGCTACCTGTCTATTCTTCCAACGTAAGGTTCTCAACTCCTCGTCAGGGTTTGACTATTCAATCTAGCGCTATAAATGCTCCGGCCTCGGCCATGAATCATCCTGGGGCTAACAACTATGGGATGGCGTCAGCACTTAACTCTGGTATGAACCCGGCTATGAATCAGGCTGTGAATGCTGTGCCACCCGTGTATAACGGGATGGGTCACAACGCCCGACTCTTTAGCAACCGCGACCGTGTTGGCCCTGGTGGTCACACCGGTATCAGAGGCGTTCAGAGGCCAGCTGCTGCTCATGGACAAGCCGAGCAGTTTGCTGCTAGTCCGCAGCCAGCCGCATCTCAGCCTGGTTGGAGCTTGGCCAAGGATGGCTTTTCTTCTGACAGCGCGCACTTTGACAGTCGCTTTGGCAGTCCCTCAGAAGCAAGTAAGTAGAATTCAAGTAAGTAGAACTCAAATAACTAGAAGCCAAACCTCATCATATATAGGTATGAGTTTCCGGTCTTAATTTGCCGATTTCAGATTGAAGCCAAGGGCTTGCAGCTCATGAATCTGTTTTATCTCTTCTGCGCTGAGGGGTCCGGCGTCTGAAGCAGCTAAGTTTTCTTCTACCATGTCTACATCTTTGAGGCCGACAATCACAGTAGAGATTGCTTGGTTGAGTAAAGGATATTTGAGCGCTGCCTGAGCCATGCTCTGCTGGCCATTCTTCTTCAAGAATGATAGCTGTCTAGTGGCATCTGATCTAGCTTGGACGTACTCCATTGGCCAGTTCTTGCGAAAATCGCCAGCGGCAAATTTGGGTGCAGTATCATATTTTCCTGTGAGAAAGCCGTTTGCCAGTGGTTCTCTGGCGATTATGGCGCAGCCTGTTTCGAAAGCCCGAGGAAGAAGCTGCTCTTCTGGTCGGCAGCTAAAAATGTTGTAAGTAATCTGGACGCAATCTGGTTGACCGACATTGATTGCTGTAATTCCTTCGACTGGTGTGAACACTGAAACGCCGAAAGCCCTGATCTTGCCTTCTTTCTTCAGTTCTCGCAGGGTGGCAAAGGTTTCTTCTTTGGAGATTAGCTTCAGAGGTGGGTTGTGTAGCTGGTAGACGTCGATATAGTCTGTGTTTAGCCTGGTTAGTGACTTTTCAAGTGCGAATCTGATGTAGTCAGGAGTGAAAGTCTGGAAGCCGGTACCCTGGTAGAAGTCGGCGCCTACCTTTGTGGCAATCACTACGCGATCTCTTTTGCCTCTCAAAGCCTTGCCGAGAAGCTCTTCACTGTGTCCCCAGCCGTAGACATCGGCAGTGTCGAAGAAATTCAAGCCTAGTTCTAAGGCTTTGTTAATGGCATCTGTTGAACTCTTGTCTGTGGTCGGGCCGTAACTATTTCCATGGTCGTTACCCCCTATAGCCCAGCAGCCAAAGCCAATCTCCGATACTTTTATACCTGTGTTTCCGAAGTCTCTATACTTCATGCATTGCAATGCCTACGGGGCCGGGTGTTTCAGCTCCTTCATTATTCATGAACACAGGGGCACATTGCAACTTAGGTGTACTACAATAACCACTTGAAAGGTTAAGCTGGAGACTTGGATTCGCTCATGGATCTATACGATATTACGATTATTGGTGGTGGGCCGACTGGATTGTTTGGCTCATTCTATGCCGGTCTTAGAGGCCTCAAGGTAAAAGTCATCGATGTTCTTCCTGAACTCGGTGGGCAGTTGACTGCTCTTTACCCTGAGAAATATGTTTATGACGTGGCCGGTCACCCAAAGATTTTGGCTAAAGATTTGGCAAAAAATCTTGCCACCCAAGCGCAGCTTTTCAAGCCGACCATTTCGCTCGGTGAGAAAGTGCTCAATTTGCAGAAGACCCCTGAAGGTCACTGGCAAATCTCCACAGACTTTTCTGAAGAGCATTTCAGTAAGACCGTTTTGTTGGCATTAGGCGCAGGTGCTTGTGTTCCCAAGAAGCTAGACCTTGACTATCCAAAAGAGCTTGAAGGCGAGAGCATTTTCTACGCAGTCAAGAACAAAGAGAAATTCCGTGGCAAGAACGTACTGATTATTGGCGGCGGTGACTCTGCAGTTGATTGGGCCAATGAATTTTCAGTGCTAGCTACTAAAGTGACTTTGATTCACAGAAGAGATCAGTTCAGAGCTGTACAAACTTCTGTTGAAGAGATGAAGCGCAACAAAGTTGATATCAAAACGTTCTATGAATTGAAAGAGATTCAATATGACGCTGGAGCCATCAAGGGCGTTGTTATTTTCGATAACCGCACTGGTAAAGAAGAAACCATTCCAGTTGATGCCATCATCATCAACATTGGCTTTGTCATTAACCTCGACTTCTTAAAGAGCTGGGGTTTGCACATGGACGTCAATGCTATTACCGTCAACGAAATGATGGAAACTAGCTTGCCAGGCGTTTACGCTGCAGGTGACATTTGCGCACACGCTGCTAAGTTGAAGTTGATTGCTACTGGTGCAGCAGAAGCGGCTACTGCCGTTAACTTTGCTGTTACCTTCATCAATCCATCGGCCAAGGCCTTCCCTGGTCACAGTTCAAACCTCAATTTGAGCATGTAATTTCAGTCGAACTAAAGGTTTAGGTAGAGCTTCTATCTATCTAGAACAAACGGTCGCAGCGCAAGCTGCGGCTTTTTGCTTTTGGGGCGCGTTGTAGCATCTTGTCGCTGGTCGTTTTCTGCTCTGAATCTATTTCGTCAAAAAGCTTCGGCATAGCTTGTGGTGTTTAAGCTATTGCGCTGCCAGAAGTCATCGCTGCCAGTGATGATATACATACGGTATGAGCCGCATTGACGACCAAAGGCTGGCGATAAGTCGTTTCGCTCCAATAGTTCCTTCGACGGTGGTAGGCTCTGCGATTGCTTAGCTTGAAAAAACGGTGTGATAATTCGGCCGTCTGGGCTCTCTTGTTCGTATAGAAGTTTGGCCGCACTTATGTAGTCGATGGCCGGAATAAAAGCAGCTTTGCCGTTGATTTGATTGCTGTCACCAAATATGGTGATAGCGTGCCCGGCTTCTAGGGTTATGGTGTTATCGCCTTCGAGATAACCAGGCGGTATGTAATAAGCGCGCCACTGTCTCATTGCCGATGGACTTTTGCCAAAGATGCTGGCGAAGTCTGTTTGCATTTGATCAAGCTTGGCCCAGGTTTGAATCAGGCTCACAGGGTTGAAGCTAGGCGCCGTTAGCTGTTTGCCGTTTATTGCAACGGTGCAGCCTGCTAGCAAATCATCTGAACTATTTGAATCACTGATAGCGCTTGGGCCATGCTTGTCTTTGCTATGAGCTGCTTGACAGTCAATTACTAATATTCTCCAGTTGGCTCTGCTTTGCGGTGCTTGCGTGTATTTAAAGTAGCGATTAATGCTTTGCCCTGCATCTAAGCGACACTGCCATGTTCGCTCTTCGCGCTCATAAAAGTAGTGTGCCAGGAAGGCGGCAATGATTGTGCCGCCCAGTAATACTGCCATGCTCTTGCTGGCAAGGTATAGCGCTGAGCGTTTCTTGGCAGCAGGGTCAAAGTGGCATAACTTTCTAGTGAGAATCAAGACAAGAATGATTAGTGCTGCTTTGATGACACATTCAAGGAGGGCCGCAACTCCAGTAGGTATGAAGAGCATCTGAATTAGTGATAGTAAGTCGACCCTAGCAAAGACAACACAGGCAATGGCACAAAAACCAAGAGCAAGGCCGAGGGCGAGAGGGGGGCTGCTAGTGGTGCTAGAGCCGGATAATTTCCTCCATGGCTTAGTCAGGACTTCGAGTCTTAGTATGTAATCTATTGCTATTAAACAGAGTAAAAACACCATTGGCATGCCACTGAAGCCATAGCGAGAGCAGGTCTCAAAAGGAATATAAGCAGCGTGTCCTAGTATTACCAGTGGTGCAATAATGGCTGTAAATCTTGCCGCCGAGTTCTTCATTTTCGGTAGACTCAACGGCATCAGTATGAGGCCAATGGAGGCTAATACCAAGGTCAATTGATGAATGAAAATTTGCAGGCCTATGCCTATGCCCAGGCATTTGTGATGGAAATCATTCCAAGGTAAAAGCCATAATCTTTCAGGTTTGCGCAGTGCCAAATTTACTGACTGCCAGGGCTTTTCAGCGAATATGCTAGCCATACAACCAAGGGGGCTTACGCCTTCGCCATAGCTTTGCATAGTTGGGTCTAGAGGCACTGTGCCCCAGCCATCCGAGTCGCAGTTCATACCGCGGGTGATGTTGTAAATAGGTACACGGTAAGCACTGGCTCTCCAATTTCCGGTGGTGCTGTGGGTAAAGAGTAGCCATGGTGTGAGGGCGGTCGCCGCGCCGAGACAAAAACTGAGAAGCATAATTATTGTGCTTTTGCTCTTTTGGTTTGTTTGTTGATTGTCTGACTGCGACAAAAATGGACCGAATAGTGTTGCTATCCAGAGCAAAGCTAACAACCCCAGACTGACTACCAGCGCTGGTTTAGACATGAAAACAATGGTAAGCAAGAGGCCGACAATTAGTGAAAGTATGTTGGTTGTAATGGCGCAATGTGCTTTTGTTTTGAGTTTTATTGTTTGTGCCATCAAGCGCATAGCTAAAAGCATTAGTGCTGTGGCGGGCAATTCACCAAGAAAACTATCAGTGCTCAATATTGCCGCTGGATAGAGAGCCCAGGCCAAGCCTGTGCCCAGTGCTAGATATTTGGCATGCCTGCTGGCGCTGATGTTGAAAGCTAAAGATGTAAGTGAAGCTGTTGCTACAGCTTGGAAAAATATCTCTATATAGACGAAAGTGCACCAGTCTGCGGCCTGAGGTATCTTGCCTAAAATTGTGAAAACGAAGGCTCCGACTAGGGGTACGAGTGGGCCGTCCAGCAATAAGAAAGCATTGAGCTTTTGGCTCTCTGCGAATGGCAGACCACTTGTGTAGGCTTGAATAGCCTGGCACAGCAGTTGTACTGTGCCCATGTAGTGACCTGAGTCAAAGACTAGAGTGGTGCCCGAAGTATGAATGGTGTTTTGTATGACACAAGCGAAAACCGCTACAGCAACGCAAAGTGCGATTATTAGATATTCACTGCGAGAACTTGAGCTAGAACAGGGTGTAACTGGCATGGGCTGATTATACTCGCTTACCAGAGCCTAAGGCTTGAGCTGGCATGACCGGCCTGGGCATCGATAACTGGGTTTAGTTGGGGGGAGACTAGTAAAAATAGTCTGAGATCCTCATCTTCCGCCATCTCTTTTCCCCTTACGGTGCAGGCCGATTTTGAGGCCAGAACAATCCGGTGATCTGGGGGGCGGCCGTCTAAGCCATTTTCTGATGCAAACATTTTTGTCACACTAAAATAACGTAGGGCGGGAATGAGTCGAAATTCTCTCTCTGTTTGTAGCTTTTGGCCGAATATTGTCAGTGGGGCTAGGGCTGTTACTTCTATTGTGTTTGCTTGATCGCTCTTTAAAAGCTCAATGGGCAAAGCTATCAGTGAATAATGAGCGAGTTTTTCTACTTCTACTTTGCTAATTCGGCTCAATAGGTTCTGAATATCATCGATAGTATATTGATAGCGAAATCCTGATGGATAGTTGCGCAGATTGATTACCTTCGCATCTATTTCTTGGCCATTAAATTTGATTCTGCAATTCTCGTTGCTTAGGTCGGCGTCGGTAATTAGCGCTACCCAGGCTGGTTTACTGCCTGCGGTAGCGTAGCTTTCCGAAGTACTGTTGCTCTCTATACATTTTGTTTCGCGCTTGGCCGTTTCGCCTTGATTGAGCACATACTCTTTTGTTTGAACATCATCGAACTGCATCCCGGCACAAACTACAGTTAGAGCCAAAGTGGCAGTAGCAAAGATGACGATATTTTTTTTCTGTTTTGGTTGCGCTCAATTGCAAATTTTCTTACCATGCAAATGGCAGCAATGAATAATAGTGGCATTGCTGAAAAGGCGTAACGAGGAAGTGACTCAAAGGGCATATAGCAGCAGTGAGTGGCTAGGTTGGCAGCAACTAAGGCGATACCAAATTTCTCATCGGCCGAAGCTTTTTGGCTAGCTAAGATGGCCAATATTCCGCTTAGAGCCAAGACTAGCAGCAGCGAGTGTAGGAGCCGCTGAACAGCAAAAGGTGTGCCAAAAATCGAATCGTGAAAATCATTGAATGGCGCAAAATATAGGCGAGCAAATTTCTTGCTAAGAATCGCTGGCATCTCAAAAGTGTGTTTGGTAGCCAATTCGTAGAAAACTCTGATGGGGTTGCGTGCATAGTTGTGCAAGGTTAAAGGCGGTACTGGCATTGTTTCCCAAAAGCCAATTTCGTAGTCACAGCCCAAAGCCATGTTTGTCGAAGGTAGGCGTGATGGCATAATTTCAGCGTGACCAGTAAATGCTGCTGTGATCAGCATCCAGGGCAATATTGCTAAGAATGCTCCTAGCCCTATTGAAAGGGCGTATATGCCAAGCCTTTTAAAGGCTTGGCGACCCAGTCTTAGCATTTGTGAGCGCATAGTCACGGCCAGAATCAACAAAACTAGAATCAGATTAATAAGCAGAGCCGGTTTGGTCACCATAATGGCACCGCTGACAAATCCGAAAGCGCACCAGTTTTTCGGTTGCTGTTCTTGCCAGCAGGAGATTGCCGCTAGAGCTAGGGCGCAGACTAGAAGCCCGCTCAGTGGCTCTGACAAGAAGGTTCCGGCACTGACTATGGCCGCTGGATAAAGTGACCAGAGAAAGCCTGCAGCGGCTGACCAGGCCAGGCCGATTTTCATTCTCAGGGCAAAGGCATAAGTTGTGACGGCTGTTAGAGCGATGACCGTGCTCTGTACAAATATAAGGGCCATTGCCGTCATTTTGTTGGCCGATATAAGGGCGGCAATTGCTGCGCAAAGCGGCATGCCGAACCCATCTAGTAAGAGCATTTGCCCTAGGTTCGGCGGGGGGGCGGTAGCGGCCCCTAAGGTGTGCTCGATGGCAATTGTGAGAAAGAGACCGGCTTGAATGTAGTGACACGAGTCAAATACATGCAATCGACCTGGTTCAGTCAAAAGCATGTTGTAGATCATGTCGATGCTTAGACAAAAGACAAAGATCATAAGGCCGATCCAGAATTCTTTTGCCGTCGTCTTGACTGCTACTTGCACTTTTGCATCTACATCTAACGCTTCGTTACCAGCCAAAAGAGTCTCCATTTAGTCCATGCGCCGCCGGCAGGGTGTGACAGGCAATGATAACCGCTGCTTGGCTCCGCTGTAAAAATAGTGGACGATACCATACGGATGTAGTATAGTTGATCTACTGCTGACAATTTGCCATTTGCGACTGCTACGATAAACGTGTGCGGGAGATTATCTATGTTCACCGACAACGCTATTAAAGTTCTAGAGAAGCGCTACTTCTTAAGAGATGACCATGGTCAGATTGTAGAAGACGTAGACGCCCTATTTGAGCGGGTTGCTTCTGCTGTAGCGGCTAGTGAACTGCGCTATGGCCTTGATTCAGCAGGTATCGAGAGCCTTTCTGCTCGTTATAAGCAAGCCATGATTAATCGTGAATTCTTGCCTAATTCGCCTACTCTTATGAATGCTGGTAAGCCAGGCGGGCAGCTTTCCGCTTGTTTCGTGCTGCCTGTGCCCGATAGCTTAGAGGGTATCTTTGAGACTTGCAAAAATGCCGCGATGATTCATAAAACCGGTGGTGGTACAGGTTTTTCGTTTTCGCGCTTGCGGCCATTAAACGACCGTGTCGCTTCTTCTGTGGGCGTGGCCTCAGGGCCTGTTAGCTTTATGATAGTCTACGACGCAGCCACTGAGGCTATTCGCCAGGGTGGTACTAGGCGTGGTGCCAATATGGGCATGCTGCGTGTCGATCATCCTGATATAGAGCAATTTATAAGCTGCAAGCGCGACACCAGCAAGCTCAACAACTTCAATATTTCAGTGGCGATTACTGATAAGTTTATGGAAGCCGTTAAGGCTGATCAGAGTTTTGATTTGTTGCACCCTGGTCGCCGCACAGAGAGTGGCCCTGAGGTTGTGCGTCAAGTTAGCGCCACAGCCCTTTTCGACAAAATGGTAGAGAACGCCCACGCTACTGGCGAACCCGGAATGGTCTTTATTGATCGCATCAATAATAGTGATCCAATCAAATTGGCCTTAGACGACAATGGCCAAGCGATTGCCGGAACAGAAGATATTGAGGCCACTAATCCATGTGGCGAACAACCCTTGGGGCCTGGCGATGCTTGCAATTTAGGTAGTATCAATGTCTCGCAATTTGTTGACGAGCAGGCGAAGACTTTCGACTGGAATCGTCTCAATGAGATGATTGACCTTGGTGTGCGCTTTCTTGATGATGTCATTGACGCCAATGTTTATCCCTTTGAGTTTATCGCTCGGGCTACTTTGAATAACCGTCGCATCGGTCTTGGCTTGATGGGCTTTGCTGACTCATTGATCAAGCTTTCAATTCCGTATGACAGTGATGAAGCTGTAGCACTGGGCGAGCAGCTAATGGCATTTTTCCAAGATAAGGCCCATCAAGCGTCAGCCGCTCTGGCTAATTTGCGTGGAAATTTCCCTAATTGGTTTTATTCTGACTTTGCTCAATCTGGCCAATCGGGTGCGGCTCGGCGCAATGCCACTGTCACAACCATTGCCCCCACTGGTACGATTTCGATAATTGCTGGTACCAGTTCGGGTATTGAGCCGCTCTTTGCTATTTCGTTTGTGCGTCGTGTGCTAGGTGGTACTGAGCTAGTTGAGGTCAATCCGCTCTTTGAGAAAATTGCAAAAGAGCGAGGCTTTTATAGTGAAGACTTGATGCGTAAAATCGCGCAAGAAGGCACAGTTAGCCATATTGAAGAAGTGCCTGAAGATGTTCGAAGAGTTTTTGTTTGTGCTCATGATATTGACTATCTTTATCATGTTCGCATGCAGGCAGCGTTTCAACGTCATACCGACAATGCCGTATCCAAAACTATCAATTTCCCCAACAGCGCCACCGTCGAACAGGTCAAGGCTGCTTATCTAGCCGCCTGGGATCTCGGTCTCAAGGGTATTACAGTTTACCGTGATGCCTCTCGTCGATCGCAAGTCTTGAACATCGGCAAGAGCGATCCCACGCGAGAGCCACTACATAAAAACGCTACTTTAGAGCACGCCCGGGAGTTTGATGATTCCCTAAAAAAGCGACGTTCTGCTGGCCGCGCGGGGACTGTGACTAGTTCCCCGGTTAGTGGCACCTCTGCTTTGGCTTTTCTTGCACAGAGAGCGATAGCGATCGATAGTATTTCCGTCATCTCTCAGGATATATCAGTGGAGAAATGCCCTGAATGTGGGGCTTACGCTAAAAGTTTCCTCAAGTACGAAGCCTGCCGACTTTGCATTGGCTGCGGTTATACTAAATGCTGACCGTTGATTCATCTGATTTCATCTGATTCATCGTTATATGTGATCTACGCCTTATCTGAGGACAACAGCTATGTCGATTATGGTCGATCGGGAAATCCGCGAAGAGATTGCTAGCGGTAAGCTGATCATTGAACCTTATGAAGACCGCCTGATACAGCCAAATTCTTATGACGTTCGTTTGTCAGATCGTTTCTCTTGGCACGTTGCTGGCGATGAAATAATCGACCCCTACGAGTCTCAGTCAATACTTGAGGGCGTCAAACAAGTTAGTCAAGAAAGCATTGTTATCAAGCCCTATGAATTTATTCTCGGGGCGACTCTTGAAGCTGTTTGCTTGCCAGACGATATTGTCGGCCAATTAACAGGCAAATCGAGTCTTGCTCGCCTAGGGGTAATGGTTCACGTCACTGCAGGCTTTATAGATGCAGGTTTTAGTCATCCGCCGGCTCAGATTACTCTTGAGATTCTCAATGTCGGCAACAGGCCTGTTCGCTTGCATGCTGGTATGAGTATCGGCCAAATGGTGTTCACTCGCACCGCCTTTTGTGATTTGCCCTATCACCGCAAGCCCGGAGCCAAATACAACGGTCAGGCTGCTGCCGCGCACAGCAAGTATTATCTCAATCCACAAGCAGCAGTTTAGCTACTCTAGGCTCTTCCGTTGTTGCACCAAGCGTTGCATGAGCGAGCTTTTGCTAGCTTGTTTGTCTACCGAGACAGCTGGATTTTCGGCACTAGTGACCCGTCCTGACGGTGGGGAAACGACCAAGGCATCTTGCAGAGTTATGTCTTCTTCTCTGGCATTGCGGTAGTTTTTTCTAGTTGAACGTGCAGGTGCATCGCTGCTGCCGATGGCTGGCTGCTGGCTGAAGGCCGAATTCAGATGCATGTTCGCCGGTTGGCTAGCTAAATCAACAGGGCTTATGTCGGTGGTTGCAGCAGGGTCTTGCCGCCTTGGGGCCAGGTCAACGGGCATGATGTCGGTAGTCGCAGCAGGGTCTGGCAGTCTTGGGGCCAGGTCCACAGGGCCTATATCGGTAGTGGCGTAAGGATCAGCTATTGGCGGCACAGCGCTTACTGCTTGGTTGGCTGGTGTTTCGGCTACATACGCCTTGTAGACACCAGAGCGTCTCCAGTTGCCAGTCCTGGCGCCTTCTATGCACGCTTCCAGGTGCTTAGCCTCACGCTCTCTGTGTGTTTCATTCAATAGGCGAGCGTAATTGGCAATGACGTTCAAAGTCTGTGGGTGTGAGTTTCCGAGGGCTTTTGTCTGAATGCTGAGGGCTTTTTGGTATTCGCTCTCGGCCATAAAGTGTTTCTTTTGAGTGTGGTAAAGGAGCCCGAGATTGTTGGTAAAAACACCAACATCGGGATGAGCTGGCCCATAGCGCGCTTCATATATGGCAATTACGCGCTTGACCACACCCTCTGCCTGGGTGAGTTGTCTCTTTTTGAAGAGAATTTCGGCTAGACATTCTAAAGTCATGGCTAGTCGACGATCATCGCTGGGGAAATCTTCCGCTATGTCGAGGGCGGCATAGAGCAGCGGTTCTGCGTGGTCAAATTTTCCCAGCTGGATGGCTTTGCCAGCCGATTCCCAATAACTAGTCCACTTTTCATCTTGGTTCATTGCAGTCTTATCCAAAATCAGAGAGAATGTATTTTTAGAATACCGCTTGGCAACCGATTGTACTACTGCTAGTTTTTGCAGATTCAGGCTAGATTCAGGAAAAATTGGCCGCCGGGCGCAAACATTATAATAAAAAAGCCCAGATTGCCCTCGGCAGTGGGAAATATACGAATTTACTCTTGTCTAAGTCTTATTTAATATGGATAGATGCGTGGCATAAAGAAGTATCCACTCCGCTCCGCGCATTTTTCTACCTGCCTCGGGGCCGACCCGTGACTAACATGGAAGGAAGTTCAGATGACTGACGCACCTGATAAAAGCCGTAAAACAGACGAAGTTCAAGATGCAGCAACGCAAAAGTTGCTAGAAGGTCTTGGTAGTCAAGTCGCCCAGGCTAGATATGGCCAGGTTGCCCCGGCTTTCAATCCTGGTGCTGAGCCTGGTAAAGGTCGCGACCCATATTATGTAGGTCCGACTGATGGTAAGCCGCAGAGGGCCCCGTACGGAGCTGATAGCCCACTCTTACCTGGCGGTAACCCAAATGCTGGAAAAGAGCAGGTACCAGATTTTAGAGAAAGGCATAAAGACCAACAGGTAGATCCGACCAAGCCTTATGCCCGTAGTGACATTGGTGAACAAGTACGCACTGGCAATAATCCCCAAGGCCAGGGCCGTCAGTTTTCTTGGCAAGGGGCTGACTTCTTTGACCCTCGGGTGCAACAGACCATTATGCTGCGTGGTCAACACCGCGATTTGATGAATTCGACAATTTTTGCTGGTGCCGCGAGTGTTCCCATTCCGCTTCTTCATGACGCTATTTCGAAGAGAGCGGACCAGGCTGTGGCTAAGGCTGCAGAAACTGGCGTAGAGAGTCGCTTTGGTAAGTGGTGGCAGAATAATGCCGACCCTGCCAAATATTCAACTTCAGATTTGTTGAAAACTGATCAAAGGCATGTCGCTGCTTTCCAAGAATTTGACGGATTACAGAGCAAATTAGCTGAAACTGTTAAAGCTGGTGGTGATGACGCTGCCAGAGCCGCTGAAAAGTTAGATTTCTTGAAAACGCGTACTGCTGAAGGCAGCTTTAAGCCCCAGAGCTTTATGGAAGCTACAGTCAAGGATGGTGGTAAGTTCTTTGATGCTGATGAACTGAGAATTCTTGAAGGGCGCGCTAATGCCGGCAAGATGATTGACGCTGCTGCGACCAAGCAGAGCAATCGCGTTGCCCAAGCTCTAGAAAATATGCCTGGATGGATGTCGCGAGTTGGCAATGGCATGCTTTCTTCTGCGGCCCAATACGGTATTGTCTCCGCTGACCGCAGCATGACTCAGAAAGTGGCTGGCGCAAACGGTTTGCATGAATCTTGGAATGCCAGCCAGGTGATTGGTCCTATGGCCCTAGCGGCTTTGCCTGGTAAATATAAATTACTGGCTCCAGTGGCTGCGATTGGTGGCTCTCAGGCTGTCGATGGCTTGGCGCGCATGACTGGTCTCACTGCTCCTGATCGCATCAATGCCGCTACCGGTGTTTATGACGGCTGGAATGGTGCATTTGTCGCCGGCAGCTTGACTCTCGCTACTTATGCTAAAGATTGGCGGGCTAAGGCCGTTATTGCCGGTGTCGGTACTTTGGCACCAATGGCGGTGCATGCCTATCAAGATAATATTGGCGGCAACCTTAAGGGGGGCGTCGATAATGTCAGAGAAAGCTTCAACTACGATCATAGCAAGCGCTCATATGGTTCTTTGAGAGAAGTTGATAGCTCAATGCAAAGGGTGCTCAATAAGAAAGAAGATTGGATTGTTGCTAACGTTGACGCTAGTTTTGCAGCGATGAATGATCGCTGGAATAAGCCTCTAGCGAGCGGCGGCTTAACTACGGAGCAGAAGCTTCTCGGTTTGCGTGATGATGCTAGTGCTACTGGTGCCCTTTCGCGCAATATTCTCGATAAGGGTACTCGCATTTCAGACAAAGGCAGCGAGCCTCAGTACATGCTTGATGGTTATCAGCTTGATGTTGGTGGTCGGTCGTTACACTATATGCTGCGCACAAGAAATAGCGCTGACAAAGCGGCTACTTTGACTGAGCAAATTATTCGCGACAATGCTGATCCAAGTAAACAGGTGACAATCAAAGGCGAACTGCCGAAGCAAAGTGAAGCTGATGATTTGAGGAAATATTCTGCTGAAGCACAAACTGACATCACTAAAATTCTCGATGGTAAGCACGACATTAAAGGTGCTTTTGATGAACTCGTGAAAAAGGCCGAAGTGCTTGATAAAGAGTTCCTCAAAACTTATATCAAAGGGCCAGATAATCTGATTCTCTATTATAACGAGAAGGGTGCTAAGGCTCAGGCCGCTGCTCAAAAGGCTGCAGCTGAAGGCAATGAACCTCTGCGTCAAGAAGCTGAATTGAAAACTCAAGAGTATGCAAAAGTTGTTGCCAAGCTCTATCGTGACCAGGCCTTAGCCTACATGGCTATGGCTGCAGCCAAGATGAAGAATGGCAATGATGGCGGTGGAGCCTACGATTTTCTTATCGATGATGGTGTCAATCGTAAGGACGTCTTCCCGAATGGCCAGAAAAAGGGCTACAACGGTGCTCAAGGTGCTCTGCGCATTGCTGATAGCTATGCGCCGGGAAATCCAGATACCCAGCAACTCTCTGAAGTGTTCTCTCAGCTAGCCAAGGAAATGCAAGAGAAGCGCAAACTGCAACTAACAAGCAGTAGCTCTAATGTTTTGGGCTTCCGTGATCAGTTCACGAGACCAAGCAACTAGATCTAGTTGGTAGATCTTGATTAAACGAAATTGAAAAAGCACTAGGTCGATAGCGGCTTAGTGCTTTTTTTCGCCTAAGAGAATTTGCAGCTATTTGCTTTTACTTAATCGAAATCCCTAGGATTTCAATGAAATTCATTGAACTTTTTTGCTCTGTTTAGCGTTTATTCAAGAGGAGACCTGCACGAGTCGCTTAGTGGCGGCCGGTCTTGGATTGCGTCATTTCTTGGAAGAGTAATTTCTTAGCAGAGAGTTGATTTATGACAGATAAAGAGACAGCCAGCCTGGCTCCGTCAGGCTATACCCCAGCACGTGCCTTTTCCTTGTTTTCATTGGCTGTGCTCATCGGGGCCTTAATCGCCAGTTTCGGCGTACACTCGGCCATCGTTTTGGTTGTTGCCTTGCTTCCTCTGCTTCTTCGCCCGCTTTGTCTCTGGCCCCTGCGTGTTGCAACGATATTGAGTCTAGCTCTTCTGCTTAGTTTCTTTTGGGCTGTGGTGCGCAAAGACAATAGTGGGCCTGGGCAAAACGACCTTTACTTTGTTCATTCTCCTCACTCTCTTCATTCAAGTAGTCGCGTTCATATTCGCGGCCAGATTGAAGAAGTTAGAGAGCGCGCACGAGAAAGTGAACAAGAAGATCACCGAGAAGATCAACAAGAAGATCAACGAGAAGGCCCTGATGCCATAGCGCAAAAACATGATTTTACTTTGATAGTGCGTGCCGATGAGCTTTTGTATCCTACCCGGCGGCCTCTGGAAGGCAAGGTGCTGGTTAGTATTGAAGCTGCTGAAAGCGAGGTATTACATGCACCATTGCCTGGCGACGTGGTCGAAATTGCTGGAGTCTTGCGCAGACCTAGAGGCAGGAATTTCTCTTTCGAATTTGATGAAGCTGCTTGGCTAACAAGTAAGGGCATATTTGCTCGATTGAGCGTCAAGCCTAACGATTTTCATATTATTGATGAAGATCAGTCAACAGGATGCCCCAATACTCTTGAAAATACAAAGGGTGAGACTATTTTTGCTAGCTTAAACCGAGCTATTGCCGTACTGCGCAAAGAGATTGTTAGGGCTCATCGTCAGCACCTTGGAGCCGTCGGCGGTGGTCTCTTTTCGTCAATGGTGCTGGGCGATCGAGTAGTAAGTGTTGACCAAGAATTGAAGCGGCAATTTTCTCTTGTTGGCTTATCTCACCTGCTTGCTGCATCAGGTCTTAATCTAACCATTATTGTTACTGCCGCTTTAGTGCTTTGTCGCTTTTTTCAACCAAGTGCCCGAAGGGGTCAAAATACTCGCGCAAACTGGCTCACTACTTACATTCCTTTTCTTTGTGTTGTGCTTTTTACTGCTTTTGCTGGTGCTGGCCCATCTGTTAGTCGTGCCGCCATTATGTGTCTAGTTGCCCTCTGGGCAAGATTAGCTTTCGTTCGTTTGGCTCACGGTACCGCTTTGGCTTTGGCACTGCTCTTTGCTTTGACCTTAGATCCACTCAGCGTTTCAGATGTAGGTTTGCAGCTCTCCTATGGCGCTACATTTGGTATCGTCTATATTTATCCTTTGATAGAATCGGCCTGGTTCAAAGATATTGGTAGTGTTTGCCTTCGGGCTCTCTATTCACTAGTGGCCGTGGTTTTGGCTGCCCAGATAGCCGTGCTGCCGATTCAGCTTCACGTTTTTCAGCAGCTTTCTATTCTTGTGGTGCCTGCTAATTTGCTGGCAGAGCCAGTGGTGATACCTTTGACCATCATGGGCTTTGTCTCGTCAATCTTTGCTGCCATCGCCTCTTGCCAGTTGCCACCAGCTTTTTATTTTTGCCAACCACTAGTTGATGCTGCTGCCAGCGTATGTTGGGGCATCGATTGCTTGGCTAAATTTCCGCTCGATTGGCTCACCTACTTAGCTCAATCACTGTCGCGCATCCCACTGGTATCGCTCTCTGTGGCAAAACCGGAAGCTGCTCATGTTTTTCTTTATTACTTAGTAGTGGCTCTAGTGCTGCTCTGGGGGCGCGCCCGGCCGCGTCTTGCTTGCTTGCTTCTCTTTTTCTCTTTTGCTCTGCTAGCAGCTGTTTCTTACATCGAGAGCCCGCTTCTTCAGCTGCTGTGCACTAATCGAGAGCTAATCGTTAATAGAGGAAATTCTCAGTATTTCGTTTTCCCTCTCGGTAGACAACGTTCTCTGGGGCGGCCTGAACTTCCTCAAACGCGCTTGGGGAAGAGCTACGTGCGCTGGTTGGTGGGTAAGGGCATTCAACCGGCTAAAGCACCGCTGGCGGGCGACCAGTTGATATTGACCCCCGAGGCTTTGAGAATTGAAATTGGTGAAGCTACTTTGGCTCGTTCTGTTTTGCCGAGTTTGCAGATTATTGCTTTGTCAGTCTCGCATTCTAATTTTGGGTCTAGTTCTGAGCCTAGTTCTGGTCCTTGTTCTGGTCCTTGTCGGCTTCTTGCCTTGCCTTCTCGCCAGGGACCAGAATATTGTCGGCTCAACGGTGAGGTGGTTACACCTTTGTTCGTTCCGTATTGCCCATTGGCTATGCCAATGAGCTTCCCCCTGATTGCAGAGGTTGAAGCTGTAAAGTCTGCATACCTAATTACACTAAGGCTTTGAGGGGTTGTCAGAATCTTTTAAACCTGCTCTGTCACCCTTGCATGATATGGTAGCTAGCGTTTTCAGATTTTGCCCAGTATGTATGCAAGTAAGTAAGTATGTGACTGCCGCTTAATGCCAACCAATCAAACAATTGCCGTTTCTCCTCTAGAACTAAGTCAGTCTATAAGTCCGGCTGTAGATCTGGCTGCAAACCAGACTGCAATCCAGGCCGTAGATAAGCATGACGCTAAGCCCACTGCAGCCGTTTCTAAGGCCGCTGTGGCGGCTTACTGGCCCCAATTAGATGGTCTGCGCTCACTCGCCTTCCTCCTCGTTTTTCTGCATCACCTTGGGCGAGTCGCCGATACCGAGCGCGCCGCCCTTGGTTCGGCTGTTGCACCTGTTTTGCCTACTCTTGATGCCATCTGCGCCTGGGGCTGGGTCGGAGTCGATGTCTTCTTTTCACTGAGCGGTTTTCTTATAACCCATTTGCTCTTGGCTGAAAAAAGCCGTTTCAATAGCATCTCTTTTAAGCTTTTCTTTGCCAGACGTGCTTTGCGTATTTGGCCCGTTTACTACTTGGTGCTCTTTTTTGCCTGCGTGATTGTTCCTCTGATGCAATGGCAGAGTCTTAATTGGCCCCTGTTTTACGAGTTTTTGGCAAAGCAGGGAATACCCCTTACTTTCTTTGCGGGCAACTATAGCTTGACTTTTGCCACTAATATTTTACTGAAGTTCACCAGTACATTAGCCTGGCCAGTTGTCTTTCTCTTCCTTCCACTCTGGTCTTTAGCAGTAGAAGAACAGTTCTATCTCACTTGGCCATTCTTACTCAAAGTGCTACCAACTGCTAAAGCACTTTATCGCGCAATAGCTGCACTGGCAGTCTTCTCGCTTGTTGCCAGGGCTATACTCTGGTACGTTTCGCGCTACCAATACCATATTGCATTTCCCGTCAATCTCTACTACCAGACTACTTTTGCGCACTTAGAGCCTCTAATGGCTGGGGCCGCTTGCGCCGTAACTGTTTTCTATTTCCCTCAGTTAGTAGACCGGCTCAAGCGCTCTGCCCCACTGCTCATAGCGGCACTTGTCGCTCTGGTTGTGCCTTGCGCTATCTTGCTGCCCGATATCGTCTACAACAGCTATTACAACATTGCTACTTTTAGTCTTGTTGCTCTTGGTTGTCTCTTGCTTTTGGCTACCACTTTGGTTTCGCCAGCCTTTGCTAAGTTCTTCAGCAATAAGGCGCTCTCTGCCTTCGGCCGCCTCACCTATGCCATGTATTTGGTTCACTATTTTGCCATTGCTATGGCTGAGAAAATCTGGCAGGGTAATTCTGCACTCGCTTCAAGCTGGCAGCTACAGCATTGGCCAACAAAGTTTGTCTTAGCTCTGTCTCTGACTTATTTGTTTGCTTTTGTTAGCTGGCATTTGCTCGAGCGGCATTTCTTGAAGATGCGCAAGCTATTTAGCCGCTAATTTAAAATCATTGATTTAAGCTGACTTCATCAATCTGGTTAAAATGATAGTTGAACGTGTATCGTACATCGAGATAGGCAGCCTTAACCTCTGTTGGTAGTGGCTGAAAGGGGAATGACTTAGTGATGGCACTAATGGCGGCGACTTCAGCCTCCACGTCAGTATGGCCGCGATCTCTCAATGCTTTAGTTGAAACCAGCTTGCCGTCCGCGCTTATGCGAAATTCTATGATGGCGATTCTGTTAATACCTCGGGGTGGTATCCAGTGGCTTTTGACTTTTCTGTTGAGTAATTTCAGGTATTCGTGCAGGTTCGATGGCGCACCCTTGCCCGAGTTGGAGCGGCCGCCTACCTGGATAGTCAGCGGCGAAGGCTGGCCGTCGCTATCAATCGACTCGATCATGCTGGCGGGCTCGACTTCACTGAGAAGTGCGACGGGTTTTACTGGGGCCGCATGACTTGTTGCTTGAGTCATGGCTGTATCAGCTGTTGCTGCTTTTGTTGCTGCGTAAGTTGAAAATGCTATCGAGTTATCTTTTTCTTTTGCTACAACGATTGTCTTCCAGCTATTTGGGGCCTTGAAAGTTAGTGGCAGCAGCGCTGAGCGAGCTGTTTGCTCAGCCTTTGCTATCGAATTAACTTTTTCTGCTGATTCAGCGTCGTTCTCTCTTGTGATTGTGATTTCGCGATGAGCTATTGATTTGTCTTTTCCTGTCGGTTTGTCTTCTGCTGGCACTCTTTCTCTAATATTAGCTTTGATGCTAGGTTCTGCTCTGGGTGTGGCTGCCCCCGTAAGTGCTTGACTTGCCACTGTATATAGTGCGCCCTTCTGCGCTTTGCTAGCGATTTCTTTGCTTGTCGCTGGTAAAATATCGTTTCTGTCTATTGCATCGCTTGGAGCTACGAGCTCAATCTCAACTATTTGTCTCTCTAAAACCGGCTTGTGAAGCCGAGTAAGGTCGATATGAAAAATTAGATAAGAAGCAAGCAGTACCAGTGGTATCGCAATTGAGATAAAGGCAATTATTGGTGCTGCAAGTTCTTCAAGTTCGCGATCATCATTTTCTTTAGGTGAATTTGAGACCGGCTGATCGGGGAAATCTGCCGCCTTATCTCGATATCTTGGTTCTAGGCGAAAATACAGCTCTTGTCTCACACTGAGCCAACGACTTAGTGATGAAAGCATTAGGCCGCCCAGTAAGTATACCCAAGCTACTGCCTGAGCAACATGCTCGCTCAATACTATATAGCTAAGCCAAATGCCGCAGCTAGAGCCTATCAACAGATGGGTCTTTGCCTGGCGCTGAAGGAGGCTGTAACTTGGTTGTATAAAGTGCGGATCGAAATAACTAGCTAGCTCACTACTGGCGGTGCTAATGCTGCCAGTGGTGCCTGTGCTGCCGGGGTTGCCAGCCTCTTTTTCTTCCTTAATTACAGCGGCGTTTTCGCTCACGACAGTTCACTATAAAAAATGACAACCCCATGCTAGCACGGGATTGTCATTAGATTATTCCAGCATTTAATCCAAGCCTTTAGTTTTAGCTTGTCTGCCCTGTTTATTTGCTTACTTACTTGCTTATTTGCCCATGGCTGCGAAGTACACAGCGCAAGCATGGTCTAGGTACTCTCTAGAGAGCCTAGGGTCGGTCTGCAAGAAGGCACAGAGGTTGATTACCTGGTCGACGATGTCTCTTGGGTGACAGCAGCGCATCATGCGCTTACCGCTGCGATACTGAGACTCAATCAGGTAGTTCACAGCTTCTTCATTGTATGGAACGCCGGTGCGTTGGCAATACTGAAGGAAAATCCACTTGAACTCGTCTTCTGTGGGGTTGGTGATATTGATCTTGTACGGAATCCGTCTCAAGAAGGCTTCGTCAACCAAGTCAGCTGGGTTGAGGTTGGTTGAGAACACAATCAACTGCTCAAACGGCACTTCCAACTTCTTACCGGTGTGCAATGTCAGATAGTCGACCCGTTTTTCTAACGGTACAATCCATCTGTTCAAGAGTGATTTGTGGTCAATTCTTTGCCGACCAAAGTCGTCGATCAGAAGTAGGCCGCAATTGCTCTTAAGTTGAATTGGCGCTTCGTAGAGCTTAGTACCGTAGTCGAACTGCAGTTCGAGCATGTCAATCGTCAACTCACCGCCGACTACCACGCAAGGGCGCTGAATACGAACCCATCTGTGGTCATAGTCTCTTGGGTAGTTGGCTGCTGAAACTTGTTCGTGGTTGTGGTTGTCGTACAAACGAATGATTTGGCCGTCAATTTCTACTGCATACGGAATGAAGATGTGGCCCTTGAATGAGCGCACGATTCTTTCTGCAATTGATGTTTTGCCGTTGCCAGCTTCGCCGAACAAGAACATCCCGCGGCCAGAGTTGATGGCTGGACCAACGGCGTTAATGGTACGACGGTTGACCATGATGTCAGAAAAAGCAACTTCTAAATCGCGGGGAGTAACGTGCTCGCGGCGAATAGTTTGATATTTTAGCGAGTCAATATACCGACTCCATGGCACTGGGCATGCGCCAACGTAGGCGTTGTGGTCGAAATAGGCGCGGGCTCTGTCGCGGCCTTTTTCTGTTGGCGAATATTCATAGTCGGCTAGACCGCCAGAACTTTTAACTTCAATGAGGAGCTGCTTCTTCAGAACTTCCAAGATTTCTTCAATGATTTTGAATGGAAGCATTGTTCTTGACGCGATTTCGCGACCCAGAGCAAAGTTGACCATGTAAATATCTTTGAGAATCAGTTCTTCTAAGAAGCCTTCTTTCATCCCGGTTTCGAGAATAGTTGAAGGATAAGGAGGAACGAACTCCTGTTGCTGCTGTGCTCCGGTTCTAACCTGTTGCATATCTTTTTTTAGCCTCATAGAGCCGCTTCTGACGGGCAATCTCGTGTAATAGATTGTGGTCTTAGCTGCTCAGCATTCGAATTGTCTGATAAACCTAAAGACTTGACTTCTTATCTACTCCCTTTGAAACTCAATGAGAGAGCCAAGTCATGCAAGTATATTCACTTTAGCGCGTTGCGCCAGTTTCTACTAGCTCTTAGGAGCTTTTCTTGGCTTTGTCAGCAGAAAGGTAAAGAACTTCTTATTTGCGACCCTTCGATTGCACAAGTGTCTTGATTTGTCCCGACATGGTTGTCAATTCATCGAGCTTGTCGGCTCCACCAAAGCGATCTTCGCTATAGATTTCCATAAAATTGCTAACCATTGCTGGCAATTCGTCCGGAATATAGCGGCCGCTTTGGGCCAGTTCGCTGATGCGATCGCCAAGACGGGTGGAGAGTTCGTCGGCTGTCTCGGTGGGGCCCTTGAGCAGCTCGTAGCGCTTTAGGTCTGACAATACTTCAAGGAATATCAAAGTCGAAGGTTTGTGAGACTGCAGGTACTCTTTGCGCTGGATCTCTTTGCGCTGTTTTAAGTAAACGTACAAAATCAAGATTAGGAATAAAAGAGCCATTCCAACAATTGAGTATTTGAAGAATTGCTGCATCAGAGTCTGGTCGACACTGCCGATTAGCGGAAGTTGAACTTTCTCATGCTTTCCTTTTTTGCTGCCGAAATCAAAGAACCCTGATTTGTCATTCTTGGGGTCATTACTGTTGTCTTTGCGATCACCGTCTCGGTTACCTCTGTCTTTTTGCTGTTTGGGCTTGCGCGAAGGCGAGTAATTTTGACCAAAAGGATTAGCTAATCCACTTTTGACGAAGCGAGTGAGGGCGTTGCCGCCTTCTTCGTGGGCTGGAAGCTGGCCGTCGGGTGTGGCATCAAATGGCACCCAGTTCCAATAGGGTAGATAAATCTCAGCCCAGACATGGGCGTGCTTGCCGCGTATTTCCCAGTAGCCGGTGGTTTTGTTGAGCTGGCCTGGTAAAAAGCCTGTGACAATACGGGCGGGAATGCCCTGTGAGCGGCAGAGTACGACAAAGGCCGTGGCGAAGTGGCGGCAATTGCCGCGTTTCTTGACGAAAAGGAAATCTTGCACAAATGATTCTTTAGGTGCATCTTTGGTAGCACTGGCTTCAGGCTTGGCTGCCGCTTCGGGGCTGCCAGTGGTGGCGGCTGTCTTTGGCTTGTCCGAAGCGGTTGCAGTAGCGGAACTAATTGTGGATGTAGCTGTAGGAGTATTTGCAGGTGAAGGTGTAGGTGTAGATGCAGTTACGGGTGCAGGCTTTGGCACCGCAGCCTCTTCTGTATAGAAACTGCCGGGGTCGTATTTGTAATTTTTGCGCAAATATTCGCAAATTTTGTCGCTGCGATAGAACCAGTTACCGTCTTGGCCTGCTACTTCATTGCCAAGTTTTTGCAGTTCGTCACCGCCGGCGGTGTAGGGCGTTTGGCAGCTTCTGGCTACTTTAATCTCGTTTTCGCGGTCCTCGACTACTTGCTCTATTGTCTCAGCTGGCAAGTGGCGCATTTGGTCAAAGTCATAGACTGGAATCTGTGAGACCACAGAGTAGCTTGAACCGTGCTGCAGACTGTTTATTAACTTTACTGTGCCATCACCGTCGACTCTGATTTCTCCGTCTTCTTTGCCTTTTTGTTTGATCAGCTGCGGTATCCAGCTGGTGGGAAGTATGTGACCGAAGACATTATCTTGTTCGATACGGAAGTCTTGCTTCAGCTCCAGGGTTGGTAGCTTTGGTGGAACGTAGACGGCGTCACTAGCCGTCAGATCTAACCCTATCTTGCTGTTCGGTGTCGGTGTAATTGTGGTTGCAGCTACTGGGATAGATCTTGTCCACTGGACGCCATCAAAATTGTTGAGTGAGTAGCGCCGAATGTAAGTTGGTTGTGGTGAAGAGACTTTTAGAACTATATCTTCCAGCTGATTGGCTGAACCGCGCAGTCCTACAGTTTCTTTCTGGTAGGCCTCATTTAAGGCGTTTTCGCGCGCTAAAGCCTTAATCGCTTCAGGGGATGGTAGGCCCCCTTTCCCGCCTTTGCCTCCTGGTCCTTTTTTACCGCTGCCGCTGTTGCTAGCGCCAGGGTCAGCGCTTTTTCCACTGCCAGACCCGCTACCTTCGCCGTCTTTACTCGCGCCATTGGTGGCGCCACCGCTAGCGGTGCCCTTCTGATTGCTTTTGGTAACGGTGTAGCTCGCCCCGCCTTGAGTTTTGCTATCGGGAGCTCCACCTCTTATCGATTGGCTTCTGCCTCCTTTTCCCAGTTGGTCGCCGAGGGCGGCTGAGATGGGCAATTTAGCTCTGACGAAATTGTCTTTAAAGACGTCAATGACCGAGTCAATTCTTGGTATTCCAGTAAAAGCGAGATAACTGAGGAAAGGCAAGATAAAGACCGGGATAAATGGACTGAGCGAAGCTATCCTCAGCCTTCTTATCACCATTTCTGGTGGCTTTACTTGGGTTGAAGCTTGTGCGTCTTTTTGCGTTGCTTTGGCCGCAGCTATGGCTGCCGCAGCATTACTTGAAGGAACTGCACGTGAAGGGCCAATTTCATGGGAGCGCGATGATGAGTCGTAGAAAAGCAAAAGTCCGGCAAGAATAGTATAGGTAAAGATGTAGAAACCATAGATCACATCATTGGCCATACCGGCTAGGCAAGTGAGTAAACCAAGACCGATTAGCGCCGAGAAAGAAAAATCTGTACGGCTTCGCAGATCGAAGCAGTGCAGAGCAAGCAAACCGGTGAGCATGTGAATGAATGCTCCCACTGCGGTGTGCACGCCGAGGGTGTAACCAGTGAAGAGTTCGAAGAAGAAATTAGTAAATAAGAGAATGGTGGCAACAATAGGTATAGTTCCGACCCATGCCGGGCGATTGTTTCTGAAAGCGAAAGCCAGGTAGCTGCCGAGAATGGCGGTGGTAGCGAACATGAAGGTAGCAATCGGCAGAGTGGGCACATAGCTGGCTGAGGCAACTATAAGCAAAAGGTTCATGGTCAAAGCCACAACCCTGATGCCGAACGATTGTTCGACTCTCGTTTCTTGTTTAGTTTTTTTCGTTTCAGCCAGTTGCTTAGGTTTAGGTTTGGCTTTGAGCTTTGGTTTTGTAATCACAGCTGCGACATCTCCTCATACTCAGAGAGTGTGGCGAGAATACGGCCGGGTGGTGCACTGCTGCCGACGATAGGACCTTGCCGGCGGTCTCCAGAGCCTTGGGCGTGCATAGGAATGCGAGCCTTGACTGCCATGGCGTCTTCAAGGTTGACGCTCTCTTGTCCCCGAGCAGAGTCGGCTTCAAGGTATTGTCTAGACATTACCCAGATGTCTACTTGCTTCGGTGAGGCCACCGGAAGTTCGGGTTCCATCAGGACGGTGCTGTCTTGTTTTGAGTTCTGGCTGTCGAGAAATGCCTGATAGGCTTCGACAGCATCGGGGCTCGGTGCTGCCGGTCTAATGGTTAGAAGTGCTAGTGTTTCTGCTTCTCCCACTTGTGGAACCTTAACTACATAGTCTGAGTTGGCGACAACCAATGCATCCACTCTAGCAAGAATCTGTGCTGCCCACCCGATGCCTCGGGCAAGTGGCGGCAAATCGGTGAGAATAGTGGGTAGCTTCTCTAAGTCGTCATCTAGGCTGGGGATGATAAACAGTTCTGGTGAGCCGCCTAGTTTGAAGCCCAGCTGTAAAAGAGAAAGAGCAATTGATATGGCCAGTTCAAACTGTTCTTCGCTTTGCCAGGCCGATGTCAGGTCGAGCAAGACGTCAAAGCCCGGTAAGCCTTCTGACTCAAATTCACGAATCATTAGTTTGCCCGTGCGGGCGCTAGTGGGCCAGTGAATCAGACGGGGACTGTCGCCTTGGCGAAATTCGCGCAAAGAGCGAACCGAGGACGAAGTGAGCGCGGCGATTGGCCTTGAGGAAGAGAAGAAGAGAGCTGAGTCGCCAACGGCTCTGAGGCGGAAGAGGAAATTACCATCGACGCTATCTGTGCGCGGGAATACAATCATTTGCGGCGCACTGCCTGTGGTGCGGGCTGCGTCTGCTGCAAGAATGCTGGCATAGGTAGCCGTTTGGCTATGGCGTTCTTCTGTGAATTGAGTATTGAGTGGATAACTCTTCACCCACCAAGCTAGGCCAAAGGGATAGCATGAATATAGTTCGATTGATTGCAGTGTGTAGAGACCGCGTCTGAGTTTGGGTGTCTGGGCTACTACCCAGGCTTCTTTTGATAGCTGCTCTACCATGATCGAGCGCAGCATGTTTTCTTTTTCACCGAGGCGCGTCAGTTTGATTTTGACTAGCAGCCACTTGATTGGAAAAACGCGGGCAAGAGGCCCCCACCAGTTTTTCCGCACCACATGCACGCGCAGATTGAGTCTCTCTTTTGATACTGCTTCTTTGGGCAAATTGAACTTGACGTTGGTCTCAAGCACTTGCATCAGTGGTATGAAGATGCCCAGCGCCAGCACTGTGATGGCGATGGCTGTAAGCAGATAGATGTATTCGCTACCGGTTTCACCAGCAAAGACATAGAGTATGACAATAATTACTGCCATGACAAAAAAACGCTCTTCCAAAACAAGTTTCAGGTGAGACTTGGTTAGTGGGATCGTTATGCGAATGCCCTTTACGGCGCTTTCTTCTTCCACCGCCCGCGCGCGTTTTTCCGCTTCGGGACCAGTGGCGAACCTAAACCGGTACGGTGACTTCTTCGAGGATTCTTTCAATAAGTTGAGCATGGCTGACCCGGTTGTCTCTCACCTTCGGAATAATTCTGTGACCTAAAACATATGGTGCAAGTAGTTTTACGTCGTCAGGTTTTACGTAGTGTCTACCGTCAACCAAGGCTGCTGACTGTGCGGCCCTCATCAACAATTGGCTGCCGCGGGGGCTGACTCCGAGCACGATTGATGGGTGTTTGCGGGTGGCAGCGACAATCGAGACAATATAGTTTTTGATTGAGTGGTCAACAACTATTGTTTTGACAACATGCTTCGCTTCTAATACTTCGTCTTCGGTTAAAACGGCTTCGACGGCAAATGAACCTTCTTCGAGAGTCTTTTCTAAGATTTCAATTTCTTGTTTTGGTGTGGGGTAACCGAGAGACAGGGAGACCATAAATCGGTCGAGCTGCGCTTCTGGTAGAGGAAATGTGCCGTGGTATTCAATCGGGTTTTCTGTGGCAATAACAAAGAAGAGATCAGGCAATCTTCTCGTGGCGCCGTCGGTGGTGACCTGATTTTCTTCCATAGCTTCTAGCAAACTTGACTGGGTCCTTGGTGTGGCCCGGTTAATTTCGTCGGCCAGTAGAATGTTAGTGAAAATCGGTCCTGGCATAAACTTGAAGACACCTTCTTTGGCTTCGAAGATGCTTACACCGCTGATATCAGATGGCAGGAGATCGGGTGTACATTGAATACGCTTGAATTTGGCATGCACTGATAGCGCCAGGGCTTTGGCTAGCAGGGTTTTTCCTACCCCGGGTACGTCTTCAATTAGAGCGTGGCCGCCGGCTAGGAGGGTTATGACTGCCAGTTTGGTCGCGTGTTCTTGACCCACCAGGACGCCGTTGACGTTGTCGAGTAGCCGTTTGATCTTTGGGGCTAGCGCCTGAACCATGAAGGCGGGGCTGCTTGATTCTCTAATCTGAGTCTCGTCGTAGTCGGGTGTCGCCTGCCTCTCCAATGTGCTCTCCTCAAAATGGTCGTATCCAAAACCTGAAATACTGAGATTTCTATTTTAGAGTCTTATTCTAATGGTTTAACAATGAATGCACGTAATATTTGTCATTGCCAATATTTACCCCTTCTCTTGACGTGTTAGACTTAAAAACCGCATGAATAGAGGAACTCAGCTATGGCGCTCACTTTCCAACAAGTTATCCACACGCTTAATAGCTTCTGGGACAGCCATGGCTGCGTGATAATGCAAGCCTATGACCTAGAGAAGGGTGCCTCCACCATGAGCCCCGGTACTTTTCTGCGCGTCCTGGGGCCAGAACCGTGGAATATGGCTTGCGCCGATCCTTGTAGACGGCCAACCGATGGGCGATATGGCGATAACCCTAACCGCTTGCAGCATTATTTCCAGTACCAAGTTATTCTTAAACCATCTCCTGACAATGTCCAAGAGATCTATCTTGAAAGCCTGAAGCAGTTAGGAATTAATCCGCTAGAGCATGACATCCGCTTTGTCGAAGACAACTGGGAGTCGCCAACTTTGGGTGCTTGGGGTGTCGGCTGGGAAGTCTGGTTGGATGGTCTAGAGATTTCACAGTTCACTTATTTTCAGCAGGCAGGTGGTCTGGAAGTGCGGCCAGTGGCTGCTGAGATTACCTATGGCTTAGAGCGGCTTTCGATGTATTTGCAGAACGTTGATAGCGTCTATCAGCTTAAATGGAATGACAAAGTCACCTATGGTGAGATTTATCACTTAAATGAAGTGCAGCAATCTACCTACAATTTTGAGCAAAGCGACCCGGAGATGCTCCAGACTCTCTTCAACCTTGCAGAGAAGGAAGCGCTTCGGTTGCTGAGTATCAGTCCTAAGCTGGTCTTGCCTGCCTACGAGCAGATTCTCAAATGCTCGCACTCCTTCAATTTATTAGATGCACGAGGCGTGCTCGGCCGCGATGAGCGCATGGCCAATATTTTGCGTATTCGCAAATTGTCTGAGCGGGTGGCCCGGGGTTATCTAGAACAGCGCATTGAGATGGGCTTCCCCCTCATGGCGGAAGAGGACAGGCAAGCGGCTGTTGATGTATACCGTGAGCGCTATCTAGCTGTTAAATAGACCGTATCTCCTTGCAACCGCTTTGCTAGAAAGAGGAATGAATGCCTGTTTGTGGGCCTTTCGGCTGTCTTGTGTATATATCTGAACGCTGAGCGTCGCTTTACATGCGGGAAATTGAAGATTCTTAGTTGCGTCTAAGAGAGATTCGTAGTAGAACTGGGTATATGTTAGCTAAGTGTAAAAAACTAGCTTGCAGCCATTTTGAACCGTTACTACATCTGTCTTTGCCGTTTTTGACTTTATTTCTTTCTTTCACGCATCCGGAAACATCTAAATTGAAGAGTAAATCCAAAGGATTAAAACCATTCTCGAATGGTGCATCGTTAGCTAAGAGCAATTCCAATTCTTTGCTTTCGCTTTCAGCTAGTTGTGGCCTTGCTCTTAGTCTAATTCTAGTGTCGGCTACTGCACCTGCAGCTTTGGCTCAACCTGGTTCTTCTCAACTAACTTCAGGCAAACACCGACTGGCAACACCTAACTTGATAGCTATGGCCGTACCCCACGTCGGTGGCCACAGAGCTGGTTCTTCCCTTGGTAGTCTCGCCAGTCGTCGCGCCAGCGGCCAGCGGCTAAGGCATAAATTTGATAATACTGCCGCAAGGCGTATGAAGACCAAAGTGCATACCGGTGCTTACACCAAGCTCACTTGGATGAAAGCTAAGCCTCTGGCAAAGACCGTTGCTAAGGCCGTAGCAAAGCCAGCTTCGCAAAAGACTGTAGCTAGTTCTGCTTCTGGCTTGAGCTCTAGCATGGCTGCTTCTTCTGTGAGAAATATTGGTCCTGGTGTTCTCTATAAGGTTTATGGCGGACGCACTCGCATTAATTTGCTCGACGTTAATATGTCGGTTTCTCCTGTTCAAGTGCGACCAATGACAGCTTCATCAACCTTCCATTCTTTGAAAGATGTCCATGATCATGTGCGCGATAGTGGTGCCTTGGCGGCTATCAATGCCAATTACTTCAAGGGTAATGGCACTCCTCTGGGCACCTTGATGCTTGACGGGGAATGGCTCTCTGGGCCGCTTTATACTAGAGTGGCTTTGGGCTTTACTGATGGCGGCTATGCTCGCATTGCCCGGGTGGCGATGCACGGCATTTTGCACACTTCAATTCTTGGGCATGAGACCCTCTGGGTCAATAATATGAATCAACCCAGAAGCTCAGGCTCTCATTGTGTGCTCTATACCAGACGTTGGGGCGAATCGGTTTCTCTGCCTTACGAGGGCACCCTGATTGCCGTGAACAGCTATGGCGAAATAGTCGATAGCGACAGTAAGAGTATCGCTATTCCTTTCGGTGGATTTGTTCTCGCCGACTCGAAAGACAGCCCGCTAGCTTCTCTGCGGCAGAATAACGGTGCCAAGGTCAGTGTGGACTGGAACATCACTCCTAAAGAGTGGACTAATGTCACTCAGGCAGTCAGCGGGGGACCGTTGCTGTTGAAAGATGGCAAGTTTGCTTTCGACTTGAAAGCCGAGAAGTTTCCTGCAAGCTGGACTGGTAGCCACATTACTCGTCGTACTGCCGTTGGTATTACGGCTGATGATCATTTGTTGATGGCAACTTTTGAAGGACCCCACTCGCTCTATGATGTCGCCAAGTTCTTCCTTAAGCATGGATGTACCGAGGCTATGAACCTTGATGGTGGTGGTTCCACTACCATGGTGGTAAATGGCAACACTGTTACCCGCAATGCTAACGACTCGCAGCGAAGAGTGGCTGTTGCTCTTGGTTTATTTAGTGCTGAGAAGGCTCAAGGCGTAGCCAATGCCAATAGTTTTGGTGGCTACACTGGCTCTAACTATCGCCCCCAAGCCGATATTGCTTCAATGCTGCCTGCCTATCAGAGCGAGAAGGCTCTGCACCCGACAGCTCAATCTACCCAAGAAGCTCTTGATCAAATTAGAGCTTTAGTGCCCGTGGCCCACTCGTCTTTGGCTGATGCGCCTGAGTTGGCTGTTTCTGATTTGGCCAGAAGCGTTCTTAGATCACCGCTGCCTGCTGAGTCGATTGCTGAAGAAAGCATTGAGCAGACTATAACTCTGGGTCAACTGGCTGCGCCAGCTAGTGCTGCTCCGCTTAAGAATGTCAGTCAGGAGCTGAATCAGGAGCCCAGTCGTGAGCGCAGTCCGGAGCATAGCCGTGTGCAAGATTCTCCTGCGACCATAAATCAGACCGTACCGAAAACCACTAAATCTGCTAAATTGAAAATCGATTTTGCCACCCGCCTTTTCAAGGGGCTTAGGCGTTAAGTCTGGCAAAACTGATTGGAAATTGATTGGAATTTGATTTGGATTTTTCATAGGTGCAGTTGTGGCTGAAAAATTAGCTATTGGCGTCGACTTGGGCGGCACTAAAATTATGGCTGGGGTAGTCAATCTATCCACGGGCCAGATGATAGCGTCAGCCAAAAAGAAGACCAGGCTCGTGGCTGATGGGCAAGATTTAGTCAAGCGTATTGCCCTAGTCATTGATGAAGCGATTAATGATGCTGGTGTTGATATCAAAAAACTTAGTGGTATCGGTATTGGTGCTGCTGGCATGGTCGATAGAGAAAAGGGAATTCTTCTTGCTGCTGCTAATATCGGTGCCAATGATCTGGCGATGGCCGAGCCTCTGCAACAGCAATTTGGTCTTAAGGTCAAGCTCGGTAATGATGTAGAAGTGGCTACCATTGGCGAACTAGCGTTCGGTGCTGGCCTCGACTGTGATAATTTTGTTTGTATTTTCGTCGGCACTGGTATCGGTTCTGGTATCGTGCATAACGGCGAAATTTTACGTGGATTTAGTGGAACAGCGGGTGAAATTGGTCACATTGTTGTGGTACCCGATGGCCGTGATTGCGGCTGTGGTGGCTTTGGTTGCCTAGAAGCCTATGCCTCACGCACTGCTGTTGCTCGCAATTGCATATATGATATAAACCGCGGCTATGAATCAATTTTGCGCGATAAAGTTGATCCAGCTAAAGGCGGCCTGCGCTCTAAAGCAATCTCGCAAGCTTATGAGCTTGGTGACTCAGTTGCTGTGCGAGCTGTTGATCATGCCGCTTGCATCATGGGAATTGGTCTAGCTAGCGTCGTAAACTTCTACAATCCACAGCGCATAATACTAGGCGGTGGTTTCATTGAAGCTATGCCACTTTATTTTGAAAAGGCTGAAGCCGAAATGCGTCGGCGCTCCTTGCGTATTCCGAGCTTCCAGACTGAGCTAGTTAGAGCCGAACTCGGTGACTATGCTGGCACAATTGGTGCTGCTTTGCTTACTAAATAGACAAGACGCTTTACTTAGTTTGCTTCTACTTAGGTTGCTTCTACTTAGGTTGCTTCTGCTTAGGTTGTTCGGGGCTGGCCTTTAGCTTAGCTGCAGCCGCAATCTCGAAGGCCAGGAGGTCTGAATTGTCCTGCTCTAAGAATTTTTGAAAATTCTCCCTTGCAGTTTTTTTGTCGCCCTGCAGATAATGATTGATTCCGATCCAGAACTCAGCACTACCTCTAGATGTCCGGCGGAAGTCATGCGCGGAGGTTTTGCCCAAAAGAAATTGACCTATTGTATCTGGCTCATGATCAACTAAGCCTCTCTCAAGTTTGCTTATGTCAATTTGCTTGGTCTTATCTGTGATTTTCGCGGTGACTTTTTCATTGAGCCATTTGTAGATTGGAAATAACTTTTTATAGGTAAGGCACTCTCTATGCGATCCACGATAGGGTCCGTTGATTGTCGATTCAAGATCATCAAAGCGCGAATCAAAATTCGATTCACCGAGGGCTAGACCCAGTCTGAATGTCTGAATCATGGCCCAGTGCTCTTGATTTACTTCTTTTGCTGCTATTGGCTTTCCTGTAGGACCGTCTACTTCGTCTCTCATTTTGCTAAGCAGGGTTAGGGAAGCTGTAATTACCTCGTCTGCTTTCTGTAAATTACCTTGGCGCAGGTAGTCTGCGATAGTCTTTGCTGCAAGCAAATCATCGAACTGATATTCGTTGCCCAGTAAGTCGGGGCGATAAAGATCAGCGGCTGTGAGTGGTGATGGTTTGTCTGGATGGGCTGAGGAGAAGACAATAATGCCCTCTTGCTGGCCTTGGGGAAACCAGCTAACTTCATGCACTTGCTCAAGGCCGCCATCCCCTACGGAGCAAGTTCCCAGTGAGACATAGATATAGTCTTTTGTTGGCTTGATCTCAAGCTTATCTGGTGACCAACCACAATAGACGTCTCCATACACATCATCATAAGAGCGCGCTTGCAGGTAACCAGGCTTGTCAAATTTGACGTAGCCGCTGATGCCACCTCTGTCTAAAACGAGGTAATTTGCCGCAAGTTTTTTAGTGCGTGAATAATCTATCTGGTTGTTCTCTCGCCCATATAGATTCCAGCCGCCGGTGGGGCCAAGTGGATGCATGGCGACGCGTCTTACGCTGGCGGAGTCTTTGACACTGCACTTATCACCGACTAAGCGGTCTTGCGAAAGAGCTGGAAATCTTCGCTTGTCTGCTTCTAAAATAGCTTCGGTGTCAGCACCACAGGCAGTGACTAGAGCAGTAGCCAATAAAAACATAGCCGGGCGAACAGTATATTTAGCAAAGGGCCTGCGAACTTTTCTTGCAGCGGGTTTGATCATGTTCAAAAACTCTGGGCTATTGAGTCTGACAATACCATTGTAGATGGCGCTCTAGTTTCTTTATGCCTTTACTGCTAGTTCAGCGTAGCGAGAACCCTGCCTAGTGCCTCGGCGCTCTAGCTCAGCTTCAATTTTCTGCATCACCCGTTCTTTTTCAAAGCACCATTCTGGGGCAATAATCTCATCGCGGGAACCCTCGGCAACGAGACGCATGATCACTGTTTCTTCAGGAATTAGTTCTAGGGCGTCAGCCACCAGGCGCACATATTGATCTTCTTCTAGCAGGGGCAGGCGACCGGCTAGGTAGTCTGCTTCCATAGGCGTGCCCTTGTAGATGCAGAGTTGGTGAATCTTAAGCGCTTCCAATTTAAGTGGCGCCACTGCTCTTACTGTTTCCATCATATCGGCTTCTGATTCGCCCGGTAATCCAAAAATTAGGTGTGTTGCCAGGCGGAAATTACGTTTCTGCGCCCGTTCGACACAGTCAAAGAATTCTTCGGCGGTGTGACCGCGATTAATTGCCTCTAGAGTGCGGTTGTGAATTGTCTGCACTCCGACTTCTAAGAATAGGAAAGTGCGCTGATGATATACCTCTAACAAGTCGAGAATATTTTCATCGAGGCAATCAGGTCTTGTGCCGATGCAAAGTCCAACCACGTCGGGGTGGTCAAGTCCTACGTCGTAGAGCTCTTTGAGGATGCCCTCGGGGGCATAGGTGTTAGTGAAGGCCTGAAAATAGGCGAGAAATTTCTGCGCTTTAAAGCGCTTGCGGATGCGGGCGATGCCAGTTTCTAGCTGATTTTTAATTGACAGAGCTGTCTTGATTGTGGGCGCGCCCGAGCCGCGCTCGTCGCAGAAGGTGCAGCCGCCGAATACTTTCGTGCCGTCGCGATTGGGGCAGGTAAAGCCAGCGTCGAGGGGCACGCGATAGACCCGTTCGCCGAATATTTCGCGCAGGTAGCTGTTGAAGGTTCGGTAATAACTCATGTTACGTTTACTTGCTGAAGGCGAGATGCCGCTCACTGTGCCCACCTGAATGTTTTCAGGAGCTTCCAATAGTACTACGAGTGCTTACAATCTTGAGTTCTCTCTTCATTGTTGTTGACACTATTGTTTCGGGTTTGTTATTCTACGACCTGCTTGCGGGAAGCCGCACCTCTGATGCCCCCATCGTCTAGAGGCCTAGGACACCTCCCTTTCACGGAGGCGACGGGGATTCGAATTCCCCTGGGGGTAAATTTTCTTCGTAAATGAGCCTTTTTGGCTTAAAATGTCCTTTAGTCTTTGCCTTATGGCAATAACTGAAGGATTTTTTTTGGCAACATTTTCATTGACAGATAACAAGAGGACTAAGTGAAACCAGGCACCAAATCTCCTAACTCGCATCGATTAGGCGAGCTATTGATGGAAGCAGGAGTTCTCAGCTTGGAAGAGCTGAAGCACGCCATGGAGCTTAATGGCGAAACTGGGCTGCCCCTCGGTCGTGTGCTAGTGATGTGTGGCTATATTAATGAAAAAGAGCTTGAGTCGGCGGTTTGGGCTCAATCTCTGGTCAAAGATGGAGCGATCACTTTAGAGCAAGCACGAGAAGCGCTCAATCTATACAAGAGAAGCAGTAATGACTTTGAAGCTTGCTTGGCTCATATTGGTTTTGTCAAAGAGTCTCGCACTCCCACTGCACGCTTAGGCGAGTTGTTGGTTGAGGCCGACATTATCGGCAAGCCTCAGCTGCAAGATGCCTTAAGAACAAGTCAAGAAACTGGTTTGCCCCTTGGTCGCATACTTGTGCTTACCGGGGCAATATCAGAAGAGATGCTCTCCGCCGCCCTTACGGCTCAAGTCTTGGTACGTGATGGTAAAATTTCGCGCTCGCAGTCTTTGCAGGCCCTTAAGTCGAGCCGTTTTAGGCAGGTCAATATCGAAGTTTCTTTGATGGATCTGGGCTTTTACAGGCCACCACCCCGGCAGCGCGTCAAGTTGGGTGAACTCTTGGTTTTATCAGGGATGGTCAATGAGCCTGACTTGATGAATGCTCTTGAAATGGGTCTGATTCGCGAAGTGCCAGTAGGTCAGATGCTGGTCGAGGGTGGCTTTATTAGTAAGAGAATTCTTGATTCAGCTTTGAAGTTGCAAGAAATTGTTGCCAGTCATTCACTGAGCGCCCTCAAAGCCGCTGAAGCATTGCGTCAGGTAGCCGAGCGTGACATTAGTTTAGCTCGAGCAATTTCAGAGCTTGATTTGAGCGGCACCGAGATGAAAGAGCGTATTCGCCTAGGAGAAATGCTCAAGGCCGCAGGTATTGTCAATGACAATGATATTCGCAAGGCTTTGCGAGATGCGCGCCGTAACTCAGCTTTGCTCGGTAAAATATTGCTTGTTACCGGTGCGATTGATGAGCCGACACTGCATGCAACTTTGCGTTCGCTGGTGCTGGTGCGCGATGAGAAGATCACAATGGAGCAAGCCATCATTGCTATTAATCACGCTCGCAAGCATCAACTTACCCTTGATGAAGCTCTGGTCGAATTAAAGTGGACATCATCTGTTGCTGTCGATAGAGAAGCATAAGACTGTCATTGCTTGAGCACAGACCATAAAATGATCACTACAGCCAGATCAAAGACTAGCCCGTGCCAGAGGGCTGGCAGCACTAGCGAGCTTTTGCGGCGATAGAGATAAGAAAGAAATATTCCTACTGCCATAACTGTGCAGAAGGCTATATACATAAATGACGGTGCTACGAAAAGCCTGATTACTAGTACGTGCCAAGCGGCAAATAGTAGGTTGGTCCAGAGTACGGGCATACTAAATGTTTTTGTGTCTTTGTCGCTTAGTTCATTGAGCACCACTCCCCGCCAGAAAAGCTCTTCGACAAGTGGATTTACTGTAACAAAATAAATACTGAGTGGCACTAACCAGTAGGGCTGAAAGCCTCTATAGGTCAAGCTCTCTAATGCTCTTTGCTTGTTGAATAGATAGGGGCCGAGAAGCTGGAAAGCAACGTAGGTGAACAAGCTAAATAGGAGAGAACCAGCAACAAGGCAGGCGACTTCTCTTTTTGATGGCAGGGCTAAATGTTCTTTCCAGTGCTCGCGCTTCCAGATAATGGCTGGCAGCAGGCAGCAGCCATGGTAGAGAAAGAATGACCAGAAAATACTATGAAATATGTGTAGGCCGGCGGCTAAAAAGGGCCATGGAGCTAAGGTCCAGAGTATGACTATTAGTTTCGTTGGCAAGCGCATAAAATCAATGGTACTGCACTGGCGTAAAACTTAGCGAATTACAGAAAACTGGCGAATTACAGTAAACTTAGGTAACTCTGGAGAAAGAACTGTGAGCGAGTCTGATAACGAGAATACTAGTAATAATTCGGCCAAGAATAATTCCGATAGCAGCGATAATTCTGCTAAAAACAATAATTCTGGCAAATGGATTATAGCTGTCATTGTTGGTGGTGCCATTTGGGTTGCTGTCAGTCCTATAGTTGGCGCCATGCTTGTCAAAGACAAGCACTTAGAGCTTAGTGGTAAGCCTCCAGAACCACTAAATATTGCTAAGAGCGCTGGTTCTTTTGGTTATTTAAACAAGGCTCGGGAAGGCAAGCCATACACTCTGCCTGCCGACCTGCAAGGAAGTGCTGCGGCTCCTTCGACAACTAATTCAGCAGCAAACGCTCCTTTACCCAGTTCAAGTCTGTCTGGTTTAGGTCTTTCTGGTTCTGGTATTTCTGGGTCTGGCGAGTCGGCTAAAGTGCCTGGAAAAGCTGATGCCGAAGCCGTTAGAGAGCGTTTTCGCAGTTCTATCATAGCGATGAAGCCGACTGCTAGCCACCCAGCAGCTCCATCATCATCATCTTCTTCTTCTTCGCTCGGCCTAGAAGAGCGAATGAATGCCGTTACTAAGCTTTGTGTCGCTGGTAAGAATGCCGAGGGATTAGACGAAGCAGATAAGTTCTTAGCCTA
>CALROJ020000028.1:0-83327 GCA_943369735.1 bacterium Ga0077546
CTAGGTACCACTCTACGGATAGCACGGGGAACGGCTCTAGCAGCCAGAGCACACAAACTATTACTAGAATTGCCGGAAAAGTTCATTGCACCAACGATGGGGTCATCCTCCTCAGCTTCACTGGCACTCACTTCGTTGACTGCCGCCAAGGACAATACTAAGCCGACAATATTAGTTTTCTGCGCCCCCTGGATTGCCGCCTGCAAAACATTGTCAGCCGATATCACAGCAGCCCTAGGCAAAGACGCCGATAAAGTCAATGTGGTCTGGATTGACGCTGATCAAGAAAAGAATAGACCTCTCCTTGCTGAATATGGCATCAAACCGCTGCCAGCTATTCTCTATCTAAAAAAGAACAATGAGGTAATGCTCTACAGCCTGGGCGATCCCGGAGCAACAGCTATCCACACCAGGGTGCAACAGCTGTTGAAAACTGAATAATAATTTACCTAAGCCTCTCGGTGTGCCGCGTTTTTTGCTAAGATAAATCTATCTCTTGACAATTACCCTTTAGGCAAACCTTAAAATGGCTCAGTTCTTTGAACAGTCAGAATCATTTGGATGCGATCACACTGATTCGCTCGCCTTTATCAATGGGCGAGAAGCGCTTGAACTGGCGAATTATGGCCTGGCCGTTAACAACTTCACGATTTTGATTGAACGCCATCCCAATCAAGCTCAGTACCTGTTTATGAGAGCAAAAGCCTTTCTTGGGCTCTGCGCCTTTGAGCTTTGTCAAAAAGACCTCGAAAAAGCAATTTCACTTGGTTTAGCCCACCCCGAAGTACAAGACCTGCTGTCATACGCTCTTAGCGAAAGAGCAAAACGGGGCACAAATCAAGACTTTAGGCCAGATTTTCTCGCCCTTGTTGCTCTCAGACGCAACTACAGACTGCGTTCACTGATACTTAGTGTTGATGAAGCTTTGGCCGAAAGCAACTACTCATTGGCACTGAAACTCTTAGATTTGGCAGAGCGACTGGTTGACCACAACGAACTTTCGTCAGACCTTGGTTTTAGTCTCGGTAAACTGAGAGCTCAGGCCTGTATAGGCAATCATGCCATGCTCGATGCTCTAAAAGTGATCGACTTCCATCTTAACCATGCCTACGCAGTTGGCCGAGACGATCAAGTGCGTCTCTTTAAAATGCTGCGCTCGCAAGCATATTCATAAACCTTAAACAATTTGGCTTACTAGTAAGCAGCCATATCTTATAAAGTAAAAAGCGATTGTTCTGGAGAAAGTAGAGTGCGTCGCCTTTTTTTTACAGCTATTATTGCCACCAGTTTTACAACGATAGTGCCAGCTAGGGCCACTTATGCCAATACTCAACCGCTAGCACCGACGGGCCCCAAAGCACCGGCAGCAAAGACTGCCGTAAAGCCTACAGAAAAACCCGTAAAAAACGATGATCTCACTCGCGAAATTCGCGGATATGAACACAAATACTTCGAGCGCAATTTTGAAAGCGAAACTGATGAGCAGCGCCTTAATCGGCTTGAGAACTTCATCTTCGGAACCACCAATAGCGGGGATGCGGCCCACAGAACAGCACAAATTGTAGCGGCCGTTGGCTTGCCCGCTGAACTACAAGCAAAGGCCGCCGAGCCAACCCCAAGACCAACCCCAAGACCGACAGCTGGACCGACAACTGGAGCAGCACCAGATCAGACACCGGGTCATTACCCACGAGTAACAGCACTAGAAACTGCCATTTTGGGCCAGAGCTACCAGACTGATGCAATAACGACAAGACTAAACCGCATGGAGCTGAAAGCTTTCGGAGCTCAATCTCAGAGCAGCGATCTTTCGGCTAGAACTGATGCCCTCGACCAGTATGCCGAAGTTAAACTACACATCAAACCAGAAAATGCTCTGGCTGTTAATCCACGCATGAGCACGCCAATGGATGGCCAGGTGCCAAGTGCAGCCGCTGGTAATCTCGGTACATTCGAGGCCAATCCGTTCGTCAGAGGGCTACGTAGCATCGCTTCTGACCTAAATCCGGTAAATTCTATTGCAGCTTCTAGTGCAGGTTCTAGTGCAGGTTCTAGTGCAGGTTCTAGTGCAGCAAGCAGCTATTCATCATCATCGCAGGATGACGACGACCCAGCGGCCGAAGCCCACAGAAGAATGATCGAACAACAGCTAATCGATGCCGCCAAGCCCAACGCGCCCTCTAGCCATGAGCGAACTTTGTCACGGGTCGCCTGGTGCGAAATGCAGTTATTTGGCAAGTCTTTCCCCCAGCTCCATCTTCTACAAAGACTGCACCAACTCAATGCCGACCTCTTTCCCCAAGACAAAGAAAAAGATATTCAGTTGATGGATAGAATCGATATAATCGTCAGAGAAGTCGTACTGAGAAAACACCCACCAGCCTAGGAGCAATCGGCTATGCCACTACTTTCAGTATCAAAGACAAAGTAATGGAACGTTTATTCTCCATAGCTAAAGCCCTAATTCTGATATTGATTGTAGCCGTTGTGCTGGCCTATCAAGTGATAAGCAAGCAGTAAATTACATGCCACCCGGTTGAATATGAGGCACATCACCAGGGCTATTGGGAGGCGGTGGTGGCAAGCGATCAACAATTTCTTTGACCTCGGGTATCTTGAACATACCGGTCTGTTGTTGCCGCGCACCCTGCCCTTTTGCGACAATGCCTTTGACTATAGCCACTGAACAATAGCCGTGAACGGCAACAGCATGAGAAACACTGCCAAGCAACAACTTAGTTAAACCGGTGCGACCGTGTGACCCCAAGACAATCAAATCAGCAGACCAGTTAGCAGCCACATGCAAAATTACTTCGCGAGGATCGCCTTCTCCCACTTGAGTGGTTACTCGACCGGGTCCAACATGGTTAATCAAATCTTGAGCCATCGCTTCCATTTCACTGCGAGCCATGGCATGAAGCGAATCGTGTTGCCGAGTCAAGCTCGTGGCACGAACTGCGCTTTCTTCAGAGGCAAACGAATCTGTTAGAGCTTGCACTACTGTCACTAGCTTAAAACGTGTTGAAGAAGACCAGTTGAGAGTCTTAACCCAAGCCAGGGCAGCACGAGAATAGGGAGAGTTGTCTACAGTTAAAAGAACGTTTTTGAAGCCTTCCTGAAGGTTGGGTGAGTCAGTGCTCGGTTCGCTTTTAACGATAACCACTGGGCACTGGGCTTGCATCAGCACCCCTTGGGAGACACTGCCTAGCAGTATCAGCTCCATGCCTTTGTGGCCGCGGGAGCCCATAATAATCATGTCCACAGCATTTTCTTTGGCAGCGTCTATAATTTCGCTTTTAGCATCGCCTTGGGCAATCTGAAAAGTAACTCGACTACCAGATAAATTCTTTTCTAGCTCAGCTGCCATTCCTTTTAGGGTGTCAGCTGTGGCCGCGGCTATTTCTTTCATAACAGCCGACTGGTCACCGCTTTTGCGACCAAAGGGTAAACCCATTTCCGGAGCCTTAAGCACAGTGAATAAAATAATTTCAGTACCACCAGCCCACTTAAAACTACCCAGAGCATCGATGGCAGCCTCCGACTGAAATGACCCATCTATTGCGGCTAGTATTTTCATGTTACTCCTGAACTATTTTGACCAAATCTGGATGCCTGTCGCTTTCTTACACAATTATATCCGCAAGCTATATCAGCATCTGCATGTGAGAAAGTTCAATTTTGTTGAATCTTGATGAACCTTGATGAACGATGTAAGAAGGTCGCAACTCAACTACGAAAATATCATGTATATCAGCAACCTAGCTTACTAGAATTGTTATAGTACCTATTACTACCGCTGGAGGTCTTAAAGCATGAAACGCTGGCAATCACTCACTATTGTGTTGAGTTTGGCGCTCATGATCGCCCCGGTGAGCCTTACGGGCTGCTCTTCTGGGGGCGTGAAAGAGCACTATGTATCACCTGAAATTCAAGGCGTATCACAGAAAATCAATTTAGATGAAGTGCAAAAGGCGTTCTTTGAGACCAAAGGCGAAAAAGACTTCAACAGCAAAATGGCTGATTTTGAGAAGCGCGTAAACGAAATTTACGATGGAGAGGGCGTTGTCGCTCTTGACGCTACCCACGAGAATGATCGTTTGACCATAATCGGCTACATCGACAAAGACAAAAAACCAGGTTTTCAGACAGACGACGAGAAGCTCTTTGCAATTGAGCAAACCGGAGCTGTGGTAAACAACGAACTACCATACCGAGTGGCTGGTTATGACGGAAGACCTTACTATGAAGGTCACCGCAGCATTCTCGATAATCCCTTCGTGCAAATGATGGTGATGTCGCATCTGATGAGCAGTTGGGGCGGTCGCTACCATACTCCTTACGGGAACTATGGCGGACTCATGGGTTACCGCAATACTTGGCGACAATCACCTCAGTATGCCCAACAGAAAACAGCCAATCAAGGTTTCTTTTCTAGATTTAAGAGCAAGTCAGACGGCAGCTTGACTAGCAAAAGTGGCTTTGGTGGTTCCTTCTCATCGCCAGCGAGCACTACAGCTAAAAGAAGCTGGGGCGGCCTGGGCGGCTTCTCATCGTCTTCCTCTTCGTCTTCACCAAGTGCATCGTCTAGCTCTGGCTGGGGCGGACGACGCTCATCGGGCTTCTCGATGAAGAGATCTGGCGGCTGGGGCGGACGGAGAAGATAAACATGAACTATTTGCTGCGTGTTTCAGATCACCTCAATCAGCATCTAGTAGTGATTACCCTTGATCAACAAACCGCAAAACAACCAGCAGTTGATATTGTTTTTGAAATTCTCGGCGCCGAAAAGCCTGAGGAGCTAATTGAAGAAGGTCGATTGCCAGAGGGACAAGTTGAAGACTTGCGTGCCCTGCAAAAAATGATTTTCGATCGTGACAGCGACGGGCTCTTCATTTCAAACTCTGTCGATTTTCTCGCTAACGGCGAAGCCCTTGACCCAGAAGCACCACTACTGCAAGCCTTTGTACCATCAGAGCGCGACTCAGTTAAGTATATGCGCTGCGATCTTGTGGTGCTAGACAAGAATGGGGCATCTTCTACTAATACTAGTGCTAATACAAGTGGTGCTAACACAAGTGGCGCCAAGACAACCGAACAAAAAGTCGAGGAATTCGGCCGAGTAATGTTCTTACATCAAATCGCTGTTGGCACCATTATTGATGTCACTAAAGACAACGGTGACTTAGTTGATGTGATTGCTTATGCCGAGAGAGAAAATCTAATTGAGATTGACGTCAAAAAAGCAGCATATAAATTAAGCGAAAAAGGCAAACGCATGCACGATTCGTACATTGCTGAAGCCCAAGATCTAATTAAGCGCTTTGACATTTATGGCGACGTTGACGTTGACTCTACTGGCACCGCGCACTTTGACACTAACCTCGGTCGAGACCTTCGGGTGGCGGCTTTTGAAGCTGAAGGGGTTGATCCTTTTAGGGCACGCCTCTTGCTTGGTCTTAACGACGGAGAGTGGGACAAGCTCGACAACTGGACTGAAGTCTTTCAAGACCCGACCTGGTACGGTCAAATTTTTGCGCCAGTGGAACAAGCGCCCAGCGTCGAAGAAATTGGCGAAAGTAATCTTAGACGTATAATCGAACAAGCAAAAGCAACTTTGAGGCTTTCATGAAAGACGAGTCGGCGAGAGAAGAAAGGCGCTGTGAGGTTCTAAACATTCTCGCCCGTGACGGCAGAGCCACTGCTGAAGCTATAGCCAAGCAAACCGGACGACCAGTCGACGAAGTCAAATCACTAGTTAGTCAATACGAAAGCGATGGCGTGATCAAACGCTATAACGCTGTAATTGATTGGGAGAAAGCTGGCTTTGACAAAGTTACGGCTTTCATTGACGTTCGAGTAGTACCAGCACGCGATGTTGGTTTCGACGCCATCGCTGGTCGCATAGCCCGTTTTCCTGAAGTGCGCAGTGTCTGGTTGGTGTCTGGTGGCAGTGATCTAAGAGTAGTAGTTGAAGCGACAAATTTGCGCCAGTTAGCCAACTTCGTTGCCGAAAAGCTCTCCACCATCAATGGTGTCACAGGCACAGTCACCCACTTCCAATTACGTCGCTACAAAGAAGATGACGTGCTCTACTTAGAAGCTGAAGGCAATGAACGGCTGGTGATATCGCCTTAGCTATGACTAGCCTCAAGCCCATTGCCAAAATAGCGAGCGCTCTTCCGGTCTCAGGAATAAGACGCTTCTTTGATATTGCCGCTTCAATGCAAGATGTGATATCCCTCGGGGTAGGAGAACCAGATTTTGTCACCCCTTGGTCGATAAGAGAAGCCGCAATCTACTCCCTAGAGCGCGGTCAGACAAGTTATACATCCAACTGGGGCCTAATAGAACTGAGACGAGCTATCAGCGAGCACCTAGAGCAACTCTATCAGGTCAGCTATCGACCAGAAGACCAAATTTTAATAACAGTCGGTGTTTCTGAGGGCTTAGACATAGCACTCCGCACCATCCTTGATGCTGGCGATGAAGTTCTAGTACCAGAGCCATGCTACGTCTCATACAAGCCTTGCATCAGCCTGGCCGGGGGAATCCCTGTGGCAGTCGAAACTACAGCAGAAGAAGGTTTTCGCATCACAGCCCAAAAGCTAGAAGCCCATCTTACCAGCCGCACTAAAGCAATACTCTTAGGCTATCCATCGAACCCCACTGGCGCCACCATGCCGCGCTCATTGATGGAAGAAATCGTACGTTTCGCTGAAGCACATGGCTTATACATTCTCAGTGACGAAATCTACGATCGCCTCACTTACGAAGGCGAGCATACCTGCGTACCATCAATAAAGGGCGCTTTTGAGCGCACCATACTCTTTAACGGCTTTTCCAAAGCTTACGCCATGACCGGATGGCGTATCGGCTACATTTGTGCGCCAAGCGACATTCTTGCCACGATGATGAAAATACATTCTTACACCATGCTCTGCGCTCCTATTACTGGGCAAAAAGCAGCCCTTGAGGCCCTCAAAGGCTCTGAGCCCCAAGTATTAGATATGGTTGAACAATACAGCCAGAGAAGACGAGTTATTGTCAATGGCTTCAATCAAATTGGCCTTGATTGCCACATGCCCGCTGGGGCATTTTATGCTTTTCCTAGCATTGCCAGCACTGGCCTAAGCTGCGAAGACTTTGCTGAGCGCTTGCTCTATGAACAGAGAGTAGCACTTGTTCCGGGCACCGCTTTTGGTGCCGGTGGAGCCAATCATGTCAGATGCAGCTATGCCACTTCTATAGACAAAATCGAGCAAGCACTAGCGCGAATCAAATGCTTTGTCGACCAACTTAAAAACGCCAACAACTAGAATTTAGTATTATCCCATTGACAATAGGTCGCCAGGCGCCCATCATGCGCCTGAGGTGGACATGCCTATAGTGCCCAAACCCGCAGAAGCGCAACCAGAGAGTCAGCATTCAACAAAAGTAGCTGACAATACTGACGTGGGCATAGCGAGACAAGCACTCAACCTCGCTGAACTAAGCGGCAAATCGTTTGTCTACTCAGCATTACAAGCGCCTGTAGACGGTTTAACCCAATTAGTAAATCACCTCGCTGACAGCAAAATTTTGCCGACTCTTAAGCTTGTCGAAGCGCCAACTGTGCAGCCCTTCGCCAGCAAAGAATGGTTAGCATCAACAATTGGCTCTGGCTTTGGTATGGTGGCTCCATTTCTCCTCGTGAAAGGCTCTTCCAGTAAAGCCTTAAGCCAAATTGGTCGCTTAGGTGAAAGCAGCGAACTTAGTGCATCACTGGTAAGAACCATAGCATTGAGCCAAGCTGAGGCAACCAGTATGGGTCGTCTAGCAAATACAGTAAGATTTTTAGCGCCACCGGTAAAAATGGCCCTAGATGGAGCAATTTATGGCTCTGTGCTGACACCATCGTCAGATCTAAACAAAGGTTTCTGGGAGCAAAGGGGCATTGCCGCTGCTAGCTCAGCTCTTACCTTTGGTGCCATGGGTCTAGCCAGCCGCAGCATGATGGTAGCGGCCGAAAGCACATTTAAGATACCAATTTCAGATTTGGCGTTTAGTCGATCGACAGCTGGTATAAGTTTCAGACTGAGCACCAATGCAGCTGGTGGTTCTATTGGTGGTGCCGTTAGTGCCGAAAGTACTTCTTTGCTGTCAGGCAATGGTCACGCCACAAAGGAACAAATAGTCGAATCTATGGCTGCCTTTATGGTGACCGGGGCAGCTCTCGATGGCGTTCATATTGCGGCAGATTTGCATCAAGCCCACGGCAACGCAAGAAGAATCACTGGTGAGTTAATGGCCCGCCAAGCAGCAGCTCCAGAGCTAAGTGTGGCAGACAGAGTTATGATAGAGAAATTGCAAAAAGCACACTTCGAATATTTCAGAGAGCAGAGCGATAAGACCACCGGCTTGACCAAAGACCGCTCTACCGAAACCTCGCCAGCAAGTATTGCCGCCGTGGGATTTTCACTCACCGCCCATGGTATCGCCGCCGAACGTGGTTGGATTAGTCGCGAAGGAGCAGCCGACTACACATTGAAAGTGCTAAAGACTTTGTGGCAGGCCCCACAAGGTCAAGCCGCCCAAGGCACATCAGGGGATCATGGCCTTTTCTATCACTTCCTCAATGCGAAGACCGGCTTACGTGCTGGAAACAATGAAATATCAACGGTTGATACCGCACTCTTAATGTCTGGCGTTCTATTTTCAAAGAACTATTTCGACGCTAACTTGCCCAAAGAAAGAGAAATTCGCGAACTCTCTACTAAATTATTCAGCCGAGTTGACTGGAATTGGGCCACCAATGATACTGGCCGTCTCAGCATGGGCTGGACTCCAGAAAACGGTTTTATAAAAACTGACTGGCGTGGTTACGACGAGGCATCGATTTTAATGCTGCTTGGAATCGGCTCCCCCACTCATCCTCTGCCGACCAAAGCCTGGGAGCAATACCATTCAACTGATATAGTGAGCGAACAATATGGCCACAAAGGTCTTGAGTTTGGTCCGCTTTTTGGCCATCAATACACTCAAGTATGGATAGAGATGAAAGGTATTCGAGATGCAAACGGCAGAAAGCTCAGCCTTGATTATTTTGATCACTCAAGAGCAGCAGTCTTAAAGCAACACGAGTATGCTGTGCACAATCCTGCTAACTGGCGGGGATACGGCGCCTTAGATTGGGGCCTAACGGCCTCTGATGGCCCTGGCTATCAGATCAAAGCTGTCGATGGTAGGCCCATCGAATTTCAAGGATATGCCGCACGGGGATTTCCTAAAGCCCTCGATGACGGCACCATCGCACCAACGGCAGCGGCAGCATCATTGCCCTTTGCTCCTGAACTTGTCTTGCCGACTCTAAAACACTGGGTCAATGACAGACCAGAAATTATGGGGCGCTACGGCTTTCAAGACGCCTTTAACCCAACTTTTGACAAGACAAAACCATCGGGTTGGATCGGCCCGGAAACTCTTGGAATAGACCAAGGCCCGATTTTACTTATGATCGAAAACTATCTCAGTGGCTCTGTCTGGCAGACAATCAAGCAAGACAAATACCTAAATGATGCACTGAACAAGGCCGGTTTTAGAAAAACTGAATTAATACCAGCCCCTATTTATTAGCCATAAGCTTGCGGGCGTTAGCCAAAATTTCTTCGATTGCCTTGGTTGGAATAGCATAGTTTTTGCCATCCATGCCACCAGATAAAACAGCTACTACCTCACCCTGACTATTCAAAAGCGGGCTACCAGAGGCACCAGGTTTAGAGAAATAATTACCAAAGAAGCGCTCAGAAATGACTTGGTTAGTACCGGGTTGAAGCTCACTTGAAAATTTGAAAGTATGCTCTGAGGCATTGTAACTAGCTTGGTCGGTCACTTTCACCCTGGTGCCATCCTGCTTCACCCGAATAGGCATTTGCTCAATACTTTCAATGCGTCCTGGTCCTATGGTCAAGCCTTTGACCGCAAATTGATGACTAACAGGCAAGACTCTATCCCCTGGCTGAGCTGCCTCTTTGGCAAATTTGAGAGCCTTGAAGCCTGACTCAGAATCAATCTTAAGGACAGCCAGATCTTCAGCCCCATTCATTGCTACAACACGAGCTTTTCTAATCGTTCCGCTATAGTCTCTGGCGTTTATCTCAATCTTTCCTGCCACCACATGATGGTTAGTGACAATCAGGCCGTCTTCAGAGGCCAAGAAGCCATTGGCGCTATAGCGGTGCTGTCCACCGGGCACTTTATTTAGAGTCAAAAACACTGAACTCTCACGAGCTGCCAAAAAGGAAGCAGCATCTGGCTCCTGAAGGTTGTAAAGCCGGGCTCGGGGTCCCCCAAAGTAAGTTCCTCCAAGATCAGCTGTAGCAGGCTGCTCGTAGGTGTTAATGCGCACATAGTTACTGCCAGCACCAAAAAGCGTGCGATTGGCTAAAGCAGAGCCACCTAAACCAGCCGTTGTGGTCACTGCTAAATCCACTACAAACTTTCCGCCTGTTCCGGCAAACTTGGCCCGATTGCCTTCAAGATTTTCAGCCGTGCGCCAGGTGTCAGAGAGAGTTGACGCAATATCACCGGCCGGCTTAACCAAATCTTTGACGGCCGCAGCAGTCAAGGCTACAGCGCCAATAGCCAAGCCCGGTCGAAGCCAGGGTAATTTCGCCTCGGCCGCTCGCAGGGCAAATCCGGTAGCGGCCGATGCGGCAACCTCGACAGCGACCTCTGGCAATCTCTGCCTGATGGCGCCAAAGGCATCAACCGTTCCGGCAGTGATCACATAAACTTCGCGAGCGAGCTTGTCATCGGCATAGTGAGGACGCTTGGATTGTTCCAGCGACTGCGAGAATAACTGCTCATCTTCATCGAACTTATCTGGTTGAAACGGCATTGAAACCCCCAAAGAAAAGCTTATATAACAAAGCTAATTCTGGATATCGGGGTTTTACGAAAGGCGGAAATTAACGAAACGCTAGCACTGGTATTTTTGCTGCAATCGCTTGGTTCAGACACTGCTGGGCGGCTGCTATCAAAATACCTGGATGTTCGCAAGTCTGTGGCATACCAGCTACACCAGCATGAGGGTCAAAGCCGGCGTCGAAACGCTGGCTATTGTTGCGCGAATTGGCAATTTCGATGATTCGCTGAGCGCAGGTTTCAGACTCTTCCAGAGATGAGTTGGCAAGTACCATGCCAATGAGACCGTTAAAGTGGCAAATATAGTCGAGCTTACGAACTTCGGCCACCGCCAAATTGCCCAACCAGGCCATTACTTCTTGCCGTGAGTGGGTCAGCCCCATGTTCTGATCAAGACTAGCGCAGGGTGAGAGAAGAACAATGCCGAAACCAAGCTTGGTGCGCTGATAGCGGTTAAACTCTTGCATCAAAAACCAGTAAAAAGAGCCTTCGGCAAACATACCCGAACTAACGTCGATAAGGCGCTTACAGTAGGCATCAAAGCTAGCCTGGTCAAAAACCGCTGGCTGAGGCAATACTCCGGGTTGGGGGGCAGCTGCCGGATGGGCTCTTCTATCATCTTGACCAAGAGCATCTTGACTAGCCGCCACTTGTGGGGGCAGGCCCTGAGCCAAGAGAGCACTAACTTCTTCTAAATCAGCTGAATCATGGCACCAGACTGCCGGCGCATCCTCAGCCTCACTGGCATATAAACACCAACGCGGCACATTGGTGGTGGCAAAAGAAAATGTGCAGGTGACTAGCAAAGTTTGACTGGCCGCCTGAAAAGGCAAGGCTATCAATGAACTGCGGATCATCGATGCCATCTCAACCACTGACAGCAAGGTAAATTGGTCCGGCGTTTTACTTACTTTCGATAGTTTGGTTCGTTCCATTAGAAACTCGCAGGCTTAACAAGCATTTAATAGCAGCATGGCACAATAAAATCTAGCACCAGCTAGTGGTAGAAAGTTTAGAGACCTCTTTATATCCACAATTTCGCCGTATTCTGTTAGGCTTAAGGCTCATTCATCACTAGTTAACATGTTCCGTCCAAACAATTTTCAGTCCAAACAATGTACCGCCCCAAAGTAGACCCCAATACTCTGCCTCTTCGTCTGCCGCGCTTGGAGTCTTTGCCCACTAGCAAAGATGTTAGCGAAGCGCTTCAGCACGCCCAAAAAAGTGTTGGTAGAAGAATTGAAGTAATTTGGGGGCGACCCGCTAGCGATAGTACATTGACATTGACCTGCACCTTCAGCGCTCTAGGCGGCGAACCGGTCTGGGAATTGACCGAAAATAGCCAGCAAGAGATCAAAGAAATCTGGACCTATCCCTGCGGCGATATCGGCCTCATTCTCAACCTGGTAACAGCCGAATGCACCGGTGATGCTCTTCCTCTGGGCGATTCCAACCAAATGGTGACCAACTCAGCAAAAGGAAACATTAATAGCAGTGGCATCTTCACCAGCACTCTACTGAAGATGCAGTCGATCTCAACTCAACGTGCCCCAGTTTTGAACGCCAGCCGTAACTCAAAAGTTGCCACCATGGAAGGCAGCTTAGTAGATATGCAAGTGCCAAACTTGCTCCAATCTATCAATATGGGCGGCATGACCGGCTGTTTGTTTGTCGACAACGGTCAGTCGGGCGCCGAAGTATTTTTCTACGAAGGGGCAATCACCCATGCAACAACCCTAGGCTTAGAAGGCGACCTAGCTATATTAGAACTAGTTACCTGGGAAAAAGGCAAATTCTATTTCTACCGTGATGAAACTAACCCACTGAGAACGGTGGTGAAGCGCATTGATGCCCTTTTGATGGAAGGCATTACTATTCTTGATCAGACCAAAACACTCGATGCCGCTGGTATAAAGGCAGAATCGTTCATCAACAAAGCTGAAGGCAGCTTGACCGAAAAAGAGTTCGAAGAGCGGGTAGCTACTGGTGCTCCTGTCGACATGACAAGACAGAAGAATTTCTATATTCAACTTGATGGTTGTTTGACACTCGCTGATATTTTGCGCAAAACACCAATGGCTAAAAAAGACTGGGTGCCAATTCTCTTCAATTTGGTCAACGGCAAGCTTATTACCGCCTCAGCTAAGCCAGCAAAAACCGATAAAACAGCTGGTTTACATGCCACTCCTATTGATCATGTAGCAATTGAGAGAGTCAACAAAATGTTGTCTCGCCCCGATACTGGAATTCTTTCCTATCCCTCTTTTCACTATTTTCTCGATCAAGAATTTCAGCGTTTTCAGCAGTATAGAATTCCTTATTCGATCATCATATTTGAGATGTGGGCCTGGCACAATAACGAACTCAAAGCCCTTTCGCCTGCTGCACTGCAAGAGGCCGTTAGTCGTATCAACGGTGCCAAACGCTCACTTGATCTCTTTGCCCACTTTGAGGCATTGAGCTACGCCATTCTACTGCCCCACACAGAAACACCAGCAGCAGCAGTATTAGCCCATCGCATTCTTGAAATACTGAGAGTAAGAAGTCTTGGCCCTGAGGCGAATCTCAGCCAATTGGCACTAGCGTTTGGAGTGGCTGGCATACCTGAAGACTGCCAAGAAATGGGTCTCCTTCTTGCTGCAGCCAAGGCAGCCAAAGTGGTGGCACAGAAAAATAACTATCCAATAGTCATGTTCAAAGACATGACCCCCAGTGCGTGAGCCAAATGATGTTGATAAAAGCATCAAACCTTTTCATTGCCCTAACTGTCATTTTGTGTTCACTGCACTCGGCAAATCAAGTGCACGCTCAAGGACAAGGGCAAACGCAAGTAAAAAAGGACCAGCTTAAGAACGAGCCGAAAGAAAACACAAAAGAAGAGAAAAAAGCTCTTAAGCTCGATTCCAAAACTACAGTAAAGCTCGCGCTAAAGGCCTACAAATCAGGCAACTATGGCGAAGCAGCTAATCTTTTACTCAATGACTTAAAAGAACACCCTGATGACAGCAAAACCCACTATTACTTAGGCCTCGCCTTGAAGAAGCAGGGCTATGACATGTCGGCCCTAAAAGAGTTAGAAATGGCTGCCCGCCTAGCACCACCAGAGATGATTAGTGCCTTTGCTGCAGAGAAACTTGAGGGTCTAGACAAAGCGGCACTACCCCCAGCACCAGCCAAGCCCAAAGACTGGTTTGCTCAAATGACCTCATCGGTGACTGACTTTATAGGACTGACCAAGCCAGAGGCCAGCAAACCGAGCAGTGTCGAGAAGCCAGCAGAGTCAGCAAGTTTTGAAATTCCTGACCTGTTTGGCTCGATGAAAGACGCCATTCGCAGCGGCAAAAAAATGATAAAGACAGCCAGCGGTAGTGCTCCTTCATCTAGTGCTTCATCTTCTAGACGCACGAGCGGCCCTGCTGAAATCATGCATATGGACGAGATGCTAGATTTGGTAGAGAAAAGCAAAACTATAAACGTACCAGCTTGGGCCAGTCATGCCGAAGGCCTGACTGTCTATACCCAGGCACCAGAGAATATTCCTGAGTGGGATTATTGGATACGTCGCTTCAAACGATCAATTCAACACGTTTTACTCAAGCGCTTGAACGCAGAATCGACAGACCAAGTAAGAGGGGCCGCAGCAGCCATCTTTAGCATCGATAGAAAAGGGAATCTTCATGGCAGCATATATGCGAGCACAGCTGACTCGGTTTTAAATAAGTGTCTTGTTGGAGCCATTCGCGACCTCAATCATTCTCGCATCCTTGCCTTTCCTGCCAACTCGAATATTACTGGTTGGAATTTTCAGATGACCTGGAATTTCGGCAAGATGTTAGCCTATGTACGCAACTATCGCGAGCAGGTAAAACAAGCCGAAGCAATTAAACAACTAACCGATGCACTAGCGGCCGATGCTCAAATAAAAGCAAAGATTTTAAAAGCTAAAAATGAACGCGAACTCAAAGCAAAAATGAAAAAGCTTGCCAAAGAAAAAGACCTAGCCACCAAGGCCAAACTACTAGAACAGAATCGCGAAATTAAAGCTGAAGTAGAAGGCCATATAATGACAAAACCAACTATTAAAGAACTACGAGCCGTTACCTTAGAGCTCAATGATATCAATACCACTACCGGTGCACCTATAGCCGAAGGAGATCCATTTGCCTCAATTGATGACAACAAGATCTTAAGCTGGCCAGACCTTAACCACTAAAACATGCAAATCAAAATAATCTATCTTCTCGCACTTTGCCTAGGCAGTTGGCTTGTCTGTTTGCCGACACAAGCAGCACCACCAACTAAGCCGCAAAAAGGTGAACAAAAAAAATTACCGGTAAAAGAACAAGTACAAGAACAATTACAAGAAGCTAGCGAGCATCCTGCCGCCTGGAGCGACGCTATACCCTATTACAATCTAGCCAACAAATATCTAGAAAAAGAACGCTATGAAGATGCCGTAGACAATTATCACGAAGCAATTGCCCGTTTTCCTAACGACCCTGACTTCTATATCAATTTAGGTTATTGCTACCGCAAGCTAGAAGATTTTGAAAGTGCTGAGCAGGCTTTTCGCAAAGCCCTGCTCTTGAACAACAAGGACTGGATGACTTGGAGCAATTTAGCAAATGCGCTGTTGAAACAAAATAAGCTAACAGAAACAGTTAGCACTTTCGAGAAATGTCTCAAGCTCACCATGCCGGCCAGCGAAAGAGCGGCAATCAATCGCGACATTGCCGACATAAAGAAAATTCTCGCCATGCGCCAACCAAAACCAGCAGTAACATCCGGAAAAGGAGCCCTGGCGCTTCCCGTTAGCAAGCAAATAAATGCCGTGACCAGCGGCAAACCTTCAAACCCAACCAAGAAATCGCCAAGACCAGCACAAGCGAAGGCTGAAAATAAACCAGAGTCTCAGCCAGAAGACAATCGCGAAGACAAGACTAAATCTTCAGGCTGGGACTACGTCTACAAATAGACCTGAAATTTAGCTAGCCAACTCACCAGTGTGATAAAGCCAGCGCCCATCTTGTTTGATAAAGGTGCTCTTTTCAGAGAAGGTAGAATCATGCTCGCCCTGGCGCAAGTAGGCGCTGAAAGAAACAGAAGCAGTCTCTGCGCCGTCTACAAACTCGAGAATTTTCAAACCGTGAAAATTAGTGCCTCTAGAAAAGTTGAGCAGATCAGCTTTCCATTCAACAAAGTCAGGATTATAAGCAGGATGATCAGGGTGAGTAGTGTTCATCAAATAATCAGCCAGTCCTAAGGCATAGGCACAATAGCGAGAGCGCATCAGCAGCAGGGCTGAATCAGGAATGGCACCATCATGATAGGGCTTGCAGCACTTGTGATAGACAACCTGACTACAACAAGGGCAGGGCATAAAGCGATCTCTTACTACCAAGGTCACCTACTTCAATAGATCGGTCACGATCTGACGCACTAAATTGCCATCGGCCAATCCTTTGAGCTGCGGCATCACTGCCTTCATCGCCGCACCTTGATTGCGCCCTTCGGCAGGCATACTGTCTATGATAGCTCTAACCAACTCACGCACTTCTGCTTCAGATTTTTGCGCGGGCAAATAGGTAGCTAATATGTCACGCTCGATCACTTCTTTACTAACTAACTCAGCGCGATTAGCCTTGGTAAACTCTGCTATTGAGTCATTGCGTTGCTTTACTTGCTTTTGCAAAACAGCTAGCTCTTCTTCAGGGCTCAGTTCACTTTTCTCACTAGCAGAACCATCTTTTTCAGCATTTTGATCTGCTGGTTTTGCTTCCAATTTCTTATAGGAAAATGCTGAAAGAGCGGAGCGCAGGGTATCAACCCGCACTTGATCACGAGCTTTCATTGCCTCTTTCAGATCGGCAGAAATTTTTTCTTTGAGACTCATTCACACCTTCTTTAACTAGTTAATACCGTGCATAATCGGCGCAGTATTCTTGAGGACATCTTCTTCAGTCCAACTTGAAGCCGGACTAGACGCAGGGCTAGAAACAGGACTAGCAGCCGGACCCTGAATAATAGTTGTGGGCACAGACACCGCCCCAGTAAGATCATTTGGTATTGCCGCCCCTGAACTAGAACTAGAACTAGAAGTAAAACTAGAATTTGATTCTAGGGGCAAATCTTTAGGAATCAAAGGCGGTTCCGCCCCCAAAATATGCCCAATGATGCGGCTGGCACCATCTACCATTTCACCGGCACCGTTGACAGTGACATTCAACTTCTGCCCAGCGAATTCAGAAGGTGTGCCGACAACATCTGAAGTAATTACAGAGACACGACCAACAAGTTTTCCGCTTGAGTCGATAATATTGCCGTGGCGATCCACAACAATGTCAATGCTTGTGCCAATCAAAGAAGTAGGTGCGGCCGCTGCATTAGACGCACGAACAGTAGAACTAGTAGTAGAACCAGTATTGGAACTAGCACCGCTAGTAGCTATGGGAGCAGCTTGAGAGTGGCCAAACGGTAAATTGAAAAATTTGCTCAACGGCTTTGAGGCAGTTGGTGCTTTTTCGCTGACCGCTGCTTTTGGGGCGACAGTACTTGTAGCAGCAAGGGGGGCAGCGGCGGCCGAAGACACCGCAGCGCCTGCCACGGGGGCATGATAGGCGGGGTCAGCAGGGGTAATACCAACTGCTTTTTCTGAATACTGAACTAAGGCTCCAGCGCCATGAGCTGTGCTGCGAACCACGGCCCCAGCTCCCTCAGCTGTGTTCTTAACAGCGTTGCCAGTTCCTTTAATTACAGCTTCAGCACCATGGGCTGTACCTTTGACAGCTTTGCCGGTGAAGTCCTTTACATCCTTAACCAGATTGCCCAAAGACAACGGGTTATCGGCTCTAGCTTCAGTACCAGCGCAGAGGATGACAAGCGCAGCCAGCATATGGTTAGTTTTTACGTTCATTATTAATCGCCAATAAGGAATATAGGAAATTAGGGCAGATAGCTATTTAAGTGCGCATTCTATCCCAGCATATGACATTCATTCCTTACTGATTTGTCATGAGAGCAGCAAGATATACCGCCCTGCCTATTTCTTCAAAAAAGATTTGGAAATTTCACCAGTTTTCTCTTCATCTTTCATTTGGTCAAGACAATCTAATCGAGCGTCAAGCCTGCCCCGCTCGAACAAAGCCTACTACTTCTCTATTTTGTCATGTAATTGCGGTGCACCCACATGTCTAGGCCATTGGATTTGGAATTAACAGAAGGTGGCAAATCTTGAGTTTCAAACAATACAGTTTTGCTCGTTTCTTGCATCATCATTCTCGACTTACCACTAGTCGCCTTTACTTGCTTTTGTGCCTTATCGGCGTCACTAATACATTCTTGCACAGCCTCAGGTTTGGGAATGGCAAACTTCTTACCCACCTCAGACTCGGTCAAAGCCTCAGTAGCAGATGAGTTGATCAGCTTAGGCCACATTTTTTTGAAAAGAGCATTATTAGCATAGACATCAACACTGTTAATTTTGCCGTTAATAGCAAAGGCATAACCGACTACATCACTCCTTCCATCAACAATTTTTTCTAAGTCTTTCACATACTTTTTAGTAGATGCTTGCACTTTGTTGTTCTCTAAAGCCATCTGCAAACTACTTGGAGACGGGCTAGCCAGCGCTTGTGCTCGCGAGACATGGGCTTTTTCAAAACCGGCAGAACTAAACTTTGCTACTGAGTCCCATACTTGTTGCTGGTCACCAGAGTATTTCGCCGCCATCTTCAATGACTTATTGGCCAACTGATAATTCGAATCTTTGAAAGCTGTAGCATCTTCAGCACCGCGCTTACTCCAGCGGCCATGTTCTACGCAAAATGAATTGATTGGCACCAAGCCCGACTTAGGCGGCAATATCACATCGTATTGCATAGTGCGATCTTGGCGGCCACCTTTGACGATATCGCCAGACTGAACGAACACAGCCACCGTGCCATTGTTCTGAATTGCTAACTGATTGACATTACCAGTTTCCTTAACCACAACCTGACCTTTACTCAATGCTTCCTGCAAGGTAAGAAACTTCTGGAACTTAGAATTGTCTTTGCCGTGAATGAGAAAGACACTAAGATTGGAACTGGTGAAAGGGCCACTAATTTTTTGTGAAACTGAACCTGAAACAGAACTAACAGGACCAGACCTGATTTGACTATTCGGCAAATTGCCAGCGAAGGCTGCTAGTTCAAGACTACTGAAACACACGAGGGTTGCCACCAAAGCAAAAACAGGCCTCTTAGATATGATCATGGTTCACACTCTCTTTAACTAGCAATTACAAGAAAATTGGCACAGCAACGCTGCTCTAAGACATGTTAGTCTCAGACAGATAGGGCCTAACAAATAGACAGGTCACTGGCAACAGCATATGGCGGCAGAGATAATTTACGCTCCAGGAAAAACCCTAAAGCTGATCATGGCATTACCTACTAGTCAAATTTGAGTGCTCAGAGGCGCCGCCAAATTGAACAGTGTTTAGTCACTTGGCGCAAGACTCTCTCACTCTCGCGATCAATGAAGGGTAAATTGACTTGCTCCAATAGCTCAAAGTCTTGAGAAAGAATATCGCAAACTTCATTCTCTCCTAGCCACAACTCTTTGGGTGTCACTTGTTTTTGCCAGCTAAAATCACTGACAAGCAGAAGCAAGCCACCGACTTTGACAATACTGCGATTGCCTTTTAAGCGACCCAAAATAGAAAGTGGACTCGGTACTATTGTCAGAGCATCAGTCAGGGCAACAAGGTCAAAATCTATATAATCAGCCGGCAACGAGCAAGGATCACAGCGTCTAAACTGCACACCCTCGGCTCTATTATTCTCAATGGCGCCGCTGACAGTAAACTGCTCTAGGTTACGATCGAGCTGATTAAACTGATAGCGCCCAGTAACTAATATTTCTTGAGCAGCACTAATGAGAGGCAAACGCAAATCAACAGCCACGACACTTTCAAAATGACGAGCTAGCATAAAAGTAAACGCTCCCACCGAGCAACCCACTTGCAGTGCTCTCACAGCCTGGTTCTGGGCCATATATTTAGCTACCAGGGCATCTAAATCTTCAAAACTGTTTGTTTCTTGACCATAGCTTGAAGCAATCTCACCATTTACTTCAGCTTCATTACCAAGTCGAACCACTGCGCCAAATTTGTCTTGCCCTAGACCTTGATCTTCGGCAGTACTTAGGCCAGTGCGCACCACTCGCAATCCAGCATGCTGAAAGAAGTGCGGCCTAAAATGGAAACGCGCATGCACGCTAGCTTCATCACCAGTACTAATGAAAGAGCCGCCAGCAATCATTTGGTGCTCGCCATCAAAACAAGGCGTACTAAAATCGTCGTAAAGCCGATTGATCTTAAATCCTGGCAGGGGATTAAAATGATCACCCAGCCATTGCCAAACGTTGCCATAAAGATCGCGAAACGGAGTATCACCACCAGCGGTGACAGTATCTTCAATAACTGAAGACTCAGAACTAGAGCGAAGGTTGAGATTCCCGCGAGGTGAAATCACCTCACCTTTCTCTACATCCAACTTGAATTTGTTTACTGCTGCTAACCTACGATGCTCGGCTTCAGTGAGCGGACGGAAGGCATGGTCACTGTCATTAGCCTGCAACCAAGCACAAAAAGCTTCGGCCTCATGATAGTTAATTACAGCAGGCCAATCCCACGGCATATCTATTACTTCAAAAAGAGTACGCAAGCGAAATTGGTTAAGCCCTTGAGGGCCATCTGGCACCCAAAAAGTAGGACATTTGACATTGCGGAATTGCTTCCAGCGAAGACCAGTGACGGTCCAGAACTTCTCATTCTGATAACCGCCATCTTCCACAAACTGCCAGAACTGAAAATTGCTTACCAATGAACGCCCAGCCTCAAAAGCAGGAACGCTAACTAAACGCTCACCGTATTCGTTGTCCCAGCCAAATGTCGGCACCGTCGGCGACTTGCCAATGCGCACAGGCCCGGCTGAAACTGCCAGGAACTCTTGCTCTGACTGCCCCCCCTTGCTGACCGAATTGGCAGGAAACTGCTCTGGCCGCCCCAAGAGAGCAAGAGGCAACTCTCTAATCAATACAGATGAGGTCTCAAGGTGTATACGCTCATGCTCGAAGCCCATAAAGAGGGCCCAAAGAGGATTATCTTCGGTAATAGGAGGATGGCCGGGCTCAAGACCCGGAGCACTAGCAATAACGCCAGTGACCAGCTCATAAGCCTTCCTTCTATAGGCCTGAGCCTCATCAACAGCGGGCCATTCAATGTCGTTTTTCGACATGTCGTCCCATGACATTTCATCCACGCCAGTCTCAAATAAGCTCTCAAACTTAGAATCGATAGAGCCATCTGCGAGCTTGGCCAGGCGCAGTTTGTTGACGTAGAGCACCGCCGGGTGAACGTAATAGAAAATCAATGGATGGCGCAAGCTGTGGTAAGGCGGCCGATAGAAAGCCTCATCGCCCTTGAGAGAAGAGAACAAAAGTTCTGAGAGTGTCCAAGTATTGTTGAAATAGTCTAGGGCTTCCTGCCTAGTGCAAGTCTCAAGGTTAGGAATCACCAATGAATAGAGTTTGCCGTCTTGGCAATAACCTGGGCAATCTTCGGGAGTCATACCCGTGAACCATCGACTGCTGCGCGGCACAGACAAGTCAATTTCAGACTTACCAATATTCTTACGCCAAGCTGCCGTATTGAGGAACGGCTCTGACAAATCAGAACGGTCAGAAAAGTCTGAAACGCTAATTAGTAGATCAAGGTTGGGATTACGAGTAGCCATTCATTTATCCATTGCTCTCCACCATATTGAAACATCTATAGTGTACAAATGGTGAATCGTCTGCAATTCGGCTTAATGAATAGCGTTACAGTGCACTTTTTAGCTTAATTATAGTCTAGCTTAATGCCGTTCTTAACCACTTCTTTATAGGCATTCAGGTGAGCTGCCAACTCGGTTTCTTTCATTGCCGAGCACTTATTAGCCTTTAATTCTGGCACCGATAAGACAGGCAGGCCAGCATCCCGGCGATCGCGGTCAATCAAAGCCTTAAATACCTTGCCTTCATCTTTAATAGAAGCCCCATCAAGTTGCAAACTTGCTAAGCCCGCGGCCTTTTCGGCTCTGGTCATAGTAGGGAAAAGAGCTACGGCATCAGCCGCCATCTTGTGATATAGCTGTTCGGAGGTAGCATCGGCGGGCAAACGATACTGAGAACGTAAGTCTTGGCCCATTTGCCGCATGAAGCCAGCTTGACCACCAAATTGCTTATCAATTTCGGCCTTATGGGGGCCATCGATTGGTTTATCACCTTGCACGAGCCTAGCAGCAGCGTCAATTGCCGCGTTACTAGCCTTTGACATCTGCCAGGCCTCGCACTGAAGATTAGAAGGCTCCGCGTTAGCAGCCAGTTTAACTTGCTCTGGCTTGGCGGTTCTGTCATCTAAGGCCATATCAATGTCTCCATTATTTCCCAGATTAACCTACCCAGTTTTGGCTATTCTCAAGCCTAGCTATCAGCAATGCGCTTCCAAGCCGGGCCAACCCCAGCAGCTCCACTTTTTATCCTTTCAATTGCCGCACTAATTTCAAGAAGTACCTCGTACTCAGTGTCGTTTAATGCAGCTTCAAGAAACGGTAGACTATCCAAAGTACCCAAATCATTCAAGAACCTCGCTGCGCGCCAGCGCACAAGCTTATTGCCGTCAGAAAGAGCCTGGCACATTGCATTTTGCGCATCAGCATCACCAATATCAGAAAGAGCGTCACCGGCAGTACGGCGCACAGCGATAGAGCTGTCAGAGTTAAGAGCATGACAAAGACTGGGCACTGCCATAGCACTATAGGTAGTGCCTATAGTGCCCAAAGCAGCAGCAGCAAGGCGTCGTACCTGAGCATTAGTATCTTGCAGGGCCTCAATCAAAAGATTGAGACAGCAGGGTGACTGGGCACAATCAACTCGACTAAGCTCTTGCACGGCCAACAACCTTTGCTGCCACTGAGAGTGAGACAAAAGTCTTTTGATATCATCAAGATCGGCCTCCGGCTCAGCACTACTAGAACCAAGTGCCTGACTAACTGCCGAATCAAGGCGTTCTTGAGTGTAATAGTTCAGTAACTCAGAGAGCACTTGCTCCGCCATCTCAGGGCGATCACCGTAGCGCAAACCATGGTCTACCCACTGCCGCTCTTTGAGAAAATCAGCCCCACTCTCCTGTTGCACTAGCTGAGCCGCTTCATTGAAAGCAGAACCCAGACTGAGACGAGATTCCCCTAGAATATCCACAGCTTTAACTTGAATCGGAATTCCTTTAAAAGTCTGGACAAAAATTTGATTCTGCCCTTCTAGTGCAGTAGTAGCAGAAAGAGAAGGAGAAGAGGAAAAATTAGAAGGAAGAATTTTCTCGCCTGTCAAAGCCAATGTAGCCTGCTCTAAAAGCAAGCGCCAATCAGAGAGCGGGTGGCGATTTAAGGTTATAAAATCACCACAGACAAAAACACTCTGCACACCTTCGATGGCCAGAAGCTTAGCAACGAAATCAGGCATCATCGAGCTGGAAGAAGTGTAAGTCGCTGTCTGACCAAGAGGCTCAAAAAAATTGAGCTTAATTGAGTTTGGATTGGGAGTAGTTTCAACAGAACTGATTTTCATAGTCTAGATTGTAGCTGCACCTCTAGATTGTAGCTGCTCCTGAGCTGAACATATGGTTTACCAACTGATGTACCCACAGAGGTACTTACTGCTGGATCCATACTGTGCCGATAGCGCCCCTGAGACTTTTACCACCAACTTACAGGAAACCAATCGAATTTGTAGCTTAGCAACTGCTCTAGTGCCCAAAGAAAGCTCATAATAACTCTATGGTCCTGCAATTTCTGGATAGTGTGAGTTGGCTATGATCGAACCTAAAGCAATCAATCCTAAGGCAGTCAATCCGCCAGTCTGGCTCGTTTCACTAGCGGCCATAGCCATACTTTGCTCATACTCAACTTTATGCAATTTTTCAACCGACAAAACTGAAAAATTGTCGATACAGTCTACAGGAGAGACCGTATCAAGTGCGCCTAATAAACAGCCAGAAGAACAGCCAACTGAAGAGAGAAATCTCGGCCAGTACACCTATCAATATTTTACTGGCACTGACAGCCACCAACCATACTTTCGTCTAATTGATGGCGAGCTTGAGGTGTTTAAGCAGTCAGCAGCCAATGCTAGCTACAACCTACAACCAATAGAATCAATTGACTTACTGCGCTATGGCTATCAATCCAATGCTGACAATTTTGTCGTGCCGCTAAGCTCAAAAAAATCAGTGATAGTGATAGAAGAAATTGACAAAATTGAACAAACGGAACAAGCTGAAGAACCGGAAGAAGCGGCAGAGCAGAGAAACTACCTGGTATTAGAGCTTTCACCAGTCAAGCTGCTAACCACCATACACAGCGGCAGCAATCAATTTGTCATACGGAAAATCGCTGATAGTAATAGTAAAAGTAATAATGGGCACTATCAGTTGGTCGGCAGCGATCACCTTGAGGCATGGGGACAACAACCAGTCAGCCCCAGAGTGGTTTTTGACTTAGGGAGAAAGGCAACATCCCTCAGCCTCCACCAATCGGCCCCCAGAAAAAGAGAACAGTTAGTCAAACTCAGCAAAGAATTGCAGGCACAATTTGCCGACATTACCAGAGTGGAAGAAGCACCAATTACCTTTGCCCCAGCGCAGCTAGCAGCTGAAATGGCCGACTTAATTTATGAGGGCAACAGCAAGCAAGCAACGTTCTTATTAGACCGCTCTTGGCCAAGAAATACACGGGGCAAGGCTCAGTTTCAAAAGGCCTTTGACGCAGAACTAGCCAAAGGAAAATTTAGCGACCAGGTGGCAGCTCTAAGTCACCCTTAGCCCAGAGATTGAGGCCGTTCTTCTTTATCCACTGACCAGTAAAAACGTCTAGCCATTCGCCCCAAATGAATATTAAGGAAGCAGGAATGACCTTTGGATCTCTTGATTCAATCAGGGTTGGCTTATTCTTTTCAAAAAAGAAATGTCCTGAAAATTGCATAAAAAGACCAAGCAAAAGTAGACTGACGCCGAGTTTTTTGTCGCGGCGAAAAAGCAGACAAAAGGGAGAAGCAACAAGAGCCGGCAGACCAATCAAGTGAGTAAGCTTGCAGCCAGGTGTACGGTGGCGCGAGCGATAGAAGGCAAGGCAGTCTTTCATTGAACTCAAAATTAAGACCTGCGGAAAATGGAAAAGGATACTTAACTAGTATATCGAAGTGAAGTTAAAAGCAGCTTGTTGATCCCAATACATAACATTATCGTCTTTCCAACGGGCAAATTGCACATTGCCGTCTTGAGAGAGAATGATTGAAAGCACGTCTTTATGGGCGTTGCATATGCGATAAGCTGAGCGGTGGCGGGTACCAACAGCGTGTACTGATTCAATCACCGAATGGTCGCCTTCAAGGTCTAGGGCTTTAGCAACAAAATTGAGATCTGTCGACTCACAGTGAATCTCAGCACCAAAACCTAACAATTCAAAGCGCCTGGTCAGAACCACAGCACCGTCAACAGTAGAAAGAGCCGCCACCAAGTGTGACATTTCAAAAATAGCTTCGTCTAACTTGATAATGTCGGGGTTGGTGGTCTGTTGATAATCGCGCCAACCAATGATGCTGTGCTGATCACCAGCTATTTTTGCCAGGGTATTCATAACAGTTATAATCAAAGTACGGAAGCGCGCCCGAGGCTCGTCATTGACAAAGCCATACTTAATTGAAAGATAGGGATTTTCCCCACAAAAAACATCTGCCATCTCGGGCGGTACCACCACCAGAGTGCCACCATGATGAAATGCTCGCATCCCGGCAATGAGACGCTTCATCATATGCTGACCAATGACACGAGTGAGGTCGGGCTCTAACTCGGCCCAAGGTTCAGCCGCTTCTTTCTTGGCCTCTTCGTGAAGTTCTTGGCGTTCTTGCCTAATTGAAGCAAACCATTCTTGTAACCACTGTGACTGAAACAAATTGAGCGATGGTTCAAACACTCGACCTTCAGCCAAGTGACCAATTACTTCGCGCCCCTTGCCGACATCAAGATCACCAGGACCTGTAACACTAATAGTTAGCGCATCGGGCAAAGGTGGCGCAGACCCGCGACCACCGTGAATGGCGTGCAGCCAGCGAGGGCCAGAATGCACCAAGCCCCAGATTTCAGGGCCATTGTTTGGGTCTATGCGAACACCAATCAGGGTGCGAGAGAAATGAGCAGCAGAAGAGAGGCGACGCAATTCAAGAGCATTAAACTCAAGGTGTCTGGCAAACTCAAGGCGATGCAGACCTGCCGGAGGGCCACCATCTGTGGGCAAAGCCTCGGGCTCAATAACTATTAGGCGAAATATCACAGGAACGGTTTCTTGCCGCAGCAAGCTAGCCTGGTAGCAAGTAGAAAGAAGGCTATCAAGAACCGCCGGCGCTGGTAACTCAGCACCGCCTAGCGGCCAGTGATTGCTCACAAATTTCGAAAGGTCAGATGGATATAAATGTTTCATCGGCTGCCAAGAAGACAAAAAGAACAGAGAAGATATTCTAAGTTCTGTCAGGAATGTTAATTATAGTACAAATGAAGTGTCATTATCAGAGGTACCGAGATTGTGAGAAAGATAGCCTTGGAAGAACATTTTGCTGCACCAGATTTCGCTGAATACGAAGTCGGTGTAGAGCAGATGATGAAAGACAAAGACTATCAATACTATCGTGAGCGTTTGCCTGAGTTTGATGAAAAACGCCTCGCGGCAATGAACAAGGCCGGCATTGATATTTGCATACTGTCTCAAACATCGCCTGGTTTGCAAGTCGAGAAAGATCCACATCTAGCAATAGAAAAGGCACAAAGAGTCAATGACTATCTCTACGGGCAAATAGAAAGAAACCCAACTCGCTATGGTGGCTTCGCTCATCTTGCGATGCACGACTGTAGCGCTGCAATGAAAGAACTTGAGCGCTGCGTCAAAGAGTTAAATTTCAAAGGTGCATTAATAAACGGCCACACCAATGGTGTCTATCTTGACCATATAATGTATGCACCATTCTGGGAAAAGGTAGCTGAGCTAGATGTGCCGGTATATTTGCACCCAGCAGACTCTTTTGATTCACCGCATATGTATAACGGCTATCCAGCGTTGAAAGGTGCGGCCTGGGGTTGGACTGTTGAAACAGCGACACACGCTCTTCGGTTAATCGTAAGCGGATTGTTCGATCGCCTGCCGAGCACAAGAATTATTTTGGGACATATGGGAGAGACTCTTCCCTTTATGCTTTGGCGCTTAGATAGCCGTTGGGAAATTAGCAAACACAACCTAGAGCTGCAGGAAACACCCTCACACTACTTGAAAAATAATTTTGCCATTACGACCTCTGGTGTTTGTGATGAAGCTCCACTCAAATGTGCGATAGATGCCATTGGAATTGAGAATGTGCTGTTCTCTACTGACTATCCTTTTGAGTCAGTGCCGCTGGCAACTGATTTCATCGAAAAAGCTGCTATTAGCGAAAGTGATAGAGCAAAAATTTGCTATAAGAATGCCGAGCGCTTGCTAAAAATTGGCCAATAACTAACAAACATAAGAGAATTTCACCACAACTTAGCCACACGGTTCTTATAAATTGGGTGACATGGAGCTTGGCCGAGCGCCATCCCTACAATTTTGTCGTCCACAAATATCAAGGAGTCCTTCCATGAACCACTATGAGACCTCAGAAATTCCAGTTAAGAGCGATTTTTCCAACAATGATTCTAGCCATGCACTGTTCGCGGATAGCATGGGCAGCAATCCCTTCAAACTCGCTTCTAAGCAAGAAACAATTATGCTGGCTACTAATGATCATGGCTACACAGAGCCTCACAACCCTGGCACTCCCGATGTGCCGCCAGTAGTTCCTCCAGTCGAACCGCACAATTATCAGCTAGAGCAGCAACAAGCACAACAGCAGCAACAGCAGCAGGTGCAAGAGCAAGCCCAACAACAACAGCTCAACAACAGAAATGAACTTAAAACCGGTGATACAACTCTCAGTACTGGCGAAACCCGCGTCAGCACCGGTGATACCAATGTCAGAACTGGCGATACAATTTACAAAAACAATTCTTACGCCAACGCCAGAGGTGAAGCATTGCCAGGCAATGATTGCCAACTGTTTGCAGCGAGAGGCGACGGTTACTTCTTGGGCACCGGTGGTGGTGCTGGACTATCAGTATCAAGCGGAATCTGTATTGAAGCCAAAGCCGAAAAAGTGACATGTGACGCTTCAGTGTCGTTAGGGGTAGCCAACCAGTACAACTCTGCTGCAGAACAAAGCTGGTTGCAGCACGTTAGCCCCGCCCAACAGCAGCAAATAATTGAACACGGTATGCGCAACACCCAGAAAATATCTGACCATGCCGTTGCCAAAAGTGCCGAGTGCGCAAAAGTAGTTCAACCGGAAACCCCACAAGAGCAACCACGTCAAGTGATCGTTCAGCAAGTTGATACAAGTAATTTAGCTACTAAAGATGAGCTGCAGCAGTCAGAACAACGCTCAACCCATCGAGTGAACCAAGCTTTCAAGCACACACTCCAAAAGTAAAAGCTAAGCCAATTGGATCACGGGTAACCGAACATGGACAAACACCATGAGACAGCTGCTGTCTCAAAGCCAGAACTTAGCTTCGATCAACTTATGGATTCTATGTCTCCTCAAGAGATAAGAGCGCGAATTCGCTCTTTTGCCAAAGAGGAGGAAGAACAAAGGCGCAAAGATAAAGATAAGAATGAGGATAAACACGCCCACAAAGAAAAGCAAAGTGAGGCTCGCCGAGAAAAGGAACCACAAGAACTTACCTTTGACCAAGCACTCGACAGCATGTCGCCCAAAGAGGTAAGGGCGAGAATTAGAGCACTAGGAAAGGAAGTAAGAGAGGAGAGAGAGGCGGCCGCAGCAAAACAAGCAGAAGACCAAAGAGACAAAGGTGAGCAAAGACCAAGTCTAGATAAGCGAGAAGCAATAGTTCCATCAAGGAACGAACAGCCCGTTCACATGACCTACGACAAGGCCTCAAACTCATACGTAACTGATGATGGCTATGTGCTTCCGGTCGGACCGAAAATTGAGCGTTTATCCGGCTATATGCTGCAAGATGAGCTCAATCGCATTGCCGAAGCGCAAGCAAAGACTGACAAAAGCAGCCCAAGCCATTTCAGAAGCGCTAGCAAAATCGACCCTTTGATAGACCTGCCGAACACAGCTCTCGACTACAGGGCGCTGGCCTCAGGTGTGCCGGTGAGAAGCCTTTATGGTAATGGCGGCAGTGCTTGCAGTGAGATGTCGGTCTCGGTCGATGCTAGTGTAATCGGAATTGCCGCAGGTTCTCTCACCATCTACGACAAACAAAATGACGAATGCCGCCTCGCGCAAACAGTGCAGCAAGCTTGCAATATCACCGAGCTGCTCGCACTCGATGTGCAGAACTCTACCAGTGTCGAAGAAATGATGATGAAATCAGACACAGTTGTGACTGCTTCCGACTTCTGTGCCGAGACTATTGATTCAGTAAAAAAAGAAAAAGAACGCCTACGCCGTGAAGAATAGGAAATATCCACCATGATTAAAAGGAAAGGCCTTCACACTGCTATCCATGAACTTATGGGTTACCAGCGCTGCAACATTTGATTTTGGTAGATAGCCACGGGACCACTAGCCCATACTTCACGGGCTACTATGGCACCGTAGAAATTGACATGTCCTTCCATCTCGACTCTAGCATTGGGCGCATAAATAACACCGCTGAACCAGGTTTTATCATCAAGCCGGATAGTGCCTGTGCCACCGTACCATAGCTCAAATCTATTGGAGCTACCTAACCACATAGGCATATCACGAACAGCATTGATGAAGGCTATGTCTCTGGCGTGAAAAACTATTCCGCTGGAGCTCGCATCAATGAATATTTTCGTTGCACCTGTGGCTGGCAAGATTAGGCTGCGTGTGTCAATCTTGGCCGCACTGTAGCTGCCTGGTTGCAATACAAGTTCACCGTTGACTGTGCCTAGAGGTAAGAGCGCAGAGGGCGGCACCACGGCCTTAAAGGGCAGCGACTGAACAGGTGGCAAAACACCTTTAGTACTAGGAAATGAATACATACCGCCCGTACCGGCGCCAACACCGCGAGCAGCATCAGCTATACGATTTACTGCTGCCATGTGGATATTTAGCGAATCAGTACTAGTCACTACAAATTGCAATTTTCTTGGTGAATCAGATTGAGCACTAGAGGGCAAGGCTGTTGTTGAATGAATAGTTTGAGCACTTTTCAATTGGCCAAACGAAGCAGCAAAACAGTTATTCGGCATGCCGCCAGGCATAAAATTTGGCGATACTAATCGAGCACCATTCTCAAGTATCAAAGAGTGTGAGGTCAAGGCCGCATAGTTAAAAGAATAGTTGTCAGACACAAGGACTGGTGCGGGGAAAGTGCCACTACCTGGCTGAGCTTCTAGGGGAGGCAAATCAGCAATTGGTTTATCTTGGGCCTGCTTACGGTTATCGTCCTGCCTAAGTTTAGAAAAATAGACGTTGGCGGCTTGGCTAGACCGCTTGTTCTCTTCTTGGTCACCAATTGCTTTCCAGAGATCGGCCACAGCCAAATAATTTCCCATGGCCTGATATTTTGCGGCATCACCAGGCAACAGTGATTGTGCTTGCCTCGTATATCGTTTTGCTGCCGTCTTATCATCAATCAAAACATTGAGCTGAGCAAGAAATATTGCATCCTCCACTGACTTAGCTTGGGATTGAGATTGCGACAATCCACTAAACTGTTCAGCTCGACGCACAAGTGCTTGAGCAGTAGACTTGTCGCCAATAGCAACATCGGCTTCAACTGCCAACTTATAATAACGTCGACGCTGAATAGAAGGAGTTGTCGTCACCGTACAACCGATAGAGCGCTTACAAGAAGAATGTTCTTGTATTTTGATAGCATCAGAAGCCAGCACTGCAAGTTTCGGCCAGTCTTTGTTCTTGCCACAAAGATCAAGCAACTGCTCAACAACTTGCATTGTTTGAAAACCATAGGGCTCTAATTGCCTTGCACGAAGATAAGTGGGGTACACCTGCTGCAAACTATCGAACCTTCGATTTGCTGGCCACAAAGTCTGGCTTTCGGGCTTCTTATTATTCTCAGCATTAAGCTTACTGGCTTCATTTGCATTGCCCTGTCTCATTAGAGTATCAGCCAAGCAGTGACGAATACGCCGACAACGTTGCCTATCTCCATAAAGCATTTGAATTGCCAAAGCGGCTCGATAGTTAGCTACGGCCGTCGCTTCGTCAGAGTCTCTCTCAATGTCGGCCAATTGCTCTAATAAGAGAGCAATGCGATAGTGATCTGCGGGATAATACTTGCGGCTGCTCTCAAGCAACTGCTTCAAGATTTTGATTGCAACCGGCGACTTTCCCTGTTGCTCTAAATAGGCAGCTTCAGAAGCAACAATTTCTTCAGCGGTACTGGCAGGATAGCTATCAAATTCAAGAGGTCTTGGATCATGATTAGTAATTTGATCTAGGACAGCAAATGCCTGTTCAAATTTCTCGTGGCGACAATAGAGCTGGAACAATTGGGACTGTTGCCGATCAGTAACGATACTTACCGCTCCAAATAGACTTTTCTGCTTCTCGATAGCCAACTTCTGCAGCAACTCAGCGTCATTAAAATGTCCGCCTTGCGCCAATCGTAAAGTAAGAGACAAGAGCCGGTGACTAACACGATTATCCACCTCACCACTAGACTTGGTCTGACAACCAATGGCAGTCTTGGCATCAGCAATTGCCAATTGCCATTGCCCAGCCGCTGCCTCACTATTAGCGCGCCCAAGTAGAGCCTCTACTTCTGTTTCGATGCGCTCACTATCCGGTATTGGTAACGCAACTGTCGGCAGTATTGAACCTAACGATAATGCAATCAAGATAGAACAAAATAATGGCCTCGCGCTCAAGGCTGGCCCACTACTTTATTCAGCGAATTGACACCAGTATGCATAAGCTTATTTGGATGTTTGGCTTCATAGCGCTTCGCCTGCCGCCAAATTTCTTTGCCTATTTTGGCCTTAACCGACTGCTTCTTAGGCGCAGCCAGACTAGTGCCAGGCTGCACTGTGGCTGGCAAACTTGTATTTAGCTGGTTGATATCGCCTATAGCAGTATTTGTAGTAGCTGTATTTGTCGTGGTCTCAGTCGCCTTAGACTTAGAAAAAACACTCTGCAAAGCATTCTTGAAAGAATTGGCTTTCGAAGTCGTTGTCGTCGTTGTAGTGGTAGTGGTAGTTGCACCGGTAGGAGGAGAAGCATTTACACTTGCACCAGGGGCAGTAACACTCTTAATTTGAGAATTGATCAAGTTGGCAGCAGAGCCCTTGATACCAATTTTTCCGCCATATTTGTTAATGGCATTTTCAATGTCATTGGCAAACGCCGCCTGCGTAAAAACTAAAGTAATTGCCGCTGGAACTACATAGAAGCGACGTTTCATAAAGGCGACCTCCAAAGTGCATAGATACCCGTAGACTGGTCAAAAAGACAATGCCTAATTCTGGATAATTTACCCTGTCAGGACACGTGCTAACATGGCCGAATCATAGATTATATGGGTTTTGACCTATGGTTCAAGGGCATCGCACTACTAAACAACAAGTTAGTTGGTTCCTAGCCAGCGCGGCAGTGATAATCTTCGCCATTTCACTCTCACAGCCAGCAGCTCTAGCGCAGGCAGCGTTAGACGTGCCATTTGACGGTCCCATGTTTGATGAACCAATCTTAGACCGCTCCCCGATAATTCCGCCAGCACCGCCACCAGTAATACCCCAGCCAGCAGCCCCGGCTCCGCCGATAGCATTTCCAACCGCTCCGCCAGGTGTGTTCAGACCGCCAATTGTCGTCCCTACAGACGTTACGAGCCCTCTCATATCTGGGGTGCCGTTCAATCCAGCCGCTAGCTCAGCCCTGAATGGCATACAAAAGCTGCAAGAACAGTCATTTCCTCGCGAAAACCCTAAGGCCGATGATCCGGATGGCATATTGGTAAAGTGGCTGCCAGACACAATTTATACTAAACCGCAAAATAACATAGTCAAACTAACCTCTGGGCAAATATTGATTTCAATCAAGAGTCCAGCCAGGCAGGCGAGCCTGATTACGGCATTTGGCACCATTGCCTTGACTGCCAACGCCGATATTTTGGCCAGCTTTGAAGATGGTGTTTTACGTCTAAAAAACATGGATGGCGTCGGCCTTAAGGTCAAAGTAAAGCTCTCCAATGGTCACTTCGCCGGGCAAAAACCAATCATTGTTTCAGTCGCCCCTGGCTATGAATTTACCGCCAGCGATCATGTGCTCACACGCTCTGAGCTTAGACCAAGAGACGGCATTGCTAGACGTTTTATCAAAGTGCTTGAGCAAGGACAATTAGCCATAGCCGAATTTTCACCAGCTAGCGCCATCACCAGCAGTGCCCTCCTGGTAGATCTTAAGCAAAGTGTCAACGGCGTAAAGGAAAGACGAATCATTTCAGACATGTCTAAAATGGCTGCTGTACTAAACTATAAAATGGGCGAAGGCGGCTTTACTGAAAATAGAGCCGACGGCAATACAAGACTAGCTGGCACCGGCCAACAAAGTTTATGAGTGCCAAATAGGCTCTTCAACGATGCCGTAAAAGAGCACCATGCCGCTTATGTCATCCTGAATTACAAAAACAAAAGGGCGATCAAGTATCAGCTCAAAAGTTTCTACTTCAGCGCGCCCACTGGAGCCACACATCATCATAATAGCGGTTACTGCGGCCGCTTCAGTGCCCTTTTCGTCAACTTTGATAAATGCCTTTTGAATAGCCCTACCAATATAACAATCGCCTTTTTCAGTTAGGTTCTGAAACTCGGCGCGCCCTGGCTCTAACAAGCAGTCCAAGCCGAGCTGTTCCAAAACTGTATTCAACTCATGAGAGGATGACATCTCAAACTTAGGTAATGCGACCAAACCTGGCATATCTTTGAACAGCTCAAACAACTGCGCCCAGTGTGTTTCAAGATAGCTAACTGTTTCAGTCGTACTTGAATCTTCATGAGGAAGAAACAGATACATATTCGTTCGCTCACCTTTATATGGCAAGACAGCGGCTTCAAAACAATCGGTCTTGAGATGACGAAATACATTATCTTGATGCATAAACTGGCAGACTTTTGTGGTGCCATTTGCCAAACTGAAAATCCAGTCCTCGGTGCGCTCAGCTTTAAACGGCTCAGACCAGAGGCCTTTAAAGTAAACGGCATTGATAAGAAACAAAAGGGTAGCGGGATCAATCTCAGAGATAATCTGTGGAATAAGTCCTTTAGTCTGACTAGAGACCCAGGAATTGATGGTACTGACACTGGTTGAATCAAGAGGATCAATATTTGCCACCAGGCAACCATATTTGCGCATGGCTGACTCAACAAAGCCAGGCTTAAGCACCTCGTCTTTGTTTACCCATAAAGAGTTGGCTATCCATAGCTCTACTTGTTGGTTCAAGGTACTGAGTTCTCTGCACATGGCGGCTGCTAACTCTGCCCCTTCAGGATTACCAAGCACTGGGCCAAGCACTCCTTTGAGAGCAGCAAGACTATCTCCAGATGCGCCATTAGATAAGAGGTGCAAGGCTAAGAAAAAGCTTAGTGGCGATGCTATAACATTCTCGTCAGTATTACTTTGCGCCAGCAGTGAAAGAAATTTGGCTGCGAACAATTTCTGAAAACGCACCAACTCGCTAGCCAGCTCTTCTGGAGGCAATAGCAGCCGAGGTTCAGTCTGCCGCTGAACCTCTTTATCCACAAGGGTCGAATTCAAATCTATCTTGCGCAAACTGGGAATCGCCCGCAAAAATGGCAGCCCCAAATTGGACACACTGGTTTCTCTAAGATCTAATTCTTCTAGGGCAATGAAATTAGATAAGTAAGCTAAGCAACCATCACCAATTTTTGTTCTGCTGAGATCCAGCTTTTTCAGTTTGGTCATTTTGCTCAAATAGTTCAGAAATGAGCCGTTAAGGTTAGTTCCGCTGAGGCTTAGCTCTTCTAGTTCACTAAGTCTAGAGAGCAAAGCCAGCCCTTCATCAGTAATCAATGTATCGTCAAGAAACAACCGCTTGAGCCAAGTAATCTTACTCAATGCCACCAACAATGAGTCGTCTGCGAATTTAGGAAGATGGAGAGTGGTCACTGTAGGTAGCCGCTCGAGCTTCTCTAAGTCTTGGGCCGTCAGTTGAAAAATGCAGCGAAGATTTATTATTTCGAATCCAAAGGGTATCAACTGCTCTAGCCGAGTCTCTGCTCGATTGAAAAGGTTAATGCCCAGTGAGCAGTCAGCCGGGTACTCTACAACCCTCCTCGCCTCTCCAAGATGGGGGCAATGCTCTCCACCTTCTAGAAACAACAATCCAAACATAGGATTATCAGGAAAAGTAAGCTTCTTAACAGCAGTGGCACTCGCAGCTGGCAAATTGTCCATAGCCTCTAACTCCTTAAGAATCTCATGCTAGCATTAGCAAAGAATAGGAAGTTTAGCAGATGAAAGATTACAACAGGGCCATTGTTAGAGCGTTTCTTCTATTTGCCAGCCTGGTTGCTAATAGCATCTATTCATTTGCTCAGGCAATCGAAATTAGAGAGAGGCCACTGCCTACCCTTAGCCAGTCTTCTAAGCTCCTGACCGCAGCTGATTACCACAAAGAACCAGTCGATCTAAAAACCGCCAAATCTAACGAAAAGTTGGTTGCTGTAGAAAGTTTCAAAATAGCAGGCGAGAGTTTTTATGCTCGCACGGACAAGCTAAACGCACCTTATTATCAGAGCTTCGCCAGCGCCCCCAAGAAAATATTATTGCGCCTCACAGCAGCCAAGAAACTGCAAGAAGTGAACTTCAAATTAGCACCACTTGGCCTAGAGTTATTTCTCTTTGATGGTTTTCGCCCAGTGAGCTGCCAAAAAGATCTGTGGCAATATTTTCTCAAGCGTGCAAAGTTAGCTCTTCCTCACGGCTCTGAAGCCGAGCAAATAGCTTATGCATCGCGCTATTGCTCAAATCCATCTAGATACAAGAACACCGACTCAACCACCTGGCCAACCCACTGCACTGGCGGTGCTGTGGACTTAACACTAAGGCGCAAGACTACTGGTGAATTGCTCTATATGGGTAGCATTTTTGATGATGATTCAGAAGTTAGTCATACAGACTATTTTGAAATCACCAAGAGCAAACTAACCAGCTCCGATATAGAAGCACGAGGCAATCGACGGTTGCTTTACTGGGCCATGAAATCTAGTGGCTTTGAGAACTATCACTATGAATGGTGGCACTATGACTACGGCAACCAAATGTGGCTAATGAACAAAAAACTTGATCGCAAAAAACTTGATTCACGAGCAAAGCCTGATCAGGCATTTTGGGGGCCAGCAGTAGTGCCATAGAGCAATACTAGGCTTAGTGATGGCGACCAATATCCACCCGAGCAGAACCACCGGGTTCTTTGTCAATATGAACAAATGGCAGCTTTATATGAACAGAGCCAGAATCAGAGTTCTTATCCATCTTAAATAGTGGCGCCCGAATATGTGTTGTAGAGCTTCCAGAGTTTATTGAGCCTGATTCAGCCCTAAAGCTATCACCGTCGGCATCTACTCGTATCACCGCATCATCACCACGGGCGGTATCAATAGTATTAATATTGACTTGAGCGCGGTGCTCATCACCTGGGGTGATAATCTGTGTTGTTGTATTTCTGCTCTCAGCACCGGTTGCCCTATCCACTGAAACAGTGGTGGTAGTCTGCTCTTTATAAGTATCTGTACCAGAAGTAGAACTAACTCCATTTTGGCCAGCACAACCACTTAAGGCAAGCACAGCCAATAGGGGAAGGGTCAGCAATGGAAAAACTTTCTTTGTGGTAACAATGACTTTTAGCATTTTGCTGGCCTCGATAGAAGTGAACAACCAATAATTGACGACTCGTGCAATAGTTGACGAATTGTGAGACTGTTGAAGCCCCCAAAAGTTCCCCATTGAGTCGACAGCGGTATAATGTGCCAATGGAGATTGTCAACATCGCCGCCTATAAGTTTGTGGGTATCCCAGAGCCTGCGGCCTTTCAGCCCCTAATAAAGGAATGCTGCGACAGGCTAGCCCTCAAGGGTACTGTTTTGCTGGCCACTGAGGGCATCAATCTATTTCTCGCTGGAAGCAAAGATGGCATTGCTCAATTTATCGAATTTCTCCAAAATGATTCTAATTTCGGCGGTCGCTTCACTGAGTTAGAAATCAAAGAAAGCATTTCTGATAGCCAACCTTTTGGCCGCATGATTGTGCGCATTGCCAAAGAAATAATCACAATGCGCCATCCGATGATAAAGCCAGAAGCAGCTCGTGCCCCCCATGTCGAGCCAGCCAAATTAAAGACCTGGCTTGATCAAGGCTTTGACGACAGCGGCCGACCAGTAGTGATGTTAGACACACGCAACGGTTTTGAAGTCGAGATGGGCACATTTACTAATGCGCTTGCTTTTGACATAGAGCGCTTTAGCCAGTTTCCTGATGCAGTCAAGCAAACTATCAGCGAACAATCTGATTTAAAAGACAAGACTATTGTTTCGTTCTGTACGGGCGGTATTCGCTGCGAAAAAGCAGCTTTATACATGGCCGAAATTGACCTTCCTCATGTATATCAGCTGCAGGGTGGCATCTTAGGCTATTTTGAAAAAGTAGGCGGCGCCCACTGGCAAGGCGAGTGTTTTGTCTTCGACGAGCGAGTAGCGCTAGATGCCAACCTTACACCGACGGTTCATTCATATCCTGGCCGGCCCCTGAAAGACTAGCCCCTACAATGCCGTAACGCATTCATATAAGTAGCACCACTGGCCTTTTACCTTACGCACAAATTCGCTATCACCAAAAGCAAATGAACGGAGTGTCACGCCCGGCATAACAACCTTATGCACATGCGCGTCGCTACTAGCTATAGCCGCTTCGGAAGAGACATCGCAATCAAAACTAGGCAGAATTTTTGCATCTAGAGCTGGGTTGATAAAGACAGGCACCGAAAATCTTTGGCGGTCAATGCGCTCATTAATCACTCGATGGGGGCTGGCACGAAGATAGCCACCAGTCTCAATTTCGAGCAGCTCACCAGTATTGACGACAATAGAGTTTTTGAGCGGATTGACTTTGCGCCAGCTCCCTTGAATATCTTGAGCCTCTAAACCGCCGACATCATCTTGGATAAGAAAAGTCAGCCAACTCCAGTCACAGTGGGCAGTAACACCCATTTGGGGAGAATAGCCTGAAATAGCTCTCTCCTGGGGCAAATAAGACATGGCCTTCATCAAAAGATAAGGTCTATCCTTCATACGCTCAGTGAAATAATCACCTGGTTTATCAAGGGCCTGAGCCAGCAAAGTGAGAAGACTGCGCGCTAGAGAATCAACAGCTTCAAAATAAGCTAAGACACAAGATTTAAATTCAGTGGCATCTGCTGACACAGGCCATTGATTCTTTCCCCAGAGCTGCCAGTAAGGCGAATCCTTGATATCTTTCAAATCACTCTGCGAGCTTTCTACACCTATATGAATTTGCTCTCGCCAGTCTCGGTAGTTTTTGAGCATACCGTAGCCACGAAAGTGCGGGGAGTTTTTTATCGAGATCGCCTCTTTATCGCTTTGACTACTAGCAAAGAACTTAGCAGTCTGATGCATCACCGCATCGATTAATGTCTGGTCGATGTCATAGCCGACAAGGTAGAACATGCCAACAGAGTGGCAGGCCTCCTTAATTTCGCGACCAAGTATCAGTGCTTCAGCATGAGCGTCTTGACCGCGCATCCGAGCTGCGAAATAAGCACTGGCATCAACTATTGGTAGCTCTGGCGTAGTGTTCACTTAAACTGCACCTAGACTGCACCTAGACTGAGCAGGGTTGACCTGACTTCGGGCGCGCTGAAGCCTCAGCTGTTGGAGGCTTACCCGGAGTGTCTTCAAACGAAGTATTAGCACTCCTACTAGCAGACGAGCTACCAACTCCACGATCAACCAAATTATTCAGTTCAAGATGGGGGCTAAAAACCCGCACACCCTTATATTTAAATTCTTCACGAGTCTCATGCTCAGCCCAAGTAGCTACAGCCTTAAAAGCAGTGCGCACCACATCAGATGGCGTACAGCCAGTAGACACGAACCATCGGCGTCCTTCTTGCAATGACGGTTCACCAGTATAGGTACACTTCTCCATGGCTGTAATCCAGATATGGAAGCCACCCATGGTCTCCTCAGTCTGAAATACATGATTGCCAAACTTTACTTCGCTCAGGGCAGCATTGACTTGCGACAGTGTGAGCGAACCTTCTAGGCTCTTAACTAGGGCAATACAATGCTGGGTGCCTTCAGCAATATCAGTAAAAATCGGTACATTATGGCGATCGGCCATGGCCCGTACATAAATACGACCACGATTGAGATCGTCAGCTTGTACAGAATCAATCACAGAGCCGTAGACATTGGCTTCGGCTTTAATATCTTCCATGACAATTGCAACAGGTTTGCGCGCACCGATTAAGTAAGCGACTTCTGCCACAGAGGCCACACCTCTGGTATCACCATTGATGACAAATAACTGCACCAGGCATTCGTCTTTGCGCCTCATTTCATCGAACTGGTCATCTTCTTTCCATGCCCCTAAGGGCATCTGGGGATTGTGATACGTGACCCCAGCAGCTTCCATCAAGGGAATAGTGATGTCTGTGCGCCAGGTAGTCAGTCCGCAAGCTCCACCAAGAAATACCTGTTTCGGTTCGTCGGATACTGCCAAGAAGTGCCTCCTTCAGCCTGTCAAATAAGATCAGATTAGATCATCTGAGCAGAATGTTAGAGGAGACCCCACCTACTGGCAACCAGCCAATACCCTTATCAGTGTGGTGATTACGCAGCTAATTAATCTACCGCGTTCTTTTCCTTGGCTTGGTAGCCTTCATACTGTTGACCCTCTTCTGCCACTTTCGAAAAGTACAGTACCAATTTGTTGAGTCGCTAGTGTCTATAGCTAGTACCAATGACTAGTATCTAATGCATGTCACAACTTGGTCACTAATTTCTAATACTGTTACCGTATAGCCCCACCTTCTATCTTTTACTAGCTCTTAACTCAAACTAAAAGCAGGTTACCTATGAGAATCCAATTGTGGTTTCAGCAGGCCACTGCCGTGGTTTTTTCGATCCTTCTTGCTGCCATTTTTACTAGTTCTACAGCACCAAGTGCACACGCTCAGCAAACAAATCGCCAGATTGCTCAGCGCTTCAATCAATTGCCACCATGTCAGCTCGACAGCTTCGTCTATCAAGCAGGCGGGCAGGCCGAAGCTATATACGGAGATGAAGGAATCAGGACTCCTCCGCCGTTTTTCGGCTTTGATCAAAGCCACCGTATTGACGCAGGCATTGTACGTCAACGCGATAGTGGCTTAACCACCGGCCATGGCAGCGTCATGCCATCAGCTTGGGGCTTCGATGAATTCATTGCACCACCGGGTGAATTTTGCCGCAGCGGAGCCAAAAGCAGTCCTTATCCTGGCGCTCAAGACGATAGCTATGACTACAGTCGAGAGATCAACGCCTACGAAAATACTCTAGAACGCCTACAAGATCGAATAAACATCATCAATGAGCGCCTAGAAGATCTCTTCCTTGTCCTCACTATTATCAGCCAAGCCGACATATCGGGCCGGCAAGATATTAATCAAGAAATACGAGCCTTGCAAACCGAACGCTTCAACAAGATGGTTAAGATGCAAGCCATGCAAGAGAAAATGCGCCAAGACTTTGGTGATCGCTAAAAATTGTCTATGAACGGGAACGAACTGCTTATTTTTAAGTCTTTCAGCAAAATGACAGACTGAGTTTAGAAAAGAAGCAAGAAGTAGGCAAGAAGCAATGAAGCACGGCGGTCAATCAATAGGCATCAAGATCAGCCCAGAAAATCTCAAGCGCTACAAAGACATTGGCCTGCTGCTGTTTAAGTATGGCAATTCTGATCTGGTTAAGTACGCCGGTATCGATCAAGCCATGCTTACAGAAGCTACAACTCCTTCGACTGAAGCCCCAGCAAAGGCCACAGAATTAGCCACAGACTTAGAGAAAATGGGGCCCGCCTTCGTCAAACTAGGTCAACTACTTTCTACCAGGCCCGACTTTTTACCACCACTATATATTGATGCACTTTCGCGTTTGCAAGATAACTGCGAACCCTTTGCTTTTGCCGAAGTAGAAAAGACTATCGTCAATGAGCTAGGAGTACGGCTATCGAAAGCTTTCTCACAGTTCAATCAAGTGCCTGTAGCAGCCGCTTCCCTCGGCCAGATTCACCATGCCGTGATGAGAGACGGAAGAGAAGTTGCAGTCAAAGTACAACGGCCAGGCATTCGCGAAAGCATTATTCAAGACCTGCAGATTCTCGGCGATATTGCCGACTTCTACGATGCTCATACCGAGGCTGGTCAGCGCTACGAATACGGTTTGATGCTAGAAGAATTTAGTAAAAGCATTTTAGCTGAGCTAGATTATCGCAAAGAGGCTCATAATCTTGAGACCATGAAAGCCAACTTGCAGGCCTTTGAACTAATAGTAGTACCGGCTCCCATTAATGATTTCAGCTCATCAAAAGTCTTGACCATGGAATTTATCCATGGCAAAAAAATCACCAATGTCACGTCTCTAGAACTGCTTGAAATAGATGGCGAAGCCCTAGCAGAAGAGGCATTTGAAGCCTATCTCCAGCAAATTTTAGTAGACGGTTTCTTCCACGCCGATCCACACCCAGGCAACGTTTTACTTACTAGTGAAAACAAAATCGGGCTGCTTGATCTAGGTATGGTTGCCCATCTAACCCCATCGATGCAAAGTCGGCTCTTACAGCTAATCTTGGCAATAAGTGAAGGCCGGTCTGATGCAGTGGCCGATACTGCCATAGACATCGGTACTCGCCGAGCCAATTTTGACGAGCCGGCCTGTCGTAAAAAGATTGCCGACCTCGTGCAAGACTGCGGTGGAGCCAACATAGAACAAATGCAAATCGGCCGAGTCGTGCTCGATATCACAAGAGCAGCTGGTGACTGTGGTATTCGTGTGCCATCCGAGCTCGCAATGCTGGGCAAGACCTTGCTCAACTTAGATCAAGTTGGCCGCACGCTCTATCCAGCTTTCGATCCCAATGCCTCCGTGCGGCGCCATGCTGCCAAGATTATGCAACAGCGCATGTTCAAAGATGTCTCTCCCGGCCACATGTTCACTAGCATTTTAGAAGCGAAAAACTTTGCTGAGAAATTTCCCTCACACATCAATAAGATTTTAGACCTTGCTGCTAGCAACAAACTCTCAATCAAAGTAATTGATGAGCCTCTACTTGTTGACGCATTTCAAAAAGTGGCAAACAGAATTAGTTTGGCCCTTATTCTCGCTGCACTTATAGTCGGTGCCGCGCTGCTAATGCAGGTCTCAACCAGATTCACTATTTTTGGTTATCCTGGTCTAGCTATTCTATGCTTCATCGCTGCTGCCGGCGGCGGCATTGCCATGGCCATCGAAATCGCCTTTTACGACCAACGGCCACAAAAATTTGGCTCCGACGCCACAATCAAAAATTAATCTGGCTCAACTCTTTTGATTAGCCGGTCACCAGTCGGTCACGACTTGTGCATATTATTCATTCAGTTGGTTCGAAGCGTTCAATTCGTTCAAGCCATTCAAATAACGACCAGAACTTCCGCATTCAGGAAACTAATCAATAATGTACTCAATCCAATATTCCGAGCGCTCTTTCCAGGCGCAGGGGGCATTGCCACAGGTGAGTGTCACCCTCGAAGCATTTGAGTCGATCTCGATTATGTTGAAACCATCGCGCACAGCGTCGATTGTTTCAGCATATTTTTCCCACTTCTGAATTGGCTTCTTGCACTCGGGACAAATCATCTTCTGATTAGCTATGGCATCTTTGATTTTCTGAAGCGACATGACATCCCCAATTGAATTTTGACTGCCGTTAGCTTACTAGATAGCCCAGAAAATTGTTAAATCCTCAAAAAGCACCTTAAATCCTATACCTGTCAATCTTTCACGTCTTTTTCACGGTCAAAGTCATACTATCGCTACGTTAGCAACCACTCACTCTTGCATTTGTCCGAGGCAACCAATGAGCGTCAAACCCCTAGACCAGCCAGCACAAGTCCCAGATAAGAAGCTAGACGCCAATCAAGGTACCGTCGACAGCACTCTTTCGGGTGTTGACAGAGTGGAGCTGCTAAAACAATACAAACCCGCCGATCCAGGCAAACTTTCCGCAGACATGCCCAGTCTCACCCTGCAGGGCTGGCAAGATTTCAAGGTAAATAAGCCGGCCGACCAGCTTTCACAGACAACAGATAGAGCTCAGCCTGTAAGCGATCAACAAAAACCAACAGAGCTAACTAAAGAACAGCGCATTGAGAACGCAAAAAAAGACCTCGAATCGCCAGAAGCTAGCATCAAACAAAAGATGGACGCCATGACGACTATCTACAAAGATGGAGAGAAAGGCAAAGACGGTCGGGTACAAGTCACCCTAAACGATGGCGGAAAGCCTCGCAACTTTGAAATTGCTAGCCTAGACGCTGGCAAAAACGTACATTTACTACAACTTTCGAGCACCGACGCCCAAGGTAAATCTCATCCAGTCTTACGCGCGGTCGAGCGCAATGGTGAAATTGAACAACAGCGCAATAAGAACGGCAGCAAAGCTAGCTATTCTGGCGACTGGTGGACTGCCAACGAAAAAGACAGCACAATCTCAAAATTCAGCCAGACTGACACTAAGCTGCCAAATCAAGCCGATAAGCCTAAGGCGGAAGTGCAGCCACCAGCAGAAATTACACCGAAAAAAGACAAAGTAGCTCCGGTTCCTGACGATAAAACAGTTCTGCCAGAGAACGTGCCACTGCCAAAACGTCGTCCTGATTTGTCGGTAGAACCCGAAAAACAGCCTAAAGAACCCGTGATTATTCCATGGAAGAAAAGAGAAGGGGACAATCAAACCGATGGTCAGACTGACACTAGGACCGATGTCAACCCTAGAGCTGTGCGCTCAGTCAGTGATATCTCGAAGTACTACACCCGCCAAGATGACGCCTACAGCTGTGCTGCATACTCCGTTGGCATGGCCGTGGCCGATCACCGCCTAGGACGGCCCATAGTTCACGGCCGCGAGTCTCAAGCCCTAAAAGATCTCACTAAGACAAATGGAATTGGTTACCGCGGCACCCTGGATACACTAGCTGGGCAGGTGAGACAAACCGGCTTGGAAGCAAAAGCTTACAGCTACGGCATGGGCAATGTCGGCGAACAAGCCATGCGCGACCTCAATCGCGAATTAGACAAAGGCCACTCGGCGATCGCCAAAGTAATCAACCCTCATACAGGCAATCCACACTATATATACATCGCCGGACGCGATGCCAACGGCAAATACATTCTTGGCGATCCCGATAGAAAGAACACTCAGCACTTCAAGCCAGTATCGCAACAGTACCTGCAAAGAATGATGCAGCCACGCGATGGTTTCGTCGCTACCTGGTAATCACAAGCAACTAATTGTCAGTAGGATTTTTCTGCGATTATATTTTCACTCCGCCCTTATTTGAGGATGTCAGTGAAAGAATTGCCTTTTGGCCATGGAAGAATGGCTTTCTCGCAGGAAACCCTAGCTCTTGAACCCTGCCTACCAGAGACAATGGAGCTGCGCACCAAGCTGCATTGCCTAGATCAAGATGGCCTAGCCGAAGCAGGTTTCTTTGACTTTGAAGATCTAGCAGTAAAACGCAGCGAAAAAGACTTTGTCTGGCTGCATCTCTCTGGCTCGTTAGGCGACGAGTTCTGGAAACACCTCAGTGATTTTCTCGACCTCACCGATGAGCAAAAAAAGCTAATTCGCGGCCCCCACAAAGACTCGTTTTACGAAGATTTTCACAACGGCATATTCTGGTCTCTGGCTCGCCCCTCAATAACAGAGAAAGTTGACGCCATAGAAAGCATCAACTTCTTTATGGCTGAAAAAGTACTGATTACAAGACAGTTTAGCCATGACAGTGCCTTCACCATGGTCAGTCACAAACTGCAAGAGAAAGGATCTTACTTCGCTAATAATGGTGTCGACATATTAGCCACAGAACTAATTCAAGACGTCATTAATAGCTATGTAGAGCTGCTCAAGCTTGGTGGCACCAGGCTCGAAGAAATTCAGAACAAAATCATACTAAGACCAGGCAAACAAGAATTGGAGATGATCAACCGGGCGCAGCAGTTGATTTGGATCTTCCTCAACCAAGTCTGGCCCATTGAAACCGTTCTACTAGCTCTTGAGCGTTCGCAAAACCCACTGATGAGCGAAAAAGGCAAAATTCAAATTGGCTACCGCAAAGATGAAGCAGCAGCGGTGATTCGCTTATTTGAAACATATAGAGCGATGTCTTACAACCTTATGGATGTCTATGTCTCGGGCTTGAGCCTGCGCACCAACAAGACCACCACCATTTTAACTATGATTGCCACTTTGTTTTTGCCACCAAGTTTGATAGCAGGAATATACGGCATGAATTTCGCTATCCCTGAAGTGCATGCGGCCTTCGGCTATTACTTCTGTCTGCTGCTGATGTTCTGTGTGTCAGGAAGCCTGCTCTTCTGGCTCAAATTCAATGGCCACATCGAACTTGAATAATTGCCTCTCAAACTGTATGGAGATAATTGTGAGTATCAAGAAATCGCTTAGCCGACTTGCCTACTTCAGCCTAGCCTTGCTTGTGATACTTACAGCGGGACTAGTAACTGTGCTAGTAACTGCAGAAAGCGCCCAAGCGCAATCAGCACTGAGCGGCAAAGGTTTTGTGCAGTCGTTCTACACTTGGTACATTCCAGAAATGACAAAGAACGTACCAGTGCCAAGCAACGAACGCATACTAAAAGTCAGAGCCAGCTCATTCAGCCCGGAACTTTTGGCGATGCTAAAAGAAGACCTAGCAGAATCAGCCAAAGTGCCAGGTGAGATTGTCGGCCTTGATTTTGACCCCTATATTAACGGCCAAGAAACGCCAACACGCTATCTTGCTGGCAAAGTAATTCCGAAAGGCAAAAGCTATTGGGTAGAGGTATTTGACCTGTCAGACGGCAAGAAAAGTAAAGTTCCAGCAGTAATACCAGAAATCAAATTCGTCAAGGGTCAGTGGATATTCACCAATTTTCACTATGCAAAAACACATATTCCTGAAAACGAAAATCTAATCAGCATTTTGAAGGCACTGAAGGCGAGCCGACTTAAGTACGCGAAAGAGCACAAGTAGGTTATTTGGATGCGGTGAAGGACTGGACCCCAGTCGAAAACAGTTTAAGATTAAATTCTCTCAAATTGAGAGAAAACCTATTGCCCAAGCCCTCTCAAGCTGAGAGGATATGTATATAGGAGCCGTTCGTAGTGGATATTTTGAATTCACGGGTCATTAAACAGTTCATTGAAGAACACGCCGATGCTGAAGCGCCGCTGAATGACTGGGTGACCAAAACAAAAGCCGCTGAGTGGAAAAACAATGCCGATGTACAAAAGACCTTCAACAGTGCCGATCACGTAGGAGACCAAAAGTTCATTTTCAACATTGGCGGCAACAACTTCCGCCTGGCAGCAATGGTCTGGATAGTGCAAGAGCGGGTCTACGTCCTCAAAATAATGACTCACGCGGAATACGATAAGGAGAAATTCTAATGGTGACCGAAAAATACAAAGCCCTTATCGAGCGCTTCCCGCTGGTACCGATCAAGAATGATGTGCACCTAGATGAAGCGCACGAAGTAGCTCAAAGCTTGATGATGAGAGGCGAATCAGTTGCTACAGATGAAGCAGAATACCTCGAAGTCCTGCTGGATGAAATCGCCAAGTACGAAAACAAGCACCACACTCTAAAGGTTAGCGAACTGCCACCGCACGAGCTACTACAGTCATTCATGAAAGACCATGGTCTGAAGCAGGTAGCATTGCAAGAAATCTTAGGCGTGTCTTCAGGCGTGATGAGTGAGTTAGTTGCAGGCAAGAGAAAGTTGACAAAAGAACATTGCGTCAAGCTTGGTGAGTACTTCAAAGTCACTCCAGCTCTATTTCTTCCTAAAGTACTTGCTTAAAATTACCGTCAGGGTTAAGGGTTGGTTGCCTCTGATAGCTGTGCTGAGGGCGGGGATATTTATGAATTGTCGGCTCAGCAAACGGCTCGTTGTATCAGCGGTGATTGCCCTTTTGCAGCAAAATAGCATCCTTGGTCAAGAACAGCTGAAAACACAAACAACTCAGCGTCAAGAAAATATCAGAACAACTAGCCACAGCGGCCTCCAGAACTCACAAGTAATCAAACACGACAAAGCAGACAAAGACTTCAACAATAATATGATGGCTGCATATAAAACCTTCGAGGTCGCAGAAGCACTCAACGAGCAAAATCGTTTCTTGGAAGCAGAGCCCTTCTACAGGAAAGCACTCATTGTGTTTGAAAAGGATAATCCAGCCTACTCAAACGCCAAGGTGTGCAGAGACCAAATAGTCAAAGGGTATTGCAAGCAACATCAATATTCAAAAGCAGAGCAATTTCTAAAAAGTAATTTGTCTCGATTGGAAAGGGAGTCAGGTGTAAATAGTCCAAATTTATGTGGTGACATATTTGAGTTAGCTAGCGTATACGAACAACAAGGCAAACTGGTAGAAGCTAGAACCCTTCTCGAAAGATCTTTAAAAATATGCGAGAGAACATTTGGCTCCGACCATCCAAGACTAATAGCAAGCTTAAACAGGTTAGCCGAGCTTAGCGAAAAGCAAAGAAACTATGCGGAGGCTGAACGAGATTACAAGCGGGCATTGGCCATCTTGACAAAGAGCGAAGGGAAAACAGACTACCTCGTTGCATACGCGTGTAATAATCTGGCCGCTCTGTACTGCAGGCAGGGCCGATACAAAGAGGCAGAACCCCTCTACAAGCAGGTACTATCAATACAAGAACCTAGACTTCCACCAAATTCACGAGAACTAGCAACCTATTTAGACAACTACAGTGCTGTATTGCGTCACACCAATCGAACAACAGAGGCAGTCAAATTTGAAGAACGAGCGAAGGCAATACGCAGGCTTCACCGCTAATCCCAAAACTCTATAGTCGGCTTATGCAAAAGAGTCAGTCCTGAACCAAACTAAAACTCAGTCTTCTACAAAATAGATTGACGGTCCTTCGTATTCAATACTCTTTGAAGCAACCAGTGCGCCAACTTGAGCCGCGGCCACTGGATTGATATAAATAGTCAAGCCTGCCAGTGCTGCCCCACAGAACGAATCTCCAGCCCCAGTAGGATCAATTACATCTACCACTTCGGCTTCTATGCTTTCATGTTGAACGCCCTCGGAGTCAGTGGTATATAAATTGACACCGTCACCACCAGCGGTGACAAATATCAGCTGATACTCTTTCGGCTCAATTGGGACAGTGCCAAACAAAAGATTGGCCTCGTTCTGATTCATAAAGAAAGCATCACTCCCGGCTATAAGCTCACTGACGGTGGCGCTATCAGCGACAATTGCCCGAGCATAGGTGCCAACTGAAATGACTTGATTAGCCTTGACGGCTTTGAGAAAGGTCATAAACTCAAGCTGTCTAGCCGGGCTACTCAGAGCGGCAATATGAGTAATATCAAAATGCTCAGCAACCAAATGACGCAAAGCCTCAGGCTGAAGCAGATGTTCAGCCCCCCAAGAAGCATTGAGTAGAGTGGCGCGGTCGTGACCATGGTGAATAATTTCAAGGGTTGGCATGTGCTCAATAGCTATCTCGGGGCCCACCCAAGTGAGCATAGCTTCTACAGGCTTGAGCAAATCAGGCATAGGTGAGGGCTTTGGCGCAAATAAAGTGACCTCGGCACCGACCTTAGCTGCTGCCAGGGCTGTATATAGACCAGCTCCACCAATTGTCTTGATAGTGCGCCGTTGAGAAGACTTAGACTCACAACCAGCGTTGGAACCAGACTCTAAAGCTGCATCTGGTCCTGACAGCTCCAAATGCACTGTATCAAATGAAACACAGCCAACCACGAGAATACGGCTCATGAACAAAACCTATGAAAAGGGTTGACACTTCTTAGACGACCGGTCTAATATTAGATTGGTACCAAAATGGTTAAAGTTGACCTTCCAATCTAAGCAGTGATGATAAACGAGGCAGTCACGAACAGCAAGAAACAGACCTTCAATTCACTTACTTTGTTGCTTGGTATTTCAATCAGCAGCACGATGGCACAAAAGTAGCAACCAGCAAATAGGGATAAATCGTGAATAAACTAGCAGGCAAACTCGAAGGCAAAGTCGCCATTGTTACTGGTGCCTCAAAAGGTATCGGAGCATCGATAGCCAAACACTTAGCTGCCGAAGGTGCGTCAGTTGTCGTCAACTACGCCTCAAGCAAAGAAGGGGCCGACGCCGTGGTGGCAGAAATAGAGAAAGCCGGCGGCAAAGCCGTGGCTTTCAAAGCTGACGTGGCGAAGAAAGCTGAAATTGAAAGTCTATTTGCTCAGGCAATTAAATCGTTTGGCAAGCTAGACATATTAGTAAATAACGCCGGTCGCTATGAGTTTGCACCAATTGAAGCAGTAACTGAAGAGCACTTCCATAAAATGTTTGACCTCAATGTCTTAGGTCTAATACTAAGTGCCCAAGAAGCCGTCAAACACTTCGGACCAGATGGTGGCAACATCATCAATATAAGCTCCGTTGTAAGCTTCCTCACTCCGCCATACGGCTCAGTCTATAGTGCCACCAAGGCAGCAGTTGACGCAGTCACAAAATCGCTGGCCAAAGAACTAGGACCAAAGCAAATTCGAGTTAACTCAATTAACCCTGGCATGGTAGAGACCGAAGGTCTTGCTGCGGCCGGTATGACTGAAGGGGATTTCCGCAAAAAAATAGAAGGGGATACACCACTTGGTCGCATTGGCCAGCCAAAAGACATTGCTACCGCCGCCGTGTTCTTCGCTTCATCCGACTCAGCCTGGATCACTGGTGAGACATTGGTAATTGCTGGCGGCCTGCGCTAAGAAAATTTGACTAGGAGAAGAAATGGCTAAGCAAGTATTTGTCACGGGTGTAGCAGGATACATAGGTGGTTCAGTTGCGGCCAGGCTGGTCAAAGCAGGCTACAAAGTTAAGGGACTGACTCGCCTAGAGACAAACAAAGACAAACTGGAAGCCATCGGCATCGAAGCTGTCATAGGCGACCTCAGCGATTTCGCACTGGTGACAAGACATGCTCAAGAAGCAGATATCGTCATTGACGCTGCCGATTCAGACAATGAAAAGGCCGTAAAAACTTTTCTTGAAGCGCTTAAGGGCAGCGGTAAGATTTTCATTCATACAAGCGGATCAAGTATCGTTTCAGATCAGGCCAATGGTGAACCCAGCGAAAATATTTTCGACGATCACTTATACGATCAAGGCAGTACTTTCAAGCCCGACCCAAAAAAGCAAGCGAGAGTAGACATAGACAAGCTTGTACTCAACGCCGCCCAAGACGGTATCACAAGTATGGTTATCTGCCCTTGCCTAATTTATGGCAAAGGCTCGGGAATTAAGCCAGAGAGCCAGCAAATACCTAATTTGGCAAATGAAGCTCGCAAAAGTGGAGTAGCTAAATGTATTGGCCGTGGCGAAAATATTTGGTCAACTGTTCATATAGATGACCTCACTGAGCTTTATCTAAAAGCCATAGAGCACGGTCACGGTGGGCAATTTCTCTTCGCAGAGAATGGCGAAATTACTTTCAAAGAGATAGCTCAGACAATCAAAAAGTCTCTCAATCTGCAAACTGAAGTACTGGAATGGCCAGTGCAGGAGGCCATAGATAGCCTTGGATTTGGCACTGCAGTCTTTGGCCTAGGTTCAAATTCGCGCATACGTGGACTGCAAAGCCGCGAGCTTGGCTGGCAGCCATCCAGAAAGAATGTCTTAGAAGATGCCCAGCGAACTTGCAATGCTTTGACAGCAGCAGCTAAGTAGCAAGGATTACGCCTACTGCTGCTTCTGTGGCCGCTAGCTCTGTTAATGCTACTGCCATTATTGACAATAATACTCAAACGAGAATCGACCAACTTGACAAAACTAGACGACCGGTCTATTATTGTAATTATGTGGCTCAGCGCGCGCGAAGAACCTACAAGCGCTTAGCCAGTATCTCTTGGGCAGCTTAAGAACCTGCAAACGGAGCGAAGAACATGTTAAAGCTAGTGAAAAACCAAACTGAAAGTACTTTTGCTGTTGATGTGCTACAGACTAGCAGACTAGCAGTCGTAGACTTTTGGGCACCATGGTGCGGCCCATGTAATCAAATGGCACCAGTAGTAGAGGCATTCGCTGAAGACCAACCAGACATTGCCGTCTTCAAAGTCGACGTTGATCAAAATCCTAATTTATCGAAGACCTACAAGATACAGTCGATTCCAACCATCATTCTTTTCGAAAACGGCAAAGAAAAGAATCGTCTAATCGGCAGCGTCGGCAAACAGGCCCTTTTAGATTTAGTTGCTCAGTAAGAAAATTGAGCAAAGGAGACCCAAATGAGTAACGTCGCAAACCGTCATCCCATTCCCCCAGAGATTCGCAAAGCCTGCCTAATCTTAGGTCTGCGTGCCGAAGATGTCACCACAGAGAAGGTCATGCATACCTGGGAAAAGAAACTACTGCTCGCCAGCGAACAAGAAAATGTCGACGATGATACAGCATGGTTTATGAACTCAGCCAAAGATGCCCTGGTAATTTGGCTTGAAGCTACATCATAGAAAAATCCGAATAAGAGTTGCCACCATGCTATAGATAAATGTAAGAGTGATAATGGCAGGAAACAAACTACCTCTATAAATTGCCCAGGCAGCTAGATAACCGCTGTATAACAAAACAAAAGCAGAAAGTACATTGAGAACGTTCGGTGAAATATAACAACCTGGCTGATAGACAATTGAGAAATTATTGACACTGAAATTTATATTGAGATTGAGACCAATCCAGGCAATCGCTCCTAAATTGAAGGCCAGAGTGCTTAGGGCACCAGCAGACATTGAAGAGAGCATTGCCTGAAGGCTTTCTTCCTTTGCTTCAACACTTAAATTATCATCGCTCATAAAGACAACCTAAAATCAGTAAGCACTGCTTGCAGCTGCGGTAAGTCTGGCCAATTCAAATTGTGCTTCAATCCTTCGATAATCACGAGTTGTTTTCGATCGCTAGCCTTTTGGTAAATAAGTTTGGAATAAGACACAGGGAAGGCAGCATCTTCTGTTCCATGAACAATCAAAACTGGAGCATGAGTCTTACTCGCAAGTGCAGAAATACAGTCTAGATCTGGAAACCATGATTGCGGATATAGCCAGGTAAACCACAAGCGATCATGAGCAGCCCAAGTCAATGAAGGAAAACCAGACTGCAAGACAATAGCTCTAACAGAACGAACTTTACTTAGCTCAGCAGTCACTCCACAGCCAAGTGACTCACCATAGGCAATAATCTTAGACGATGGAACCTGCTCAAAATTCACCAAATAATCGTAAGCACTTACAGCATCATCAACGACACCTTTTATAGACGGGCTACCTTGTGAACAGCCATACCCCTGATAGTCGTATAAGAAGACAGAGAAGCCAGACCGAAGAAGAGCTTCTGCCAAGATAGTGCGGTGGCTTAAATTTCCAGCATTACCATGACTAACAAGCGCAATAGGCGCAGCTGGATTAAGGATGAGGAAACAACCAGTAAGGCGACTGTTCGCCTTGTTGTTGATATTGACGAGCCTAATAGAGGAACACAACCGCGACAAAGGCTCAAAGCCTGACACTAAGCTATCAGCCTTGCAGGCCTCCGGAAAGAACAGAAGCTTTTGGTAAAGCGGTAAAGCGACAAGGGGCGAGAGTGCCAACCACAAACAAGCCACAAGGGCTAGCTGATAAGGCCATGAAAATCGCTGTCTGCTCTTCGTCATAAAGTCATTTACCCGCAAGACTATTATAGTCTAGTGCAGACCCAATCAGCTATCTACAAAAGTCAGATCTTTGCCGTAAGTGTCTTGTGAAAGATAGATGCTAATAGCAGAAAGTATAAACACAACAGCGCCTACAATTGCGACGGCAACAGTAATGCCTACTAGCGGCTTGAGGGACAAAAGACAAATATTCATCAAAATCACGCAGCCGCGACAGAAGTTAGGGATGGTGGTAGCAGCAGTGGCACGCAGATTTGTGCCGAACATCTCAGCGATCATAGTTGAGCCCACGACCCAGGTGCCAAAAGCCAGGCCAAGCATACTGCTCCAGAAGTAATAGTCAAAAACGGAATGATAAGGCAAGAATAGAAATAGTAAAAAGAACACCGCCCCTGCGCTTCCAAAAATAGCGATAGCGAACTTTCTGCTGGCAAATTTCTCGGCCAAATAGATAGCCACCAGATCTCCTAATATCACAAGACAATAGCCAGCACCTAGTACTGTGGCTGGACTTACTCCACTTATACCGCGAGCAAGAGCAATTTCTGGCGAAAGGCTCCAGACTATTTGAGGAATAAAGACTGTCGGTAAAAGCAAACAAATTCCCAGAAGAAACTTTCGCCTCAATGCCGGGTTGATCAATATCGGCTTCAGACCACCATAGCTAACACCAGTTTGATTGCGAGTATTCTCAAAGAGTGATGATTCTTGTAAGCGATATCTAAGAAAAAGAAGTAAGAATCCAAGTAGCCCACCAACAAGGTAGCAGCCGCGCCAGTCGATGCTTTGCGCCAAAGCCGAGGCCAGTAGCACCCCAACAAATCCAAGTATGATGAAAATGCCAACGCCCAGTCCTCTTCGTTTATCGGAGAACTCTTCTGATATAAGCGTGATACCAGCTCCCAGTTCTCCCGCTAGGCCAATTCCTGTAAGAAAACGTAGCAAGCCATACTGCCATGGGTCTTGCACAAGAGCGGTCAGCAGTGAGGCCACAGAGTAGAGCAAAATACTTCCAAGTAAAACTTTCTTGCGACCAAAACGATCACCTAGTTTGCCCCAGATATATGCACCAAGCATAAGCCCAGCAAGCTGGGCATTGATGATATTGACGCCAACCAAGGTGACTTCATCTTTGTTCAAACCAAGTGCTTGCAATGACTTTACTCTGAGCATGTTAAAGGCAAAAAGATCAAACATGTCAACGAGATAACCAGAACCAGCAATCAAGACTGTTGGCGTGAATAGAGCAGTGGTGAAGTTCTTGAATATCAAATTATCTCTACATCTTGAACAAATTATCGCTGATACCAATGTTTGTTTTGACATTCATCCAAGTGCTAGAACAAGGGTCTTTATAGTCATAGTCGTCCCAACGCACAGGCAAATTGGTTTTAGGGTCAACAAAAACCCGCTTCAAAACGGTCTTAGGATCGCTTGCTTTGAAAATCTCGAGAACGAGAGTTGGTTGGCTCACCCCTGGTGCAGCCACGGCCTTGTCACTGACACGAGCCAATTGTCCTTGTTTTAGGCGATCGCGCAAAACATTGCTCAGTGAAACAAAATCAGAATCTTCCATACGATCGCCATTGGCAGCATCGAGCTGTTTATCAGATGGCTCCATTGTCAAAGTGACAAACTTGATCAGGCCACCGGCATGGGCACGAACTTTGCCGTCTTTACCGAGCACTGCTACAGATCCTTTTTTATAGTCACCGATTTCTTCTAAGCGCATAAGTTTCGGTTTTTTGAAAAATAAATTGCCCTTCTCCGAAATGGTCTCACCCTTCTTAAAAGTAATAGTCTCAAAAACTAGCGAATAGTCATTGAGCTTCTGCGCGTCAGCACACATGGCAGCGATAAGGGCCTGTCCATCTTTCATTGCGGGCAACATCGGCCCAGACTGGTTGAAATTTTCGACCTTATATACTTTGGCCCAAGCAGGCAAAAGAGCCAGTGAACACAATAGAAATGCCACCGATAAGCAGGCAGTCTTCAGACCAAATTTAGACATCTAGATAACCTCGCAAAGCCAGGCTATTTTACTCTAAATATTGCCACCATAGCGTCTAAAGAACTCAGGAGTTGGTCTCATGAAGCGCAAATTGCGATAGCGACCACCATCTTCAGGAACATTGAAAGTATGATCGTTCGCTCCCCGCAGCGATCCATCAGCACTGACAGCGGTGACAATGAACGAATCGCCTTTGTTAACGCCACCATGGCGCTTAGTGACATGACGGTTCCAATCACGCACACCATAGTCGCCAGGCCGCACTTCATCGCGGGGTACTTCGTGAAACAGGCCGCTCTCCTTGAGCATTCGCCCCTGTTCAGTGGCAATCGCCGGTGGCAGATGAAATCCTAGCTCCTTAAATGTCAGCCGCGGCCCCTTAGCGCAATCACCAATGGTTCCCAAGCTATGGGCAATACGCTTGGCAGCATCGGCCAAATCGTGGCCAAACTGTTTCATGGCCCGAGCCAACATGCCACCATCTCCTTCACTAGCAGCCTTATCGCTAGACTTATCGCTAGCTTCATTTGGCACTTTATCGCGCTCTGGCCGCTGGCGATCTCTACTTGCAGGTTGGCGCTCGGCAGGCTTTTCCCTATCACCTTGCTCCGGACGTGCTGCGCGCTCTCGCCTCTCCTGTCTTTCAGGAGTCTCATGTCTTTGCGGCATCTCGCTCCGCTCTCTGCGCTGAGAAGCTCTTCCTGGCTGCTGTGGTCCATCGGTGTCAGGAATGTGCAGTTTCATACCTGGAGGAATAGAATGAGGATTGCGAGCCAATCTAGGATGCTCTTCAGCGTTGGCTTTGATGATTGACTGTATTCGCTTAGAAATCTGAGTATTAGAAGCAGAATCACCATTGGCAGCGAGCGACTCTTTGGCTATGCGCCACAGAGTGTCGCCATTGGTGACCACATGCTCGTGGCCAGCCTTGGCTGTAGGGGATTTGTCTGGCTTGAAATCATGGGTATTACTATCAGTGCCATTCACTTTCCATATATTAGGAATGTCCAGGGTGTCTTTGGTTGGCAGATTAAAACCATGGCCCAACAATCTGTTGGGCTGATCTAAGCGATAGGGCTGCAAGACGTCGTTGCTAGGTGTATCAACCCGCTGACGGCGATTTTCAACTGAATCGGTGGTTTCTCTTGACACTTTAGAACTCTAGTAAAAGGCAGGGATGCCCGGCTAAGCTATACGCTCAGATGATAAGTGTCTAAGAAATTAACAGGGCCGGGGTGAAAAACTCGTGAAATCGTCAGAGCCAGCGAAAGCAGGATTCTTGATAGTTCATATATGAGCCCAGCAACCTCAAGGAAGCCCGGGAAGAAAGCTACAATTAACAACTATGAAAACCATCGAATCAAAATCCATTGATAAAGGCCAGTTGCTTCAAGCAGGCCTAGACGTTGACTGCATCAAGCGACTGTTTGCCAGACTAGAAGACGATGTCGCCGCTAGCAAATATCCTGGCGCCTCGATTGCCATGGCCCGCCACGGGCAGGTGGTAGTCAGTGGCAATTTTGGTCAAGCTCGACTAGCAACCAGTGAAATGCCTGCTCAAAGAGCAGATAGCAACACACTTTGGCTGCTCTACTCGCAAACCAAGCCAATCACCTCATCTGCTATCTGGCTCTTAGCAGAACGAGGCGAACTGAGCTTGCACACACCAGTTGCTTTCTATATTCCTGAATTTGCCACCCATGGCAAAGACAACCTCACTGCTTATCACTTACTGACGCACCAAGCAGGCTTTCCTAATGCCATGGTGCCAGAAGAAGCCTGGGCAGATCATGAGCTGCTGCGTCAATCAGTCTGTGACTTTAGCCTAGATTTTGAACCAGGTAGCAAGGTCTTCTACCACTCATACGCGGCCCATTGGGTACTTGCTGTCTTAATAGAAGCAATCACAAAGAAAGATTTTCGCCAATTCATTGGCGATGAAATACTCAAGCCCCTGGCACTCAACGACTTTTATGTAGGAGTACCAGAAAGCCAGCAACAGCGTTTGGCTGGTGCCTATTATTGCCCCGACGCCAATCAAAGTACAAACCATTTAGCCGACATCAATTTTGATAAAAAGTCGTTCTACCAATCGGGCATGCCTGGAGCTGGCGGATATGCTAGCGCATCGAATGTAGCCCTTTTCTACCAAATGTTGCTGGGCCTAGGCACGCTTCACGGCACAAGATTACTCTCACCACATATGGTGCAATATGCCACCCGCAACCATACAGAAGATCGCATTGACCATTTCTTTGGAGCACCAATGCATAGAGCCATGGGCGTGCACGTGCGAGGAAATACACCGACTATTCGCGGGCTAGGTAGCACAGCCACACCTGAGACATTCGGCCATGGTGGTGTTGGCACTTCATATAGTTTTGCCGATCCAGCAAGCGGCGTCTCCTTTACTTACCTGACAAATTCAAGGCTGACTGAACCCACTCACTCAAAGAGACTAGATGAAATTGTCACCATGGCTCATGCTGCTATCAATTTGATTTAAGCCATCAATGGAAAAACTGTCAATGAAACCACGAGTAAGTATCATTGGTTTCGGCCGCTTCGGTCAGCTGTGGGCTTCAATAATTAAGTCAGACTTTCAAGTCAAAGTTTACGACCAGTCAAAAGCAGCACTAGAACAAGCTAGTAGCTTAGGGTTAGAGGCAGCCACCCTAGAAGAGGCGCTGGCAGCCGATGTGATTTTTTACTGTGTGCCAATTTCAGAGTTTGCCACAACTATTGCTCAGCACGCTATCTACTTCAAAACTACAAGCACCAGCAAACTATTAATTGACCTGCTATCGGTCAAAGTGCATGCCAAAGAAATTTTCACAAAAGAACTACCAGAAAATATCGAGGCAATGCTCTGCCATCCTCTGTTCGGCCCAGACAGCGTCAACGAATTTGGCCTAGCAGGGCAGCGCATTGTTATCGAGCAGTTTCGCAGCAGCGATCAAAAATTCAATTTCTGGAAAAACTATTTCATCAATCTAAAATTAGAAGTATTAGAAATGACGGCTGAAGAGCACGACCAGCAGATTGCCTCTAGTCAGGCGCTCACACACCTAGTTGGCCGCATATTGAATAAAATGAATTTTTCGGCAAGCAAAATTGATACAAGTAACAGCCGAAAGCTTCTAGAGGTTACAAAACAAGTAGGCAAAGACGAATATCAGCTTTTCCTCGACTTGCAGCGCTATAACCCTTACACAAAGGTCATGCGCGAACAATTTGCCCAGGCCCAGGCTGATTTGAACCAGCAAATCGACGCCTCATGACAATAGAAGTGAATATCAAACCTCTTAGTATGCGCTACCCTGTATAACAAAACAGAGTGCAACAAAACAGAATACAACCGAACTAAAGAATCACTATGAAACCGCTGAGAAAAAAGAAAAAAATCAAGGTCGCTAATCCGCCTAAAAATAAGCTAGTGAAGCCAGTCGAGCTGCCAGCTCACATAATTTCGCATAGCAAGGCCACCATGGGCCGACAAGAAGAGCAAGCAGCCTCAAAAGTCGTGCACTCTGGCTATGTTGGCAGCGGTACAGAAATCGCCAAGTTTGAGTATGAGTTTTGCAAATTTCTGGGCCTGGCAGAAGGTCACGCAGTCTTACTTTCAAGTGGAACAGCGGCACGCTATCTGGCTCTTTGGGCACTATCAGCTGAGAACAAAGAAGTAATTATTCCAGCCTACTCATCAGGTTTGCGCAACGCCGTAGCCCTAGCAAAGGCCAAAGCAGTTTTGATTGATAGTAGTGAAGGGCCAAATATTGATTTAGTGGCAACTGCTAAAAGCAATGCCACAATTGCTCTCATTCCTCACATGTTTGGTCTACCGGTTGACTTGGCCAAATTACTTGAGCTTAGAGCCGGTCGCGAACTGAAGATAATAGAAGACTGCTCTCAGGCACTAGGTGCCAAAGTCTGCACTAAGAACAGCGCCAATAAGAGCCCGGAAAACGTTGGTCTAATCGGCGACATAGCTGTCTACTCGTTTAGCACCGACAAAGTTATCAGCACTGGCGGCCAAGGCGGCATGCTAGTTTCGAGGCATACTGATCTAATTGAGAAAGTAAGAAACTATAGAGATCACAATTGCCAGGGCTCCTTCAATTTCAACATAACAGACATGCAAGCCGCTATTGGGCGCGTACAGCTAGAGAAGCTGACTAAACTAATGGCAAGGCGCGAAGATATTTTTGACGCCTACAAAGAAGCTGGATTTGATATTTTCGACAACTGCGATGCCAACACTTTACCGGTTAGGCAAGGGGCAATTCTTAGAAGCAAGATCGCCGCTGCCGTTATCGAGCAGCTAAAACAAGCTTGTGTAGAGGCCATTGTACCGGTGGATAAAATTGAATCGGATTTAGTTAGCACTTTACCCCAAGCCACTAAACTGAGCCTATCAACAGTGTCTCTGCCGATTTATCCCCATCTAAGCAACGATGAAGTGCGTGAAATTATCGAGCAAGTGCGCGACGCCCTAGAAGCCTAATTAGCGAAGCTTAATCTAGCAGGCGGAACCAAAGCCCGCTGTGGCCTGTCAACTACAAGCGAGAAACAAACAGTTCTAGTCTGTCTCTCAATTGATTTGTTTACCGGATAACGTTTATGACTAATTTTCAATGCCCTAACGGGTACACTTTGGCGCGCAAAATTACAATTATTTGCGCCGTAGTAGCCTCTCTACTTTCAGGAGCACCAGCTCAAGCCTCTAGCGGAGCTGAACTACAAAAACTCTTTGGTGGCATCGCCTCGTGGTACGGAGGCAGTTTTCATGGCCGCCGAACCGCATCTGGTGGCATCTACGACATGAACAAGCTAACCTGCGCCCACAAGACACTGCCTTTTGGCACAAAGCTATTAATCTTCAACCCGCATAACGGCAGAAAAGTAGAAGTGGTTGTAACTGATAGAGGGCCTTATATCGGCAAACGTGTTATCGACTTATCAAAGGCCGCAGCTGACAAACTGAACATAAGCGGTATTGGTCATGTTATCTGCTTCATTGGCAAAATAACTAAGCGCGAACCGACACTTCAAGAGCTGGCACCAATAACTACAGCCTATGTTTTGCATGGCGAGCTAGCAATTGCTCAACGACCTCTAGAAATTGCTAGCCAAAATTAGCGACAAAAATCAGGGCTAAATCTTACTGCTCTGGTGCCTTTTCAGGGAAGTTAGAGCGCAACATATAGAAGTTGCGACCAGGAAGACCTTGCGGCCCAGTGGTAGCCCTGCCCTCTAAGAAGTGCCCCTGAAACACCAGCACACCGCTGTCATTTCCCACTGGTAGTTCGGTGGTTTGCCCCTCTAACACCAAGCTGCCAGGTTGCAGTAGAACTAACTGCCCTTGCTGCACCAAAGCAGCTGCCGCCGCAGGGTCTTGGCTCTGCATCAATTGCAGCAAATACTTTTTATCCAAAGCAGCTGGGGTAGCAATTACCCCAGGTTTAGGTGAAAACACCAAACCACTGAGAACACAACCAAATTTGCCCCGGGATGGCTTGCTAACTCCAAATGATCTGATCTCACCATCGCGTAAAACAGCTATTTGAGCAGAATTACCAGCCGCCTTAAACTGCACAACCGCACCCGGATAATCAACTACTGGTTCATCATTAACTGCCAATAAACGATCATAAAGTTGCACATCCTTAATACCTTCAGGCACTTCAGAGCTCAAATAGCCTACGACATACACAGGGGTGTGCACCACTGAAGGTGATTGAAACTCCATTGCCACCAACTTCCAACCTAACAAACCAGAGCGCTGAAAAATAAACTTGACGCCCTGCCCTGAATACTTCTGACCTAAAAAAGAGACGAATTGATCAAGGCTAGCATAATCATTAGCACTTACCGAATTAGGCTCAACTTCAGGGGTAACACCAACTGTTTGCAAGTCACTGGCACCATCTGCATTAGCTTGTGAACCAGCCAAGCCAACGCTACCAGTAACGAGATTGCTACACTTAAATAAGTTTGTCAGACCCGCTGGACTGACGGCCATATCGATAATCTCAGCGTCAACCAGTTGGCCCTTAACACTCTCTTTAACAGCAGCGAAATCAATCAGACGAGACAACTTAGCTTGATCGCCGTTGGCCGCAGCAGCCTTGAGATCGTTAACAGCAAAGTATGGTGAAGCAAACCAAAATGCCAAAATACAATTAAGCAATAGAAACACGACTATCAGCACAAGAGTAATCGGTTTTACTGATCGTGACTTGGTCGATGGCGCAAATGAAGGAGTTGCAAAAGAAGGGGTTGCCAAATAAGAAGCCTCAGTAGGTCTGCAATACTAAATTGCATTTAGTGCCTAAATTATCCTGAGTACTTTAGCAGTTCATAAGGCCATTGCAACATTAACTGGCCAATTCTCACTTCGCTTTGGCTACAGCCAAGCCCTTCCAGCTGGTCGTGTACTCAGGGCTCTTAAAATTGCAGCGGTTCTGCCAACTATGGTTTTGCCCTTCGGCAGCGAGATACAGAGTACCGCGACCCATGGTCGAATTTGTAGCATCCATCAACTTCATCAACTTCTCAGAGCGACTATTGACGGCTTCTGGCTGAAACAACGAAAGCTGTCTCTCGTCGGCATTGCTCAAATCGAGCAGGCTAACGCCAGCCTTCTGATAGGCATAGCCGCTGCGATAAATCTGTTTAAGGGCACGACTGGCAGCAGCAAGCAAAACCATAGTATCGTCAGTTGGATGACTTAATGTGACAGTAGCGGTCTGGGCATACTGCTCACTGCCCTCTGCAAATCGATTTGTTCTTATATAAACTTCCAGCGCCCCAGCCAGGGATCTATCAGCACGCAACTTCAATGCAGCTTTTGCCATATAGCTAGCAACCGCCTGTTCTAAATCAGCAAGCTCAAAAACATTCTTACCAAAAGAGCGCGAAGAGACAATTTGCTTGCGAGCAGATGCAATTTCTGCCATCTCCAGACACGACTGCCCCCGCAGCTCTCTTACTGTTCGCTCAATGACGACACTAAATTGCTTACGCATCAAATCAGGCGAACTATTTTTCAATTGCAATACTGTATTAATGCCAATTTGCTCAAACTTCTGCGCCAATTTGCGACCGATTCCCCAGACTTCGCCCACTTTAAGAGTAGCGAAGATACTATCGCGCTCGCCTTCACTTAAGGCTGAAAAATCGAAAACTCCGCCACAATCGCTGCGCGTTTTTGCCGTAAAGTTGGCTAGCTTCGCCAAGGTCTTGCTCGGCCCAATACCGACACAAACAGGCACACCAGCGCATTGCTTGATGGTCTCTTTAATTTGTCGAGCGCGACTTAAACGATCAGGTATGCCACTAAAATCAAGGAAACATTCATCAATCGAATAAATCTCTTGATGCGGACTAAACCCACTAAGTATGCTCATTATGCGAGCGGAGAGATCTCCGTATAAAGCGTAGTTTGAAGACAAGGTGACGATGCCTGCACTCTTAACCAGAGCACTGATTTGATAAAGAGGCACCCCCATCTTCACGCCTAGTGCTTTGGCCTCACTCGAGCGTGATACAACACATCCGTCGTTATTTGAAAGCACAACCACTGGCTTGCCTTCAAGCTTAGGATTAAACAAGCGCTCGCAAGAAACATAGAAATTATTACAGTCGACTAGAGCAAAGAGCTTTTGATCTGCCATTTAAAGCTCCTCCCCTAGAGCTCATGTATGACATTGGTGACCGTGCCCCAAATTTCGAAATTAGCATCGCCGCCGATTTTAATAGGTGGGTAGTCAGCATTTTCGGAGGCGAGAGTAAAACGCTCACCATCGCTTAATTCAATTAATAACCGCCGTATTATCAGCTCACCATCAAGAACCGCAACTACTACTTTCTTGTGTTGAGCCTTTAGCGATCGGTCAACAACAATTAAATCGCCGCTATGAATTCCAGCGCCAATCATCGAATCGCCTTCAACGCGCAAGAAGAAAGTAGCCTCTCTATGTTTAATCAAAAGACTATTGAGGTCTAAGCGCTGCTCAATATAATCGGCGGCTGGTGAAGGAAAACCACCCGAGCGACGGTCTGAACTGTTCGACGAGCCTGAACTATCAGAGAAATCACTACCGGTCACTGCATTTCCGCCAAACCATATTTACGTATGGTGACATCCTAGCACAAACGCCCCTCTCTTGTGCTGCCAAACACTTGTGCGGCTAAACCGTTGTGCGGCCAAACACTTGTCCACCCAAGCCATTGACCACCTTAACTATTGACCGCACCGGCCACAGATCGCATAATCTAAAGTTTTCAAACCAACCAAATCATTAGTGCGAGGCCCAATGACCAGCGCTCCCCATATTAATCGCTGCATTTTACTGGCGGCAACGGCTATGTCTATATCTATATCGATATCCATAGCCAGCGGCCTGACCTCAGCTAACCAGCTGGCAGCGAAAGCTCAGGCCGCAGACCAACCGAAGAAAGAAGAAGCAGCCAAGCCTGCCACAACTGCCACTAACACCATTAATGACTGGAAGAGCAAAGAAGAACAAGCCGAAACTAGCTTTATCGGTGGCAATTACACTGAAGCTGAAAAGCAGTGGCAAGAGGCTATTGCCCTGGCTGGAAAAGACAATTCTCTCAATCTGGCAGAAACTCTGAACCAGATGACGCACCTCTACATCAAGCAGAAGCGCTACGACGAAGCTAGAGCCAGCTTGGTAAAAGCTCTGGCAATTAGAGAAAAAGAGCTAGGAAAAAATAGCGAGAAAACAGCAGAGACTCAAGGCAACCTCGCCCTAGTCGAGCACAAATCGGGCCATGATCTAGAAGCCGAAAAGCTATACAAACAAGTCATAGAAACCAAACGACAAGCCAAAAGTGCCTCATCGCTAGCCATAACACTGACTAACCTGGCCAATCTCTACGGCGAAATGAAACGACTCGACGAAGCCAAAGTCTTATACCTAGAGGCACTAGAGATTGACAAAAAAGCATACGGAATAGATCACAAAGAATCAGCCCAAGATCTTTTCAACATTGCTGCCATGTACTATCAACACAACTACAACAAAGAAGCAATTGATTACTTCAAACAAGCTGAGGCTGTCTATACCAAGCTTGACGATGCCCCAGGCCGAGTCAAGGTCTACCACTATTTGGGTCTTTGCTACGCAGAGCAAAATTCTCACGCTGAAGCAATTGATGCCTACAAGAAAGCCCTGCAAATTCACACCAACTTAAAAGGCGATAAGCACCCTGACACTTATGTTCACCAACTTAATCTGGCTCGTAGCCTTGATCACACAGGCAGCATTGAAGAAGCAGAAAAGCTCTACAAAGAAGCCGTTGGTGCCGCTACTGAAAATCACCGCAGTGCCAAAATCAAACTAGTTGAATGTACTCTAGAATACGCACACTTCTTGAAGCGCCACAACCGCTCGATAGAAGCGGAAAAAATGCTGAAAGAGATTCTTCCCACTTACGAAACCCTCTCAGCCAGCGATAGGCGACAGCTCTACGAACTACCAAGAGCCTATTCAGATCTGCTCAAAGAATTGAAGCAAGATAGTGCAGCCGATGCCATGGCACGCAAGCACTTAAATGTCTTTGGTCCATCCAAATCTCATCATACAAATCAGTAACTAAAGGAGTCAGAAATATGCAACTGACTGCTGAAGTCAAAGACGATAACTATACAGATTTGCCTCGACAACAAGAAGCAATTTATGCCAAATCAACCGATACACTTTTGCGCGCTGATGCATCAACAGGCAAACACTATTACGATTTAAATGCTGCGGCAAAATCTTACTCAGGTCCCTGGCTCTTTGGCCGCCAACACATCCAAGTATCGGTTCAAGGAATGAACGCTCAGTGGATGCAGTGGTGCCCTGTGCCGGCAGACATCCGCGACAATGTCATGATGCGCGGCAATGTAATTTATCAGAACCCGAACGGCACTTACCGCACATCTAGCGATGTCTACGAAGGTGTGATTGAATCAGAACACGGCTTTGAAGGAGGTCGCTATTTCGTCGGCCGCACTCAACATACTTTCGTCGGCAACAATCTGCCTGGTGGTAGGCTACAAGTTGTAGCCAATATCAAAATTCATTTAAATGAAAGGCTGCCCTACAACCCCATGATGCCCCAATCTAATTCACCACCAGCGCAGTACTCACAAGAGAGAATGGCGTCAACTCCTGCCAGCTACGGTCAAGCGCTGTCACAGCCCCAGGGCAACATGGTAGATGCCAACTATGGTTCAACAGCAAACAACTACAGCGAAGCCCAATATGGCGCAAGGGATACTTCAGGTGGAGCCGACAGCGGTTTCTAAAAAAATAGAGTAATGTACTTAAATTGACGATTAGGAGTTTTATGATGTCACGCTTGCTTATTTCTTTGGTCTCACTTTATCTCCTAGCTCTGGTCATTCTGCCGCAACCAGCTAGGGGTGAAGGCTACGTCACTGGTGGCTTGAAAAAAGGAACCAAAGTCACAGTTGGTGGTGTCAAAAAGGGCGCCAAGGTGACAGTAGGTGGAGTCAAGAAGGGTGTTGATGTCACCGTTGGTGGCACTAAAAAAGGCCTTCGTTCAACCAAAAATTTCTTCAAGAAAGTATTTTAGTTAGGCAGAGCAGCAGGTGTGGGGTTTGTAGCATCTGTTGCTTGAGGGTAGATACCGGCATAGGGATCAAAGACACTATTAGCGCCTTGGCTATACTTAGCCTCAATTTCTTGGTAGCTCTGAGCCTTGCCACGGTCGAGATCGGTGAGGTGAATATTTCCATCTTCTGAACTCTTGAGATAATCATACTGAGATTGCATCATCTGCAAGCCAAGTCTTTCATTATCAGTCAAATCACTGCGGTTAAGAGTACTATCGATGTCATAGAGAGTAGCTGAAGGTGTTGAATAGGTTCCTCTCGGTGTGAAATGTTCCGTAGCGCGCTCGAAGCCCTGGCCCATAAGAGCATAACTAGTATCGATACCAAATTTTTCTAACTCCATCTGTTTAGCAGCTTCTGGTGACAGCGCTGGAACTGTGGTATCTGCCGGAATAGATGCCTCTGCTGGAAGACCGGTGTCTGTTGGAACCGAAGTCTCAGCTGGAACAACGGTGTCTGTTGGAATCGATGTGTCTGATGGAACAGTGGTTTCGGCTGGAACAGTTGTCTCTGGGATAGCAGTATCTGTCGACTCTGGAGCAGCGAAACTGCTGCCCTCACCTCCTTGAATTTTGGTCGGGATATTTATCTCGTCGCCCACTTGAAGCTGAGCAAAACTGCGACCATTGCTGGTCTCAAGCTCCTTAATATAGTTGGCAATTTGATTGTCGGTAGGCTGCTCGACACCTTGCGAAGTAAGAATATCATTGGCGATTCTCCAGCATGAGTCACCGCTGACAACAGTGTATTTGCCTGAGCCATCAGCAGCCAGTTCAGCAGTACGACCACTTTCACCAATTGGTTGCGCTACTAAGTCGGTTGGCAAAACTTGTTGATTTTCAGGATTGCTTGAATCTAGTAAAAGTGTTTGTCCTTGATCATCGCGAGCAATTAAGTCTTTGCCGTCTAAGCCGATGATAGATAGATTAGCGAGAGTGCCATTAGCATGCAGTGCCTCTGTGGCCTTGGCCAAATCTTCCTGTACCAAACCGGGGCGATGAGCATGCGAACTCATTAGCTCTTGTGCCAAATCGCTCAAGTTGTTTGTCTTCGGAGCCTCTGCCCAATTTTCTGTCGCCGCATAGCTTTGATTGGCAACACTCACATCACTAACAGTTTCAAGATTGGCCATTATCTTCTCCTCAGTTGCTCGTCTCGCCCATGACAGCACGATAACATCGCGTCTTGGACATCAATTAGACACACGGTAAATTCCTCAACCTGAAATAGGGAAGCGAGAACGCTGTGCAATTGCACAGTCCAATTTCGATAGCCTCAGCATATACTGCTTTGCGATGGAAATCACACGAACCGGATACAGACTGCTTTTGTAAGCTCATGTAGACAGGCTTGTAGGCAGGGTGTGGTGAATAAAGAGCAATTTAATTTTTGGTGATTGAACTAATTAGTGCTAGCTGACGTTCTAAGAAGTAAGAGAAAGCGGCCAAAGTCTACCGACTATAACTACTTGTATGTTAATGCGAGTCTTGCCTTCTCTCAATCAGCAATCTCATCAGAGGAGCAGCAGCGTTATGTATAAATTGACCAAACAATTTGTCGAGACAAAAATTGAACCGCCAGTAAAAGGGCAACGTTTCTACCGAGACGAGGATATTCTTGGCTTTGCCGTGCGTGTGACGCCCAAGTCAAAGTCTTACATACTGGAGAAGCGGGTTGATGGTGTCAACCGTCGCATCACAATAGGCAAGTGCGACGAAATCTCTCTGGAGTCTGCGAGAAATCAGGCTTGCGTCATGCTCGGAGATATCACAAAGGGAATCGATCCGCAAACCGGCAAGCGCATCAATACCCTCAACGATATTACTCTGCGGGAAGTTTTTCAAAAGTTTCTTGAAATCAAGAAGATCCGAAAAGACACACAAAGGAATTATCACTATGCCATCAATAAGCACTTTAACGATTGGCTTGATATACCAATCACATCAATCACCAAAGACATGGTAGAACAACGCCATCACGAGCTTACTGTTAGCCCAAACAGACTAGGCACATCCGGACATGGACGGGCAAACAATGCTCTAAAAAAGTTAAGCACTCTCATTAACTTCGCTTCTGACAGATACGGCACAGATGAAGAGCCGCTGATTAAGACTAATCCTGTTTCAAGGCTATCGAACAACAAATTATGGCATCACATCCATCCTCGCCGAGGGATTATTGCCGATCATAAGCTCAAAGTGTGGTATCGAGCCGTGGGCACATTGCAGAATGAGGTGGCACGTGACTTCATGTTATTTCTACTGTTCAGCGGTATGCGATGCGGCGAAACAAGAAAACTAAGGTGGTGCCATATCGATTTTGAAAATAAAATACTTATTGTGCCGCGCGAACAAACAAAGACTGACAGAGAGCATCGATTGCCGCTCAGTGAATTTCTCGTCGCACTGCTCAAAAAGCGGTACATTTACCGGAAGAATTCAGACTGGGTTTTCCAATCTAGCCGCCTCAAAAACAAACACCTCGGCGCGGGTGTTGCGATCGTCAGCAGAGTACGTGCGAAAAGTGGTATTCCTTTTACATTCCATGATCTTCGCCGTACATTCCTGACCATGGGAGAAAAATTAGATGTTCCTCACTACAGCCTCAAAGGTCTGGTCAACCACAGTGTCTCAGACGACATGACAGGACGATACCTTATTCTAGACATTGAACGGCTTAGGGTCCACATGTCTCGAATTACGAACGCATTCTTAGAATTGCTCGAAATTGACGGTAGCGACATGAGGGAATGGAAACCCGTCAAGGAAACTGAGCACACGGAGATCACTCAGCTGGCAATCCAGCTAGACGATATTCGTATTTTGTAGCTTTAAATAGTGTGGCGCAGCTCTTCAATGCGACCTCATTTGCAACGCCTGCATGAGCACTTTATAGACATTCGAGTTTTTATTCTTGTTCTCAAGCTCGTTGCTTATAAACCGCAAAGCTTCATCTTCCTGTCCGACGATTTTAGCTGCTTCCATAGTTTCATAAAAAGCTATCCTGATGTCGCTTGGAGTAATCTCTAAACCGTGGCCCTTAATGAGCCAGTGAATAGCGGCCAGACCTGTCTCTGCCGCAAACACTGGATTGATAGTCTTGTAATCGCGAGCAGCACGAGTCAATGTGCGTGGGTCGCAAGGGCTTTTATATGCCAGACGCATAGCCAGTTCAAAATCTTTCAATTCCTTGGCAGCGGTAAACCATTTGCCTTCGGCACCGGGAGTAGTGACAATTAAATCGGCCAGAATTTTTGCAGGTGCAACCTCCGGAAATTTCTTTACGGCAGACTTGTAGAAATTCAAATACGAACCACTAATCTCCATCTGAGCAAGGAACTCATTGTAATAAGCAGCGTTTGCTGACGGTGCAGTTCTGCTCGATGATTTGCCAGCGGCGCGTTTATTTGAAACTTCGATAGCAGCGATGCCCATTTCCTTAGCAATCGCCATCTTCAATCGATAGTCTTGATAGAACGGCGCATTCATTCGCTTAAGTTCAAGCAGTTCCGAAAGTTCATCGTAGCGTTCTGCTTTCAATAGAGCACTGAGACAGGCCGAGGCACCGTGGAAATAACCGCCAGCAAACTCGCCGGTGCCGTAAACAATGCGCACCGTACCGATCAATTCGTCTGCCCAAACCGATGCTTTTTCCTTACTCCCACAGAGTTGGCCCCAGTGATCAGCGAGACTTTCTATGTAGGGAATCTCATCGTCGATTTGAGCCTGCCACAGCCGCCCTAGCCATTTGTCTCGCATGGTGCTATCGACCGGTGCGTCAGCGATAATGGGAACAAGTTTTTCAATTGCACTATTGACAGCTATCCCTATGGCACCAGACGACGAGTCAATATGAGTTAAAGCAGGCGAAAGGCGTTGCAGTAGGATCACAGCACCTTCTGCGGCCAAGGCCGGTTCAGTTCGTGACACAGTTCTGATTTCTTTGACAGCTTCCTTGATGCGAGAAATTGCCGGCTGCGATCGCCAGCCGAAAGCATTGCGGCGGAAGCGTGCTTTGAATTCCCATTTGTAAGTCTCTTCGGGTTTCATTACCAACTAGTCCCGGCCAAAGCCCTTGTATCTTCTAGCATCAAGCTTAGTGTAGAGAACAGTGTGCTGAATGGCCTTGTGACCGAAGTAGCCTTGTATTGCTCTGAGGTCAACGCCCCTACTGGTTAACTGGTAGCCTTTCGAGTGCCGAAGCATATGCGGGTGGACCGGGAACTTTATGCCAGCCAACTTACCTGCGCGAGCGACAATAGTATGAACTTGCCTGGTAGAAATTGGGCCTTGCCGTTGGGAGTTGAAGATGAAGTCGGAATCAGGGTGCTCGCGGCGAAGTTGCCTGAGTGCGCGGAGTTCGTCGCCTTCAAGATAGTGAACTGATGGGTCACCGTTCTTGAGCCTGTTGATATGGATTCTAGCTCTAGCCAAATCGACTTGGTCCCAGCGGAGGTCCGTGGCCTCGCTGACGCGCAGAGCGTGGGCGTAGATGATAGAGATAAGCCACTTGTCACGAAAGCCGTTTTGAGGAGCCTTAGCAGCGGCTTCCTTAAGAACTTTGATTTCAGTGGCAGTTAAATATTCCCGACTGCGAACATCGGAATTAAATGGTTTTGTTGGCGGCAGAGGCCGCCTAGTTTTTTTCTTCTTTGGCAAGATGGCCTAAAATGATCATTGGGTAGTTGAGAAAATCATACCCAAAATTCCACATTATCAACACAGAGAATATCATTTATAGCCTAAAACGTTCATTTTCGGCGGGTTTCAGTTCAACCTAAAACATGATATAGTAGGAAAATTTTCAATAAGAAAAAAATGAAGCGCCACCATTTGTGGTGACACTTTAAAAAAAAAGACAGTTGCTCCTCTCGTAATCGAGAGGAGCAACTGTAAAGACATTCAGTTGAACGCAAACTTTGGCACTGATGAGTATATAGACCGATTTCCTTACGCAGAAAACACCCAGACATCATGACTACTGTACAGAAAAGTATCACCCTATGATAGCAATCCGGTACAATTCGGATGGACACGAAGCTAAAGATTTAGGTGTTACTGCATATTCATGAATGTGCAAAACAATACTAAGAAGCCTGTTACCAAGCCATCACTTTCCAACCAAAACGGGACCACCCAATATGTTGAAATCTATTCAAGGCCTCTTTCTCTCGTTATTAAGTATCGCAGTGCTTGCTAAACTAGTGTTAGCAGAAGAACAAAGCACCAGCGAAGTCAGCACAGTACATCAAACACTAAAACTCTACAAAGGCTTCTTTCCTTATCAGTCATGTCTTCTGGTTACCATCAACCAAGTTTTGAAGAAACCAAATAAGGTTTTGCTGTTGAATGCAACGGTTGAAGATGTTTATTGTGGCAACTTCAAAAAAGGCTCTTCGCTATCTATTGCAATGAAAGATTACGGTATACCTCCGAAATCACTAGCTTTTTTATCTGCTTTGAAAAATACGAAGCAAATTATTGCATTTGACCTTACGCCAAAGTGGATGGGTAGCTCCGAAGATTTAAGAAGAGTGTCCGCCAATCCGATTTGTAGCCTTTGGATACCATATGCTCACAGGGGCTATCAATCAAACGACATTGCGCAAATAAAAGCCTTAATCAAAGATTCACCTACGGAGCCATCTCAAGCAAGAGCAGCTTTTCAAAGGTTGCTTGAGACGAAGTGGACTACTGTTCGCATCAATGACTTTTGTAGACCTGAAACTCAAAGAAATTGGTTGTCTCCCGTCGATGGGACGGCAATCGTAGATTGGATCGGCACACTGCACAACGGTAAAACAACGGAACTCTCGGGAAAGAAGGTAAATTGGCGAGCAGAGGTTAGCAACAATGTGCCTTTACTCTACACTATTAACATTCAATCACCAGATTCAAATATTGCCGGATGGGACTTGAGGCTTGGTGAACCGTCTTTGGAAGAATGGACTGACGAAAACTTCCTGATACATAGAGTGGGTAAATCGATTGAACAGGCTGCATTTGCGTGCTGGTGTCTTAACCAAAAAAATCACCCAGCAGCCACAAACTATATGAGTTTGTTTAGTGGCAAATCAAATGAATGTTTGGTAAAAGACCAAAGCGGTAAAGTTACCTGCTATCAATGTCATCTAAGTAACGGCAAAACACTGACTGCCATTCTCACTAACGACAAATTGCAGTCTATAGACAAGCTCCTCATCAATGGCAAAATAGACCCTGGTTGGAACGATATGTACAAACTCAGCCTGGCTAATCTTGCTAAGTGCAAGATTAAAAAGTGAGCTTAAGCCTCCCTAGTGCTAGAGAGGCTTAAGCCACAATGAGAGTCGCTACTGCGTGATATTCACGAAAGCTGGGACGAGCCCTTCGGCGATCGTCGCCAACAGTTAGTTTTGATTGGCATCGGCATGAACCAAGATTGGCTAACGCAGCAGCTTGATGCTTGCTTGCTGACTAACGAAGAGATGGTCGTCGGTGTCGATACTTGGAAGAAACTACCGGACTCATTCCCTGAATGGAACATCAAGTTTTTGAGTGAACTGGCGCAAGAAAATATGGCCGTAAGTCATCTGGCAGCAGCGAAATAAAGAGAGGTAATCATGGCCGCAAAAGAACAAAGAACAGAGCCCCGCAGCCCGATGTTAAAACGAGCAAAAGTCGACCCTATCGCCGCTAGCAAGATTGAGCTTGTTGATTACAAAGACGTCAATTTACTGCGCAAGTTCTTATCAGAAAGTGGCAAGATTCTGCCAGCTCGTATTACTGGTTGTAACCGCAAGAACCAGCGCATGGTAACAAAGGCTATTAAGCGCGCTCGCGAAATTGGCCTTCTACCTTTCGCTGGCACTGGTTGCTAGTAATTAGTAAACAAGCTCTTGAATGGCCGCACATTGAAGACATTCAGCCCCGCGAGGCCTTTGATGCTGACCGACAATTTAGACCAAGCCTTGGCCAGCTTTGTCGAATTACGACAGGCCTGGCCGGCGATTTCCGAGACCAACTATTATTCTGGTTGGATCTACCTTCCTAAAGGAAAACTATCAGAGAGCTATCTACGAATTCACAATCCGGCTTTTATGGAACGATTATTTTGAGGCATTGTGCGACTACACCCGTGCTCTTGACGAAGACGAGAACTTTGCTACTGTCTACTTTTCTCGGGGGCAACTGCGAGCGGCTTTGATGGATTTCACTTGTGCCGTTGACGACTACACTGAAGCCATTGAAGTAGAGCCTGACTTTGCTGAAGCATGGCGCAGCAGAGCGCGAGTCTTTGACGAATTTGGACAGCTTGGTGAGGCCCGGCGTGACTATGATCAAGCAATTAAGCTTGAGCCCATACCCGCAGACGCTCTGTTCGCACGAGGGTCCTTGTTTCAGCACCTGGGCGAAGGAGCTTTTGCATTGGCCGATTTAAATAAATGTATTCAGTCAGATCCCGCTATGATGGAGGCTGCATAGAAGAAACTCGCGTATCGAGATCATTAGGCGCTCTCACAGTCTATTGCCTAAATCACAAAGGCAATAGACTGTGAGAGCGCTTCTGAGTATCTGCAAAAACGTCCTGCCATCAACCTGGAGCTAGGATAGCCAGATCTCGCCTACCAAGATTTTAGCAATTGCATTGGCCAGGTCTAATTGTCAGTTGATCACCGGCACCATCCTCAAAGTTTTGCTCAGCAGCATTCGATAAATCAAGAGGAGAGCGCAAAACTGACCCGAGCATCTATGACTCCATTTCATCGCTCACAAAAAAATGTGCGTCCAAGTATTGTTGTGCGTCTAGAAATGCTGATTGAAGCTGTTCATTCCTAGTCTTTAACTCTGATATAGCGCCCGTTGCAGCCATCATTTCGAGCTGCAGGCAAAGTTCTTCAAGTGCAGGTGCAAATACCGTGCTACAGGCACCTCTGAGATAATGTGCCTGTGCAGCTATTCTGACACAATCATTGTCTTCAATAGCTGCTGTGATCTGGCCAAGCGTTTCAGGGGTAGTACTTTTAAACATACTCACGAGGGTCCTTGCCGCACTCAAATTGAACTTCGCCAAAAGTTGTTCAACATCTACGGGCCGACTGACACACGCTTCTGGGTTCGCAGGCGCATCTGCTCGCAACGGTGAAGCAATAACCTTCTCTAGGGAAAGCCATCGCTTCAGCATCACTTTCAACTGTGCTTGATCAATGGGTTTGCTAATATAGTCGTCCATACCAGCCGCAATACACTTCTCTCTATCACCAATCATAGCGTTCGCAGTCATGGCAATTATCGGTACACGAGTACCCGTGAGTGCCTCGTTTTGACGAATGATCTTAGTAGTGGCGAAGCCGTCTAAGCCAGGCATTTGACAATCCATTAACAATAGTCCGTATTGATTGCGCGACAAGGCTTCGAGCGCCTCTTGACCGTCGCTAGCTATATGGGACACAAAGCCCAGCTCGCTCAAATACATCGTAGTTACCTTTTGGTTAATCGGATGGTCCTCCACGATCAGTATAGGCGCGTTACGAACCAGTATTTCGCTAATACTAATCTCTCCATAATCAACTACCTTAGTTCTATTCGCCGTGGTTCTGCCGTGTAACACACTGGTTATGCAATCAAACAGCTGTGACTGACGTACAGGTTTCGTTAGGTAGCCTCGAAACCCCATATCAATAACTTGCTTTCCAAGACCTGGTTCATCAAAGGCCGTTAGAAGTATCAGCTTGATGGTATCGATAGTTGAATCATTTAGTATTTCCTGAGCTAACTCAATACCATTTTTGCCAGGCATCACAAGATCAATTATTGCTAAATCGAAGGGTTTGCCATCAAGGTGCGCATGTCGCATCAATTCCAGGGCTTCCGCACTGCTACTTGCTACGCTATTGTGCATTCCCCAAGAGTTAGCATAACTATGGAGAATCTCTCTTGCGCTAGTTTGATCATCAACGATCAAAATTCTCGCATTCACCAGCGCACTATTAATAGCGACGGCAGGAGATTGCGATCGTTTTTCAAAAGGCACATTGCACCAAAAAGTAGAACCAGTATCTGGCGTACTGATGACACCAATCTTTCCACCCATTAGAGTAACCAAGTTCTTGCAGATGCTTAGCCCTAGCCCTGTGCCACCGTACCTGCGGCCAATACCTGCGTCTGCTTGAACGAATGGCTGAAACAGTTTCTTACTATCTGAATCACTCAAGCCAATACCTTGGTCCTCAACAGAGAAAAGTACCTGTACCGTATTACCATCCTCGTTAGCAACAGTGGCTCTCGCTACAACTTCATTTTTTTCGGAAAATTTAATTGCATTGTTCAAGAAGTTCAGCAGAACTTGGCGAAGCCGATCTGGGTCACCACGCAACACTTTCGGCATCTTCGGTTCGATGAAACTCACTAAAGAAATTTCCCTGTTCCGAGCGTCACCTCTCAGCAAATTGCAGGTACTTTCAACAAGCTGGACAACATCAAAATCCACAATTTCTAGCTCAAGCTTGCCAGCCTCAATCTTACTTAAGTCTAAGATGTCATTCACTATATTCAGAAGCGCATGCCCCGCTTCTTTGATCGATTGGCCATATTGGACTTGGGTTTCATTGAGCGATGTTCGCATGAGAAGATCGGACATTCCGATGATTGCGTTCATTGGCGTTCGAATCTCATGGCTCATATTGGCTACGAATTGAGATTTAAACTCAGATGCAGCTTGCGCCTGATCCCGAGCTATTCTGAGACCGTCCTCAGCTCTTTTCCTTTCGCTAACATCGGCAACAGACACAAGTACTTGCGGCCCGGTTTCAGTCTTTAGCGGTGTCAGGCCAATCTCGATAGCAAGCTCGGTACCATCCTTTCGTACCCAATACAGATCTGTGTCTACTCCGCCAATACTTGCAGTCGGTCTTATGCCAAAAACCGCTGAGTGCTCAGATTGGTGCTCACGAAATCTGCTCGGTACCAAAATTTCAATTGGACGAGATAAGAGCTCATCCTTCCGGTATCCAAACATTCTTTCCGTCTCTGAGTTGAGTAGAACTATTCTGCCAGCCTCATCTACCAGCAGCACTCCGTTTGGCCAGTTTTCCACAACTTGATGAAACTTTTCATCAACATGTTTTGCAAATTCAGTCATGTCTCGAGTTACTTTGCCATAGCCCAGCAACTCACCATTCGTAGTTCTTAGTGCGGTGATGATTACATTTGCCCAAAAGAGTGAGCCGTCCTTTCGCACGCGCCACCCAAGCTCCTCAAAGCGCCCTTCTCGTTCTGCAATTTGCAGCTCTAGTTGCGGCTTGCCACAAGCAATGTCGTCCTGTTGGTAAAAAACTGAAAAAGACCTCCCAATTATTTCGGCTGCCTCATAGCCCTTAATTCTCTGGGCTCCGTTATTCCAAGTTTTCACAATTCCGGAGGGATCAAGCACAAATATGCCATAGTCTTGAATCCCAGCTATCATTAGCTCTATGGTCTCTGACAATCTGTCATTCATTGCAATAGGCCTCACTTGTGACTCAATAACAGTGACAAACGATGATGACTGCTGCCATTTCACAAAGTTCCAAAGACAATGTAAGACCACGACCAAATTGTCTACTCAACCGATGGAGTGAAAAAACCTTGTTGTTATTTTTCCTAGTACCTACTCCAGTGTAATCTCTTGTGATGGAAGAGCTCTAATAGCCTGCCCTATCAACGCTTCTGCTTCCTTCGATCGTCGTACTCGCCAAAAATCGCTACGCAGTTCATAGACTTCAAAGAGCATCGGCTGACCAGCGGCCATCGACAAAAGAAGCTACAAGACACCTTGAGGCATTTTCAGAATCAATCAATACTTGACGGCTCCGACCTTTAAATACTCGATATTCCATACGCAGCTTGCTCTTCAGAAAAAGCTACCCTTGTTCAAGTCACGCATAACAAAGACACTAGCAAGTTTCATATACCCTGCGCGATGGATGATTATTCGTAGTCTGCCGAGCCGTTTCCTACAATTGAGAGTAAAATTTCTGCAAGCTTATGTACTAGTGCCTCTAGGCAGCTGTAAGTCCTCAAACCAGGTGAAATGAACACCTTCTGAATCACTGGGACGCACCGCAATCATGGAGCAATCTAGCTTTTCCATCATCTGAACCGCGTTTGAGCCAGCCTTTGATTCCTCCGTACGTCCGACTCCTTGGGCTCCGGTTATAACCAAATCAGCTCCCCAAGCAGTGGCCGCGTCAATAATTCCATCTAAGACTGTCTCAGCCTGCACAAGATAACAACCCAAACGAGCTTCAGGCTGCTTGGCCAAGATTCTCCCGGCCTGGACTCGCAACTCCTGCTCCAAGTGCTTTTGAAACTTCTTTTCTTCAGTATATGTGTGAACTTTCGCGTGAACAGAAAGACCAGAACCCCTCTTCGCTGAGACAAATACAGTGATGAGTTGAATTTGGCAGGCTTTGCTCCATTGCTGATCAGCGACCCAGTCAATAGCCTTTGTAGCTTGGAGTGAAAGATCGCTTGCTATTAATATCTTCCGCGGGGATAAGCTGACAAGTTTGCGCAGTCTCTCTAAATCAATATCTTCGCTATCAATAAGTATTTCGCGAAGCGATGGCAATCGAACTGCCTCTACTGTACATGGAGCAAGGGCTAAAACTTGAGCGGCAATTCCACGCAGAGCCAATCTGCTAGCCAAACCAAAGCTATGGCCCCCAATCAAGATATAATCGGCACGCCAATTTCTGGCAATCTCACAAATTTTTTGAGAAATACTACCACACTTAACAATCGACTCTGTGTTTGAAAAAACTTGACTGAACAGTTCCTTAACTCGGTCAAGCCAATCTTCCATCTCTGCTAAGTGCGCTCGTTGTTCAGAAGCAAGTATTTCCTGGTGCTCTATGCTAAAACCTTCTGCCACAGTTGTCAGGTCTTCCACAATGGCACAGAGCAAGAACACAGTGCCTGGTGACCACTTTCGTGCCATGGCGCACTCAATGGCTACTAGAGCTGATTCTTGATCATTTACCGGCACCATTACTCTCTTGGTCATTCTTTGTTGTTACCAGCTCCGTAACTTCAACCAGCACGTTAACTATTATCCATAAGTTCAAAGGAAAAGCCATCGTAACTAATGCGGAGAACACAAGTCGCACTACCCTAATCTCCAAATAACATAAACGGCTTGTTATTCAGCCTCGCAAACACTGAGGCTCGCTCAGCAGCCGATACCAGCACCCCAGGATGGTCGCAATGGCTAGGAATATTAGCAATACCAACACCAATAGCCTGACCCAGACCTGGTGCGGTGTTCCTTTCAAGTAGTTTGACTAAACGCGCAGCGCAGAGAACGGCTTCGGCAGTGTCAGCCTGCGGCAACAACAAAGCAAAGCTTGTTTGATAAACAAATGCCGTGTCTGTAGTACGCACACTTGAGTTAATTGTTCGGCCTATTTCCTCAATCGGCGAGCCACAATCTCCATGTACACTTACAAATAGCAAGGAAAACGGCTGCTTGTAGCGCTTAAATCTCTCGTATTCCAAACTAAGAAACCAAAACAGACAACCTTCATTAAGCAACCCCGAGGTGGGCTCTGTTACACCAGCCAAACAGCTCTTATACGCTTCCATGTTAAATTTCGCTGGCGGTGGAAGATCCCTTCGGCCGCCGATAGGTCCAAGCTGAGCACGCTCACCCTTATTCTTAACTATTTCGAGCACTCTAGTACGCACAAGCTCAAGATGACTGGTAGTCAGGGTCCACAGAATAGCACCACAAGCTTCCGCCCCATCGAAGAGATACCACTTTGGAGTCGCGGCAGAGCCAAATCTAAAACTACTGCTTAGACTATATTCCACTTGACCGCTAACAGCAAAAGGCAAAACAACAGTGATATCAATGTCGCTTTGAACAGTTTGCAACAACAGCTCAAGGTCATGTAGCGTGGGGGAGCCTTGTATTTTAGGTAGAGAGATTGTTTGTTTCATCAAAATTGCGCGCAGGGAAAACATCTTACACTTCATATTAACCTGAATCTTTAGTACCAGAAAGAGGACACACAGTTGGCTCATTTTGCGTCTACCAACGCAGGCAAACCCACAAAAGTGTCCCGCGAATACGCGCGAAAGTGTGCCTGTCGGCCATCTGACAGCACTCTCTAGACAATCCCTATTAGTCACCTGCAATTCCAGATACAGATTGCATAAAGAAACGAACCATAGTGTTATATTCGGCCAGTCTTGAAAATGCTCTGATTTTGTTAGGAACAGACATTAGTTAGATTGTCACATTAGAACCGTATTCGATACCGCTTTGACCCAAAATTACTACAATAGAGTCTCCCCGAACCAAAGTGTGGCAAAGGTACACGAGCGACTAGCGCAAAATGCAACAAGAAGACAACAAATCGGCTAAGCAATTCAGCACCTGATCGAAGCCATCGATATGAAGACTAATTTGCGTGTGCCTCTTAGTTCGGACTACGGCAGAACTGTTGACAAGCGGCAGAACTGTAGCTACATGGGTGCAACTAGAGCTCGGCTGAACCCCCTTTAGACAGACTCCTAAAAATTCGCCGAGTCCATCTAGAATGGTGAACACCTTGAGACAGCAAGCGTGATGCACGTTCTAGCCCGTCACTATCACACACAAGACAATTGCTCGAAGGCCGTATGTTTTTTCAATGAGTTTTTATGTATTAAAATAAAAGTGCAAGTCACAGCACAGTCAGACAGAGCTGAATAGCAAAGTACCAAATTTTTGGTAAATCACATTTACGACTAAATAGCGCAAAAGAATTATTTTGTCATTTTGAAACTATCTGTATTTTGGGTAGATATAAATTGTCGCATCGCGACAATTTTGCATTAAGCCCTGAGCATAAAGCCCCCCCAGGCAAACACTCAGGGCTTAATGTGGAACATAAGAGCTGCCTTGTTAGAGAGGAACTCTGCCCGAACAATCGAAAAGACCAATTTGCAATCACCGTAGAATGCCAGCGCATCGATGAAGCAGTTCAACAATTGACTAGCATTACTATGAAAAATCAGCTCTACTGCGACCTCAGCTCAGCAACGGCTTGCTCGAATGACATACTACTTTCACGTACACGACACTGAACCCGCAACGCCAGAGCCACAATCGATTTGGACAAGCCTGCGTTGCAGATTAAAACATGCCCTAGTGGTAACTACTTTTTTTTCGCCATATCAACGAAAGCATGCATTAGCTTTTCATTCAGTATTCCGGCCGCGATAATTAACTCTCCCAGCCTCGCTTCCGTCCCGTCACGATGATAAAAAGAACTATTTTGTAGTTCGGCTTCTAACCTAACTACCTCTAACGCTCGCTTAGCATGCTGCTGGACATAAGGGTTGTCGTCGTTCGTTAGCAATTCCAGCAACTCCTTCTGAAGTTTATGATTCTCTGTCATAGCTAAACGCACATTGATGTCCTCGTCTCGGCAGAGGCGCTCAAGTACATCAACATGCGCCGCGGCGTTCCAAGCAAGAGCCGCTCTCACCTCGCTATTTTCATCAGAATTTCCTGAGAAGTACAGGGGTTTTCGGCAAGCCTGCGCCTCACTGCTGGGTTTCTATGCTTGGAGAGAGAGAGTTCAGTGACTCTTGCGACTCCGTCTCACTTCCCGCTATTATGTAAGAGCCTGTGTAATTGTAAGAATTAGTCATACTGCACCTCTTGCACGAACAGTGCAAACAATAGAGACTCTGTATAGCGCTGAAGATCGCCCTGAGACCATTGAAGGTCGGGTACTGTCCATTAAATATTAGCGTCTCACGAAATCTCAATTGATTGCTATCCCCCGACTGGGGGAAACAAATAGTGCTTGGCATGCACCAAATACAACACCATTCAACCCAAAGCCAGGAAGTGAAGTTTCAAGGTAAATACTGTTGCTGTCATCACAATCGGTTGTGGTCGATCACTGACATCATCAAGTCACTGTTGTTTAGGTTCAAATACTATAGAGTTACTAGGAGAGTTCACCACCTAACTCTCGGGCTATGGCGAATAGTGGGCGAACTCTATCTAAGCCACAATTGAACCTACTTTCAGGGTAACGTATGAACACGTTAGCTATACATGGACTTTACATGCCAACTAAAAGCAAACTTTTTGTTTTGGTCCCGGCTAATCTGCCTGGCATCGAGTGCTGGCCCCTTGTGCGCTAGAGAGGTATATTTTCTCACCTTAACCCTTCTGCTGACTCTCTTAAAATGCAAGCTGTTGCCTATAGTCACGGTATTAGAAACGAGCAGATTTTCTTATCTACTTGTTTATTGGAACTGAAAAGCAAGGAACAAGAGAAAGTCCGCAGCATGGCTTTATCAGCTCTCAAGGCTAAGCCGCTCTTGGCTGCTCCAAACCTGGTGCTGTGGCGCCTTTCTGAGATGTGTTTTGACGATGATGAGGCAATAAATTATTACAAAAAAGTACTCAATGCTTGTCCAGATTGCATCATCACCTATGATCTGCTGGCTGAAAGACTGAGGCGAAATACCAGTTGCCATGGTTGTCTGGAGATAGTGACAAAAGGCCCGCTTAAATTGAGCGGGCAAAATAGCAGTTCCCCTAAGCTCGTAAATTAGCACTATTCTCTTGTCGCACAGAGGTTCTGAGAGCCACGAAACATAACAGTCGAGCGATCGATACCAGAACGAAATCGATCGTTTCTCATTCAGAGTCTTGTGAGTTACACTTAGATCTGGCTGACATGCACAATGAAGTCGGCAGCTAAGAAAACACTAATTCCGTAATCGATAGTTATCTTTAAAAGTATCCCAACGATACTTCTGGAAACTACTATTGTGGCTTGGCCTATTCTCAACTAGTTCAGAACCGACGAGTAATTGCCTCTCTCTCGGTTCACAGGACGCAATCGCAGCACTATCACGTTTAAGTCAGACGATGGAAGAGCCCGCCTTTTGAGAGCACTGCTATACGAAAAATTGGGAACTGAGCTTTGGCTAGATCAGATAGAGCATTTTTGAAAGAAGAGCTGAGAGATGCCGATGATGACACTGTATCTCGCAGCGCTGATCATTGAGGAAGTTGCGAATCGCGCACAGGTAGTAATAAACCAAGCACACAAGAAGCGCCCGGAGTTCTCCTCTTTATCGGCCCACGCCATGAGCGAGGCATTTCGCCTAGTAAATAGTCAGGGGAACGCCATTACTCCAGCTCCACTAGTTATGGTGAGCCGCATGCCAGCGCCGGTTACGGCCGCTCTTTTCTGGATAGTTAGCAGAATGGCATCTCTACGCAAAATGACTAGCTTGCAGAAAGAAGCCGGTGTCGCTGAACCCCGGTCGCTAATAGATGAAATGAATGCAGCAGCTCCTGGCCAGATTCCACGGCTATTGGCCATAAGACCATAGAGCGCCGCTGCAATTCAACTAAGGACTAAGTAGTGGCTTTAATTTGAAAATTTGCAGAGATTGGTAGGGTAAGAAAGAGGCTTCGTCTGATTGAGCATATCCTGCTTGAGCCAGTTCGGTCTCAATGATGTTTCTCGTAACTCGAATTTCTTCTGGTGGTTCCATTGGTGTACCGGGCTTGCCCTCTATTACAACAAGCTTTCCATCTGCGTTTAACCAGCGCTTGAGATCGCTGAAGCAAGAAACTCTGTTTTCTATATGATGGTAGGTGTTGACCAGCAATATCACATCCACACGCTCAGGTAGGGCCAGGTGATGGTTTGTTTTAAAAGTTTTGATGTTGGATAGGCCAGCGCTTGCTGCCCGCTTCTGGATGTATCGAAGCATTTCTGGCTCGGAATCAATAGCGAAGACTACGCCTTCTTTGACACGCTTGGCTGCTCTAATGCTGAAGTAACCAGTGCCAGCGCCGAAGTCAGCGAATTTGTAACTTGGTTTTAGTTCAATGAAGTCTAGAATTTCATCTGGTTTTTGCCACTCATCGCGGCTTGGGTCGTCAAACTTTGCTGCAAATTCTTCAGCGTTTTTAAAGGGATGCTTTGAATGATCGTGTTTGTGCTGTGACATATTTCTTGAGACCTCTGATGCTGTGCTAGAAGTACCGAACACAAGTAGCGACAGGCTAGTGACACCAACATTTACCAAGCGTCTCATTGCGTCTCTCCTGCCGAGTCAGATACTAAATATAGGCTTGTAGCGTCACGTAACTTCTAATGTTGCATGATACCGTAAAAAATAATTTTGTGCCGATAAAACTAATTATAAATGCTTGAGTTTTGCCTTTCTGGTATTACGGTCATTGAGCAGCGAATTTAGCTCAACATCGAGGTCTGCTAGATAAACGCTGCCAAGTTTCTCAAGAATCAAGTCCTCTGCTTCTTGTAGAGCAACCCCTATTGCATTTGAAACTACTTGTTCGACTAAACAACCTTGCTCATTTTCACCCGTTCCGATGGCGAAAATTGTTGGTTTTCCCACAGCCTCGTATATATCAAGCAAAGTTACGTCTTTTAGGTTGCACGCAAGTTGCCATCCACCGCCATGACCTTTTTCTGAGCTGACATAGCCTCTGGTCCGAAGAGTGCCCATTGTCCTACGCACGACCGTTGGATTGGTGCCTAGCATCTTTGCAATGTCTTCCGAGATGACAGGTCTGTTTTCCTT
>CALROJ020000029.1:0-79149 GCA_943369735.1 bacterium Ga0077546
GCTTGTAATCAAGGGTCGCCTCTGGGTTTGTGCATTATTGATAATACATTATCAATAATGCACAAAAAAGGCTAGGCGCTTTGATGTCGGTGGTAACATGAACACAAATGAGCAAAATTCATTTGTGCGATATTTAGATGTTGGTTTCGGCTTAGGTCAATGAGTAATTTTGAAAACAAATCTTGGCAAGAGTTGAGAGAAAAGGTTCTAAGCGAACTCAACGTTGCTGCAGATCGTGAGAGTAAGCACACTAAGATTACTTACTGTAGCGGGTGCGGCTATGAACCTAGGGCAACTGCTCTGGCTGCAGAAATCGGTACCGAGTTTGGTATCCGAAGTGAGCTTTATAAAACTACTGGTGGTTTGTTTGAAGTAGATTTTGGTGAAGAGCGAATATTTTCAAAAATCAAACTAGGTAGATTTCCTGAAGAGGGTGAGGTTGTCGAAATCCTCAAGGCGATACTGAGCAGATCTGAAAAGTAGCTTCGATGTTAGATCGGTTCGTTCTATATGTAAAATTGGCAGGGGAGAAATTTTAGTGAGCATTTCGGCTACTATTCAGGCTCTTTGTGATGAAGAAGCTGTCTCGTACAACCAGCAATCTGGTCATGGATTGTTGTCGGCTGCTGAAGCTAAGGCTTGGCGGTCGGAGTTTTTGCGATCGGTGGTAGTTAGGCCCGGTTACAGCTGTTTGGATGTCGGCGCTGGCACTGGTACTTTGACTCACATGCTAGCTTCAATGTTGTCTGATGAGGGCAAGATCGTTTCGCAAGATATTTCAGGACCGTCACTAGAGATAAGCAAGGCTAGCCTCCCTGCTGAGTTTTCCAAGCGTGTAGATTTCTTGACTGGTGATATTCATGATCGGTCGCTTTTCTCGTCTGCGTACCATGCTTCCTTCGATTTAATAACCGCCAGGCAGTCTGCTGTTCTTTTGGTAGATCCAATCAAAGTCTTTTCGCACTGGCGAGATTTGCTAAAGGTAGATGGTAGAGTGGTTATTCTTGATGCGCTTTGGACGCGTGAAAGTTGGAGCGGTCAATGGGAGCAATTTATTGATCAGCTTCCACTCTCGTGTTTGCAAAGTCTCTCCACTATCCCTTATTTGCTTCAGCATTCAGGTTTTGAGGTTGAGAGTGCGCGGTATCTGGATGAAGTTAATGAGGCTTTGGGTCTGCAAGGAGTTGCGTGCCCTCGCTTTATCGTGGTGGCAAGGCGCCTGTAACCATTTACTTTGGCTCGGATCTGAACTAATTTGACTTCTCTCTATTGATAATCTATTATCATTAGAAGGAAGATTGGTATTATATGAAGAGTTTAGTTGCTCAGAACCCTTTTGCTTCTGAAGCAGAGGTTTGTCTAGAATCAAGGATAGAGAGACTCTGTTGGTCGCAACAAGGTGCTGCTTTGTTGGCTAGCACGGCTAGTGGTGAGTTGATTCTCTTTGACGAGAATGGCAGTGCGTGTCACCGCTGGACTGGGCACGATGGCCGAATTATACAAATAGGTTTGAGTTGTAACAATGATTTTGTGGCGTCTGCAGGTGTCGACACGGCTACCCGGCTATGGAGTTTGGCTGATGTTGGTAAGGCTGTAGAGTTAGAAAGAGGTGGCTCGCTGGGCAAGCTAGCTTGGTCGCCTTGGTCGCGGGTGCTGTTAACCAGCCGCGACCAAGATATCAGCCTGTGGGCTCAGTCGGGGGCACTTGTTGAGCGCTTGAGTGAGCATAGTCTTCCTGTCGTCGATCTTTGTTGGCATCCCGTTGAACGCAATATTTTTGCTAGCTGTGCCAGTGATGGAATTTTTGTGTGGGAGTTGGGCTCAAGTAAATCCCTATATCATTTGAATGGACAAGGTGACCCTACATACCTGCGTTTTAATCGCTTAGGGAGTATTCTCGCCTATGCCTGCCGAGATTCCAGCGTGCGTGTATGGGTAGTTGGCTCTGGAGTAGTTTTGCAGCTGAATGGTGCCGGTGAAATTAAGTCTCTAGATTGGAGCTGGGGTGGTCGCTGGTTGGCGATTTGTAGTGAATATAGTGCTTATGTGTGGAAGTTCGATGATCGCCGAGTTGAGTCGGCACAACCGACTAAACTAAATGGCCCAACTGCTCAATTGACTAGCATGGCCTTTCATCCTTTCGAGCACTTGCTTGCTTGTGGTGATCAGTCTGGGGCAGTCTATGTTTGGCGGACAGATTTGGGAAATAGAACTGCTCCTGTTGTCGTTGCTCGTGGTCAATCTGCTGTGACAGCGCTGGCCTGGAATCCTTTCAAGAATCAGCTAGCTGTGAGTTTTTACGATGGCTCGCTTAGGTTCTGGTCTAGTGAGTTTAAATGAAGGAAGACTTGATGGGAGTTGAGAGCTTTATGTCGCCATATGTACTTACTTGTCCGGATATAGCTGATTCTAAGGCAAAGACTCTGTTCGACTTGGCGCTAGAGCATATGTCTGCTGAGAGACTCGATTTGGCTTTGGTTTGCTTCGGTCGAATTCAAAAGCTTTATCCTTTTATCTCAGAGGCCGATTACTATCTTGGCTATATCTACTTTCTTAAGAGTGACTATAAGAGTGCCATTCACGAGTTCAATATTCGCTTAGCAAAGAGCACTGATTGTGTTTTCTCTTCTTATTTTCGTGGTCTTTGTCGTGCTGAGCTTGGTTTGCACCAAGAGGCTTTGCGCGATTTCTCCGATGCCATTGAATGCGACAAAGGTTTCTTCAGTGCTTATTTGTCACGGGGCGAATTGCGTTCTGAGCTTCTTGATTTTGCTGGAGCGGTGGCAGATTTTAGCAGAGCAATTGAGCTTGACCCTGATTCTAGTGATGCTTGGTATGGCCGAGCTTTGGTCTATGATGATCACAATGAATACAATTTAGCTTTGCGCGATTTTGATCAGTCAATTAGGCTAGAGCCAAGAAATGCTGACGCCATCTGTGGTCGTGGATTGCTTCTGCTTAGGCTGGGACACGATTCATTTGCTTTGAGCGACTTCGATAAATGTCTAGATATAGACCCATCTATAATTGAGGCATGGCTTGAAAAAACACGCATCCTTCGCGGTGCTGGAAAGTATCATGACGCTCTTCGTTGCATAAATGATGCCATTAAGCAGGAGTCTCTGCCGGAGTTTTTGCAGGAGCGTGCTAGCTTAAACTTAGAGTTAGGAAATTCTGATAAGGCATATAGTGACTTTAGTCGCTTTGTTTCAGCGCGTCTTTCTGAAGAAAAGCAATAACATACTTGGGGGAATTTTGTCTTGAATAAAGCCGAATTAGTTGATGCTGTCTCGGGCGCAGCAGAGACTACGAAGAAAGACGCTGAGTTGATTATCAATATCGCAATTCAAACTATTATTCAGCAAGTTTCTCAAGGTCGTAAGGTAACACTAGTTGGTTTTGGTGCCTTTGGTTCTCGTTCACGCAAAGCGCGTGTCGGAAGAAATCCGAAGACCGGTGAGTCTGTGGTCGTACCGCCTAAAACAATAGCTGCATTTAAAGCCGGTACCTCTTTTGCTAAGGCTGTTTCTAAAAAGCGTTAATTCTGGAAGCGACTGAGTAAATGGGCTAGATCGCTTGAAAACTAGCTAGCTCTTTAGAGATCCTGCTCGTCTCAAAGAAATTTGAATCCTTCAACGGAAGCAAGCTGCCTTTGATACAATTGCGCCTCCCCTGGAGACGCGATTGATGGTTCTAGTTACTCGGCTGTTCGTGCATAATTTTCTACTTGCCAGTTTGATCTTTGCCAGCTCATATACTATTGCCAGTGCTCAGGCTGTTGGCAGCCATGTTGAATGTTCCCCGACTTCTATGCCAACCAGCTGGTGGCCTGGAACTGTCATAAAGGTAGATGCTGCTGGTAACTGCACCGTGAGGCTTGATCAAAGGGAAGGGTATGCTCCCAATGAAGAGTATTTTGTGCCAAAAAAATGGGTGCGAGGGGCTGTTGCTCCGGCTAAGGCCGAAGAGGCCGCTACTGCAAACAATCCGATAAATAGTGCTCCTAGCGGAAACTTTAACGCTACTGCTGCGACGACTGGCAAGGCCGCGCAAAGAGCTGTAGATTTTTCTGTTGGTACAAGAGTGCGTGCTAACAATATTCATACGCCTGGTGAGGCACACTGGCATAACGGCACGATTGCGCGCATGATTTCTCCTGGGTTGTATGCCGTGCATTTTGATCACAATGGTCTTACTCTTGTGGTTAAACAAGAGTGGATCAAAGCCGGTACTGGGGCACCAACCGTAGTGCCTAGTTCGGGTAGTGGAGACATCGGCAATCCGAACCCTTCTGCTTCAGATGTCGCCCAGGGAAAGGCTCCGGTTGATCCGTCTAAGGGTAAAGGAGCGCCCCCGGATGGTTTGTATCAGTGCAATATGATTTCTGGTGGAATGTACATTCACATTGGCACATTGGAAATCCGTGGTGGTACTTACAAAGGCTTGAACCAGGGAGCTGCCTCTCATCCCTTTAGCGTAGATGGTTCTGGAAACATGAGTCTAAGCCACGGATTGGCAGGTATGCCTGATGGCTTTACGCTAAAAAGTGTTAGTTATGTAGGCGCCGATCACGTCGGTCGTCCGTTGATCAAGATTCGCTATATTGGTGCTTCTAATGCTCACGATACCATCGACGCTGTGCGGGAGTAGGCTGAGCGAATCTAACCTCACCTCATTGAATGCTTCAGCCCCATCTTACTAGCTTGTGTAGTTGTTTTGGTGCATTTTTTATCAACAAGGAGTCTCTGTTTGCAGGTGTAGCGGTATTGTCTATCTTGCCTCGCAAAAAAAAGAATTGGGCAGGTTGGGCAGAGTGACTTCTGCCCAGCCTGCCCAACCTGCTTAAACTTTCAGAGAACGCTAAAGGCGTCCTCGCGACGTTTTGTCGTCCATTTGTCAACTTCTACAAAGAAGGCTTCGACTGCGCCAGCAAGCTTTGTATTGGCGTCGGCCAGTGGCGGAGAAGAAAGCACCGTCGAAAGTTCTGCTGAAGCGTTGCGATAGGCCTGAAACGAATTGACAGAGCGCTCTCGATACTCGTCGTAGGCCATCAGCAGATCTGGTACTTTCTTCGCTCGGCCGTAGCGTTCCGCCGAAAACCAGATCGAAAGATTGATGGCAAAGGCAACCCGATAGTCGCATTGCATTTCGGCGAACAACTTTGTCAACCGAAAGTAGGCAGCGATTTTTTCTTTGCCTTCGGTTGGCTGCGCCGCCACAAAAGCAAGCTCAATGCCTTCAAGAACTGCTTCAAGCTGCACTCTGGCGATGCACACCGGACAGGTGTCTTCTTCACCAGTAAACGCTCTAGGAATGAAATTGATCATGATTGTATTCTCCTGTTTCAAGGGCCACAGGAGCATTCCTAATGGCCCTCTATTGGTTACATTTGGTGTAGACGCCAAATCCGCTCAGCGGCAAGCTTTGCTCCGATGATGTTTCTTGCCGCTGGCCCAAGCTCTAGTTCGGCCAGGGCACCAGTGACGAATATGCGTGGATGACCCCAACGCAGTAAAGGATCGACCAGAGGATAACCGCCTTGATGAACCGGAAGATTGAGATTGAGAGCCGTGTAGTCGAGCCATGCACCTCCTGGTCGGTTCTTTTCGAAACCGGTGGCGAGAATGACTCGATCGCACTCAACCTTCTTGCCGTTGCTTAGATGAATGGTGGCTTTGCCGCTGTAAGAGCTTACCCTTTGAACAGACCCTAAGGTTTGCACCACTCGACCAGTTTCGATCGCGCTTGCTAACTTCTCTTGAACGTCTTGGGGTGCTGTACCTTTGTGCCTCGCTTTATCAATGACGCGCCTTCTTTCGTCGGGGTCGCTAATTTGGCTGAAGCCTTCCATGCATTCAGGACCCAACCAACATGGATCGAAATCCAGGTTGTTGGTGGGTATGACGTCTCGGCAGACTAGGGCGACCGGATTTTGGTAGCCGCCTATCTTTGTTGCCAGGTGCGCTGCTGTTATGCCACCGCCAACAATGGCTACTCGGTCGCGGCCGCCGTAGTCATTGAGATTGAAATCAGAGGCAAAGACGTGCTTCACCTCGATTCCCTTCGATCTCAGCTTGTATGCCCAATCTGGCATCAATGGTGACTCTGATTGCCCGAGAGCAAGAATCACTCGTCTGGTCTCGAAGGTGCCGACATTGGTCTCAATGGCCAGACCCTCTGCAATCTCGCGAATAGCAGAGGCTCGTGCCTGATGAAACATTCTCTTCAACCCAAATTGGTTTACCAGGTAACTGATATGGTTGTTGAAGAGCTCGAGAGACGGGCGCCGAGAATCACCCAAGGTCATCGCTCGGGGCTTGACGGAGGGCAGATTGGCGTAGTTGTCCAGGGCGTTGGGATGCAACCCTAGATGATGTTTACCCGGTGAACGCAAGAACACCATGCCGGTGTTCTTGGTGGTTTGTTTCCACAAAGAGCAGGGCTCCTCATGGGGGTCGAGTACAGCTACCTTGTCGAAGCGGTAACCGAGAGCCGTGGTGAGGAAGTTTGCAAGGAAGGTTCCGTGAATTCCTCCTCCGATGATAATCCAGTCGTACATAGGTTTGACCTTACTTAGTTGTGAATGATTGATCGAGCTTGGAACGTGATTGGTTACGCTTAGATGGCGCAGCCCTTGAACCCAGCCAGAAGCTCATCGCGCTTCAGGTCTTTGCCGATGAAGACAATCTTGCTCAGGCGTTCGCCTTCTTTCCAGGCACTGCCGCTGGTGACTTCCACCACGCGATGAACGGTCTGAAGGATCGTTTTATTGGTCTCGCCGGCGATGCTGAGAATGCCCTTGCAGCGATAGAGCCTGTCGCCGTTGTTCTGAATCAGCTGGCCGAACCAGGTGTTGAAGCGGGCTTTGTCGATGTCACCGCTCAGTACGCAGCCAACTGATTGCACGTCGTCGTCGTGATGATGCGAGTGCAGATGCCCGTGATCGTGGTCGTGGTCGTTTGCATGATCGTGATTGTCATGCAGATGCCCGTGATCGTGATCGCAGGTCTCGCCGTTGTGTTCGTGGTCGCAGCCTTCATGGTCGTGGCCGTGCTCGTCATGGTCTTCGCCGACTGCTTCGCTCGACAAGGCGTGCTGATCGAGAATTGCAGCGAGTGCAATATTGCTGCGCTCGGTTCTGTGAATGACAGCAAGACCGTTCAAGCTGCGCAGCTTGGTGACAACCGCTTCGGCTTCATCGGTGGTGACAAGGTCAAGCTTGTTGAGAATGAGGATATCGGCAAAAGCCACTTGCTCCTTGCATTCCTTGTTCTCGATGTGTTCACCGATGTGCTTGGCGTCGATGGTGGTGACTACAGCATCGAGAGCGAATGCTTCGGCGATGTCTTCATTGACCATGAAGGTCTGAACAACCGGTGCGGGGTTGGCAACGCCAGTGGTCTCGATGATAACGTAGTCGAACTCACTGCGACGGGCAATCAGTTCCGTCAGTGTGCGCACCAGGTCTCCGTTGATGGTGCAGCACAGGCAGCCGTTGCTCATTTTGAAAATGGTTTGATTGCTTTCGACCAACAGAGCATCGTCGATGCTGATTTCACCGAATTCGTTCTCGATGATTGCTATGCGTTTTCCGTGGGCACCGTTGAGCACGTGATTGAGCAAGGTAGTTTTGCCCGAGCCGAGGAAGCCAGTGACGATAGTCACCGGGATGCGAGTGGTTTGAGTGATCATAGTTTTCCTTTTGCTGTAAGTTGTGAACGCAAGTGAGCTAGCGCTTCTCAAGAATGAGGAACAAGCGCGCACGCCAGTCGTGTTGATAGGCGATTTGCTTCACTTGGAACAGTTTCAGTAGATGCCGATTGACAGCTTGTGGCTGTTCACTGAAGTACCAGGGAAAGAGAGCGAAAGTCCCGCCAGCTCTCAGCAATGCGTGTATTTTGTCGAGCACAGCGCATTTGTCGTCGATTGACGAAGACACTAGTGGCGGGTGGCAACTGGCAAAAACTAGGTCACAAGAAGCTTTTGCCTTGTCGAGGTCGTAGATGTCAGAGACAGTCATGTGACAAAGCGCGGCCAAAGCTGGATTTTCTTGGAGAATTTCTTGCTGCTTTTGCAAGTAAGGCTGCGAGAAGTCTACGGCCTGGTATGAACGCAGGTTTTCGCTCAGAGCCTCTGGAATGGCAGTTGTATATGCCGGTCCGAGTTCAAGAACATCGAGGTTTGCTTTGGCTGACGCCCATCCTTTCAAGATTGGCGCGATCATCTTTCGTAGTTCTGGAGACTCGTATTTGAGCAGCTCCTTTCTTGTGCTTTCTCGCATTTGTTCTTCATGGCCAAGGCGCATTGTCTCTGTTAAGACCAAGCGGCCGATAGAGAACTGAGAGCGACCGGCCTTGGGTCGATAGATCAGTTTCTCCGAGCTGGTATGGAGCTTGACGCTGCCATCTTTATCGACGGTAGCGCTGGAGACCGCCGAAGTGGTGTAACTGGGCCTCCGTTCGGGCGAACTTGTGGCTGCAGAAAGAGCCCGGCGCGAGCGACGCGCCAGGCTCGTAAGCCAGGGTGAGATAGTCATGTGAGAGTCCTCTCTAGTTGCCCTGGCTTGATGCTAGGCTGAGGGCACTATTCGATCAGCAAGATCAGCGCCATCAGTGCCACACCGAGAAGGGTCATGGTGAAATAAGCAGCTTTCTGTTTGCTGGTGCCCTGCATGCGAATCTGCGGCAGAAGCCCAGTCGCTGCAAGATAGAGAATTGCACCAGCTGCAAACGGAGTAGCAATCGACGAGAAACCAGGCAGAGCGCTGCCCAGAGTGAATGCAAGCGCGACACCGACGACGTTGACCATGGCGGAGGCGAAGTTGAGCAACAAGGCTTTCTTTCTCGAGAAGCCAGCGTGCCTCATAACTGCATAGTCACCCAGTTCCATCGGCACTTCGTGCAAGAAGATAGCAATGGTGGTGGCAACGCCTGCAGGGATGCTGACGAGGAAGGCCGCACCGATGACGAGGCCGTCGAGGAAGTTCTCCAGCCCATCGCTGAGCATAACCAGATAGCCGAGAGGCTTGACGCATTCATCGTCTTTGTGGGTCCGCGTCAGCAGGGCAAGATCCAGGCCGAAAAGAGCGAGGAAACCTGCCAGCAACAGCGCGAAGATGGACAGCGACGAGTGATCGTGGCCGGCGTGCGCATCATGGTTGTGGCCAGCGTGGGCGTCTTTGGGAGCGTGCTTTGCGGGGGCAGCATCGTGATCGTGCTCGTCCTTGTGGGCGGCAGCATCGTGGTCGTGCTCGTCCTTGTGGGCGGCAGCATCGTGGTCGTGCTCGGCGTGGTCGTGCTCGTCCTTGTGGGCGGCAGCGTCGTGGTCATGGTCGTGATCTGCGTGATCAACGTGCTCTGGTGCTTCGACTTTCACGGCAGTGTCAGTCGGCTTTGGTTGCACCACCTGAACAATGGCGGGCGGATTGTGCTTGGCGTTCTCGAGTGAGTGAGGCAAGAGGTGCAAGAGAGCGTTGCCGAGCATCGCACCAGCCGCCAGGCTGAGAAGCAGATTGATGACTTTCTTGAGTCTGTCTCCGGTGAGCGAGAATGTTGCCACACCGATGAATGAGACAGCGCTCACGGCCAGTGCCGCAAGCAAGGCGATTGCGAGGTTTTCCATTGGATAGTTCCTTGGTTTGTTGAAATCAGCTCGAACAGCTTCTTGGGGCTTTTGTTGGCTCCAGGTCTGGCTGATTTGGTTTTAGAGAAAAAGAAAAAGCGACTACTTTCGCTTATGGTTTCGCTGGCTCTAAATGCTGGTCTGCTTCAGGAAGAAGCGGAATTAGCAACCAACAAGCGAGGGTGGTGATAGCGCTGACCACAATAAGCGGTGCAAAGCCATCTTTGAAAACGAAGGTGTAGAGCGAAGCACCAACGTTGATTGAGATTTGTTCAGCAATGTTGTAAGCAGCTACCAGTAGGGCGATGGTAGTACTTTCGAACTTTTTAGGGCTAACATCGGCTGCTAGACCGTAGACCAGAAGGATTGCTAGCATCTCAGCGAACCCGCGAAAAAGCTCCAAGCAAATGGCCGAAGCTTGTGAGCCTAAAAGCAGGTAGCCCAGGGTACTAGTGGTGCCGACGATGACTGCAATTTTCGCTTGCTTATGCGGAGTGCACTTCTTGTCCAAGAACTTCCTGAAAAACAAGGCACCAGCAATCATACCGACAGAAAACAAGGCTCCCAGTTGACCTATGAATATCTGATCAAAACCTAGGTCTTTGGTTTGGTGGAAGTAGAGAGGCGTGCCAAAACCGGGGCTAAAGCTCCAGCAGCACATAAAGAGAGCGACAGAGAGCAGCCGTCTGAATTTTGCCGGTGCTAGTTTTTCTCGTAACGCTTTTACTGATGGTGGTTTCAGTGTAGTCCGCTCTTCTTTCACCAACAGCCAAGATGCGCAAGCTGTGATCAAGCAAGGAATGGCTGCGATTGCTGCGGCGACAGACACGGCGGTGCTCGGCGATAAGTGACCACAGAGGTAGCCCCCAAGAAGGAAGGAACCGATGTTGGCACTGTAGTAGCTGACTGCTTGTACGGCCTGAAACCTCCGTGTTTCAGCGTCCGGGCGCCCGACCTCAAGGGTGAGGCCACAGATGATTGCTGTACCGGCTGCCATCCCCATCGCTGTGAGGAATAGTGCTGCCATCAATAGCTCTATCGATTGGGCGGCCGCAGCGCATAGATAACACAATCCTGCCAAGCCGTAGAAAAGGCTTAAATACGACTTCCTTCGGTAGCCTAGCAAGGGCAACGAGTCACTGAGGATACCAAATACAGGCTTGATCATCCAGGGAATCATCAAGACTGAAAGCAGAGCTGCCACTTGAGCGGCGTTCATCGACAAAGTCTTGAGCATGTAGTACTCAAGTGGTTGGGCGATCAGGCAGAAGTGTTGAGCTAGACCTTGGGTGATGTAGGCCAAGACAACGTAAGTGAGGAAAGTTTTTTTCGACATTATCGGTAAATTTGCCGGCAAACAGGTCGCCGCAACTTCTTGGTTTGATTTCATAGATTGCTGGCTTTCTGATGAATTGGCTTCGATTATTGACTCATTTGAGTCGCAGGAGTTGTTAAAACGATTTAGGTTGGTTTGATTTGGTGGGTTCTTGCCGGGAATTAGGTTTTTAAGTAATGCATTGAGCTTAGATAGTTTAGAGCTGCTTCGCAACGATATCAGGAATTCCCTTTTCTTCTGCTAGGCATTCCTTACAGGGCTAGTCTTCTCATGTTTTTGGGGTACCCCGATCGCTGGAGACCCTTTCTTTTGTGTAAAAACGACAATCGTTTCCATTTCGTCTCCTTCGTGTCCCAAAAGCTAGACAAAGTCTTGCCCTGAAAGCTTACTGATAATTCATTATCGATAGGGTGCCTTTCTAACCTATCGCGGCTATGCAAGCTTTGCTTCGACACTTCGATTTCCCAAAATTTTGGCTTTGGAATTGTAGGTACTTTTTCTAGTGGATTCTATGGCAAGTGGATGCGCTCCGTAGTACATTTGGTGTTAGTGTGGTCAGCATTAGTAATTGTTAGAATTGAGTTTTAGATGTTTTCAGTTGATTTATTTCGGCAGTACTTAAAGACGGCAGCAGATTTTCTCGCCGTTGCTGCTCCAATCCTTTGTCTGTTTGACTGCGTTGTTCTTCCTGTACTGAGTGCGTTACTTCCGTTCTTGGGTTTGCAGAACGTCATTCATGGTTTGAACGATCAACTAATTAGCATTATGGTGTTGGCAATTTGCTTGCCTGTTTTGCTTCCTGGTGTGATGAAGCATCGAGACAAGAGAGTTCTTGTCATGTTCTCTATGGCGGCCTGCTTGATGTTCTTTACTAACATTTTGGGTGAGAATATCGATTTAGCGCTGCATACGACCTTGACTGTCTTGACAAGCGCGCTGCTGTTGCGGGCTACCTGGCTAAATAAGCGCTTGCTCGCTTGTGGATGCGGTCACAGCCATAAGCACGGCAATCAATAGAGCTTGTGGCAATGGTTGGGGCTTGACTGATAAGCGGCTAATTGAGCATAGCTAACTTATCCTCTTGTCAGGTTTTGTCTTGTTGAAATTTAAACAGCAACCCCGGGTTGGGGTCACATACTTACGCCAACGCCAATTTTGTTGTTTTCATTCACTATTGCTCATTTCTGGCTGCTAGTGCTTGTTCTGGGTCTTCCGACAAGGCTAAGTTGCGACTATCTCAGCTCCCTATTTTTCTCAGGCACCTTTTTTCGATCCACCCATCCCCGCTGCTCACAACGGCTAGTTCACTAGATTTATTGTCTAGCAGTGTGTGTTATCTGCGTCGATTAGTAAGAGCTGAGTCATTTTCTAGCCATGCCACCGGAGTTCCGAATGACAACCGCACGGAAGACTTTCGGCGGCTTAGGCCTTTCTTGCATAGCGATATGTAGTTAGAAACAAGGCGCCCTCAGAAGTCGGAGCCTTTTCAGTAGGAGACGAAAAATGCAGGACAACACCTGGCTCATACCAGTATTTGTGATTGGTCCAATGGTTTTGGGCATGGCTGCCCTCTTTATTGCCCTCGCTTTCTATAGTCGTAAAGCCAGCCAGAACGGTTCTCCGCCAGGTGCAGCCTCTTACAAGACTTCTCCACAGAAAGCTGGCAACAACAGTGCCAACCCGAACTCGCAGATGAGCAAATCCGGTGCACTGGTGCTTGCTGCAGGAGAGTGCAAGACACGTTTCAGTGACGTTGCTGGCTGTAATGAAGCGAAAGAAGAGCTGCAAGAAATTGTGCAGTATTTGCTCGAGCCGGGCATCTTTCAAGAAATGGGGGCCAAAATTCCTAAGGGAGTTTTGCTCGTCGGTCCGCCGGGAACAGGGAAGACACTGTTGGCCAAGGCTGTAGCCGGCGAGTGTAAGGCAACATTTATGTCAATTTCAGGGCCTAGCTTCGTCGAGATGTTTGTAGGCGTGGGAGCTGCTCGAGTTCGAGATCTCTTCGAACAGGCACGCAAGAACACGCCCTGCATCATTTTCATTGATGAAATTGATGCTGTGGGCAAGCGGCGCAGTAGTGGACCAGCTAGCAATGATGAGCGTGAGAACACGCTCAATCAGATGTTGGTGGAGCTTGATGGCTTTGCCGAAGTGACTGGCATTGTTGTCATTGCGGCCACTAATCGGGTCGACGTTCTTGACCCTGCCTTGATTCGACCTGGTCGGTTTGATCGCCATATCAATGTCGACCTGCCAGATCGTTCTGGACGTGAGGCCATTTTTGCTGTGCACGCACGAAACAAGCCCCTGGCCTCAAGTGTTAAAGCGGCTGACATTGCCCGACTTACGCCTGGTGCTAGCGGTGCTGATATCGAGGCTGTCTGCAATGAAGCTGCTACCGTAGCGGCTCGGCGTATTCTCAAACAGGGTGTCGATGCCCCTGAGACACCGGTGGTAAAAGAAATTTTGCCATCAGACTTCGACGAAGGTTTGCTCCGCGTTCAGGTTGGCGTTGCTTCTGGTAGTCGAAACAAAGTAATGACTAAAGAGCAGCTGCTGAACACTGCGGTGCATGAAGTTGGTCATGGCTGGGTTTCTGAGGCGGTTGATGGTGGCTTTCCTGTTAGTCGCATCACTGTTCTATCGCGTGGTGGTTCCCTTGGTCACATGGCTGCAGTTCCTGAAAGCGATGAGCAGGGTATGACGGCGCAGCAGATTCGGGCGCGTATCTCTGTGCTTTTGGCAGGGCGTATTGCTCAAGTTGAAATTCTCGGTGTCGTTGACACTGGGGCACAAGATGACTTTAGGCAGGCGGCAGGTCTGGTCAGGCAGTTCGTCACCAAGTTTGGAATGTCGAAGCTAGGACCAGCTGCGGCTCTTGCTTCGGACAATCAGGATGGCTCCGGTCTGCTAGGACGCGAATTCGGAGATGAAATAGATGCCGAAGCGCGCCTGATGATTGAGAATTGTGCTGAAGTCGCGCGGCAAATCGTGCTTCAGAATGCCCAGGCCATGAAGGCGCTGGCTCTGCTTCTTCTGGAGAAAGAAACGATGCTCAAAGACGAATGGCGTGCGGCTAAGGCTTCGGTCTTGGGTTAATACATTAACTCAGGCCGTGTTGGAAAACTTTTTGGGAGAGTTGAAGCGGTTGTTTCCGCTCTCCCAAAATTTCTTTTTTTTGCGCAAGTACGATTTAGAGTAGTAGGTGCGGAGCGCTTAAGATATTTGGTGAAAACCACTAAGCTCTTTTCTTCAAATCAGCCAGCATGGTCTCAGCCTTGCGATAAAGCTCTTGCGCTTCACCATGCTGCGACATTTTAGTGAGGCAGCCACCTAGGCGCATTAAGCATTCTGCTACCAGTTTGTGCTCTTGACCGAAAACCGATTCGCGGGCTGTGAGAGCGCCTTGATAGCAAACTCGGGCCTTCTTGAACAAACAAGCTTCTTCGTAGATAGCCCCTAGTTTTAGTTGGGCATCGGCGTACAGTGTGTGTTTGGGTAGCTTGGTGTGTGGTTGTGAATAAAGCTCAGCTAGCTCTTCTAGCACCTTTTTCATTTTCGCTTTTTCGTTGAGCTTTTGATAGCTTGTGGTCAGTTCGTAGAGGCAAGCGGCTGTCAGGGCCGGGTCGGTGCTTTGGGCCCGCACCACAACGATGGCTTTGCTCAGTGCTTTCTCTGCCTGTGGATATTTAGCCAGACCGTTTAAGCAATTGCCTAAGGCAATGTATTTGCGTGCTGTCTCTAAATCTTTCTCGCCGTATATGGCCAGCGAAATTTTGAGAGACATGCGCAAATATTTTTCTGCTTCTTTGAGACGCTTCAGCTGCATCAGAGCCAGCGCCAATTTGCTTGTCAGGCTGATTAGCCCAGCATCCATATCGCCGGCCAAGGAGCGGCGCATTGTAACGGCCTTAGTTAGATGTTGGCAGGCTGTTTCAAAACTTCCTCTTTGCAGATGCAGCGCCCCTAGATTGGCATAGTTAGTGCAGAGATATTCGTCGCAGTTTTCAGGCAAAGTTTCGTAGATGGCAATGGCGCGCTTTATGGCTCCTTCGGCCTCAAGAAACTTGCCATTATTAGTGAGACATTTTGACAAGCCCCAAAGACAGTCGGCGACGAAGCGATCTTTCGGCCCAGCCCAGTTTTCTGACACATCCATGGAGCGTCGAAAATACTTTTCTGACTCGTCATAGCGCAAGAGGTCAGATAGCAGAACGGCCAGCGACCATAACACTGATGCTAGGCGCTCAGGGTGGGTCTGGGCATGGAATGTCTCTAGTAAGCGCAGGGCTTCAAGGTAAGACTCTTCTGCTTGGGATAAATCACCCAGGCGGTAACGACAATAGGCCAGTCGACTTAAGGTGTCGGATAGGCGGGCGTCGCTTTCGCCAAACGAACGAGCGACAAAGGCAGCCTGGGCGTATTCATCGGCGGCGGTAGCGAAATCTCCGTAGGTGCCACTTTCACGGGCTTTGGCGTAAACGGCGTCAAACTGACTCTCAGCAAACTGCGGCTCAGTTTGCGCGTCTATCTGTTCGTTGACGTCTTTCATGTCTTAGCTTTCCCCGGGCAGCCATTCTAATATGATGACGCCTAAGCGAACTTTGTGCCATCAATTATTACTTTCCACGACTGGTTACTTTTCCAGCGATGCAAGACATATTTTGATTAGAAGCTGATGGCAAAGTTAACGTGCCTTTGTTAGTCATTTTGGGATAGTGCGACTTTTTCGACTTTGTTTTCTTTTCTTCTTCACCAGGTTTGGCGTAGGCGCCCCAATAGTTGGCAGTAACATCGCCTTTGTGATGAAGCTGCTGTATAGAGTGCATTCTGTGAAGCACAGTGGAGCCGAATCCCAGTAAGGCGAAGCAACCGAAAAATACCATATCTAATGTAATGTGCATTCCATGCCTCTTTTCTGAATCAGAATTTGAACCGGTGAAGCAAAATGGATACCGAGTGAAAACTGATATGAATGGTGTAACACTCTTCTTGGCAACTGTCTATAGTCGCTTTCGTGACCTTACGCTAATAACATCTAGCGCAGTTAACGCGCATTTAATCTTTATCGTCGTATAATTGGCGATGAAGTAGCGCAGACTGTCGCGTCGGCTCGAAAGGCCGGTGAGGAAAGTCCGGGCACCATAGGGCTGGTTGCTGGGTAATTCCCAGTGCGCGTGAGCGTGAGGATAGTGCCACAGAAATGAAAACCGCCGCAGCAATGCGGTAAGGGTGCAACGGTGCGGTAAGAGCGTCACCAGCAAGGTCGAGAGGCCTTGGCTAGGTAAACCCCGCTAAAGGTGCAAGGCGAAGGTATAACTTGAGGTTATGGTGGCCCGCCATCTCAAGTTGCTGATGCCGCTAGAGGGTGTAGGAGACTACACTCCCAGATAGATGACAGTCGAACACAGAACCCGGCTTACGCGCTACTTCAATTTTTCGTGCCAATCGAGCTAGTCTGGATAAAAGAAAATAGGGCCAGACTTGCAAAAAGAAACAGCCATGCCATTAGGCAGATAATTTGCCCTGTCCGGTTAGCGCTTCGCAAACAATTAGGGCCGGAATTCTTACCCATTGGCCTTTTTTTAGCAAATCAAGGTCTTGCATATCGAGATTGGCTAGGCGCAGAGTTCTAATTTCAGTCCGAATCTCGCGGTAGGAAGGCTCATAGCTAGGGCTCATGCGGTGTTTTTCGCGCAGCAAACACTCAACAATGCTGATGATTGTCTCGCCGGTTTTGACCATATATTGAGCGCTGCCATCTTCATTTAGAGCAAATGAGCGCTTGTTGTGTGATTGACCCCAGCGAAAGAAAACAGTGTCGCTTGTAGCTTCTGTGAGGTGCTTCGGCACACTGTTTTCAATCGGCTGTTTATGGATAGCTAGCTTGGTCAAAGCGACGTCTAATTCGATTAGACCAAGGTAGTGGGTCATGGGAGGAAGAGTGTTGTCTTTTGCCTTGCTGCCGCTGCTTGGCGCTAATTGCAGGTGCCGTACAGTTGATCTAGCGCCTGTTGAGGTTTGAATAACTGGAGGTACTTTGACAATTTGTGCGCTCTCGGCAGTTTGATTAGTCTGTGCAGTTTGGGCAAGGGCAAGGGTAGCCATGATTTCTCCTGGTGCAATGAAGCACTTACATTCGAGTTAACCCAGACAGACCCTTGGGGTTATTAGTTCCATTTATTTGACTCAACCTACTAATATTGGGGTATATGCCAATTGGTAGTCTTGGAAATGCTCGTGTATCGGCTGGGCTTTGTAGTTTTGCCTAGTTGGAGCTTAGTTAAGTCGCAAATAGAGGCGTAGGCGTATGTATTCGCCTAGAAAGAAAATGACTATCGGACGTGAGCGTGAGGTAAAACCTACCTTGCGTGTTCCTGTTGATACGTCTAAATCTGCTAGTTCTTCGAATAGTCCGGTCAGTAAAACTGGCAAAACTACTAAGACTTTTGCCTACAGTAACTCAACTGACTTTGTTCGCGCAGTTGATACAGACAACAATGCTGTTGGCTTTGTAAAACAGCCTGAACAGCGGTTGCCCACTGATTTTTCTTGGGACAAACTAATGCCTGAGAAATGGAAAGTAGAAGCTCTGCAGCTACCCACTTTGAAAGATTGGTGGCACTGTCCGTCTGGCAAAACTGTGTTGATCGGAGCTGTGCTTGGTTTGCTAGTAGTGGCTGCCACGGCTGCTACAGAACGAGTAACGGCAGAGGGTTACAGCGAAGAAGGCCGTAAGTTGTTGAGCACAAATCCACAGCAGGCAATTTCTTACTTCAATCAAGCGGCTAGTACTGAGTCATCACGCCTTTGGGTCGGTGCGCCTAGGCATGTTGCTGCTCTAGAAGGATTGGCTGTGGCCTATGAGCGGGCTGGCTATAAAGACAGCGCGGTGGAGACACTGGCCCAAGAGTGTCAGATGCTCAGCAAAGCACCAATCCCATTTATAGCTAGAGATGATTTTCGTTTGGCTTCAGCTCTTGGGGTTTACGCTGACTGTTTAGAGCGCAACGATCGCAAGTTTGAAGCGAGCAATGTGCGCACTCAGATCAACAATTTGCGCAGTAACAGTGATTGGGTGCTGATTGTGCTTTTAGTTCTCGCTAGTCTTGCTACCTTTGGAATTTATGCCGCCAATGCCCTTTTGCAAGACAAGGTGCATTTGAGCAATTGGCGAGTGTATTTTTGGTTTACGACCATGTGGTATTTCGGCTTTGTTTTTTGCGCTATGCATATGGGAATTGGTTTGTTGCCTGCTCTAGTAATTGCATTGGTGGCTGAGTACGCAGTGCTTCCCTCGTTTATGGCTGGCTTGGTTGCCATCGGTCAGTCTTGCGCTCCTATTTGGAGTCACTGTATTACCTCGGCTACGCAGCGCAGTGTGAAGTAGAGTGATTCTTCAATTTTGTGCGAAGGTTAAAAATAGAGCTTGTTTTAGTTATACTGCTGTAACTGGTTTAATTTTGGTTATGTCGAAGTGAAAATATGGTGCAAGTGGCAGCCGATCAAGTTGTTTTTTCAACTCCGCATCGTCACTAGCGCGCATCTTTAAGAATGCGCGCCATTCGGGGTCGTCGCTGTCGCTCATGTCAAAGTCGAGGAGCAACCCCTCTCGTTTTAGTTCTTTCACCACTTGAGATTCGGCAGGTACAAGTGATTTGTATTTTTCGTCGACTGGGTTTTTCTGACTGATTACAATTTGATAGCGATTTTTGCTGTCACTGCCGAAATTTGGAAAATCAGCCAGTGGCGGTAGGGTAATTGGTTGTTCTTCGAAAAGAGAGTTGATTCGCGCAGTCAGCTGCGCTATGAATTGTTCGCGCTCTTCGGCAGATATGCGTGCTGGTGACCAGGCAACAAATGGTTCTAAAGGCAGAATGCCGTTGAACCAAAAAATTCCGTGTTGAATTGGCTGCAATAGATTTTGCATCGCTGGATTCATGCCCCAACCGTCGTAAGCACTGGGCCCGCCGCCGGTAGTCATAATAATCATTGCTCGCTTTTTGCTCTGGCCAATACCATTCTCGTATAGTTTGCCACCACCATAGACTCTTCCCATGGCCAGAACGCGATCGCACCAACCTTTTAGTATGGCTGGCATGCCGAACCACCATAGTGGGAAGGAAAAGAGCACGGCATCGCACTCCTCTAGCTTTTTGATTTCTCTTTCTAGATCGGGCGCAAATCCGTTGTTTGCGGTGGCGTTCATCTCTTCTTGTTGCTGTTTCAAGTAGTTGGAGTCTTTGATAGTCATGAAGTTGCGACGGTCCGAAACTGGATCAAATTTCAGCGCATGTAGGTCAGAAAAAATAACTGTGTGGCCATTCTTCTCTAGTTCGCTTTTTGCATGCTGGCTCAGCGCAGAACAAAAACTATTAGGCTCGTGATGGGCGTGCACTATTAAGACTTTCATTTCCAGGCTCCTAACTTCGTAGCGTGCTGATAATAGACCAGTCGTCTATTTCGTGTCAAGAAAATATTTGCTTACAAGCTTCGTCGCTACATGTCGGGAAATAGACCTGGTAGCCACCGTGAAGCCAGAGAAGCCGGAAATGCCAACCGCAAAGGTGCTCGTGTGGTTTCTGAAACCAAAGTAGATCGAGGCGGTAGCTTTTGTTCTTCTATCTGTTCTTTGGCTCCATTCGTGATTCATGTTCGCCACGATCGGTGGGTAGAATGAGCGCTATTTTGATGGATAAACTAGGCCTTGCCGCTGAGCCAGCCGGTCAGTGACCCAAACCAGTTTTTTTTGCTGCTGGCTTGTTGCCGCAACTCAAGCAGCTCAGCTTCTAGAAGGGCTGTTTTGCTGGCTTGCGCCTGAAGGTCAGGAAGTAGTCTGATCTGCTCAGCTTGGGCTTCTAGAAGAGCTTCTAGATAGCCGTTTCGGTAAGTGGATGTCTCTAGTTTGCTGGCCAGCTCACTGATTAGTTGCAGGGCTGATTCGGAATTAAGTTCACGGTCTAGCTTTGATTCTAGTTCTGATTCTAATTCTGACTCTGGGGCGTGATGCCTGGACTCAGTAATTTCGATATGTATAACGTCGTCCAATTCGTTGCCGGTAAAGTTCACTTGGACGTCGGCCTCTGCCACCACTTCGCGATCAGAATCAGTCTCTGAGCCGGGCTCAGTGACTCGCTCTTGCGAATGCTGTTGTTCTGCTCTTTTCCGGGCAGTACTTTTTTCTGTGGCAGTTTTAGCTTCAAAAAGCTTGTCCATGCCCTCAGTGCTGATTCGGTTTTCGTAGCGGGCCAACTGATCGTTGAGCAAACGGTTAAATTCACTGGTGTATATAAACCAGCTATCTTTCTGGCTACTTGGATCGCTATCCGGGCGTTGCTCGCCTTTGATTTGACCGCTTGCTAGCCGTTCTTTCAACAAAATTGCATCTGTGCGCAAAATCGAGGCTGCCCTTGCCAGTGGTACCAGAGGGTGAACCGTAATGTGCTCTTCAAAGACGTTATGCAACGGTCTCTTTCGCTCTGTAGTTGGCTCTGTGACTTGCTTTGCTTGAGACATCGGGTGCACCAGATATGGAGCTAACCTATCAAAGGCTAAGGCAATATTATAACTCTTCTTGCAATTTTCTCAAGAACTTCTTATCTTCTTTGTCCAATTGCAGCTCGGTTCTCTCTAGTAGGTCTGGACGATTCAAAAAGGTTACTCTGAGCTGTTCTTGTCGTCTATATTTGGCAATTAAGGCATGATTTCCCGAAAGCAAAACATCGGGCACCATCATGCCGCGAAAGTCAGCCGGTTTGGTGTAATGCGGCCCTTCTAATAGGCCGTCATTAAAAGATTCGTGACTGAGAGAAATACTTTTTCCTAATACCCCTGGTATCAATCTGCCCACAGCGTCGATTATGGTCAGGGCCGGGAGCTCTCCCCCAGTCAAAACAAAGTCTCCGATTGATATTTCGGCTGTGGCTAGGCTGCGAATGCGCTCGTCGAAACCTTCATAGTGGCCGCACAAAAAAGTGATGTCTGTTTCTTGGCTCAGAGATTCGGCCATATTTTGGTTAAAAGTCTGGCCTTGTGGTGTCATTAAAATCACCGGTGAGCCTTCCGGCCTGGCAATACTTTCGACACAGGCGAAAAAAGGCTCGGGCTTGAGCACCATGCCCGCTCCGCCACCGTAGGGTGTGTCGTCTACCTTGTGGTAACTGTCTGTGGCGAAGTCTCTGGGGTTGTAAGCCTGCACTGTCAGGCGACCGGCTTTGACCCCTCTGCCGATGATGCTGGTTTGGCAGTAACTGCTGATCAGTTCGGGAAAGAGCGTGACAACGTGAAAATTAAGTATTTGTTCTGACATGGCTTCAATTTTCGCACATCTTCTCGTACATCTTCTCCTAGCTATAGATATACACACTTTCGCTAATACCCTTTCGTCGATGACGTATTGGCGTGGTCGGAGCACAATAAGAGTGTGGGTTGCGTTATTCGGATTGGTTTTTCGGGTTGGGTAATCCTGATGAGTTTAGGAGTTCCTGCGGGAAATGGGAGAGCAAATGATGGTACGTAATAATTCACGTTCAGCAAGCAAGGCAATGAGCAGCGATCATATGACTCGCGAACAGACCCGTAAGTTTGTTGATATTCATCCTGCCGCGCAGGCTTCCCTGCCTCGCAACATCGATAGAGTAATGTTTGGTCATGGTGGCACTGATAAACTCGAACCAAGCAAAGATGGTGCTTACCAAGCCCACGTCAATCTATCGGAACAGTTCCTAAGCAGTGCTGGTGGAGAAAGATCGGCTACAGTTCTCAATTGGATGGACGAACTCAAGTCTGAGTCTGAAGATTTTATCAATGGCCGTCGCGATGACTTGTATGAAGATGAGTTGAAAGCCAGTCTTTATCGCTCGGCTGTTTCTTATTTAGTAGACAAAATTTTCCAAGATTTGCGTTGGTTTGCCTTTGAATTTAACAAAGTTGCGGCTGGCACTGCCTTGCAAATATCATCATCTATTCTTGGTGAAGTGACAGAAGTTACCCGGGTCAATAGTAAACGCGAAGCTGAAGAAACAGCTACGTTCTTCCGTGCTAGATTGGCTAATCGCCGCCATAGTCTTGTTATTCGTGGCAGCGGTAGTCAAATCGAGTTTTATATTGTGCCAGTATCACAGGTAATGGCACTCAGTTTGGTTGAACACGAGTTTGCCCCGGTCGGTACTATGCAAATCAAAGTGAATGAACAAGGCATGTCCTGGCGTTTGCGCGGTTCGCAGTTTGCCCCAGATACTATTGAAGAGTTAAGTATGGGTATGTTTGCTCGCTTTGTTGAAGCGACAAAGAAAGAATTGGCCGCTGAAGAGCAGTAGGGTTAGTTTGAAATTAAGAATTCTGGCTATTTAATCAATGGTGTCGTGCTGCGCAGGCTCAAAATCTGAAATAGCCCCGGGCAGCCGAACTCTTCTAATGTTGGCAACTGCAGTGTTCTTTTGTCTAAGAAGTGGTTATAAATGCGGCCGTCGTCGGCGGCTTTCAAAGTCTCGGCAATCATAAATTTCTCGGCGTCTAAACCATTGAGACCGAGTGTTCTTGCCCTTAGGCCGATTTTCCGACCAACTGCATTGTTGTGCAAATCTTTCTTTGTATCTAGGTACCAGGGCTGTGTGCCTGACGCCTTAGAGAAAATTGCTTCCGTATATTCGTTGGCGCGGAACAATAAATCAGAAGGAACTTCGCTTAGCTCATAGGCGGCAAGAGCTGAGCCATAGGCGTGTTGAAAGCTATTTACCAGTTGTTTGTAAACGTGGATTGTTTTGCCATCGCGATTGTATGGGCAAGTAAATTCATCGAAAGTTAAGGCGTTGCCCGGTTCTGTCGGTACTTGCTTGTGCCACGAAAGTGGTATCAGTCGGCTGCTGCCAAAGAGATGTTTTTCAGCAAAACTTACGCGCCATAAAATTGAGAAGACGTAGAGACCCAGTATTGATGCCGACAAGCCGAGAGCTATGACTACTGTAGCTTTGGCTCTGAATTTGGGTATGATTTTTGGCGACATTCGAAGTTGTGGCGGCTTTGGCACTGTTGTAAAGATCACGTTCTTGTCATATCTTCCCAAGTGAAATATTTCCACATAGTAACAGGCGGTAAATCTTGCCGCTCAAAATTGCTGAAGTCTGCTATCGGTTCACCTTAGGCTGTTTTGGGTTTCGCGATCTATTGCTGCTATGACGCGTAGTAGACGCAGGCAAAAAACACTATTGAGCAGAAAAGGCATGGTTGCCAGTTCTGCATCAATAGTGTTCTAAAAGCCGGGTTAGGCTTATTTGGTTTTCAGCACCAGTGCGTTGGTTTCGGCTTCGAGCTCGTCTAAGTGGCGGTGGTTCGGCAACCTGTGATTTGCAGCGTCACCTTGTTGTCGTTGTACTGCTGCACGGTTGAGACGGTGTAACCATCTTTGACCAGAACAGCGATGCGTTCATCCAGCAGGTAGCGGGGGCAAGTGCTGACGTCGATCTTGATATCGACGTTTACAGCACCAACTTTTTCGAGCAAAGCAGCTTCGACCTTGTCGTTGAGCTCTTTCACCTGAGCGCGCCTGGTGGCGCGGGCGGTGAGAGCACCGGCTATGCGATAGCCGATGGCCAGGCCGAAGAGCGACACGTAGAAGGCATCGAAGAAGCGTCCCATGTGATACAGAACAGCGAAACCGGCACCAATCGCAGCGATGTGCAGCAGGGTGGTGCCGAGTTTGTTGGCCTTGGCCCACTCGCTCTTTGAGTGAAAGTCAAGGCAGAGAGCCAGCAGTGTGAAGCCGGCAATGGCCAGTAGTAGTGTGATTGGGTCCATTTATTCGGGTTGACCTCTTTGCTATTTGCTTAGCCGTTCTCAGCCTGGGTGAGCAGCTTCTGAATCTCGGCAGCAATGGTGTTGATGGCTGCGCGCGGATCGGTTGAGAGATCCTTCATGGCAATCGGCTTGCCGATGGCAACCGTGGCACCATAAGTGGTGTAGATTCGGTCAACCTTTGTCTTGCTGCCGTCAGCGTTGACGACCAGTTCGAAGTCCTTCCAGCGACGGAAGCCCTTGAAACCGATGGCGTTCATGAAGCGGTGGAAGCGGGTGGCGTCCTTGCGGTCGCGCTTGTAGTGCACGGCCATGGGCAGCACGAAGAGACCATCGTTGCCGACCATGGCGACGGTGGCATTGAGGATGCGCGTTGCCCCGGTGCGGAAGTCATCGAACACGAGCTTGTTGTCGAAGACCAGCTTGCCCTGGGGGAAGAGCAGCATGCGAGCACCAGAGCTATTGGCGAGAATCTTGGCGCCGGCATCGATCACAGCCTGACCGCCGCCGCCTTGCGACTTGCCACCTTCGACCTGCACACCGACGGTACCAATCCAGGCAGCAAGAGCGCCCATGATCGGATTCTTCACTTCCTTGGCCTTGGCCACTTGGCGGAAGGAGAACGGTGTCGACTTGCCGACGACAGCAAAGTCGAGAGCAAATTGGTGATTAGGGAGAATCAGTCCGCGGCCAGCGAACTCGGCGTTCTCGGTGCCGATCACCTTGACTGGACCGACGCCCAAGAAGGTGATCAGGTGGCAGGCCATCTTGTAGAACCAGCGGGCGAAGCGGGTCGAAGAGGGCGGCATGTAGCCGGTGTTCTGCAACTTCCGACCCTGGATAAACCAGTAGGTCGTGCGCCCGGCGACGAAGGCGAGAGCCGCCCAGAGTGCGATTTTGATAACGAGAGCTAGTGTCATGTTTGACTCCTAAGTTTGGTTAAGTACTGAGGTGAAGCCTAGAGAAAGACCTTCAGGAATCCGCAGGAAAACCCAGCGGAAGGCTGAAGGAAAACCTGAAGGAGAGCCTTTAGCTGACGATGATTTGCACTGCTTTCGGCAGCACATAGAGTTCCATCGAGCTGGTGGAACGACCCGGGTCTCCGTCGATGTTCGGCGTAACCGGGGAGGAGGTTTCGATGCGCACGGCGGGGACGCGCATGCGGTAGTAGTTGGCCGACTTGTCGGGACTACCCATGGCCATGCGGGCTGAGAACTGCAGCAGGCTGCCGAAGCCGTTGGCGGTGATGGCCACGACATCGAGCAGTCCGTCCGAGGCGTTGCAGCCGCGGCTCAGGGCCAACATCGATGGCGGCACTGTGCTCAGGGCGAACAGTGCTGAGGCCTCCAAGCTAACGGCCTTGACCTGTAGGTCTGTCTGACCATCGGCCAGAAGGGGCGTGAGCTTGTAGCGCACTGGGCCGGGCCTGAAGCTGGCAGTCAGCATGCGCACCGCGTAGGTGAGTTTGCCAAAGATGCGCTTCATGCGGGGTGTGGCGAAGGAAATGGCATCGGAGATTTTGCCGAAGCCTGTGGCCACCATAAAGAGTTGTTCTTCTTTGATGCCGATGCTGTCGGTGCTGACCAGGCGCACCATGTCCACTGGCTGGGCTTGGCCGTTAATCACCATGGCGATGAAGCGCTCTGGGTCTGGGCTGGCGTAGAAGGCGCGGGCAAAGAGATTGCCAGTGCCGGCAGGGAAGACGGCCAGAGGAACACCCGAGCCGAACAGCCCTTCTGCGGCTTGACAGGCCGTTCCGTCACCGCCGCAGGCAATCACAGCATCGATGTCACCCAGGGCGACGGCTTTTGCTGAGAGCCTTTTGGCAGAGCCGAGATCGGCGGTGGTTGTCAGTTTGACGAGTTCAATGCCGTGGGCTCGGCAAGCTGCTTCCAGCTTGTTGATCGTGCCAGATTTGGCCGATCCGCCCATGGGGTTGAAGATAACAGCGAGACGGTTGTGTGATAGTTTCACCTTAGTCCTTTGCGCAGCTATGGCGCTGTAATGGCTTAGTCAGCCTTGTTCCAAGGGGTCTGATCTTGTGTCAGCATGAAAGTGCGCATACGCTCCCAGTTCGCGGTGAACAGGGCGGCTCGCTTCTTTGACTGCACGAAGTTCAGGTTGTTGTTTTGGTCGTTGGCCGATACGCTGTAATTCCAGCTGCCGTCTTCGACCCATTCGTCGTCGCGCACCGCAAACTTGAGGTGCATGATCTGGTGCTTCTTTTCGGAAGTGCCGACGATCACCTCGATGCCTTCAGCCCTGAGCCTGTTGATCTGCTCTTGCTGATACTGGGCGCTGCGAGCGACGCTCTGCGACTTGTCGACGATCACCTTGATGTCTTTGACGCCGCGCCGATGTAGCTCGATGAGCTTGTCGGTGATGGCATCGTTGGTGTAGCTGTAGACACCGATTCGCAGCTTGCGCTTGGTGCCATCGAGGAAGTGCAGAAATTCTGCTTGGGCGTCTTCGTAAGGCGAGAAGACTGTGGTCATGTAGTCCTGCGGATCCACGCCACTTTTGGGCAGCGAGTGTCCGTAGAAGCCGCCGCCGACACCAGCCATTGCCATGAGCAAGAGCACGACGGCGACCACTTTTGCTTTTCTCAAAAATTCGGTCATAAGTTTATCCCTGAGCGCACGCCTGAGAGACTTGCCGAGGCAAATCAATCAGGGTGCTGGTTTGGGTTGTTACTTCAGAATGGTCCTTGGGACGGGTGCTCCATAGATGCGAGGAGTTGCCTGTCAAATTTCAGTAGCGCTGCGCCGATCACGTGCTTTGTTCGTCCACCAGGTCGATGGAGATCAAGTCGGGATTGTGGATGTTGGTCGAGATCAGCTTGTTCAGGTCGTCGCGGGTGAGACGGGCATTGATGCGAACTTCGACCACTGTGCCGTCACGTCGGCTGAACTTTTCGATGTTCGAGCCCTTGGGAAACAGGAGGCGAACAGCGTCGTACTTGTCGAGCGGGCAGACGACGGCGAGAGTGCGATCGTTCGAGTCATCGGAGGGGAAGACGTAGTAGCTCACCTGCAAAACGGAGATGATGATCAGGCTGGCGGTGATTGCCCACAGCAGGTAGCCGAAGCCGCAGAGGATACCGATCACTGTCGAGAGAAGAATGACAGCAGCGGTGGTGATGCCTTGGGTTTTCCAGCCATTCTTCCAGATCACCCCAGCACCGAGGAAGGTGATACCGGCAATGATTTGGCCAGGCAGACGAGCGGGGTCTCCCAGTTTGGTTGCTTCGAAGACGAAGATGCCAACCATGGTGATCAGGCAGGCGCTGGCGGCGACGACCATGTTTGTGCGAACACCAGCGACCTTGCCACGACGACGACGCTCAAAACCCAGGGCCATGCCCAAGAGAATGGCGACGATAAGCGGCGGAAGGTAGTTGCTGGTGTTGAGTACAGAGGGATTGACAGCATAGTTGGCGAACCAGCTGTTGAGCCAGTCGGGTACCAAGCTTGAAAGATTCGGCAGGGCAGTGCCCAGCTGTACACCCGAAGTTAGGTTTGTATTAGACATAGTGACCTCTCGAAAAAAAAGATGGTTAAGGCCGTCTCAGCCCGCGACACTGGTCTCGAATTGAGGCCATTTGTGACGATGTGGCGGGCTGGAGGTAAGGAGAAGATGGTTGGTTCTTTTAAGGAGCCTTTAGAAGAAAGAGAATGTGATACTCATGATGATGGATATACATGACATCTAATTGCTATTGCTTTGAGATAAAACTATGGTAAGCGCAGCCAGCGCAGGGTTTCAAAACTCATATTCTTGACTTCTATGATATAGAGTTAGGTTTTCTTTTGGATTTGCAAAGTTATCGCCGCTCGCGCAAACCTTACGCTAGGTTTCTCCGAGGCTCGAATTGTGAGTACCGCCTAATGCTTGGAGGGCAGTATTGAGCTGCTCTTGCGACGAATGATCTACTTGGTCCGATTTCGATTTAAGGCAACGGTTTTGCTTCGACGCAACTGTTTCGAGAAAATTTGGTTTTAGATGAGATAGTGCGAGTTCTAAAACGGCGAGATTTTTGCGCAAAAATCTCGCCGTTTTGTGTAAGTATGGTGAGGTGAGTTTCGGTATTGCATTTCGTATTGAGGTTGCTAAAACGAATATCACGACGATTTTTTTGCTGATTTTTCTCTTGCAAACACTAATTTGTTAATACCGCTGGCGATGGCGCGACCTGTGAAGTTACCGCAATTTTCGCATGTTACCCTTTCAGCCTTTTTAGCCATTCACCCTTTCACAACGTTAACGTGTCCTTGTTTTCCGTAGGCTAAAATCTTGCTGTCGCGAGTAACGACGGCCAATCCCATTACTCTAGCTGCGGCTACTATTAAGCGATCAGCTGGATCTCCGTGAAAGTTCGCAGGCAAGCGGGCGCTTTCGATGGCAATATTGGGGAGAAGCGGGACCAGTCCCACTCCTGGTTTTGACAATGCCTCAGTGATCCACTGTTCAAGGGGCATAGACATGGTCACTCGGCCTCTGCTCTCTAAGGTGGCTATTTCCCACAGTGTAATAGCATGGACAAACACTTCTCCTGAGCGAGCGGCACGATCAATTGAAGCCACAGTTTTTGAAGAAATTTCACTGCTAGCGTTGTTGAGCCAGATCCAAATATGGGTGTCTAGAATCAGGCCGCGTCTTGATTCAAGCACCATCGGCTTGCCACTCTTCGCCGCTGCCCTCTACCAAGTCGCCGTGTATGATCACGCTGTCTTTCATGCAACCGAACAAAGTGTGAGGCTCATCAGCATAAGGAACCAGTCTGGCAAGTGGCTTGCCATGTTTGGTGATGACTATGGGGAGCCGACTACGATTGACTTCATCAATGAGATTCAAGCAGTGAGTTTTAAATTCACCTGCGCCTATGCTCTTTTCTTTGGCCATATCGCCCTGCTTCTAGCTATTGCCTGGTGTGCTTGTAATTTTTGTACTGCATGTTGACAATCTTACCATGGTCATACAACCATGGTCATAATTTTGAATCCAAGTTCGATATACAATTACTAAATAGACTAGGGTTAGAGGGTGCCGTAAACACTAATATGAACACCGCTAACAACACAGCTGAGAACATTGATATGACTATAGAATCACTAGAAAAGCTCAAGGCTGACGGTCTCTATTATGAATACACCAAAGCGGCTGATCCCATTGGCTCTGGCGTAATTTCACAGGTGCCATACGCTGAATTTAGTGGTTCGCTGCACCAAGGTGACAAAACTGCTCTGATTCCTCTTGATGTTAGCCAGGTTTTGGGCTGTGAAGGCCCGGCCACCAGCCCAGCTTTGTGTGCCAACTTTGTCCACATTTTGCCAAAAGAGAAATTGTCCACCAAGTTCAACGCCACTTCCCAGCTGATTTATGTTATTCGTGGTTCTGGCCATACTTTATTTGGTGGCGATCGCATTCCCTATAAAACCGGTGATTTCTTGGTGTTGCCGCTTGGTTGTGAAACTATCCATGAGGCCGATTCGGATACAGCCTTTTATCTAGTACACGACGAGCCGCTTTTGCGTTATCTCGGTGCCGAAGCTAAACATCCAAGATTTAAGCCAACTTTGTATGCCAGCGAAGATTCGCTCAAAGAGTTGGCCCGGGTAGAACATGAGGGGGAGTCTGTAAACCGCAGTAGGGTCAGTATTCTTTTGGCAAACAGAGAAATGGATCAAACTCTCACTGTCACTCATACTTTGTGGGCGATGTTAGGGGTTTTGCCAGAGGGAACAGTTCAGCTGCCCCACCGCCATCAATCAGTGGCGCTTGATCTAATTCTTGATTGCGAGCCTGGATGTTATTCTCTGGTGGGCAGTAAAATTGATAGCGACGGCAAAATAATTGACCCAGTGCGGGTAGACTGGAAGCCCTATTCAGCCTTTATCACGCCTCCTGGCTATTGGCACGCTCATCATAATGAGTCGGGCAAGAAGGCCCATTTGATTCCGATGCAAGATGCCGGTTTGCATACTTACTTGCGTTCACTCGACATCCGCTTTGTCTTGCCTAAAGCTCAGCTGTGAAGACAATACGACAAATATTTGAGGAATCCAGGTGACCAATGAAAAAATCGTGCATAAGGCGTCCAAGGGGCCGCTCTATGCCGTTTTGGCCTATGGCTCTTGGGGATTCGTGCCGCTGTATTGGAAAGCCGTTGGAGCGGTGCCAGCACCTCAAATGGTGGCGCAGCGAATAGTTTGGTCGCTGCTTACTGTTTCGTTTTTCTTTGTCAATAAAGAGCGGCGACAAGAGTTAGTGATTGTGCTCACTTCGCCGCGAAAGCTTGCTTGGATGTTTGGTAGTGCATTATTTCTCAGTTCTAACTGGTTGCTTTTCGTTTATGCCGTTCAACAAAAGTGGCTCTTGCAGGTCAGTTTAGGCTATTTTATTAACCCTCTGGTTAATGTGGTGCTTGGTGCTGTCATTCTTAAAGAGCGACTAAATCGGCTCCAAGTCTTGGCTTTTGTTCTGGCATCTATTGGGGTTTCAATTTATGGCGTGGGCTTGAATAGCTTCCCCTATTTTTCTATTGCTCTGGCTTTGACTTTTGGCCTTTATGGCTTGATGCGCAAGCAGGCCCCGGTTGAGCCAATGGTTGGCCTAGCAGTGGAATCAATTTTGTTGTTGCCGCTAGCCGTAGGGTATTTGATTTATCAATGGACTCAGGGGGTTTTGATCTTTGGTCAAGATTGGCAATTGGCTTTGCTGATTGTCTGCGCTGGGCCAATCACTAGTTTTCCCTTGCTATGGTTCGCCCATGCGGCGCGCAACTTGCCCCTTTCAACTTTGGGCTTCTTTCAATATATTGCCCCCACCATGCAATTTGCCCTGGCAGTGTTTTTGTACAAAGAGCCTTTCTCGGCCACTCATCTTTTGGCCTTTGTCTTTATCTGGACGGCGCTGGCTACTTATGTTGGCAATTCTATTTATAAAAACAGGGAGCGCTTGCGCGCTCCCTGAGAAGTGGGTTGATTTGAAGAATTCTTACCTAATTCATCCTAATCGTTATCGAATCGTTGATTGACTCGAAAAAAGAATCGCTTCAGTAACTAGTACCGAAGCGAACTTAGAACCTATCTTTTTTTAGCGCCTTTTTTGACGGCTTTCTTTACTGGCTTAGCAGCAGCTTTTTTAGCTGGCTTAGCAGCGGCTTTCTTAGCTGGTTTAGCAGCTGGTTTAGCCTTAGCAAGAACTAGTGTTGGTTGCTTAGAGCGACCATTAACGATGTCCTTGAGTTCTTTACCAGCGCGGAAAGCTGGAACGCGAGCAGCCGCAATTTTCAACGGAGCAAGTGTTCTAGGGTTACGGCCAGTTCTGGCTTTGCGCATACGACGCTCAAAAGTTCCGAAGCCAACTAGAGTGACTTTGTCGCCTTTTGCAAGAGCGCCAGTTACGGTGTGAATAAAAGCGGACAATGTGCGAGTCACTTCTGACTTGGCTTGGCCTGTAGCTTTGGCCACATTTTCTACGAGCTCAGCTCGGTTCATTCTGATTTCCTCCTTATTGGAAATACTTATCCCAACCCACAGCCAGGGATGATAACACCATGTAACTCATACTACAAGCGATTCTGACTGGAAAGTTTTAGATTTTTTCTTTGATGTGTTGATCGATGAGTGATTGATCAAGGCTTGTATAGGTCACGTAGAACCTGCATGTAGTGCTGTTTTGAAGCTTTTGACTGCTGGCCATGGCAGAAAAAAACAAGAAAAGAAATTTTGAAAAGATCAAATTCCGATCGAAATTTTTTCCAGCAACTATAATGGAACCCTGTCGGAGTGGCCCTAGCGAGAGCTTGAGAAAAAGACCACGCCTGATCAATTAATTCTGCAGGAATTCTTGGCTATAATCCTTCCTTGGTGTTTATCATGACAACTGTCCTCAAATCGGCAAGACAAGCCACTTTCTCGCTAACCCTATCCTTATCTATAGCATTAGCGTTGGCTCCTTACGCAATTGCTCAAACTGCCGCAAAGCCAGCGACTAAGCCTGTTGCAACCAAAGTTGCCCCTACCCCAGGCAGTGCATCGGCTACGCCGCAAACGAAAGCCCCGCTTGTCCAAACGGGCAATGTGACTCATTCGGAGGCTGGTTCAAAACCGACCGGTCTAACAGGGAAAATTGAATCACTTGGGGATCAGTCAAAAGGCACCCAGGCTATCGTATCCAAGTTCCGAGGCCATTGGCAGATGTTTTTACAGAACCCCTGCCATACCGGAAACAGTGCCGTAGAATTGCCGACTGTCGCTCAAGGCAAGGTACGCTGGACGTTTCCGGCTGAAGGTCCAATCGATTCATCTCCTGCTATATATAAAGGAGTTATATATGTGGGCTCTGATGATGGGCATGTTTACGCCATCGACGAGCAAACTGGAAGAATGGTTTGGCGCTCCAAGCTCGGTGACAAGGTTAAATCATCCCCAGCGGTTGGTGATGGCATGCTGATTGTGGGCTGCGAAGACAAGAAGATATATGGATTGGATGCTAAGGATGGAAAGGTAATCTGGTCAGTCGATACTGGTGATCGTGTTTCTTCGTCACCGGCTGTATTCGAGTCTACGGCCTACATTGGTGGGCACGCCGGTATTGTTTATGCCATCGATACCCATAGCGGAAAAGTAAAATGGCAATATCCTGCTGCTGCTTCTTTAAATGCGTCGCCAGAGGTGAAAGCTCTAGAAACCTCAGAAGGCGCCACTGGCAAGGCTCCTGCCGTAACACCTGCCGTGACTTCAACCAGTGTTCTTTCTGGTCCTTCCATTTCTGCGTCTACCGGTGGAGCACCGACCGACTCTAAACCTGCCATCGGAATTGGTCGCATCACCTCGTCGCCATGCGTCAGTCCTAATTCGGTCATTGTCACTTCGCAAGATCGCAGCGTCTACTGCTTATCTACTAAAGATGGCAGCCTGCAGTGGCAAGTAAAAACAGGCGGGCGTTTGATGGCTTCGCCAATGATTTTGGATAATACTGTCTATTTAGGTAGTTGGGATAACGCTTTCTATGCCATTGATATATCTACTGGTAGGATCCGCTGGAAAGTAGGTGCACCGGGCTCTTTCAGTATTGCTGCCACGGGCGCCAATGGCCGCATCTTTGCTGGCAATGATGATTTGAAAATGTATTGCCTTGATGCTTCTTCTGGCCGAATTTTATGGAAAACCCAACTGAATTCGCCAAATCCACTGCTGTCGTCATCTCCAGCAATTGCTGGCAATATGATCTATTGTGGAAGCACGGACGGTTTTGTTTACGCTATCGATTTGCGCAACGGTGCAATTAAATGGAAGTTCAAGACTCAACGTGCCATCGTCAGCAGTCCATCGGTATCGCAGTCAGGGGTGTGTATCGGTAGCCAGGACGGCAATCTCTATTTAATCAATTGATCTAAGGCTCAATACTGGCGGAGGGAGGCTTCTCTTCGCCTTTTTTCTCTTGGCCTTCGCCTTTACCAGGCGGCAAATCTTCAGTTTCTGAATCAATTAGTTTGGTGTCGATTTTGGCCATCTTCTTTATGTTGTGCGACATTGCCAGTTGACCCTGAAAAGTACGCAGGGCCATGACATATTGCGGTACCTGGCGAATGAATTGCATGGGCTCGACATATTCGCCGCCTTCATTCATTACGGTGTAGTGCACGTGCACGCCGGTAGAGCGCCCAGTTGACCCGGCATAGCCAATCACTCGGCCCCTTTGTACGTGCATGCCAGGCATGACTGAGTAGGCATTTAAGTGGCCAGTGATTGTGCGCAAATTAGGATAGGGATGATAGACCTCAACTGCTACGCCCAGGTTGCCGCGCCAGCCCACCCTGGTAACAATGCCATCTAAGAGACAGTAGACGCGGTCGTTCAATTTGGCCCCAAGATCTACGCCGCTATGAAAATCTCCACGGCCCGTAACTGGATGCACTCTATATCCGGCCTTAGATGTGATGACGCCCATTCCCACCGGTGTGTACTGAATGTCGTCACGCATGGGCGAAACCAATACAGCTGGCGCGTAGTAGCCCTTGAAGTTGTAGGCTGAAGCAGCGCTGCAAGTCATTAGTGCGCCTAGCACGGTCAAACATTTCAGTTTCGACGATAGCAAGAGCGAACTCCCCGCGGGCTAAAAATGATACCCAAGACTTATTGCAAGCCTAAGACCGATTAAAAGCCTAAGACCTAGGACAAGATCTTCAGCAAGACCTATACTGGAATCTAAGCATAAATTGACCTACCTATTATTAATACCACCACAGCGGCTTATTTACTCAGCTGAGGGCAAGAGGTTTCATTTAGTGATCCAAGATCATCATATTAATAGAGTCTGCGGAATCTTCATCAAGTAAGACAGCGCCTGTGTTTTTTACTTTGGTTAAACTGGATGGTGGTGCAAAATCAGTTGGCTGGAAAGACTTTGTTTCAATCTTGTCGGTTGTCAGGTAATGATGCGTTTTGCGAGCAAACGATGTGTACTCAACTTGCAGGGGCAGACCGGGTTTTGCCGGAAGGCCATAGTAGTGATACAGAAAGCGGCCAGTGGCTTGGGGCACGTTCAGTTTGCTACTGCTGACCATTTCAAATAAACGTGGTGCGTTGCTTACTAAATCTCCCTCTGATTTCTCTTTCTGTCTTTGCGCCATCGCATCTTTGGGGATTTTTGAGTAGATCGCTGAGCATCCTTTATATGTCGCTTCTTTGAACTTGGTTGTCTTGATGTCATCGAAAGTCACTGACTTGAGCAGGGCCATAGAGTTACCGTAGGGGCTCTTGTGGTCTTTCAAAGGGCCATGGAAAATCTTTTTTGTTTTCAGGCTGTAGGAGTAGACTTCAGTGAATGGCTTTGGCAACAGCGATACATATTGATTGCGCAGATTGATAATTTTGATGCCGAGGGGGCTAATCAAAATTTCGTCTTCGCCGGACGGCTCTGAGTGCTGCATGAGGCGAAAGCTATTCTTGCCGTCTAAAACTACGGGGGCGCTAGGTTTGGTGTTGGCTTTCGTGTTGGATTTAGTGTTGGTCGAGTTTGCACTGGCTGGACTGGCGGTTGCCGGGCTGCTGCTAGCAGGATTCGTACTGGCAAGCGCATAGAGCAAAAATGCCGCGGTCGAGGCGGAGAGTATTGCGAGCCCGTTTACTCGGAGTGCTAGAAATCTTGGGCCGGTAAGCATTTTGCACCTGTCTGCATGCTGGCCAATGAGCCAATTAGCTAACTAAGGGTTTCCGGAAGCATTTCATCGAGCAATTTGTTTATCACTGTTGGGTTGGCTTTGCCTTTGGCTGCTTTCATTACTTCACCAAAGAAATACTGACGCAGCTTGACTTTGCCGTTTTTGTAGTCTTCTAACTGTTGAGTTGAGCGCGCCATTACTTCTTCTACAATAGCGCGAATTGGCCCCTCATCTGATACCTGAGCGAGACCCTTTGAGTCGATTAGTTTATTGACGTCGCCGCCATCTCTGAGCAAATCAACAATTAATGGTTTAGCGGCCGTGGAGCCTAGTTTGCCAGAGGTCACTGCAGCACACAGGGCGTGCAGATTTTCTGGAGTCAATTTGGTTTCGGCAAATTCTATTTTCGCTTCTTTGAGATAGGCCATGGTTGGCCCTTTGAGCCAATTGCAAGCATCTGAAGCTGGGGCGCCAAGTTTAATTGTCTGGTCAAAGAAATCACTTAAATCTTTTGCTTCGGTCAGTATGCCTGCGTCTTCGTTAGAGAGGCCAAGGCTTTCGGTGTAGCGTTTGCGCCTTTGCTCTGGTAGTTCAGGCAGATTTTGCTCTACTTCTTTTACCCACTCGCGACTGATGGCAAGTGGCATCAAATCTGGCTCTGGGAAATAGCGATAGTCGTGGGCGTGCTCTTTCGAACGCATCGGATGGGTTTTGCGATCGCCTTCATTCCACAATCTGGTTTCTTGAACAATGCGCTCGCCTTTGTCAAGCAATGCTGATTGCCGCTCGATTTCAGACTGAATAGCGTTCTTCACTGCTTGAAAACTATTCATGTTTTTGATTTCTGCTCTGGTACCAAGTTCGGTAGTACCGAGTTTTCGCAGTGATACGTTAGCATCACAGCGGAAGCTACCTTCTTCTAGGTTGCCGTCACAGACTTCGACATAGCGCAAGATACGACGCAATTCGATGAGATAGTTGGCCGCTTCTTCTGGGCTACTAATATCTGGTTCGCTCACTATTTCGAGTAAAGGCATACTAGAGCGGTTGTAATCAGCCAAGCTGTAATCTGAACCGTGCAGGCCATCAGCTCCTGAGTGCACAAGCTTTCCAGCGTCTTCTTCTAGGTGAGCGCGGGTAATGCGAATTTTCTTGCCGTTGATTTCGAGGTGGCCCCGTTCGCAAATTGGATGCTCGTATTGCGATATTTGATAGCCCTTGGGCAAATCAGGATAGAAATAGTTTTTACGATCAAAGTGACATTGCTCGGCAATGTGGCAATTGAGGGCTAGGCCAGCACGGATGCCGAATTCTACTGCTTGCTTATTGAGCACTGGTAGCACACCAGGCATGCCAATGCATACAGGGCAAATTTGTTCATTGGGGCCCATGCCAAATTCGGTGGGGCAGCCACAGAAAATTTTGGTTTTAGTTTTTAGTTGGGCATGTACTTCTAGCCCAATCACTGGCTCCCAGGTCATTGTTTAACTCCAATCGGCAATACAAAAGCTTAGCAGGGAATGCCCGTTAGTGCGCCATGCTATTAGCTGCGTCGTTTCCAGCCACGCCCACTTCAGCTTTTTCTTTCTGAATCTTCTGGCCTTTCTTGTTGGTTTTTTCGGCCTTAGCGGCGTCTTTGGCTGATTGTTTCTTCAAGCCTGGGCCGAACATCATTTTCCATAATGGCCGTGGCCCTTCAATTACTTCATTGAAATGCGCGGCTGCCACATCAACTTCATCGGCCGCACTTCTTACTTTAGTCATGGTTGATCTAATGTCGTCTTTGAAGCCGGGTTCGCTAACAAGGCCGTCTAACTTAGTCATAGCTTCTTTCAAATTAGTGATAGCTACCTTGACGTCGCTGCGCAGTTCTTTGTCTTCGCTGATGGTTTTGACTGAATCTATCGACTTAGCAATGCGTTCAGTAGAGTCATTGACTTTGGTCAGCATCGTCAGTACGTCTGTTCTCAGCCCTTGGTCTTTTAGTGTGCCGCTCAATTCATGCATGGTTGTACCAATGCTGTCGGCGGTTTGTCTGGCTAGCTGGGCGGTTTCTTTGAGGTCTCCACTAAAACCAGGGTTCTCAAGAACTTTGTTGAGGCGCTTAGATGTAGTGGTGAGATTGCCTGCCAACACATTTATAGACTCAGCAGTTCTTGAACTCTTGGTAAAGAATGTATTGGCGCCAGTTGAGACGTTTCTGTAAGAATCAGCCACTTGACCCACTTTGGTAGAAGTGGTGCTGAAGTTTTCAGAGGCCGTTTTGAGAGTATCCATATTGCTGTTCAATTTCTTGGCAGCTTCATTGATGTTGTGTACAGTTTCACCTGAGTGGCGCAAAGCTTCTGCCAGGCTAATGCCCACGTCATCGCCGCCAACATCGGTAACAAGACGATTGAGCTTGGTGGCAATTTTATTGGCGATAAGTTCTAAGCGCACTGGGTCTTGGCCCATAACAATGGCACCAGGCTCAATCGCAGTTGGAGATTCACCTTGCTTGGTTTCAGGCAAAGTGATTTCGATGTACTTAGCGCCCACCAGGCCTTGGGTTTGAATGGTGATGGCCGAGCCTTTAGGAATGGTGATGTCTTCGCTGCTAATTTTTAGATGAACTAAAACTTGGCCCTTGCCCTTGAGATCAATCTGTTCTACTTGGCCAATGCGCACACCATTAATATTGACAGGAGCATTGTTGTTCAAGCCAGCCACATCATGAAACTGCGCAATGAAGCGCTGGGGCGGATGCATTATAGATAAGCCCTTGAGCCAACTCCAGCCGAACAGCAACATACAGGCCGCCGTCATGACGAACAATCCTACTTGCGCTGAGATTTTGGGTGATAGCTCCATCGTTCTTCCTGCTGTTTGTGCCGTGGACTTTAGTTCTAAATTTGGACTTTTGTTTTTGGGATTCTATATTTGGTCTTTTGTATTGCTGCTGCTGGACTCTATATTTCGGTTGCCCGCTTTTAAATTTTGGCTGCTAGCATTGGCCCTTCTCTAGAGCCTGAGGCAAACTGTTTCATGAACGGATTGTCTGATTTGACTCCATCTTCCGGGGTGCCTTGCCAAACGATTTTTCCTTCAAACATCAAGACCACTCTGTTAGTAGTGCGGGTCCAAGTTGAAAACTGGTGAGTGACTACGATCGATGCAGCGGAGAGTTGGTGTGATAAGACAATCATATAATCTTCAATCACTGTTGACATTACAGGGTCTAAGCCAGTGGTCGGCTCGTCGTAGAGAATGATTTTAGGATCGTTGACGATGGCGCGGGCAAAGCTGGTGCGCTTTTGCTGACCGCCGGATAGCCGAGTAGGCGAGGCGTACATAAAATCTGACAATTCCACGAGGTCAAGCTTTTCTCTAATGATCTTGTCTTCTTCTTTCTTCGTTAAATTGCGGCCGTCAAGGGCTAGGGCTAGGTTATTGCGGACAGTGAGAGAGTTGAGTAGGGCTGAACCTTGAAAGACGAGACCGATATCGTCCGAGCGGCGAATTACTTCGCCTTGATCAGGGGCGAGCAATCCACAAATAATTTTTAGCAAAGTAGATTTGCCACAGCCTGAGGGGCCGATTAAACCAAGCATTTCTCCTGCATATACATCAAAGCTTACGCCTTCCAGAATCTTGCGATCGCCAAAAGCCTTGTGAATATTTTTTACTTGTAGAACTGGTTCAGCTGTCATGAATGTTGTTTAGTTGCGTTTAGTTTGTGTCCGGTGTGTGTTCTGTTTGGGCTTAGAGAGAATTAGCGAGGAGCGTAAGTAAGCGAAGTAACAACAAAATTGAGGATGAAAATTGAAATCATGGTCCAGACAATGGCGCGAGTTGTGGCTATACCAACGTCTTCAGCACCGCCGCGAGTATTGAGGCCGATGGCACAAGAGAAGAAAATGATGATGGTGGCATTGATGATCGATTTAAGATAGTGGACAGCAAAGTCGCGGTCTAAAATAGTTTGGCGGACAGAGTCTAAGAATGCTTCTGGTGGTACATTTGCGGCGGTTTTGGCGATGAATATTCCCGCCAGTAAACCAAGAAACATGGCGTAAGTAGATAGGGTGGGAATGACAATTAGTGCGGCTGTGTAGCGCGGCACAACCAAGAATTTAATAGGGTCAACTCGCATTACTTTAAGAGCATCAATTTGCTCTGTAATCATCATGGTTGTGAGCTCTGCAGCAATTGAAGAGCCGACGCGTCCAGCGACAATGACACCGGCAGTGATCGGACCAATTTCTCTTACAAGAGCCAGTGAGACAACCCCGCCAATGGCAGTATCGGCGCCGAAAGTAACAAGTTCGCGCGATATTTGCAGCGACATTGCAAGGCCGGTAAAGAGTGCGGTGATTCCTACCACCACCAATGACTTAACGCCGATCATATAGCCCTGGCGTGTGCTTTCGCCCCAGTCTATCTGTAAGCGGATCATATATCCAAGAGTGCGCCAAAAGAGATAGCCGACTTGGCCGAGCAAAGTTAATCCAATCAGCATCTGATCTTCGGCTATTTGCAGCGGGTTTACGAAACGCTTTTCTTTTGGTTGGCTTGCTGTCATTCGGTCAATTTTATTGGAGTTTATGGGCGGTGGTCGCCGGGCGCAACACTTTCTTTGCTGTTGCCTGTTAACCTGTACATGGAAGCTAAAGACGGCCTAAATAGATTATTGTGCCTGGTAGATTCTACTAGTTATCAGTAAAAAGAACGAGGAAATTCGTGGAACAAGAGCCGAAACCAAAGTCTAAGAACTCTATATTTGGCGGCTTGGCAGTGCTTGGCATCGCATTTATGAAGTTCAAACTTTTTATATTCATGATGCTAAAACAAGGCCTGTCCATGTTTATCATGATTGGCGTCTATGCAATGTTCTTTGGCCCGATATATGCGTTGATAGTAGTAGCGCTGATTTTAATTCATGAGTCAGGTCACTATATTTTCATGAAGTTCTTTGGCCTCGACCCAAAACTTCCGGTCTTCATTCCATTTTTTGGAGCCTTTGTGGCCATGGAGAAATTGCCGCCAGATCAGGCTGTAGATGCCTGGGTTTCGCTGGCTGGACCGCTAGTGGGCGGAGTTACATCGGTTATTCTCTTCTTCTTTGGTGTGCAACAGGGCAATGGAATAATGATGGCCGCCGGTTCTACAGGCTGTTTCTTCAATTTATTGCAGTTGATACCAGCCAAACCTTTCGATGGCGGCTTTGTCATTAATGCCATTGCAAAATGGGTATTGATTCCGGGGGCAGCCATGGTGTTTCTAGCTGCATATTTGTTGGAATCACCCTTGTTCTTTATTCTTGGTATTTTTTCTGCTTTTAGCGCCTATCGTTCGTTCACCGGACAAGTTAGCGAACGTGACTTGATTAAACCGGCCACAGGGCTAGAAAAAGTGATGATTGGCATGGCCTATTTCACCCTAGCAGGAGCCCTCGGTTACATATACTACCTGTCAAGCGATGCATTGGTTTCCTTTTTGCCTGCAAACAAGACCTAGCCCTTGATTTCGCCCCTATGGTGGTTCCACCATCGACAAAGGTCTCTAATTTTTGTTCAATAAGCGCATAGAGAGCAATGCATAGATCAGCGTTGGCTTTTTCATGGCAATGGCGAGCAAAAAAAGACAGGTATCCGCGTTGAAGTCACCAGAAGGCTCTATCGAACAATCTTTCCGCGACGGCGGATCAGACAAGGGCGCTGACAAAATCTTCGACAAGATTTTGGACAAAACCACTAATACCTTTGCCGCCCCTGAGATTGCTTTATTTAACATGAATACAGAGGCTAAGCGTCTAGAGGTTAGTCGCCCAGTCGAAGGAACTCGTCCAAGTGAAATCGCCCGCCCACTCGATGCTGTTCGTTCAGTGGATTCTGCTCGTCCAAGTGAAATCGCCCGCCCACTCGATGCTGTTCGTTCAGTTGATGCTACTCGTTCAGTCGATGCCGTTAGTGCCGTTGCTGCCGCTCGCGCCGAAGCACAAAGCCGAGCTGAAGCCAATCGGGCTGAAGCTGTTCGTCGTTCTGAAGCAATGCGGGCCGAAGCTATTCGCACTGAGGCCGCTCGAACCGAAGCCCAACGTCGGGTAGAGGCTATTCGTACTCAGTCTACTCGTAACGACGCAATGCGCGCCGAAGCTCAACGTCGGGCCGAACTCAATCGTGCCGAAGCTATGCGTAACGATGCTATGCGGGCTGAAGCTCAGCGCCGAGCCGAGGCTGAGAGAGCTGAAGCTATGCGTCGTGCTGAAGCAAAAAAGGCACCAGCAGCACTGGCTGGAGCTAAACATGCTGATTCTGCGGACAAAACCCCAGGTGCTGTAGGAGCTTTAGCGTTTCTTGGTGTAATGGGTGCCAGTAAAGAATTGCAGGCCTTGAAGCAGAGCGATCCAGAAAAATACGGCAAGATGACTTTAGAACAAGTGCGTCAGCACAAACTTTCAGAAGAAGTCGGTAGTCGCGACAAAATGTCGTTTATGGGTCTTGCTATGTGTAATCCATTTTTCTTGATGGCTTTAGGAGCCACCTTTGCTGTGATGGATGATATAAAAGCCAGTCGTGCTGCAAAGCTAAATAAAAACAACGGTGTTAATGCCAGTGACGCTGTTAACGGCAAGGCTGGCGGTATGAGACGGGCCATTAAAGGCGAAACAATTGAAGAAACTAAAGCTAAGCAAGACGCTTTGCGGCCTAAGTCGCTCACTGCAGAAGGTGCTAAGTTGCTTGGACTTGATAAAAACAAGGGTGCTGCCGGCGACAGCAGTGATTCGGGCTATTTGAAATTTGGCTTGAAGAAGTCTAGTGATGCTCCTAAAGAACAGTCTAAACCGGCTGTCCGCGATCATAACAACCATGGTGACAAAGGCAAACAGCCACTGTTTGCTGGTGCTGAAAGTAGTTGGCAGGAAAGAGCAGCTGCTCGTTCATTGAAAAATTGGATCGTGACTGACAAACTGATCAAGAAAAAACAAGCCCTTGGCGATCAAATGGAGCGCATCAATGGCCGCGCACAGTACAGTGAAGTAGCAAGTCTGGCAGCCAAAATTCAACTAGTCGAAAAGGCCTTGAAGCAACAAGCGCAGTAGTAGTTATATAGTTTTAGCAGGGCTTGAAAATGGCTGGCGATATTGATCATGACAAGGCCGCCAGTGATCAAAGTGAACAGCCGCGGCTTGATTTAGTTAGCTTGGCAGGGCCTGTGGCCAAAACTGATTTAGCCAAAACTGATTTAGCAACATCCGTGGTCGCAAGCGAGAAAAATTTCAAAGTTAGCTTAGCCCAGCAAGGTCTTGTTGGTCAGCTCTTTGATGAACTGAAGAACAATTTTGGTGGCAGTAGCAAAAGTGACTCTTGGTTGGAGCGCAAATGGTCAACTGTGCTTGACTCTGGTCTCGGTTCAGAGGCTGTTGGTCGGCAGCTTGCGGCAGCAAAACCGCTCTTTAGTAGTGACGGAAAGGGTAATCTCGTATTGTCTGCTTCGCAGGCAGCAAAAGATTTTGATCGCAGTCAGGAGACTGGTAAGTATGTAATCGGCGGGGCGGCCATAGCACTTTCTGCCACTCTTTTATTGCGCGGTCGGGTGGGCAAATTGTTTCAAGGGGCTGAAGGGGCGGCGGAAGGAAAATCACTCTCCGCTGGCGTGGAAAGAGCCTTTTGGGGTGAGTCGAAAGCTGTCACTGGTGATTTTGTGCAACTGAGTAAGGAGCGTCTATTTCATAGCCCTCTCAATGAATTGCAAGCGACTGCGGAGCACAATATGAAAGGACTGCTGGCTAGAGTGGAGCAAGCTGGTGAAAGCATGCCACGATTAGCTTTTCATGGTGGTCCACCTGAGAGAGCCAAGATTGTGGAGGATTTCTATTTGCACGGCAAAGACTATGAAATGCCTTTGTACGTTGCTTCGCCAATGAAAAGGGCCGAGGATGCCAGTTCTCGATTGGCTGATGTAATGTCGTCATTTAAGCACGCTAGCGGCTATGCTGGTACTCCGGCCACTGGTAAGCTTTTTGCCTTTGATGCTAGCGGGGCTGACATGTCAGGCATGTACATTAAGGGAAGGCCAGCTGAATTGCCGTCGCTATTTGCCCGCTCTGAACATGCCGGGGAGAAGGTTATGGGCTTAGATCCCGATTTGAAATTGCTGAAAGTGTTTGAAGCCGATGAACTGCGCTACACTCAGCCGCCCACCGATCTTCCTGACTATTTTAAACGGCTGCCTTATCTTGAACAGTTGGAGACACAGCGCCAAGCCCATGCGCTTTTGCAGGCTATTGGACTTTAGTTCTTTCTCTGTTTAGTCTTCAAACGTTGGCGGAATGGTGGCGTCTTCGATTGAAAGAGGAATGAGAGTCTTTAGATTTGGGCGCCTAGGTTCATAGGCGTGGCGCAGTAATATTTTACGCAAGGACTCCGGCGATATTGGCTTAACTAGGTAGTCGTTCAAGTGAATTCCGGCCGCTTTGCTCTGCTCGTCATCAGGCTCGTGATCAGCAATGCCGATGATTGGAGTTTGCGACGTCTGCTCTAGATCTACCTCTTTGATGGCTTTGGCGCAAGTGTAGCCATCCATGTCAGGCAGGTTCAGGCTCAGCAATATGACTGCGAATCGTGTCTGTTTTACCACTTCAAGTGCTGCTTCTGCTGAAGAGACTATCTGTGGGCGGTAGTCATATTTATCCAGCAGATGATTAAACACTTGCTGGTCACTGCGATTGCTTTCGACTACGAGAATTAGAGGTGCTGGCATAACTAGATTGATTGCCTGAACTGCCGTCAAGAAACTTATTTGGAATAAGCCGGGAACTCCCTATGAAATGCAATCTAGCACAAATGTTAGTGCTCGGGAATATAGTTGGGGCTAACTAATTGGTTACAACTGCTCTAATTTGCTATCACTAGTGTTTATTATTATATGCCGTAATAGAAGCGGTATTTTTGAAAAAATGACAAAGTCTGCAAACACTGAGAATTCGCGATTTGGATAAAGACATGTCCTTGAGTCAGATACTGTTGAGAGAGTTTTGGGTGCGCAGGCCGATTCCGATGCTTTTATTGCATGGAGTTCTTCGGCCTACGCTAGTTTTGGGGGAACAGTTACAAGGTTAACTTATGAGAAGTAAACCAGTGAGCCTCAGGCGGCCAACTGTTCGACGCAAATCATTTGCGTGGTGGGGCCATTGCCGGTCAGGGCAAGGGTGACGGTGCAGCGGCGATTCTTGCCGTCGACGTATTCAGCCTGGCGCAGAATCTTGCTGTTCTCGAGGGTTTCCTGGTCGATGCCCTCGGGGGAGGTGTAGGAGAACGCGGCGCGGACGGTGTCTTCGATGTGAACATCGTCGACGAGCGTGACAAGCACCTGGTCACCGACCTTGAGAATGGCAGAAGCTGCATCGGCGGCCTGGTCGATGGTGATGAAATCCTGGCCGATGCCGTCGCCTTCATCGAAACGAACCACGAAGGCGCTGCGATTGTTGTCGACGGTGCCGACCACGGGGCAGTTCGCCTGGCGGAAAGTGGGACGGAAGTAGTCATCGCGGCGAACCAGAGAACCGAGGCGCTCTTCGATCTTGACGTTGGAGAGGTGAGCGGCAGAAGCGACGGCGGCAGTGGCGACAGTGCGGAATTGCAGGGTCATGTAGGACATCTCCGAGCTAGCAAACTCTATGGCTTGCGGTTGATTTCTCTTTTCGCTTCAGGCAATCGTTAACTTCACTGGCTAAATTTCACTGACTAACTTTCCCTGGCCGAGCGAGAGCGGCACTGAACTTGAGACAAAGTCACAAGAGCAGGGTAGTTGTAGCGGGAAATATTGCTGTTTTGGTTGTTGTTGGCCAGAGGATTGAGAGAAGGAAAAGATATCTCTAGAATGAAGAGATCAGAGGCTGAACACAATAGCATCGAGAACAAGTGATAAAACGCAATAAATAAAGGAAATTCGTGTAGCTGTGCGAACCTGAGAAACAAGGCTCTGTTTGAGTGTTCGGTTTGCGAGCTGATTGAATTTTGGCCGCAACTATTAGCAGAGCATAGGTTGGTATGCCACTGCCGAACTGTTTTGCGCCATCCAGTCTGAGCGTATTACTATTGCAAGGGGCATGCAGATCTATTAGAAATGCGCTTATTATGGCTTTGATAGTTGTGGGCATTTGAGGGCTAAGTGATTCTACGGACAGCTTTGATCAATGCAATTCTGCTGGCGACGATTTTTACTCGTTGTTCCGCTACTCCGTTGGGAGATACTGTCGGTTCGCGAGCAAGTAGCCAACATCAGTCGTCGTCTTATGCTGGGTTGACTACTGAAGAGCAGATAGCTTTTTTCAACAGTAAAAACTATCAACAAGCAGCACAGGCTGGTTATGAAATCCTCAAACGCGATCCGCTCAATGCACTGGCTCGCTATTATTACGCTCAAACTCTCTATAGGCTCAATCGTATTGATGATGCAAAATCGCAATTTGCAGAGTGCTACAAAATTACGAGTGATCTTAAAATGAAAGCTAATTGCTATGACGCCCTAAAGGCGCTGGCAACAACATCTTCGTCGTCGTCTTCTTCGTCTTCCCCAACTTCTGCCCCGACTTCCGCTTCCTCGACTTCACCCACTCCGGCTGGGCGTGGTACTGCTGAGAATGGTTTGGGAGCGTCTCGGCCCTCGGAGAATGGCTCTAGTTCAAGTAGCTCGCAAGCCGATGTGCCCACAAGTGACCCGGCATTGATTTCGCGCAAGTTGCAAATCATGACCGAGGGCTCGGCCACTATCGAGCATAAGCGTCAGCAGATGCTGATTGATGTTGAAAGAGCTAAAGCACGGGCTGTTGAGTATATGAATGGTATCGAGCGGTTTTACCGCCGGCCGATTATGTCCAACTACCAAATCATTCGCTGGGAGCAGTATGAAAATCCCCAATATCCCATTGAGCTTGAGCGCTCGCAACGAGAATTGAAAATCAAGATAGAAGATCTCAATTCTGAATTCATTCGCCGCGAAGCAGAAATATTGGCCGACTGCAAAGCGAGGGCAGCCGTTTACGACCAAGTTTCAGCGGGCTTAAAGAGTCAGCAGAAGATTGGAACGAGCCAAATACAGCTCACTCCGCAACACAGCAACGGTTTTGTTCGACACTATGTTAATTACGATGGCAACGACCCAGTCAGTTTGAAAGCGAGGCAGGGAGAGCTCACCAACACTAAGCCAGTGACCAAATCTAAAGCTGCAGCGAGGACGAGCAAGCCTTGAGTAAGATCCCACAAGATACTTTGAGGGCTATGTGCTTTTTGGCTCTAGTAGCGCTTTTCTTTTGTCAGTCTGCTTACGCTGCTAAGAACGTGCCGACAACTGCGTCCTCAAATAAAAAGGTCACTCTGCAAGGTGGAATTGATCAAGTTGATTTTGCTCTCAAATCTTCGGGAGTAACTCTCGATGACGTTAAGCTGCCAGCTCTAGTCGGTAATGTGCGACTGGGCTCTCCGGCTTATTACGGTGGGCTAGCTGAAGGCGATAAAGTTCTCTCAGCTGCCATTGTCGAGAACAAGCTAAATCTCTTGTTCGAGCGCAAAGGCAAGCGTTTTTCGCTGAGTGTGCATACTAGTCCTGCTGATTTTGGCAAATTTGTTAAAGGCGTTCCCGTTAAAGATGCTCCGGCGAGAGATGTTCCTGCAAAAGATTTAGCAGGCAATGGCAAACTTGCAGATCCGCCATTGGTGCCAGGTGCGCCCCTAACTGATCAGCAAAAAATGAAGGAATTGGCTAAGCACGATCTTGTCATTCTTATTGATACATCAGCCTCTATGGCAGAACCGATTCCTTCTTTGCGTCAATCAAAGTGGCAATGGTGCGCTCGTTTTCTTGCCAATTTTGCTGAGCGTACAAAGGCGGCCTTGGCTGGGCGTGGTCTGACAATCATTCCCTTCAACAGTAGCTACAAAATAATGCGCAGCTGTTCTACTGATCAAGTAAACAATCTATTTGCTACGACGGCCCCCAATGGTGGCACTGATTTCGCCTCACCGTTACAGGAAGTGCTTTCTGGCTATATTGCCTCCGGCCGTCAGCGGCCGCTGATGATTGCAGTTTTTACTGATGGAATTCCAAGTTATGGACCAAAAGTAGAGCAGGTGTTAATCAATGCCACCAAACAATTACGTTCGGCTAGAGAAGTAAAGCTGACTTTTCTTGCTATTGGAGAAGACTACAATGGGGCCAGTTTGCTCAAGTATCTCGATGATTTTCTAGTGCATGATGGTGCTCACTTTGATGTGGTGCAGACAGTCGCTTTTGATCAGCTCCAGAAAAGCAATTTAGTTGATGCTCTGACGCTCGTTTTAGAGCATAAGTCGGAGAGCAAAGGTGACATCAACAGTGAGATTTCTAAACTTAGAGAGCAGATTGAAGATCAGCGCATCGAGGCTGAAAAACTAGAGGGGCAGGGCAAAGCAGAGCGGAAACCTGCAGATCCTAGATCAACCAGGCCATAGTCAATGAGAGCAAAGCCGGATGCAACTCGGGCAGGGTCAGAGTTAGGTCCGGCTCGTTGATTGGTTCACTTGGTTTTTTTGGTTCTAAAAGAGACTGGTCTTTATATTTTCCATCGGCGCCCACTTCTCTACCAGCGGCCAGCTGGAAAACGGCTTTGAAAGTGCCTTGAGTGGTACTGAAAAGCGAAAACGCACTGATGAGAAACCAAACAGCAAGAATGTAGAGGGTATTTTCTCTGAACCATTTGATCTGAAAGAATGGCAGAAAGCTAGCGAGGAAGGTAACTGCCCACAGTAGGACCAAAAAATCTCCCGAAATCAACCGATAGAGTGGATGCCCGAATCGCAGTGTTATTTGATTCGTCGCAACGAGAATCATTGCGTAGACATTCAACCATACGATCGGGTAAATCCACATGAGAAAGGCCAGCATGAAATGCAGCAGTACTTGCCGGCGCTGAGAGTTAGCCGCAGTTGTGGCCGGTGTGTCATTAGCAGTTGGGATTTCTTCCAGATCTACACCTACTCAGTATCAATAAAGCTATTGCTCACTATCAACAAAACCAATTTACCATTAATTTTGATCTGACATTGCGCCGCCAGAATTGCCTGCATTGCCAGGTAGGTCTGAAGCTGTTGAGCTGCTACTGGCTGTAGTAAGTTGGGCGAAAAAATTAGAGACCGGGGTTGGTCCTCTAATTTTTTCTTTGGCTTAATGATTGGGTGTTACTTTTAAGCTATGCGCAGTCCGGCTTTTAGCTTTGTCTGTGCCTCAGCTAATCCATTTGGTGGTGCCAATAGTTTATCCAGATGTGTTTTTCTTGGATTGGTCAGGGTAACGGGATAGTCTGCAACCAACTGCTCTACCTGCTCTTGCCATTTTCTCTGAAAGAACACAATCGATTCATGAAATGCTCTCGCCATATTGGTGGCTGCTTCTAGTTGACGCTGACTATTGAAAACTTTCGAGTATGCATTGCTGCAAACAGTCTCAGATTCTCGATCTATCTGGCCCGGGCGACTTCCTGCACTGATGCTCTTCTCTTCGAAAACGACTCCTAATTGGTTTGCCAACCGACCGTAGTTTTGGCTGATTTGATCGTGGCTTTGTCTTACCTGTTCTAGTTTTGTTAGGTGCAGGTCTGTGCGGATAATATAGCTGTCCAAGTCAGCTTGCTGTTTTTCAAGAAGGGCTTTAACAGCGGCTCTGGCTCTGGCAAAATCGGCTTCTCTGCGCTGATAGAGAAACCACCATAGGGCGGCCAAGACAATAATGACAAGGGCAAAAATTACATGGTTTGATTCCATTTTTTACAGTTTTAAATTGTGAATTGAAATAATAGATATTGACCTAGAAATGACTTTGCATTCCGAAATGCTTTGATTGCTGGTAAATTGCTTTTGTTTGGTTGGATTATTCGCTAGTTTTGTTTGGTTGTTTCGTTGGAGATGACAAATTGGTTATGCTTTAAACCTAAAGTGAGTTCGCACTCTTCACAAGGTCTATGAATGTACTTTAGAGGCGATTGGCTCTTTAATCTCGTACAATCACCATAGTTACTATCTAAAGCTGTCTCTGCGCATTGAGTTACTTAACAAATAAGGCCCCATCTCCTGCCTCTGGCCGCCACCTCAGCCTTCGCTGCTTTTGTGTCGCTAGTACAAGCGTTCTCACCCTAGGTTGCGCAATTGCCAGTGCATCGGCCGCAGATGCAATTGTCGTTGATCAAATGTCCGCTGCTGCTCAACAGACGACTTTAGCCGCTAATCAAGTAACTTTGAGTGCAAATCAAATTTATATTGCCGGTAGTAAAAACCCGCTACAGAGGCTCGACATCTATGCCCCCGCCCCACTGGTCAGGTCAAAGGCGCCTTCAGAGCATCCCGTTCAGCTTGGTTCAAAACCGCCTACGAACTTGGCCAAGCGCGCGGCAAGGCTCCCAGTCAAGCTTCCAGTCAAGCTCCCTGTGATTGTCTATATCCACGGTGGTAGCTTTTGTCTTGGCGACAAGGTTTCTTCAGTTGGGACTATGCCTCAGGTCTTCGCGAGTAAGGGTTTTGTCTTTGTTAGCATTGATTATCGCCTCTCTCCTGCCGCTCAGTTTCCTGCCCACGCGCAAGACGTAGCTAGCGCAATCACCTGGATTCACAATTCAATTGGCAGATATGGCGGAGATCCAAAGAAAATGTTTCTATTAGGCCATTCAGCTGGAGCGCAGCTTGCAGCCCTAGTATCTAGCGACGAGCGCTATTTGCGCCGACATGGCTTAGGCCTAAAGACGGTATCGGGTGTGGTGCTTCTTGACGGCGGTGCTTTTGATGTAACAGCTGCTCTGCTGTCGGATCAGCGCAGACCCGTGAATTCTCCAGCATTCGGCCGCAATCCAGCTGTTTGGCGGCAGGCGTCACCGGTAAGTCATGTGAAGGCTGGTAAAAATATTCCGCCGTTTTTGATCTACTATTTACCCTTGACGTTGCAGAGTACCGAGCAGAACTCCAAGTTGATTAGGGCACTGCGTCGGGCCAGAGTCCCAATTGATGTGCATGTTATAGCAAACAAGAATCATCGCCAAATCAATGAATCTCTTGGTAACCCTGATGACCCTGAAGGAGAGCAGATAGTGCGTTTCTTCAATGGCCTCTGTCAGCGGCGGTTTTAGTGACTTTTGCAGTGTGTCTTTGCTGCAATTCTTGTTCTATTTTTTGCCACTTGGGACCAATCGCTTCTTTGGCTCGTTTAGAGAGCCAATTCGGCATATAAGGTGCTAATGAAATGAATTCTTCTAGTTCCTTTCGGCTAAGTGGTGCAGTTGCCCTAGCTATCTCTGCTGCATCTGTTAGATTTTTTCCGTTTTGCCAGAGGCTGAGCACAATTGCTCCGATTTCGCTGCTAACTAATTGCAGCTTCTTGGCGCTCAATTGCTTGATGCTTATATATTCGCCTTGATAGCGAAATTTCGTACTTTTACCAAGGCTGTAGAACACGAAGTTGTTCTCTGGGGTAATGGTGTAATCGTCGTCGGTCAGTCTTCCTCGGGTGATACCCTTGATTTGATTGGCTGAGTATCTCGCTTTAATTTCTATAATTTCAAGATTGGTATATGCTGCCTTCCTCTTTTCGGATTCTACAAAGATACCTGAGGTTATTCTGTCGAGAATTCCAGCTTTGACTAATTTGGCTAGGGCAATATCCACGCTTGATCTCGATTGCGAGCCGTTGCTTTGGGCTAAGACCTGCGCTGTGCTAAATAGTTCACCCCGGGGTAGCGATGCAATAAATCTCTTGAGTTCGCTTGTACAGTTAGGCACAATTTTCTCCTGATTGTTACGAGTGATGCCTTCTTGATCTAACGGCTCGAATCAGGAAAAAGTTCAACCTAGAAAAAGTTCAAGCAAGTAGGAGGCCAACCAAGTTCAGTGTGGGGCCATGCAGCCTCACCAAGGCTAATGAAGATTGCTATTGCTCTATTTTGATTTCTTAAAACAGATAGATTTTTTCCGCAAAAATCTATCTGTTTTGGAAATGCACAATTGCAATGGCTATCGAATTTTTTCGACAACAGAGTTTTTCGATAGAGTTTTCGCGAAAATCCGAAATACTATGTCATGCAATACTAGTCTTTATCATAATCAAAAACAAAAAAACATGGCGACCAAGCAACGAGTGCTAGATCGCCATGTTTGGCTGGTTCGGCGTCGCCTGCTTATTTACTTGAGTTTCGCGTGCGCGCGCTTACTTCTTCTTGCTGCTGCCCGAGCCGCCACCGCTGTCCGTTGAGTCCTTGTCGTTATCCGACTGGGTCTTGTAGGCAGCGATGAAAGGCAGAATGCGCGGGTCAATGACACTGCGGTCTTTGACGGTAACGGTCCAGCTGTCGCCGAACCAGTTGAAGTAGCCGCGGTGCAGTTCTGCGACAGTCTTGCCGCTGGTGCTGACGAGGGTGATGTCGGTGGCGAGAATCTCGGATTTGTGCGAGTAGGCAACGACGTTGCCGCGCCCATCGAGAATCTTGTAGGTCGTCCAGGTCTTGAACATCGAGCTGAAGACCTCTTCTTTGATCGTACCGATGCTGTTGCCAGCACCATCCACGATATCAATCTGAGTGCCCCAGCTGAGCAGCGCTGTGTAGGCCGTTGCCACTGTCGCGCCGCTGTTGTCGGTGAAGACGAAGGAACGCTTGAGCGCGACGAGACGTTCGGTGACAACACCGTAGTCATCACCATTGGCTTCGACGTCGAAGGCGCTCTTGACCTTGAAGATCAAGCGCTCTTTGACTGCAAAGTTGTCGGGCAGCGAACGCGCTGGACCACCACCGCTGCATGCTGATAGAAGGACTGCTAGAGCCAAGGCCAGAGCCAGGCCGAGCAATCCCCATTTGACGAATTTCTTCATACTTCTTGATATCTCCATGCCAAAAAAAAATTGTGTGAGTGTTGAAGAGTGAGAGTGAGAGCGAGCGTGAGAGAAGAAGAAAAAGAGGGAGGAGGAACAAACAATCTGCTCCCCTCCCTCTTTCGCTTGCCGTTTTGTGCGACCGCTACTTTTGCTTAGACGATGGCAGCTTCGATGAAGCCGACACCAGCCAGCTTGGCCGCGATAACACGATGACGCCCGTCTTCGACGTTGTAACCACCGTTGAAGCGAGGACGCAGAACAACACGGACCATCTCTTCGCCGTTCTCATAAGCCTGGCGATACTGTTCGATCTGCTGCCCATCGCGAGCGATGAGCTTAGCCCAGGTAGCTTCCGACACGTAAATGTCGGAGAGAGCGACGAAAATGTTTTCCGAGTCACTGCCGTGGCAGTGGATGGTCGCCTGATTGCGACCGCGATACGACTTGCCCATAGACACCTCCAAGGAATGGAGGTCCTGGTGCAAGCGGAGGGACAGTCTTACCTCAACACTCGGCAAGGCCGATAGTACTCATCAACTTCCAGTGCAGATGCTTCAAGGAAATTACTCCGAGAAACAACTCGTAGAAGCTGATAGAGCCGAGGTTTCAACGATAAGACTGGCCTTTGCACCAACACAATCGTTAGTGCGCCCACCAGGACCTACATTCGGCTTAGCCTTGTACGTGTCATGGTTTCCTCCTTTCGAGTTAGTGAGAGCTGATCCACCTGAATGTTCATCAGTGTGACCAGCCCTCGGTTCAAAAACTTTTCGCTTTCGCGGACAGTTCAACTCAGTCGCCATTAGGTGGTGCTGTTGTTCCGGAGAACAACATCACCACCGTAATTACTGGCGATTGTTCTTGCGGTCTTCCTTCTCCGCCAGGTCACGCTCCCGCCGCTTGCGACCATGCAAGCGAATCAGGAACAGACCAACCAGTCCAGCGCCCAAGCCAATGCCGATCATCAGCACCGAAGTGCCTCCGAAATCGTCATCGCCGTTGTGCGCGGGCGGAGTACCGGCCGGGCCAGAGAACTTGGCGTTGGCCATCTGATTGATGACAGTGACCGCGGCGGCCAGCTGTTCATCGATGCTGCCACCACGGCTGCGGTCGATGACGAGGTCAGGCTCGATGCCCTTGTTCGCCAGGTCGTAACCGCTCGGGGTGAGGTAGTGCATGACCGTGATCTGCAGCTCGCCCAGGGGCTTGACCTGCTCGCCGGTGTAGGCCACTGCCTTGCCGAAGGTCTGCGTGCCGATGATGATGGCGCGCTTGTTGTCCTTCAGAGTGCCGGTCAGGATTTCCGAGCTGGAAGCAGAGCTGCCGTTGACGAGAACCGTCAGTGGCACTTCCAAAAGACGCTCGATGATGGCAGCCATCTCCGGCGGCATGCCGACGTAGTTGTACGGCAGGGGCCGGTTGATGTAGGTGGTCTTGTCTTCGCTGAAGCGCCCATTGCTTTCATGGGTCTTGAGGAAGATGCCTTCGCGGATGAAGAGCGAGGCGATGTTCTGCGCCACGTCGACGATACCGCCGCCGTTGTTGCGCAGGTCCAGCACCAAGCCACGCATGCCACCGTTGGCATTCTGGTCAAGGGCGAAGAGTGCTTCGACCATACCTTGGCTCAGGGCTTCCAGGTCTCCAGGGCTGGAGCCGAAGCTGGGCAGGCGGATGTAGCCGATGTTGCCGGGCAGCATGCGCACGTCGATCTGAGCTTCCGGTGCGACACCGAAAGCCACTTTGACCTGCTCTTCGATACCATCGTGGACGATGGTGAGCACAGCCTCACTGCCCTTCTTGGCGAAGGTCAGCGCGTCTGCCTGGTCTTTCGTCAGGCCAGCCAGATCGGTGGTGGTGGAAGTTGCCTTGCCATCGCTGCCGGTGCTGTTGACCACGATCGATTTGACCACGTCGCCAGTGCGAAGGCGGTTGCCCTCCCAAGCCGGCGTGCCGTAGAGAATCATTTCGATCTTGTAGGTGCCGTCGGTCTGGCGAGCCAGTCCGACGCCCAGATGGACGATGCCACTGGCGCTGCGAGCCATGGAAGCGAACATGTCGTCCACGGTGGTGAACTTGGTCCAACGGTCGCCGACACTGGCAACCATGGCCTTGAGAGCGTTCTGCAGGTCTTCACCGGTCTTGAGCTTGCCCTTGTACTTGTCGGCCCAGAGGTGCCAGTCTTTCAACTTGCCCTGGTCGTAGTACTTGGCGCCGATCTGAGTCCAGACGTCGCGGTAGATCTTTTCCAGAACTTCAGGGCTCGGCTGTTTGGCCGGGTCGCGCATCTGTTCCTGGCGCATCTTGATCATCTTCTGGATGTCTTCCGCAGTGGGCATGCCACTGGGGGTGAGGACGCCAGGAGACGGTCCCGTCGGTGCGACGGTGGTGGTGCCAGGAGGTGTCGCCGGGTTGGTGCCAGGAGCAGGGGTCTGCGTGGTACCAGGAGCGGTGGCCGGGGCGTTGGGGTCGACAGCCGGAGCCGTTGGGACAGGAACCGGGGCGTGGGGGTTGACAGCCGGAGTCGCGGGGACAGCCGGGGTGGCCTTGGGGTCCACAGCCGGCTTGCCGGGCTGCGTGACGTCCATCGGCGTGATCTGCACAGGCGTGCCGTTGGGCAGCTTGCGGAATTGCTTGGCCTTGTCGACCACATTCTTGGTGTCGACAGGTGCGCCGCGCAGGTCCGACTCGCTCAGCGAATCGGGGGTGCCGGTGACAGAGACCGACTTGGTCGGGTCTTGGGCGAAGGCGACTGGCGAGAGAGAAGCGACCGACAGGAGTGCCGAGAGCGCCACCATCGCCAGACCACGCATGGGGTGTCTGAGATTGATTGACATACGATTATCCCTTTCAGGTTTAGGTTAAGAGTCGGGTTGACTTTGAAATCTAGAGAAATGGGTGCGCGCCCTTTCCATAGGGGAATGGGCGCGCACCACAGACGGTGTTACTTGTCGCTCTTGTCGGCAGCCGGCGGCGTGACGGTGGTGCCGTCAGCAGCTGACTTGTCTGCCGGTTCGGCGATGGCCTTACGACGGGCCTCGACTTCCTTGGCGAAGTTCTCTTCGTTCTTCTTCTTCAGCTCGGCCTTGCGGGCATTGATTTCAGCTGCAGCGCGAGCAGGCGAGGCCTTACCAGCGATGGCAGCAATTGCTTCCACCTTGGCGCGGTTGAGCTGAGCATCAGAGCTCGGGTCTTCCTGAGTGTTTGCGTCCTCAGGCATGACCACTTCGATGTCGGGAACGATGCCGACCCAGTCCATCACCTGCGCGGCAGGACGGAACTCGAAGGACGTGACGTGCATGTTGCGGTCGCCGGGCAGGCCGACAACGCGCTGGCCAACACCCTTACCAACGGTCGGCTGACCGATGACCAGAGCACGCTTGTTGGCCTGTAGCGCACCGGAGAGGATCTCCGAAGCTGAGGCAGAGCCACCATCAACCAGAACGATGACGGGCATGTCCTTGGGAACAACCAAGTCCGGACGCTTGCCAGTCTTGGTGATGTCCTGGCCGGTGCTGGTGACGATGCGCCCGTTGTAGGCAGTCGGGGTGAACGAGTGGGTGATGGTCACCTTGTCGTCGCCGTCGCGCTGAATCAGCTGGACGACTACGCCCTTTTCCATGAGCATCGCGGCCATGCTGATCGGCTGGCTCAGTTCGCCACCGGGGTTGCCGCGCAGGTCGAGGATGATGGCCTTGCCCTTAGCGGCTGCAGTGAGCGCGTTGTACATCTCTTCGACGCCGTACTTCGACTCGAAGTGCGTGAGCTTGATGTAGGTGACGCCGTTGCCCAAGTCTTCCGACTTGACGACATGCACGACAAACTTGGCGCGCACGATCGGCAGTTCGATTTTCTGGTCGGCGACATCGCTCTTGCGGACGATGCTGATCTTGACAGTGGTGCCAGGGGTACCACGGATGGTCTTCACGACTTCATCGAGAGTCTTGCCGTTGACGTTTACGCCATCGACAGCGACGATGCGGTCACCCTTCTTCAGTCCGGCTTTGCCAGACGGAGTATCAGAGTCGGGATCTTCGGCGACGATCATCGGACGTTCGTCGCTCAACTTGAAGAGCGGCATCACGTCTTCTTTCTTCGGCTCTTTGCCCAGGGCACGGATGGCCGAGGTCAGACCTTTCTGGTAGAGCGTGGCGCCGATGCCGGCCATAGAAGCGTCGGAGCGAGCCTGCTCAGCCTGATTGGCTTCAGGCAAGTTGTAGTAGTCGTAGCGCTGGCCGAGACTCCACATCATCTCGAAGACAGCCTTGTCGGTGCCGGCTTCGGTGTCGAGGGCGCCGTCTGTGGCGTGGCGGTTCTGCCATTCCTTGACGAACTTGGCGCGGTCGGCAGGGTTCTGCAGGTCTTTGTGCAGGTCGCGCAGAACTTCGAAAGCGGTGTTGTAGATGGCGACGCCGTCGAACTTGGTGGCGACGGGCGCGGCGCCAGTGTTGTTGGTGATGGCGGGAGTGGTGGCAGCCGGCACGTTCTGTGCGGCTACGGGGGACAATCCCACGGTGATGACGGAGGCGGCAAGAATCAAGGCCGTTGCGTACTTGCGCAGCGAGCCGAGAACGCCGCTCAAAAGCGAGTTCTTATTCATGGCTGTGTTTCCTTTAGAAACGTTTTCTTGAAAAGGCAGCCAGAGAGGCCTCACCACTAAACACTGGCTCTAGGGCTCAATGTTCAGAGGTGAAACCTCTCCATTTGTCTTCTCGGTTGGTGAAATTTGAGAGCACGTAATCTCCCGAGGCGTAGAAAGAGAAGCCCAGGGCCACGCAGGTATCTAGGATGTTTTTGTTCGCCGTTAACGGGGGAACAATTGACACCTTCGATATTCTGCGTGGCCCATCCGTAGGCGTGATTGGCTTCTTGCCGCTTTTACTTCGAGTCCCAGGGACGGGGCACCAGAACCTGCAGGTCTTCGAACAGACTCTTGATCTGCTCGCCCGTCAGCGTGGTTGGCGTCGTCTGGTCATCATTGTTTTCGGCGTCGAACAGGTCGCTCTCGCACATGGTGATGACAGAAGCAGCCATCTCGGTCTTCTCTTCTTCAGAGAAGCGAGCGACGATTTCCATCACAGTCAGTGCTTCGAGCTGCGGGAACTGCGGCAGCGTACCGAGGTAACGCCGCAGAGCATGCACGATGGCGCGGATGTGCTTGCGCGTGTATCCGCCGTTGGCCTTGGCGTCCTTGTACTGACCTTCGAAGACGTTCCAAGCCGCACGGTTCGCCGGAATCACCTTGCGCGGCCGTACACGGTTGATGTACTTGACCACAGCGGTGCCCGGGATGAGCAGCAAGAGGAAGGTGCCGAGCGCGAGCGCTGCCACCGTCATGAAGGAGATACGCGTGCCCTGCTCGTCGAGATTGCCTTCGAGCAGCTCTTCGCCGTTGTCGCCGATGTTCGGACGAGTGACGACGAAGTCAGGCGTGGTCAGAGTCTTCCAGTTGGGCTTGCCGTCCGGAGTATTGTCGTAGGCGTAGCGCAGGTCGAGCTGGAAGGGAATGACCGGCTTGTAGACCATGCTCTGCACGATCAAGTTGATCACGTAGATCTTGCGCGTCTGCTTGCCGATGACCGTGCCATCCGGGGCCTTGATTTCGCGCACACGCAGCTGCGGTCCCGAAATCTGAATCGCTGGCGTTTCGCCAGGACCCTGCTTAGCCAGCATGAAGTCGGAGCCGTTGAAGCCCAGAACCTTCTGCTTGACCAGCGAATTGAAGTCGATTTCCACCGACTCGTCGACATTGAGCACCACGGTCAAGGGAATCTTGTCCATGATGAAGTGGCCGAAGTGGCGGTGCGACTGGGTGAAGCCGGCCGGGTCACTGGGGGTGGTGCCGACGATGATGTTGAGCCGGCCTTGGCCGCAGGTTGCCGAAATCGGATTCTGCGGCTTGGGGTCAGCCGGAGGCTGCGAGTAGTAGCCCCCGTAGTTGTACGAGCTCGTGTTCGAGCTCTGATCGGCACCATCGATGGTGCCGGTGATCTTGCTGCAAGGGTCCGGGTCAGGCATGACCTGGGCCTTGGCAGCGGCCGCCGGAGCGGACGCAGACGGAGCTGCGGGGATGGACTGTGCGTTGAGGGAAGCGACCGACACCATTGCCAGCGCCGCCGCCAAGAGAGCAGTCCTCATATAGTTTTTATACATGGAGTGGTTCCTTTCTAGGTTAGGCTGACCTTAGTGGCCGGAAAGAAGCTTCCGGATTTTGGGCTCAGCAGCTGCACCCTCTTCGGTGGAAAATTCCTCCCAAAGGATGCCGTTGTCTCTGAAGAAATCGATGGCCGCGGTGCGAGTGTTCTGGAAGTTCTGCGCATACTGATCGCGCACTCCCATGCCCTTGCCCTGGAACGGCCACCACTTGGGCGGCAACCAGACAGATTTGCGCTGTCCGGTGCGGATATCTTCCATCGGGATGATACCCCAGGTGTTGGGCAGTTCGCGTTCGCGGCGATCCTGCACGTACATGGCGACGGTGGCATGACGACCGGCGGTGAGGCCGATCTCTTCTTTGTCGTTGTCGTTCAGGTCGAGGAAGTCAGAGATGACGAAGACAAGAGCACGAGGCTTGGTGCGCACGTACTCCAGAGCAGTTGCCAGGCCGCTTGCGGTGCTGTCGGCGCCATTCGTGTTGACCGCCACGTTCTCCGACTTCTCGCCGGGGAAGAGGTGACGCACGCCGGGCTCGATGATGGCACGCAGGCACTGCAGCTTGACCACGCTGGCCGGCTTGGCCTTGGGCGTGATTGCTTGAATGCCTTTTTCGTCGTAGGTGATGAAGCCGACCAAGTCGTTGGTCTTCTTCACCGATTTGATGATCGAGCATGCCAGCTCTGCGGCGAGCATGCGCTTGGTGGTGCGGACGGTGCCGAAATCCATCGTCAGCTTGCTGTCGATGAGAATCCAGACCTTGACGTCACGGGGTTCGTAGAACTGTTTGACAAAGATCTCCTGGCCGCCCGACTTTGCAGTGGCAGCCCAGTCAATCTTTCTCACGTCGTCGCCGAATTCGTACGGCTTGAGGCCGTAGAAATCGGTACCATGAAGACCTTTGCTTCGGCTATTGCGCTCGCCGCCACCAACCATTGACTGATTGGCGCGCCAGCGGATAGGGATGGGGCAGGTGATGGCTCGTTCTTCAACGGCGGCGACCAGCTCTTCGACTTTAGATTCCTTGCTTGATAGTTGGCTCATAAAAACCTCTTTTCATTTGTTATGCAAGATAGTCAGCAGTGAGAGTGATGGCGCTCGTTCGTGCAAGTGAGACAGCAGGCTGAGTTAACAGCCTGCTGCCCACACTATGCAAGTTGAGTCAGCCAGCACCTTACTTGCCGACGATCTCGACGGAGTCAAGAAGGGCGGAGATGAACTCTTCCGCGTTGAAGCGGTTGAAGCCCTTCTCCGACTTGCCGATACGAGCGCGCAGGATGTCGCGGGCGACGAACTTGACGTCGTCCGGGGTGACATTGGTGCGGTCGTTGAGGAAAGCCACGGCAGCGGCGCAGACAGCGATGTTCTGCTGTGCACGAACCGAAGCGCCGGTGGAGACCAGCTGCGAGAAGTCGACGCCGCTGTTCTTGCTCTTCACCTTGCCGAAGTCAGCCTTCAGCTGCGGGCGAGTGGCGCGAACGAGGCGGACGATGTAGCGCACCAGTTCATCGGGCATGGCCTGGACCATCTCGTTGATCTTGACGCGGTCGGCCAGGATCTGCTCCATGGTGATCACGGGGCTGACCATCTTGCTGGAATCGCCCTTGCGCAGAGCGGTGTTGCGAACGATGGCCATTTCGTTCTCTTCCGAGACGTAGCTCATGTTCGCTTCGGCCATGAAGCGGTCGATCATCGCTTCCGGAAGGTCATAGGTGCCTTCCTGCTCGATCGGGTTGCGCGTGGCGATGACGAAGAACAGCTCCGGGCAGGGGAACGTCGGGCCACCATCGATGGTGACCTTCTTTTCCTGCATGGGCTGGAGAACCGCGGCGTTGGTCTTGGGACCGGTACGGTTCGCTTCGTCAACGAGGAAGATGTTCTTGCCGACGATCGGGCCGGGAACAGCGACGTACTCGCCGCTCTTCTGGTTGAACACCATCTTGCCGGTGATGTCGGAAGCCTGGCTGTCCGGCAGCATCTGGAAGCGGCCGTAGACGGCGCCGTGGATCGAGGAGGCCAGGGTGTTCGCCAGGGTGGTCTTGGCCAGACCGGGCAGCGAGGTGAGCAGGATGTGGCCGTCGCCGAGCATACCGCGGATGCAGAGGGCGATGATTTCGTCGTAACCGATAACCACCTTGCCGATCTCCGCAGACATAGCCGCGTAGAGCGGCTTCTTGATTTTGTGCATGTCGTTCATTTTGAAAACTCCATTTCAGGATTTGAAGTGTGACCAAGCGGAAATGCTGGTCACCACAGTTGAGAGTTGAGCAGCGCTGCAGAAGTGCGAGCGTTGCTCAGAGGACGATTGAAAGAAATAAGGTCAGTCGAAAACCCTGGACAGCAAAAGCTCTCGCTTAAGCTGACCAGGATTAGACTGTCCGTTCGCGCCGGAGAATGCCGACGAAGAGGAGCCCGAGCATAATGGCCAGGGCGGCTCCCAGCGGATACTGGAAGACTTGATCTTCATGCTTCTCGTATTTGGTGCCACCGAGAGCGGCGGTCCATTTGACCGAGAGGCGCGGGTTTTCCGGGTCGAGGCGGATGTACTCGCCACCGGTGAGTGAGACGAGGGTCTGACAAGCAGCCTCGTCAATAGCGGTGGTAACCACCTCATTGTCTTTTTGCACGTAGCCGGTCAGCTGTCCTTCACTGGAGTAAAGGGGGATGGTTACCGGTGTGCTAGAGCCGAGGCCGACGACGATGATGCGAATGCCGGCTTCTCGGATCTTGCCGAGTACTTCTTGCAGCTTGGCAGGATCGCCCGTGAATCCACCGTCGGTGAACAACAGGATGATGCGCTGCTTGGCTGTGGGTGGCTCTTCCTTGAACATCTTGTAGGCTGTTTCCAGGCCGATGGCATAATCGGAGCCACCGCCAGGAGCCTGGCCGATGCGCATCCAATGGTCCATCACCCAGGTCAGCGCTGCATAGTCATCGGTCAAGTCAGCCTGGATGAAACCTTCACCCGAGTAGTTGACGAGACCGAGCTTGTTGCGCTCAAGGGTCGGCATGATCTGAGTTTTGATCACGTGTTTGGTCATGTCGAGACGTGAACCGTAGGCGCCGGGCACCTGGTCTTGCGGCAAGTGACCAATCACTTTCTTGCCGCTTTCGTCGTAGATGGGCTTGTCGGGCATGGCGGTGCGGTAGTCTTCGGCTGCCATGCTGGTGGACACGTCCACAACAGAGACAAGCTCCATGCTACCTTCGCGCACCTTCAGTGGTGCATCTTCCATGACCGGGCCAGCAGCGGCAACCACGACGGCTGCTACTGCTGTGAGCCAGAGCGCTCCCTTGAGCACTTCCAGCGACTTGCTGAAAGGCCGCGAGAAGCGGTCGGTGAGTTTGTTCTCCTCGGCCCAATCGCGCCTCGCTTTGAGACGCTGATGAGCCGACGCCCAGAGCAACGCTGCCACCGCTGGGAGTACCAGCAGCAAGGCGAGCATGTAATCAGGACGCAGGAAATGCAATGTGTTCATAGCGTTTCTCCTTTAGATTGCGTCCTTGTTACCCTTGCCAGGCATTTTGCCAGGCTGGTCTCCAGGAACTTGTTGATCGCCCTTGCCGTCGCCGGGTTTGGGCTTGCCCTTCCCTTGGCCTTCAGCCAACGAGGGATTGTTCTTGAAGAGCAGTTCCAGGTCGTATTTGACGACCTTGGCGTTCTCTTCAGCTTCCTGCACTTCGCGAGGGGTGAGCCCGCGACCCTGGTAGAGGTTGCCGCTGTTGAGCTGCAACGACTCCTGGAAGGCCTCCACAGCAGGCTTGCCCTGCTTAGCGCGAATCAGCGCTTTGGCCTTGTGGAAAGCGGCCTGGGCGGCCACTTCTTTGTCGGGCTTGGGGTAAACGAAGCGTTCCACCCAAGTCTCGTTTTGACGGGCCTTGTAGACGCCAAGGCTCTGGTCGAAGTATTTGATCGACTTCTGCACGTCACCGGTCTGGTACGCAGCGAGGCCCTGGTTGTAGAGCTCGTACTGCGAATCGGTCCAGGTGAAGAGGTAGAGGCCGTAGGCAAGCGAAGCAGCGCCGGCGAGGATCGTCAGTCCAGCCATGAAACGCTGCCGCAATGAAGTTTTCTTTTCCATATTAGTTTCTCATTTCGTAGGTTCGTTGATTGGATCAGACGTCCTCGCGGACGATGCTGGCTGCAACGAGGTACAGCAATCCTGCAAGAAGAGCGAGCACCAAGAAGATGTCGTAGACATCCTTGAAGCTGACCGACTTTTCGATCTCGACCCGCGATTTCTCGAGGGCGTCGATCTGGCTAACGCCTTTGCGCATATCGGCAGCATTGCCGACGACCATGACTGCGCCGCCCGACTGTTCGGACAGTCGACGCAAGTCTTTGGTCTGGTCGCTTCCGTTCACCCAGCCTTCGCCGATGCCGAGAACATAGAGCTTGATGTTGCCGTTCTTGAGCTGGTTGAAGAGCTCGTTGTAGCGCTTCTCGCTGATGCTCGACTCACCGTCGCTGACGATGATGGCGACCTTTGTCTTGGCCTGGCCGAATTCTTTGAAGTGGTTGATAGCGCCTTGAACAGCACCGTTCTTCTTGTCGTTTTCGGTCGGACCTTCAAAGTTGGTGCCACCGCCGCTGTAGCCACTCGTGCGCTTGTTGCGCTTGAGAATGGTGTTGAGGTCGGAGGTGAGGGGCCAGGAATAGTAAGTGTCGTCGTCGAAGTACATCAGGCAGACGCGGTCGCCGTTGCGGGCCTTGACGAAATCGTCGACGGCTGTCTGGGCGACGTTGAGGCGGTTGATCTTCTTCACTTCGGTGGTTGGAGCTACGCTGCCGTTGGCTTTGGCTGCATCAGCAGCTGCTTGGGCAAGGGCGAGCTGGTCCGGGTCGCTGATCTCGGCGGTCATCGAGCCAGAGATGTCCACCGCCAGGCAGAAGTCTCGGGTCTGGGTGACGCTGATGTCGTGATACTCGGGTACGACAGGGCGCGAGATGGCAATGCCGAGCAGCACCAAGAAGGCGCCGAGCAGTACAGGCGCGATGTAGCCAGTGATAGAGAAAGTGCGCAAATCTTTTTGGGTATTGATTTGCGAGTGACCGAATGCTCTGCGGCGCCGCAGGGCGAAGACCAGGAGTGTCAGCGCCAGCGGGATGAGCAAGAGTAGGTAGGGATTTGCAAAATTCATCATGTTAAACCTCCCACTATGGGGTTGAATGCCGAGTGCTGGAGAAATCTAGATCCAAGGCGAAGTTGCTGTTGGCCGAATGGCTCATGCAAACATTGCTTTAGAGGCCTAGATCTAGGTCTCAGGTGATGCGCCAGCACTGTTGTGCGCATTCCTCAGGTGTGTGTTGTCATAGAAAAACTGCTCGCCACGCTAGCGCTCTGATTGGTTGGAACCTTGTGTTATTCATACTGCCAAGACAAAAGACTCGATGCGGCCTGATACGACGTTGGGTAACGAGTGAGTCAGGGGGGGTGTCTTTTGCTTTGGAGTAGAGTTTCTGGTTCTTGCGCGGTTTCTTGGTTGGAGAGAAGTTATTAGGACCTAAGAGTATAAGAACGACGAATCCAGAAGAAACAATAAAAGCTTTAATAAGAGTTCCTCTGCGCGCGCGCCCGTTAATTGGTCTGCCATCTAGGCGCGCTATGCCATAGCTATGTCAGCTTGATAACGATCTTCAAGAAGCCTTTCGTTTCTGCCTTCCAGCTTCTTTACATGCTTCTTTTGGTATGTTTCACAGGCACTAAGGTCGTAACAAATGTGACAATATTAGAGCCGCTTAGTCTTTCTGGGCTCGGCTTTTCGGCAATTGATGCTTAGCGCGGCTCGCTTAGATCTGTTCAAACCATTGATTGTGAGCGCTGCTTAAGCTTTTTTCGCAAGCTTTTCAGAGTGCTTAACTTAGCTCTGGGGAGTTCTTTTGTGGTTTCTTGCGGTGACCTGCCAATGATTTCCGCATAAATTTTCAGTGATTTTCTGGTCAGAATATTAGGCTCTCGTCAATTGCGCTCAATTTATTTGTTCATGGCGCACTAGGTAATTGCCCATCCAATTTATTTGCGGATCAAGCCCGAGTCCCTTGCTCATGCCAACAACTGTGGAGTGAGGCCTTTTGAAGGCGTATTAGAAGGTTCAGGAAGCCAGGCGAAAAAGTTGGGCTGACTGATTCTCTCTGGCGAGATTTTTGACCGCTTAAGACGGAAGTGGGAATGTTCACGTCTTTTTTACAAATGCTCTTTTGCCACTAATTACGCCACTAATCAATTTCCTAGTCTTGTTACTAGTTTTGTTACTAGTGTTGCCACTAATGATGCCACCAGTTGATTCACTAGTATTGTCCTAAGCCTGCCACCACAATTGCTACCACTTTCGCCAGTCAGAACGGCCACAAAAATAGCAGACAAATACCAGGCAAATTTTGTATAGATTTGGCTACTGTTGAGTGGGTTCAAGCAAACAAATAGTGGGCGAAAACTGTCAGATTTTTGGCCAAAAATCTGACAGTTTTCGAATGGAAAAAGGATTGAGTTTTGAGTGCTGTTTTTTCTTGCGCACGTTATCTGCAAAAGTTGGAGAAAAGGTGCAATATTATAACTTATAGTATAACATTCAAAAAAAGAAACCAGAGGGGGTGAGCCCCCTGGTTTCTTCAGTAAAGCAGAGACGACGTTGTTAGTAACTGTTGATTCGTTACTTGACGTCGAAGCTGGCGTCCCAGGTCTGCCCGCCAGGAACCGGTGAACCGATGGAACTGCCGGTATTGCCGTACCACGACCAGGTGCGCTGACACTCCTCGAACTCGATGGAGGCCAGGCCCGAGTTGACAATCTCGAAGATGAATTCGCGAGTGCCGTACTGCGGGTTGCCGTTGTCGGGGGTGAACTGGCCGCGGCTGATCAGCTTGAACTGGTAGTCGAGCGGACGTTTGACGTTCCACTCCTTCCAGGCGTACTGGTCTTCGGGCAGAATCACATGAATCTGCTCGCCGCGGCTGAGGTTCTTGAAGGTCTTGCCCTTGTCTTTGTCACGACAGGTCGTGTAGAAGACGCCGGCGGCGCTGGCGATGGGCGAAGAGCTGCCGGCCTGAAGAGGCGCACGGCACCACTCGCATTCATCCAGCTGCGTGCTGCAGGGGTCGCACAGGGCGTGCGCGAAGTGCGAGGTGATACCGCTGCACTTCTGGCAAGCGCCCGGCACGTTCAGGGTGCTCTTGGTGGAGCAAGTTTGGCAAAGTGACATAGCTGCTCCTCCTTTAGTTGGCGCCGCGAGTGCATCCAGTGCAGGTGCAATGGAAGGTCGGGCGATGGGTTTGCGGTGGCTCGAAGCTGGTTTCGTCCTGCTCGTCGATGAGCTGCGCAGGCCGAACCATCGTCAGCAAGTTGCGGGTGGCAACCAGCTCGTCGTGATCGACCGGCTTGTTCATCTGGAAGCAGACTTCGAATTCTTGCGCCGGCGGCTTCAGGCCCGGGCCTTCGTCGTCGACGAAGCGAACGACGATGAACACCGAGTCAGGCGAGGCATCGGCAAGCAACGGCAACTGGATGTAGCCGTCGGCACCGTCCGTGGTAGCCGGTGTGCCGTCGACGATACCGTCCAGCAGCGAGGGCTGCACGTCGGCACTTGCGTTGGCGCTGACATCGGCCTTGGGAGCCGAGAGCGCTGCGATCTGGTCGGCGTCGCTGATGACGTTCGGGCTGACGTTCTCATTGTCGTCGGCATTGACGCCGAAGACGAAATTCGAACCGCTGCCGTCCTTCTTGATGTACTGCAGACCAGGGGCGACGTCGGTGCGCAAGACGAGCTTGCCGCTGACGTGCACCAGCATCTGCGTGGCGTGCTTGGACATGACGCGGATGGCGAAAGGGCCCTCCGGCATGCGCACGAACAGCTTGCTGCTGTCCGTGACCTTGTGGAAGATCGGGCGAAGCCAATCGACATCGGCACCGAAGCGGGCATTGGCTGCCGGCTTGGCGACGAGGGCGATGTCCACCGTCCGTCCAATGGTGTCTGTGATTTTCATGGTTACTCCTATAGAGATTTTGAGTTCAAAAAGAAGAGGAGGAGAGATTGCTCTCTCCCCCTCTCTAGAAGGTCTCGGACGAATCGCTAAAAGCGCGGGCTTACAGCCAACGCTCCTTCACGACCTCGCCGTCTTCCGTGAAATACTCGAACGGGGTGGGCTTGCCGATGGGGTTGCCACGGGCGTCGGTACGCTGCTCCATGGTGAGGAGACGCACCGGCGCACCGCAGAGGCGACGGAAGAACTTCAGGGTGTCGCGGCACTCCGACTGCAGAAGCGGGCCGAAGGTTTCGTCGAACTCGTGCTTGAGCGTCCAGCTGCCATCACCGAGTTTGCCAGTGTCCTGGATGGTGATGTTCGGCAGGCTGTGGTAGGCCGTGCGCATGGCGATCATGCGGCGAGCCTTGTGCTTGTTCTGGTCGAACGCGGCCACGATCTGGATGACCGTGCCCATGTGCTCAAGGGTCTGAGCCGGCACCGGGAACAGGGGCTGGCCCAGTTCTTCGTGATACGACTCCGAGGTTTCCTGCACCTGCGACCAGACCTGAACGACCTGCATCAGGTCTTCCAGGGTCATCGGGTCCGGGTTCTCGAAGACGAACTTGCGGTTCCAGCCGTTCTTCTTCAGCGTCTTGTTGATGATCTTGATGATGCGGCGCACCCACTCGAGGTTGTCGAGGTTGATCTTCTCGAAGAGCTCTTCGCCCATGAACTCGTTGACGAAGCGGTTGTCGTCGTAGTGACGGCGCACTTCCATCATCTTGTCGCGGTTGCGGCGGACGACTTCCATCGTCTGCGTCTTCTTGCCTTCGACATACTCGCCGTCGGCGTTCTTGACGATGCGTCGCACCTTGACCTTGTCGATGCCCTCATCACTGCCGAATTTCTCGTCAATGAAGCGCCAGATGTTCTGGCCGAGAGCATAGGGGTCGAAGTAGCTGTTCACCGCCACCTGGTAGTGCATGTGCCACGACTGCGCCAGGTCGAAGCGGTACTCGAGCGGCAGGTCGACTTCCGGCTGCAGGAGAAGCTCCCGCTGCCAGTACGACGCCCAGCCTTCGTTCATGAACTTGGTCCGGCCTTGCGGCTGGAAGTAGCGCGAACGGTCGTGCACGATGGACATCATCATGCGCGCTTCATCGGGCAGGTTCGGCGTGTTCTCTTCCTGCATCAAGAAGTGCAGCAGGTCGTAGGCCGGCTGAATCGGGTAGCGGCGAAGCGCCGACTCGATCACTGCCACCTGGCGTTCCAGCTGAACCTTCTTCGACACCGAGATCTCGCCTTCGTTGATGATGCGACGGCGCAGGTCGGAGACTTCCTGACGGAGCTGCTCGCGCAACTCCTTGTCAGTCAGCTTTTCCTTGTTGGTCGCACCCCAACCGACGTGGTTGGAGATGGCATGGCAGGCATCGAGGAAGTGCTCGACGCCGTCCCAGCCCCAGTCAGGACTGTCCACCAGGGCGTTGATCTTGTTGCGGTACTGCGTCAGCCGAGCGATGATCGACTCGGGCATGGTCTCCGCGAACGTCTTGTTGTTCGCGAAGAAGTCGACGTGCCCCCAGACAGCGTGCGCCATTACGTGCAGCTGCATGGGAAGCGTGTTGGTGGTTGAGAGGTAGCAGATGCTGGGGTTCGTGTTCAGCACCATCTCATAGATGTGCCCACCGTAACCCTGGCGCCGATTGGCTTCTGCTTCCTTACCCTTGGACCAGTGCACGTAGTCGTTGGGCATGCCAACGTACGGCAGGGTCTGCGTGACGCCTTCGTCAGTGGTGAGGCGGTAGTCGATGGGGTAAGGCGCAAGACCGAGCCGTTTGCCGGCTGCGATCATACGCTTGTCCCACATCATCAACAGCTCCAACTCACGGGCGTATTCGAAGTGATCGTTAGACATACATTAGGCTCCTTTTTGACGATCCTTATCCAGGATCTGTTTGAAGGCCTCAGGAACATCCTGCAGGGAATTGGCCCGTGCCATGCCGAGGTGCGCCTTGACTTGCGGCGGGAGACCCTTGAGGGCGTCTCCACCGAGTGACCAGCCGCCGCCACGTCCGCCCCACGAAGTTCCACACTCCAGGTAGCCGACATAGTTGAAGGGCGCCATGATGATCTTGGTAAACCATCCACGAATCGCGTCTTCGCCGTCGAACAGGTCACCGTCAGTGGCGTGGAACATGTAGCGGTTCCAGACAGCGGCGGGATAGGGACCAGCAGAGTTGCCAGTGGTCTTGGACTTGGCACCGAACTCGGCAATGTTGTAAGCCAGCTCCCAGGCGGGAACAGCCACAGTACCGCCGGACGCGCCGATCTTGAAGAATTCTTCCTCTGTCTTCCAGAGGTACTCCTGCCCATCATGAGAGATCATGATGATGGCCACTTCCTTGTACTTCGTCTTGAGGAACATGACGCAGATGAAGAAGTAGGCCTTGGCGATGATCATGGGATCACCGTCCATCGAGCCGGAGCGGTCGAGGATGAGCTCAACCATCGCCTTGGAGTCGGGGTCATCCTTCTCCTCGATGCGATTGAAACGCAGGTCGGTCTTGTGGAACGGCACTTCCATCGTCGACGGAATGATGTCGCCGTTGCGCTCCGCATTGAAGACGTAGGCTTCGATGCGGCGTTGCAGACCAGCATGCACCGTATACGGTGCGACGGTGGCGTCAGCGTGAGCGCCGAGGAACTGCGTCAGCGTCTCCAGCACTTCCTTGCGGAAGGCGTCGACGTGTTCAGCAGCCAGCGGGTCGGCTTCGTCGCCGTTTTCGACAGCAGCGAGGTAATCGCTCACCTCGTTGTCCATCAGCACCATCACCGGCTCGGGGAACATCACGCCCGCGCCAGCCTTGCTGTACGCCCAGAACGTGTAGGCCTCGAACGCCGACTGGCACTTCTCAGCGAAGCCGTCGACGTAGTCTTCCGGACGGGCGTTCTTGAGAGCAGAAGCGCGCTTGAGGCGAGCGACTGCCGTGGCGCGCTTGTCCATGCGCGACATCGGACCGTTGTTGGTCAGGCCACGACGCTTGTGCGTCTTGACCAGGGTCTGGGCGAACATCTTCTTGAGCATGTTCGGCAGGCCGATCGACTCGAAGAACATCTCGAGGAATTCCTCGAAGTCCATCTCGACGTAATCGCCTGCGCCCTGACCGGCCTTCTTGCCGCCGCCACCCTTGCCCGACTGGTCGCGACCAGGGCGCCAGATGGGCTCGCTTTCGGGCGGAACGGGAACGTTGATCTTGCCAGGGCGAGTGATGATCGGATTGTCACCGATGATGTCACCGATCTTGCCCTTGAGTTTGCCCTTCTGGCGCTCCTTGTACCGGTCGCGGTCGCGACTGGTCTTGTCACCACCGCGACTGGGCGGGGTGATGGAGTTCTTGCCGGAACCGGCTGCCAGAATGGGTACGAGAGAATCGTCGCCGGGGGCGACAAAGGTGAAAGTGCTCCGAGGAGCCTCCACACCTTTCTTGTCTGTGGTTTTACGCTTTGTCATGACATACCTCCTGGAGGTTAACTCCGAAATTTGAACGACCTACAAGCGTGAGCTTGTCAAGGTTTGAAAAAAAAGAAGAAGCGAGGCAGGAGCCGCCTTATGCAAGACCCATTGCTGAGTCCTCCACAAAACGGCATCCTGCCTGCTTCCCTAATAACGATTGACTTTCCGCTCTACTTGCAGTGCAAAGAAACCAGCAGCTAGTCTCTACCTTTTAAGGGGTATTGATTTCGCTGCTGGCTCTACGCGCTCAGCTCAGGGCTTAACGCTCGACCAGGAAGTCCGCGTTCTCTTCCGCTTCACGCAGCAGTTCCTCGGCCGACCACTCGGTGAAACCGAGGGAGACCAGGCGCTGCTTGGCGGCCGACAGCTTGCGGCGGTCTTCGTCGCTGCGGGCAGACGACGAGGCGAACAGACGAGCAGCGTTGCGCACGTTCTTGAGAACGAAGCGCTCGATGCACTTCTGCACGGCGTTGTGGCAGGTGTACGGGATGTCCTTGGCACCGTTCTCGACGATGTACTGGTTCACCGCAGCCTGGATTTCCGCACGGAACTTCGGCGCTTCGGCCGAGGTCACGCCCCAGTCCGGATCGCTTTCGATTTCGCGCATGAACGACTCGTCACCGCCAACGAGGCCCTTGGCGTAACCTGCCGAGGACTTGACGCTGGAGTTGGAGGCCCAGGCACGGACGTTGTCCAGGTACTTCGCCCAGGTCTGCTGCGCTTCGTCCTGGAAGCCCTCGACCAGCGAGGACAGGACCAGCTTCTGCAGGTACTTGCGACGCACTTCATCCAGCTCGTTGCGGATGATGCCCATCTTGAACTCGAGCTTCTTCTCGTCGGTCTCGGTCTGCTTGTACCAGTCGCGGAAGGCCTCACGCAGCAACGCGGTGGTCACGGTGTTGCCGCGACCCTGGACGCGAGCGGCGACCAGCTGCATCACCTTGTTGGTCTCACGGGGAGACTGGCCTTCCAGACCCTCACGCTGCGAAGCGCGAGCGCGCAAGTCGGAGACGGAGATCTTCATCCCCATGCCCTTGTCGCGCATGTTGCGGCCGTCGTAGGCGTCGACCTTGATGTTCAGAGGAACCTGGCCGCCCTTGTCGATGCGGGTGAGCACCTCCATGCGCGCCAGCCAGCTGAACACGTCCGGGTCGACCGACACGTACTCGGGGCTGTCCTTCTTGGCGAACTCGGACGAGTTCCAGAACTTGCGGATGACCTTCTCGCCCTGGCTCATTTCGAGCGGATACGGGAACCAGATGCGGAAGAAACGGTCCGCGTACGGCTCGTTTTCGCGCACCTTCATGAACTTGTCGTACTCACCTTCGTTCGAGTGAATGATGATGAGGCCGTCGAAGAAGTTCGAGCCTTCGAGCGGCGCCGGCAGCTGAACGCGACGGCCCTGCAGTGCCTCGAGCAGCACACGGTGCGCTTCCGGCGGGTTCTTCAGACCTTCGGTCAGGATCACCAGACCACGGTTGCCCTTGTTGAAGGCACCGTTCAGGTTCACCAGCCGCGGGTCACCGTCAGCGAAGCGACCCATGTTGGCCAGGTTCTCGGAACCGACCCACTTGGCGATGTCGAAGTTCAGGGGCTGAACTTCCGCGACGTCGACGATGCCCTGGGAGCCAGAGAAGTCGTCGGTGAAGCGCATCGAGTCGATGGGGTAGTCAGCGATGGCGAGCGGCTTGCCCGGACGCTGATAGACGCCCAGCACCAGGTCCTGAACCATCGGCTCAGGGGTACCGACGGCGTTGCGCGTGCTGCGCGGCAGACCCAGGCCAGCGACGATGGCCGAAACCAGCTCGTTGGGCTCCAGGGCGGCGATGCCGGCGATGGTGTTGGCCTGACCGTTGGCGGACAGGATTTCCTTGACCGAGGCGTTGAACTCGATCAGCTTGCTCAGCTCCAGCGACTCGAGGATCTCGACCTTGATGGCGAGAACGCGAGCAGCGAAGTCGATGGACGGGTCGTTGTCCAGCTCGGCGTCGGCCTGCTTTTCAGCGACCAGCTGCACCATGAAGAACAGGTTCAGCGGGTTGTCGTGCACGCGGCTGTGCTTCAGGAACGGGATCGGATCCGCGGTGCGGTAGAGGTTCTTGATGCGCGTGACGAAGTCGGACTTGCCGGCGCCCGGAGGGCCAATCAGAACGACGGCCTGCTTGTCGGTCTCACCGCCCATGGTGGCGGGGGTGAGGTAGGAGCTGGCCACCTGGTAGATGGAGCGCTCGACGCCGAAGAACATCCCGAAGGTGTTGTAGGCGCTGATGGTGTCGTCGCCGTAGATGCGACGGGTGCGGATCGTGTTGGCCTCGTTCTCGCCACCCTGCTTGATCAGGCGCAGAAGACGGGTCTTGGACGATTCGGTCTGACGGGGATCCTTGCCCTTGGCGTGCAGCCAGGCCTTGAAGGAACCCTTGAAGGAAGTGTTGGTGTTCGTTTCCATGATTTTGTACCTCAGTTTGAAAGAGTTAAGGAATGGAGCTCGTTAGAGCTTCCAAAGCTGGTAGTCGTTGAAGTACGTGAGCGCCACATTGCGGCAATGCTCACAGTACCCGAGCTTGGAGAAGCGTTCGAGAGCTTCACGACGTTGAGTCTTCTCTTCGTCGTTCAGTTCGATCTCGGACTTGAGAAGGCGGCCGAGCTTCTTGGCGGTTTCATCGTTCAGCTTGGCTGAGATGCCCGCGGCGAGCTTCGGCAGACTGCGCCAGGTCAGTTCGACCTTTTCCGGAACCTCGCTGCCTTCCAGCTTTTCAGCTGCGAGCCTTTCGGCTTCGGCCATGAGGTAGGGCGTGATCTGGCCTTCGACAGATCGGCGATAGACGTCGCGGTCACTGCCAGTCGTCGGCAGCTTCATCCACGTCTCGATGTCATGCAAGAAAGTGACGTCGACATCCTTTTCGCGCTTTTCCTTGCGACCGCTGACATCAACCAGCTCGAAGCACTTCTTGTCACCAGACGAGAAGGCACGGGCGTGGATGCGGTAGCGTTCGAAGATTTCGTTGGCGCGGCGGTCGAAGTCAGGTGCCATCACCTCCAGGAACTGGCGGCGAAGCACACGGCGATACTCCTCCTCGATCAGGCCGGCCTTGCCGTCCATAGAGGTAGGACCCTTGAGATATTCCTCGCAGTTCGTGAGGACTTCCTTTTCTTTGCTCGTCAGGCCAGGAGTCTTCTGCATCTGCTTGATGCGGGCACGAAGGAATTCGAGCATCTCGAAGGTGCTGATGCACTTGTGCTCTTCGCCGTTGGGGGCGGGAGCACCACGCAGAGCCAGTTCCACAGCTTCCGAGATGAGCTTGAGCATGGTGGGCATGTTCAGCCCGTACATGCCTTCGTCTTCCCCGGCTTGTGCCCAGAAATGACCCACCGACCAGTTCACCACTTCCTTCTTCGGGTCGGCAGAACCGCCCGTGCTGAGAGGACGACCGAACCCGCCGCTGTTCTGCGACTGAGGTGCGACCGGGTTCTTCATCTCGATGGTCAGCTGCTCGCCATCGTACATGCGAGCGCGGCTGACGATGTCGACATCGTGTTCCTTCTTCATACGGCTTGTCACCGCCAGAAGGGCTGCGATTTTCAACGTCATCGGGTCGAAGTGCGGCTTGTCCCGCATGTTGTTGACCTGCTCCCAGTACGCTGCCTCTTCTTCCGACACCGACGTGATGTAAGGCACGTTGATGGGGGCGAAGCGCCGCGTGAACTTGTTGGGGTCAGCCTGGTCCTTGAGGAAGCGGTCGAACGCCCCATCATTGGTCTGGCCGATCATCACGCTGTCGATGGGCTCGAAGCCGTTGCGTGAGCGGGTCTTGCCGCAAGAGTCCTTGCTCTCGTCGGCGTTGCAGCCGGCGGGAATGCGGCGGTCGTTGGTCGCTTCCAGCAGCAAATCGATCTCGTCGACCGATTCCGACTGCTGACCGGTGGCTGCCGTCGAGCCGAAGAGCTCGGGCATGTCGGTCACACCACGGCTTCCCTTACGCAGGGCTTGGGCCAGGGTGCAATCCTTCGACCAGGTCGAGACACCGAACTTGCGGCTGGAGAGCCGTTCAGCTTGGATCTCGATGTCGAGCAGGTTGGGAGCCGTGCCGTCAGGCAGGTTTTCCATGACCTTCGACCAGCAGACCTGACAGGGTTCGCCGGAGATGGCGATCAGGTCGTGCAGCGAGGGCATGGGCTTGTGGCCAGGTGCGCACTGCTTGATGCGGTGTTCCTTGGTCAGCTCCAGCATCTCAGCGATTTCGTCAATGCGCTCGGGAGGGAGCAGATTGAGCAGGTTGACCGGATTCTCGTGAACCGGGCAGTCCTTGACGGTGTAGACGATTTCACCTTCCAGGCATTCCTTGATGGCGTCAGCAAGAAAGCTCTTGCCGGAACCAGGACCACCTTTGAGGATGAGGGCCAGCCGCAACTGGTAACCATTAGCGGCGGCAGCGCGAAGGTGATTGAGGATGCGAGCGACAGTGCGCTGCGAGCCCCGAACCTTCTTAAACGCTTTCCATGTCGGTACGCCCATCTTCTTCAACATCGTGAAGTAGGGGCGCAGGGTCGCAGGGGCGGACTTGATGTCCACTTCGCCCTTTGACTCGATTGCACGGACGAGTGTGGCAGCGGCGGTGTCAGCGATCTCCGGATGGTCCTTCAGGCGACTGAGGAACTCTCCGAACTTGATCGTTTCAACCACCACCGGCGCAAGCCCGAGCAACTTTTGAAGTTCTTGCTCGTTATAAGCCATGATGCCTCCTTTTTGAGAAGTTTGGTCCAGCAATCCGCAATAAAGTGGTCTGCCGGGAATTACAGAAATGGGCAGCAAAAAACAACGGCAACCTATAAGGATGTCGTTGCAATCGTTGCCTTGGTCAAAGCGCCTTGCTGAATTGCTGGTTAGAGGTTCAACGAGGACAGCGACGGAACTAGTAAGGAATCACTCAACAGGGAACAAGCGATGTGCTCGATGTGTCTCATGCGTTCTTGTGGCAGTCATAACTCCGGTCATCGTCATTCTATTGATGCGATCAATGATGAGCACTTAGATAACTTCTCCGAGGCGTTGCCAGGGGTGGTTTCTAAGTCATATCCAGGGCTGTGCGAGGAGTAACCTTGCGAGGATGGGGTGCCTGGAGTGCTGGGAGTTCGATGCTGGGGGTTCGCGAGTTGAGTGGTTGGTCCTTGGGTTGATTTGGAATGACGATGAATATATTGAACGTATCAGATGGTAGCGGCGCCTCAAAACATTACCCGGACCTCATATAGCGGTTGTCGGGAGACTCTAAAGAAAAGGCTAATCGCTCTTGGAAACAGCCTTTAAGTGACTCATTGTCAAGGTGCTAAAGTGGCCCGTCCGTTGAGTGTTACGCTGGTTATCAAGAGGTATAAGGAAAACCCTATAAGTGTTGCAATTTTGGGGTAGGCAAGGGGCTGTAAATGATCCCTGAAAACCAGCTCATAACAAGGTTTCGGGGGATTGTGTTTCGTTAATGAGTGCTCGAAATAACTAGCGCGGTTGGCGCATGAACTTGTCAAGATCGCAAAGATGGCCCGCCTTGCGCAGTTCTTTGGCGCTTGACATTATGCCCTGTTAAGGTTTTCTGAATAATCTCGCAGACCCTGAATAGACAAGGCTAAACGAGGTTGTTAGGAGGCCCAAAAGATATTTGTTTGACCGATAATTATTAAAAAATGGGCGCGCGAGGCCTCCGCCGCGAGGCAGACTAATCTTCTTGCTAAAGCTAGCGTGAAGTGTGGTGGTAAGTATTGCTAGGTACAAAGTTAGAATCAGCTATTGCTGGATTTCTTAGTTCCGTTCCACAGCCTTGTAGCGCAAATATGATTCGACAAATTGGTCCAAATCACCGTTTAAGACGTCTTCAACTTGGGGCGTCTCGCACTTAGTGCGGTGGTCTTTAACTAGGCGATCATCAAGTACATACGAGCGAATGGCATTGCCGAAAGTAGCAGGAACATTGACCCCTTTTACTCGGGCCAACTCTTCTTCTCTTTCAGACTGTTTAATAGCTAGAAGCTTGGAGCGCAAAAGCTCCATGGCCAGGGCTTTGTTTTGTAGTTGACTGCGTTCTTGCTGGCATTTGACGGCAATGCCTGTAGCTTTGTGCACGATTCGCACGGCTGACTCAACTTTGTTGACGTTTTGTCCGCCGGCTCCACCAGATCTCATCGTGCCAACTTCGATGTCTTCGTCGCGAATTTCGATAACCGAATCGATGTCGTTCATAAGCGGTGAAACTTCTACGGCGGCAAAAGATGTTTGCCTCGAATCATTGCCTTGCTTGAAAGGTGACTTGCGCACTAGCCTGTGCACACCCTTCTCGCAGCTGAAATAACCATAGGCATAGGGGCCGTCTGCTCTAAAGGTGACACTCTTCAGCCCCGCTTCTTCTCCGGCTGATTGATCGAGCAATTCCACTTTGAAATCGCGCTTCTCACTCCAACGCAAATACATGCGTAACATCATTTCGGCCCAGTCTTGAGCATCTGTGCCGCCAGCCCCAGCATTGATCGTGACAATAGCGGAGCTATCGTCATACTCGCCGCCCAAAAGTCGAGTCAGTTCGAAGCTGGTTAGTTCTTTGTCTAATTTTGAAAGGGTGGCGGTGATTTCGTCGACTACTGACTCGTTGTCTTCTTCTTGACCGAGTTCAAGCAAGACCTGTAAATCAGATAGCTGCCTTTGCCAGTTTTCTTGCTGCTCGATTTGGCTTTTTAGCCGACTCATTCGCTGCGAGACTTTTTGCGATGCTTTTTGATCGTTCCAAAAGTCTGGTCTGAGGGTTTCTTCTTCGAGCGATTTTAGCTCTTGTCTTAAATCGTCTAGGTCAAAGATACTCGCCGACTTTCGTCAGGCGCTCTGCAATAGCTTCAATTTCACGTTTTAGTTCAGGTAAGGTCATGGTTTTTCTTTGGTAGATATGGGCAAATTATTGATGGAGTCACTTAGTTCGACAACTCATTATAGTTGGCTTTCAGTTCTCATGAGCACTAGCTTCAAACAATGAAACTATCATGACAGTACCAGTATGGCTTGATAACCGCACTCAGCAAGGTGACCTGAGTAAGCCGGCGATTAAGGCCGACATTGCCATCATTGGTGGTGGCGTAGTCGGGGCGGCATGTGCCTACCTGGCCTCGCGCCGTAATTTGAAAGTTGTAGTTTTAGAAGCAGGCACGGTGGCTAGTGGCGCCTCTGGTCGCAATGGCGGCTTTGTCTTGCGCGGCATACACACTCACTATAATTCGTGCGTGGCTCAATATGGTCGTGAGATCTCGCGTTATGTTTATGGCCTTGGCGAGCGCAATCAGGCTCTGATCAAAGATTTTGTTGAAACTAACAACGTTGATATTGACTATGATCCCTCTGGTTCTCATTTGCTTGCTTGTTCGCTAGAAGAGCTAGAGGAGCTATCGCGCAGCTGTCAGTTGATGCACCAAGACGGATTCAAAGTCGATCTGATTGGCCAAGACCCGCTTGACCGGGGCTTCTATGGCGCGCTTTTTAATTCGTGTGACTTTGGTATCAACCCGGTTAAATTTGTGCGTGCTCTCCTTTCTATAAGCGGTGCTCAGGTGCTAGAGCAAGAAAGCGTGAGGTTAATTGAGAGTAGTGGTGCTGGTATCACTGTTACCGCCAGCAGTGAGGCTGTTATTTGCGACCGGGTGATTGTGGCAACTAACGCTTATTCTCCTGGTTTCGACTCGTTCTTCCTAGACAAGATTCAGCCTGCTCGCGGCCAAATGTTAGCCACAGCCCCGCTCAAGAAGAAAATTTTGAATAGTCTTTGCTATGCCAATTATGGTTGGGAATATTTTCGGCAGCTGCCTGACCGTCGTTTGGTAGTCGGTGGATGTAGACAGTCATTTTTAGAAGAAGAGACAGGCTACGCCGATCTAGTGACCAAGCCAGTGCAAACCGCTTTAGAACACTATCTCAAAGACCATTTTCCGGAATTAGCAGGAATTGCCATTGAATATCGCTGGTCGGGACCAATGGCCTTCACCCATGATGGCTTGCCTCTCGTCGGGGCCCTGCCTCATTTACCATCGGTACACTTCGCTGTTGGCTGCAATGGCCATGGGCTGGGCTATAGCATGACCCTAGCGGAGCGTGTGCTAGCTGTTGCTCTTGATAACGAGCCCCCGGGCTATTTTGATGTGGCCAGACCAACCATAGCAAAGGCTATTCAAAACGGTAACGAGCAGAATCTCAAAAACAACGGCAAAGCCAACAGCAAACCTAACGGCAAAACTAAAGTCACCGCCACTCACAATAAAATTGTCGCTGCCAGAATGACTGGTGAGTTTGAAATCGGCCCTTAGACTAATTTAGAAACTCGCCGCCTCTAATTGTGCGCATAGTCACAGACATCGTCACTGTGCCTTTAGCGTCAACGCCATTGGTTTTAACAGTGACAGGAATGTCTCTTTGCGGGCATTGAATAGACTCAGGAATAACGGCTGTAATTTGGGTGGCCGAGCAAGCAGTGATTTGGCAGGTGGCGCCACCAACTTGTACGGTGTTTTCTGAGGCTTTGGTTGAGAAGCCTTTGCCTGAAATTACAATCGGGCTAGAAGGCGGAGCTTCAAGCATGTCGACCCCTGTGATAACAGGTGCTGCCTTGGTCTTGAAGTAAAGTGGATCGCACTTAACGCCAGCGATATAGAGAGTAACTGTTTGTTTCTCGCCAGTTAAGCCTGAAGGCACGATGAACACCACTTGTTTGTCAGTTACTGACTGAATCGTTGCAGGCAGGGTGCCAACGAAAAGCTTGTAGGCGCTTACTTGTTTCGGTAGATTCTTACCGCTGATGGTCATCTTGTCGCCAGCGGCGCCAGACTCGGGTTTGATATCAGATACTTTGATTTTGCCAGTGGTCAAAACCCAGCTGATAGCAGCTCCACTTGGGCCAAAGGTTTGGATAACCATTTGGGTGTCGCCAGCAGAAAGTAATCCGGACATGTCGATAGAAAACTTGTCGCTGCCTCTGAAGTAGCTTTCGTCAGCCAATTTGCGCCCGTTTAGAGTAATGCGCACACCGGTGACCTTGGCTGTGCCGTTGACGCCGTTGTTGATTGTCATAGTCAAAGGTAGAACATCTTGACCTTGCTTGATATTGATGTAGCAAGGATTTTCTTTCCAGCCTTTGCCGTTGTGGACTACTTGGGTTGGTCCTTGTAGCGCTACAAGGTCGGTACTGGCAGTGGTGCCTTTGCCGCCAGTAGCACTTGTGGTTGTGCTCGTTGTTGAAGTTGTAGTGGTTGAACCCGCGCCGGTGCTCTTAGAGGTGACCGCGGTTGTAGAACCATAAGTGGTGGTTTTGCTGGTCTGAGGATAATTGACTGTTTCAGCCAGAGCGAGAGAGCCACTGCCACATAGACCTAAGGCTAAGCCCAATGCCAGGGTAGTTTTGGCCGAGTTGACTTTAGACATCGCGATTTCTGCTCCGATTACTGACACATCTTTGCCATTATAGGCTCTTGACGGCGAATACAATAGTACTAATACTATACGAGATCGTATTAAGGCGTAAAAAAGGGGAGGGATTAGAGGAAGCAAAGCTCCCAATTCCCTCCCCCCGCCTTACTTAGGCGTTCCCCAACTCCTCATCGGTCCAAAGCGACTGCCGCACCACCGCACCCTTCTTGTTCTTGAGGGCGATGTGATAGCACGGTCCGCCACTCCACGGTTCGGCCTGAACGAACTCCTCGAACACCGACCCATTGGGCATCGT
>CALROJ020000030.1:0-74113 GCA_943369735.1 bacterium Ga0077546
GAATGGTTTGTAATCTGGCTATTGAGTTCAAAGTTGTGTCTCCCGATTGTCATGTCACTATGGACGTATACGTGAAAAAAAATCCCTGAGTGCTTGCCTTGCGCTCAGGGATAAAAAATTTAGTTGTTGATCAAATCAACACAACCAAATAAAACCCAAGCGCAATAGGCGGCGTCGCGAGTTTCGTCGGCTGCTAGAGTGGTTGTTTATGTGGTTTTTGCTGTCAGAAGCGAACATTGAAAATTGCCTCACTAACTTTTGGAAAGGTTACGATGGTTTCGCACCTATGTCAACGATTTCTAAAAAAATATCACGCCGGAAAAATTGCTGACTGCTTTAGTCCGCTAGATTCAGGCCAACCGAATAACAGATTCATGTTCTGTATAGCCTGTCCAGCTGCGCCTTTCACTAGATTATCTATGGCACCAACAGCAATGACACGATTGGTTCTTTGGTCAATTGTCATACCAATGTCGCAGAAGTTTGAGCCCTTTACAAAACGTGTTTCGGGCATTGTGTACTCGGCGTCGTCAGGAGAGAAGAGCCTGATGAATAGCTCATTTTCATAGAACTCACTGTATATAGTATATAACTCTTGTTTATTTATATTACTTATAAGCGACGCATAAGCGGTGACGAGAATGCCCCGATTCATCGGCACCAGATGCGGTGTAAAGGAAGTACAAAATGCAGTCTTGCTAAAGGTCGCCAGCTGTTCTTCAATTTCCGGAGTATGCCTGTGACAGGCCACTCCGTAGGCTTTTATCGACTCGTTACATTCGTTGAAATGAGTGCCTAATGTTGCCGCTCTCCCAGCACCCGAGACACCTGACTTGGCGTCGATGATAATAGACTTCGGGTCAATTATGCCCGCCTGCAAAAGTGGTGCCAATGTCAATATCGAGCAGGTAGCATAGCACCCCGGATTGGCTACCAGACTAGCCTGACTAATAGCAGCACGATTGAGCTCGGGCAAACCATAGACAGCCTGCGCCAAAAGCTCCGGCTGGGGATGCTTGAATTTGTACCAGGTTTCGTAGTCGGCGGCCGACTTCAAACGGAAATCAGCGCCTAGATCAATCACTTTGCACTTTGCAAGAATGCTCTTAGTCACTTTACCCGCGGCATTACCATGGGGTAGGGCGAGAAATAGCAAATCGACTTGCTCAGCGAGCTCTTCGAGATCTCCGCTGCTACAGACAAGATCGGTATGCTTTTGCAAGCCAGGATAGACTGAAGCGAGTTTCTTACCATCGCTGCTTTGAGATACGGCTGTCTGTAACTGCGCCCTGTCGTGCTGCAGCAATAGACGCACCAGCTCTTGTCCGGTGTAGCCGGTAGCACCGACCACTGCCACCTTCTTTACGGCCTTCTCTGCGTCTTTATTGCTAGAACTTTCAAGCGACTTCAATTGTTCAAACTGCACTGCCATGATACTTTTCCTAAAAAAATCCCCGGGTCATAGAACCCGGGGAGACAATTACGATAATGGTGCTATATATCAGCTACGTTATCGGCCCCGAGTTCTCTAGGAAATCGCGGCGGCGTCGGCTGGTATATGTGCTGGTGTTGAACGAATACATGTTTATGGAAGCACCTTTTATCTAACATCGACATTACAGGGCAAGTCAGGCCATGTCAACAGTACTTTTTAATTTGGTTACATTTGCCCCAGCGAACAGAAAAGCTGCAGGCCACGTCCATGAGTACAAGGTCACGCATGGGAACGAAGCACTATTGCCAAGAGGCGAGTGAGCAGTATATACTCATAATCTACTCAGGGATTAGCTATGGCCAAAATGAAAGATCTTAAGCGTGAAAATTTCGATGTAAGCCCGGAACAGCAGGCATCCATCGAGATGCTTCAACACGTAATCGACGCGCCCACGAAAAAAGACGCCCTCTTGATGGCAGTGCGCACTACATTACTTTTGGCCGCAGAACTAAAGAAGGGGAATCAGCTCTTTGTCGGGCATCCCGGAGAGGACCTAAGGCGGTTTGTCATGCTTGGAATCGAGAGACCAGATTTGAAACCCCTGCTCTACCTGGTTCCACACGAGCATCCATGGAAACGACAGCTCTACGTCAAAGGAAGGAAGCTACCGGCGGCAGCGGTTTGGAGTGCCATCAAAACCAATAACTTGAGCTTAGAGCAAGCGATGGACAACTGGGATCTACCAGCCGCAGCCGTAAACGAGATTATCGAATACTGCGAATCTAACCAAGATCTACTTCGTATGGAAGCGCAAGAAGAGTTACGGCGACTAAGAGAAAAAGGTATAGAAGTTGACACTGTCACTCCTTGTCGATGAGTGCATTCAAGCAAAAATGTTGGTAGAACAGCTAAGGACAGAAGGACACAAAGTCTTTACTGCAACAGAAGCTGGACTGCAAGGCTTGACAGACAAGAAGGTTCTTGAGTTTGCTAGCGCAAACAACCTGCTTGTACTAACAATCAACTGCGATGACTTTGTCGAAGAGACCAGGCGAAAGAGAAATCATCCGGGCGTACTATTGGTGTATCAAAATGAAGACAGCATCAAGAACATGAGTTATCAGCAAATTGTTCAGGCCATCAGAAACTTAGAGGCATCGCAAGTTTCACTACCGAACGGCTGTCACACACTGAATCAGTACAACTACTGAGCCACCACAGGCTACTGTTTGAAATACACGACTCTCATTCTTTCACTAGACCATTTTTGAAGAGAGAAGAAGTGGGAATTCTACCCTTCTCACAACCTTAAATAGATCGTACTCTTGGCAAGTCGCTAGATCTTTGTCAAAAGAGGCAACAGCTACCCATGGCTAATCGCGCAGAATCAGATCAGTCGGCAAAAGAAGTGGCTGAACCGTTTCCATCTCTTTCAGCCATGCAGAATGAAGTGCTCGGCTATCGCCCTGCCGACTTAAAAGCAGAGCCAAAAGCCGAGCTAATTCAAGCAACAGACAAGGGGGCCGACAATCACCCCAACGAAGATGCCCTCAAGGCTCTGATCAAAATCAAGCCCGAGCAATTGGGAACCGGCATGAAACAGGCCAGAGAAGCAGCAGTCCAGCTGGAAAGCGAGAAAGATATAAAAGGCGCCGCAGCAAGCTATCAGCCACGGTTCGAAGCCGCGGTCAAACAGTCAGATAGCGACTATGCCGATTCTGTAGCAGCTAACTGGGGCAAGCTCGGCTTGGGCAGAAGAGAAGTAGCGATGAAAGGCTCAATGTTCATGGGCACCGTGCAAACTCTCAACGCCAACATCAAAGAGCTGCCTGAAGAAAAACGCGAAGAAGTCTCAACCATGGTCAATTTGCTGCAGCGCGATACCATAAGCCCGTCGCTGACAGCTGAGCTACGCAAAGAGCTGGGTCAATATCCCGATGTTTTGAAGAGCTTTGATACGGCCAAAGTCGCCGAGGGCCAACTGAAGAAAGCCTCGGAGGGTCTTGCCCAAGCCCAAGAGCCTTTGCTCAAAGCCGCCGCAGAGCAAGCCATGGCCCGTATTGTGCTAGCCGACGTCAAGGCCGTGCAGGGTGACACTTCCGCGGCCTTCGTGCTCAAACAAGAAGCCCTAGAGCTATTCAATAAGAACCAAGGGCTAATAATCGGCAAGCCAGTTGAAACTAAGCCACCTCTGCAAGTCTAAAACCTAGAAAAATTTTCTAAGCTTAACTCCGGCGAGCGCCCGTGGGTTATAGTGACCTGGTTGAAATAGCTCACAAAAATGCGGGAACAGCATGACCTCCAAAGCAATGGGACTGGTCGGCTTCGTGCTCATCTTGGGCACAGCCTACCTGATGTCAAACAACCGCTCCAAAATCAACTATCGTTTGGTTATATCAGGGCTGGTTCTACAGCTTCTCTTGGCGATATTTGTTTTAAAAGTAGAGTTCGGCCAAATGCTATTTCGCAGTCTGGGTGACGGCATAACCCAACTTCTGCACTTCTCAGACAAAGGTGCCGGTTTTGTCTTCGGCCCCTTAGTGCAAAACCCCGAGAACCTAGTCAAAGTCTTCGGCCCAGGTGCCGACTATATTTTTGCTTTTCGCGTCGTACCGACAATTATATTTGTCTCCAGTTTAGTGAGCATCTCGTACTTTCTTGGCATCATGCAAAAATTTGTGCAGATTGTCGCCAAAATAGTCTCAGTGACCATGGGCGCAAGTGGCGCCGAAGCGCTCTCTAACGCTGGCTCTGTTTTTGTTGGCCAAGTCGAAGCTCAACTTCTAATTAAGCCTTATGTGCCAACTATGACCATGTCAGAGCTTCTCGCTTCAATGGCAGGCTCAATGGCCTGTGTCGCTGGCGGTGTCTTGGCTGTTTATATCGGCCTCGGCATCAAAGCCTCATATTTGCTTACGGCTAGTATCATGGCGGCCCCAGGGGCTCTTGTAATCGCAAAAATTGTCTGGCCTGAAACTGAAGTGTCAGATACCAAAGGCGAAGTCAAAGTAGAAGTCAAAAGATCTCAAGCAAATATCATCGATGCCGCCGCCCATGGTGCCTCCGAAGGCTTGCGTATTGGTCTCAACGTTGTGGGCATGCTAATTGCCTTTATCGCCCTCATAGCGCTCTGTGACGCAGTGATTGGCTGGGCCGGAAACTGGCTATTTGTTTGGGGTATGCGGCTTGATGGCGTCGGCATCGACTTGGCACACTTAGAGCTAAAAGGAATTTTCGGAGCACTGTTTGCCCCCGTTGCTTTTGTACTCGGAGTACCTTGGGTTGATGCCCATACAGTTGGCAGATTAATGGGCGAAAAACTAGTAATCAACGAATTCGTTGCCTATACCGATCTATCGAACATGCTCAAAGACCCCGCCAATAATTTGTCAGCCCAAGCTGAGACCATTGCTACATTTGCTCTTTGTGGCTTTGCCAACTTTTCATCAATCGCCATTCAAATTGGTGGCATCGGTGAAATTGCACCAAATCGGCGCGAAGACCTAGCCAAACTTGGGGTAAAAGCACTGATCTGCGGCACCCTAGCCTCGTACCTATCAGCCACGCTGGCGGGCTTGCTAACATAGACCCAGTTTACAGAACAATAAATAGTCTACAGATCAAAAATAGTTTACAGAACAAGAAAAGGAAACATGATGAGCGCAAGCGCAACGGTGAGCTCCAAAGTAAAAGGCCTGGCAATCTGGCTCCCCATCGCTCTCGTTGCCATTTTTTCACTCTATACCATGGCCTCCTCAAGGGGAGAAAAAGTCAATGCTGTTTGGCTGATATTGGCAAGTTCTTGTACCTTTGCTGTAGCCTACCGTTTTTACAGCAAATTTTTAGCTGATAAAGTATTTGTCCTGCAAGACGCCAACGAAACACCGGCCTCGATTGTTGATGATGGCAAAGACTATGTACCGACCCACAAATGGGTTTTGTTCGGTCACCACTTTGCCGCCATAGCTGGAGCTGGCCCTTTGGTCGGGCCAATTCTAGCATCGCAGTTTGGCTTTCTACCAGGGACAATCTGGATTATTGTTGGAGCCGTACTAGCTGGCGCTGTGCAAGATTTTGTCATTCTTGCTGCGTCAATGCGTCGCGGAGGAAAGTCACTTGGCCAGATGGCTCGCGACGAAATCAGCCCACTGGCTGGAACAGTAGCTTTAATTGCGATTTTGCTGATCATGATGATATTAATGGCAGTGCTAGCTCTCGTCATCGTCAATGCCCTTAAAGCCAGCCCTTGGGGCGCTTTCACTTTGCTGATGACAGTGCCAATTGCCATGGTGATTGGAGTCTACATGAAAGTACTACGGCCACACAAAATTATGGAAGGCTCTACAATTGGTGTACTACTGACAATACTAGCGGTAGTGGCAGGCAAATGGGTAGGGCAAGACCCAACTTGGGCACCGATTTTCACACTCAGCGGCACACAACTGGCCATCAGTGTCATGATTTATGGTTTTGTCGCCTCGGTTTTACCAGTTTGGATTTTACTGGCACCACGGGACTATCTCTCTGCTTTTCTCAAAATTGGCGTCATTAGCCTTTTAGCTATTGGTATTCTAATTTTGCGCCCAGATCTGGAAATGCCCGCTCTGACAGTATTTATTAATGGTCAGGGGCCGCTCTTCAACGGCAATATCTTTCCATTTTGTTTCATTACCATAGCTTGTGGAGCAATCTCTGGTTTTCATTCTCTAGTGGCATCGGGCACCACCCCTAAGATGATTGCCAAAGAAACCCATGCTCGCCCAATTGGCTATGCCAGTATGTTATGCGAAGCAGCAGTGGCAATCATGGCAATAATATCTGCCTGTGTTTTAGCGCCCGGAACATACTTTGCTATCAACTCACCCAAAGGAGTAGTGGGCACAGATCACGTAGCGGCAGCAGCAACAATCAGCTCCTGGGGCTACCCTGTCAGTGATAGCGGACCAGGAAGCATGCAAGAGTTAGCCAAAGAAATGGGCGAAGACAGCCTCTGGGGGCGCACGGGCGGAGGACCAACTCTAGCAGTAGGTATGGCCCAAATTTTCGCCAGGGTACTGGCCTCGGCTCCAATTAAAGGCTTGTCAGAAGTCACTATTTCATTTTGGTATCACTTTGCCATTATGTTCGAAGCCCTCTTTATTCTTACTTGTCTAGATGCAGGTACGAGAGTGGGCCGATTTCTCCTTCAAGATTTTCTCGGCTTGCTCTATAAGCCCCTAGGCAAAACCGACTGGTACCCAGCGGTTGCCCTCAGTTCAGCACTTGTTGTCGGGGGCTGGGGCTATTTTCTCTATCAAGGGGTAATTGATCCGTTAGGCGGAATCAATAGCCTATGGCCACTGTTTGGCATCAGTAATCAGCTACTGTCTGTAGTGGCACTGTGCGTTGCCACGTCATGTTTAATTGCCATGGGTAAACGCGCCTATTCCTGGGTCACTCTCGTACCGCTCTGCTGGCTACTGACAGTCACCTTTACCGCTGGCTATCTCAAGATTTTTTCGGCAGATCCCAAACTGGGCTTTCTCGCCCATGCCCACATGCTAGAAGCAAAGCTCAACAGCGCTACTTTAATATCATCAGCCGTTGCCCCCGACGCAACTACTAGTGCGGCCACAACTAAAGTTTTGATCTTTAACGATTATCTTGACGCTGCGCTGGGCAGTCTCTTTATAGTGCTTGTTTTGATAATTCTATTTGAATCAGTACGCAACTGGCTTAAGCCAGACAGACAGAGAATCGCATCTATTGACACAAGCAAGAACAAGGTTGAAGGCGGCGAAGAAGCAGCTATTGGAGACGAGTGCTTGAGCAAAGAAAATAGCAGAGAAAATACTAGAGAAAGTATCATTGCCGCAGCCCAAACAAGCCCCCCTCTGCGCTGCTGCTAAATCTATGCCCAAACAGAGTGACAGCAAACAATTAATCGAGCACATAGCTGCTCTAGAGCAGTTCGTCAGCGTCATAAAAGAAGCACAAGCTGCAGCCGATTATCACCACAGCGAAGTGGTCGAATTATCGATCATCAATGCCGAGTCGGCAATCTCTGAAGGGGTAAAGAGCCTGGCCCAGTATGACCGCGGCCAGACAACAAAGTCGTTGAATGTGGCCTGGTTTTACGCCAAGTTTGCCCAAGATATTTTGGTCGCAGAAGCGACAGAACACCTTCTTGGTCACGACACTTTTTTAGATTTAGTCGAAACGAAAAAACATTTGCATGACTGGTTTACACATACGCTAGAACGCCTTGAGAAGCGACTCTTGATCTATGAAGGCGAAATTCTCGATGCCAGCGGTGACCAAGAAGAACTAGAAAAAGAAGAACTAGAAAAAGAAGAACTAGAAAAGGAAGAAGAGAAAGAAGAAGAGAGCAAATGACAGGAAGTTTTGACTTTGACAAGCCTCTAAAGCAAACGCCGAAAGTAGCCGAAGAACTTTTGGCGCTACTCTCAAACAGCATTGCCAAAGAAAGCATAAATAGCAACGAAAACCAGGCTAGTGAACAAGAGAGCTCTGCAGTTCATCAGCAGTTATCACACCTGCGCCTGGCCAAGGCAAGGCGCGCCTACCAGAAAGCAAAACACGCTGTTACCGACGATGAATATGAGGAAGCAATTGAACATTCTCGGCGCGGTCTTTTGCACGTAGAGTTAGCAAGGAAGCATTTCAACAGCACCAAAACGGAGCTATCACAACTAACGGCTCCAGCCCCTCAATTTGCTGAAGGAAGTTGCGAAGAAAGTATTCAAACTCTTATTGAAGCAATCACTCAAATTAAGCTAGTAGTCGAATACAAAAAAATCGTTTTAAACCGCCGCCTGCAAGAACGCCTGCTAGACGTTGTCCAATCACTTCAAGATGCCATTGAAAGTTATGGTCAGCCTGGCGCCAGTCACAAGGGTGCGACAAAATTAGCCGAATGTGGCCAGGTCTGGGCGCAATTTATTTATGGCCATTTGAACAACGATGAACTCTACAGCCAAAAGCACCCAAACAAAGCTCTACGATCGCTCACCAGCTTCGCCTGGCAAATCACGACAAATTTTTCCAGCCTGACTTCGTCACCTAGACTGAAGCAAACAAATCAATTACGGGCGCAAATGCATTCAATAGAGAAGAGCTTAGAATCAGCTCTGGATGCCTATATGACAGACAATACTAACGATTTGGAAAAGTACCTACGTCTGGGACAGATCGAATCCCAGGCCCTGCAGCAGTATGAAATTCAGGCCGAGCGCAATGTTCAGATAAGAACAGATGAGCAAGCGCCAGTCAATTTTAATCTTTTAGCGACTGAATCGACCAGCCTGCGAGAAGATCTGGCAAGAATGGCCAGCCTGCTTAAGAAGCACTATCCCGATGCAAAAAAAGCAGAAACTGCCCTAGACAAGCTGCGACAAACACTGCCCCAAATGAAACGCTCTCTCAAAGAGGAAGAATGGCAGCAGGCCGCACGTTTGCTCGATATGTGTGAAAGTAACACTGCTCTATTAAAAAATGAGATAGCAAAACTAGATATTTAGCAATGATATTGCAATACAGTTTTTTCTATGCAAACGCTATATAAATAGAGTTGCATTTGGCATCCCGGAATCCTAAAACATGAATCACAACGATCAATCTCAGAGCTTCTCTAGCGTCAACACTGACCCAGGGCCGATCCTAGGCATAGAGAGTCAAGACAGCACAAGATTAACCAGCAGCCCAGTTTTGGGGCTGACAGATTCAAACATTACGATTGCCCCCGCCCAGCTCAATGACGGCAAACTGCACGCCCTAGACATTGTGGGCGAAAATTATGAAATCATCTCGCTCATTGGCGTGGGCGGAATGGGCTATGTCTATCGCGTCCGGCACCGCATTCTGCAAAAGCAGTATGCAATGAAAACTCTCAGCTCACAGCATGTCAGTGAAATCGCCTGGCGCCGCCTGCAAGTTGAAGCTCAAGCCATTGCCCGGATGAACCACCCCAATATTGTCGGTATTCACAATCTTGGTTTGCATGAAGATCGTCTGCCCTACTACGTCATGGATCTGCTCGACGGCGAATCTCTGGCCGACCGTTTAAAGCGCGGCACTCTGACTTTAGCTCAAGCTCTGCCAATCTTTATTGAAGTCTGCAAAGGTCTAGGCTACGCCCACAAAAAGGGAATTATTCACCGCGACATTAAACCAGGCAACATCATCTTGCTGAAAACCCCTGATAGCTCTGGGGCGACAGTAAAAATAGTCGACTTCGGCATTGCTAAATTGTCTGGTGCCAGCGACCCCAGCAATCAAAACCTCACCTGTATCGGCGAGGTTTTCGGCAGCCCTTACTACATGAGCCCTGAGCAGTGCGAAGGCAAGCGTATCGATGCCCGCTCTGATATTTACTCTGTCGGCTGCACGATTTTCGAAGCACTGGTTGGCCACCCGCCTTTCAGGGGTAACAACCCGGTACAAACCATGGTCATGCATCAAAGTCATGAACCACCGTCAATGAGTGCGGCCTCGGGCAAAAATTTTCCTGATGAAATTGAAGAATTAGTGGCAACGCTTTTGGCCAAAGCACCAATGGATCGCTATCAAACTTTAGACAAAGTAGCAGAAGACTTGCAAGCCATAGCCTCTGGCAGAGAAGTTCAGACCAAAGCACTATTTGACACCCATACTTTCTTCGCCGCCAAAGAAGAAGACGACGACGAACAGGCGCCCAGAAAAAACTTGGCATTGCCAATCACAGTGGCAATTATCGCCATAGCAGCCGTTCTCGTCTCAGCCTCAATTTGGTTTTTCCAAAGTAAACAAAATGAGCATCTTCCTCGTGCTGCCGAGAAAGCGCCAGAAAAGGCTCAAGTCGCCAAGAAAATTGATACCGCCAGTAGTATCGCGACTAGTTCAAAGACCAGTGCAAAAATTAGTGGAACACAGAAGCAACCATTTAGCCATATGGCCATCGGCAAGAACGGCAAGGCCGTTAAACAATTCGACTTTCCCGACGACATCTACTTAGGCCGCATCATAGTAGGAGAAGGCTCTGAGTATTGGGAAGCAAAAGGTAAGCAGTTTCCAGCCCTAGCAAAGCTTGAACTCGTTGCTTCACCACAACTAATGGCTCAGCTCGATTACTTTGATCGTTTTAGAGCAGATGATCTCTACGGCGTACGCCTCTTTCAGCAAGCAATGCCACAACAAAAGCAAGCAAGCGGCAATAATAGTGAAAATAGTAAGAGTACCGACTTTCTCCTTCCCGAAAACTATGAGAGCGACATTACCGCAGCCATTAAACATTTGCAGCATATGACTTCTCTGAAAAAACTTGATTTACTTGACGCGCCCAATGCCAACGACTCTTGCATCGTCGAAATGAACAAACTAGCCAATCTAACTGAATTGCGCGCAAGCAAAACAGGCATAAGCGGTCTAGGCCTTAGCCAGCTGACTAGGCTCAAACAATTAAGTTCACTTACCTACAGTGAAGGTACGCAAATAAGCACTCTTCTCAAGGCTTTGGCAGGCTCAAAGAAGCTCACCAGTTTGGGCCTAGACCGCCCCGTCGACAGATCATTAACCCTGAGCGATCTAAGACTAATTGCCAGCTGTAAAAACCTTACTCGACTAGATTTGGACGACTGCAAAATTGATCGTAGTGGCTTGGCGATACTTTCCACATTGCCTCACCTCAAAATGCTCTACGCAAGTGATAACAAAATAGACCAAGAGTGTTTCTCAGAGATCAAGGCGATGTCCAACCTAGAGTCTATCGATTTCGACTCACGCTCTTGGACTCCCTATTGCCAGCTAACGCTCAACAGGCTATTTCCCAAGATCAAGCATGTCAAGTTTGAAAAAGATTCGAAAGTAATTTGACTGTATGCTTGAATTGATCTGCCAGCATACTAAAGATGTCTATGAACGATTTAGAAGATAGCGACGAAGACAAGAAACAAGATAGAAATCAACCCGAAGACCTAACCAGGCCAAGTATAGGCAGTCAGCAGCCTTTTGCAGATAGCGAGCAATATGAGCTGCATCCCGGCGATATGGTTGGTGACTATGAAATCCTAAACCTACTTGGAACAGGCGGCATGGGCTTTGTCTATGAAGCCAGACACCGTGTTCTCAACAAGGTCTATGCTCTAAAAACAATTAGAGCAGATCGCATGAATGAAACCATTTGGCGACGCTTGCAAGTAGAGGCCCAAGCAATTGCCCGTATGAGCCATCCCAATATTGTCGGCATTCACAATTTTGGCATGCATGAGGGGCGTCCTTTTTATGCCATGGACTTACTAAAAGGAACTAGTCTTGCCGAGAAACTAAAGAAGGGGCCGCTGCCATTGGAACAAGCACTGCAAATCTTCATAGAGGTTTGTTGTGGCCTTAACTATGCCCACAAGAAAGGAATTATTCATCGCGATATTAAGCCCGGCAATATCATTCTCTTGCAGTCAGCCGATGCTTCTGGTGCGAAAGTAAAAATCGTCGATTTTGGCATAGCCAAGCTAGCTGGCACGAGCGATCCAAACAATCAGAACCTCACATCAATTGGCGAAATTTTTGGCAGCCCTCTGTACATGAGCCCAGAACAATGTTTAGCTGAGCGCACTGATGCTCGCTCTGATGTCTATTCAGTAGGCTGCACATTGTTTGAAACCCTGACTGGCCAGCCACCATTTCGTGGCAATAACCAGATGCAAACCATGATGCTGCACCAAGGTCAGCCAGCTCCAACCCTAGCAGAAAAGGCACCAAAAATTTTATTCCCTGAAGCGTTAGAACAAGTAGTAGCGAAAATGCTTGCTAAAAAGCCAATGGAGCGCTATCAGCATCTGGCAGCAGTGGCTGAAGATCTAGAGCGAATTAACGCACTCGCAACTTCAAAGGAAAACGTCGAAACTAACCAGATCAAAAGAAATCTTGCCCTAGCAGTGGTGGCAATTGCCTCCTGTACTCTTGTAGTGTCTAGCTTCGCTTTCCTCGCCATCAGTGGAACAACCACTATTCCTGCTTTGACAAGGCTATTCGTTGGAAAAAAAGACCTAAGTACAAGCAAAGTAGAAAGCAAAGTCAACGAACAAACTGCCACCATTATCAAGGTCGAAAAAGCTCCACAAAACCGACTAACCGGCCCAGTCTGTAGCTATGTGCACAGAAACAACAAGCTAATCAAAGTCTTCAATTTTCCCAACCTGCAATTTGGCATAATTTCCCCGAACGACGATATGAGAAAAGGTTGGCTAGCCAGAGGTCACATAGAATGTCCGGCCGAAACCAAACTGACTTTTACAGCAAAAGACAAAATGATGAGTCATCCAGAAAACTTCAAAGCATTTAGAAATGGCGATTTTTCGAGCATTGAGCTACGTTATTTAGCAGAAGGCAAGCCGCCTAAAAGCGATGCCATGTTTGCCCTACCAGAAGCAAGTATGGCTGATATCAGCGGTGCCCTAAAGCAAATGGCACACTTAGACAAACTACCCTCTCTCAGCCTCGCCCACTGCTCTCAAACAACCGACGAAGATATTGCCCTTCTCAACCAGTTTCCCCACCTAACAGATCTTGAATTAATCAATACCAATGCCAAAGGCGGCGAACTGGCAAAGCTAACCTACCTAAAGAACCTAAGAAACCTCGATATTACGGCCTGCCGCCAAATTTCTCCCCTTCTTCGAGCCCTAGCTGGTAGCAAAAACATGGTCTGCCTAAAGGCAAACGAATTGAGCGATGGCCCCCTAAGCAAAGAAGACATAAGCAATATTGCTAGCCTGCCCAATCTAGAAAAGCTAGAAATTAACAGCGACGGGGTCAACAATGAAGCCATTGAGATACTGGCGCGACTGCCAAAACTAAAAGACCTATCAGCAAATATGGGCACTGTAGATAAGCAAGCCCTAAAGTCGCTGAAAAAGATGAAAGCTCTAAAATCAGCGGATGTAAAAAACCGCCATTGGACAAGTCTTGACGAAGCTGAGCTGCGCCGGACTCTAGGGAATTAAGGGCATTTATCTAATAATGGGAATAATGCTGAGGCGAAGCAGCGGTTACTAAATAAATGGACCCCAAAGAACCTCAGCGACCTTTTGGAACTTCTGAAAATGCCGGTAGTTCTGGACCAGTTGACCCAGATGGTCAAAACAGCACGCGCTTGACCTCTGGCCAAGGCCAGCTCAGTTCTGTTGCGAAACCTTATATATCGGACGACAAACTCAAGCCGGGTGACATTGTCGGCGACAACTACGTCATCATTGAACTGCTTGGTGTTGGCGGCATGGGCTATGTCTACAAAGTGCGCCACCTCATTCTCGAAAAAATCTATGCCATGAAAACGATCAGTGGCGAACAGGTCTCTGAGATGGCCTGGCGCAGACTACAAGTTGAAGCCCAAGCAATTGCTCGCATTAATCATCCCAATATAGTTGGCATTCACAATCTAGGCATTCATCAAGTTATTGAGCAAGGCATTCAGCAAGGCAAAGTTCCCTACTATGTAATGGACTATCTCAAAGGTAAAAACCTGGCTGAGATATTAAAGCAAAAAAGATACTTGCCCTTAGAGCAGAGCCTGCCGCTCTTCATTGAGATATGCAATGGCCTGGGCTACGCTCACAAAAAGGGAATTGTGCACCGCGACATTAAGCCAGGCAACATAGTCATTCTTGACGAACCTGATTTTAATGGCGCCAGAGTAAAAATCGTAGATTTTGGCATAGCAAAATTAGCTGGCACCATCGACCCTGAAAATCAAAAGCTAACAACCATTGGCGAAGTCTTTGGCAGCCCACTGTACATGAGTCCAGAACAATGCGAAGGTAACCGCATTGACGCCCGCTCAGATATTTATTCACTCGGTTGCACTTTCTTTGAAACACTAACGGGCGACGTGCCATTTCATGGTGAAAACCCAGTGGCAACAATGATCATGCATACTAAAGAGGAGCCACCAACACTCTATGAAGCATGTGGTTTAGACTTCCCCGACTCGCTTGAACATCTAGTAGCGACAATGCTGGCAAAAGCGCCAATGAATCGCTACCCCAATCTAGAGCGAGTTGGCGCTGATTTGCAAAATATTCTTGACGGAAAAGAAATCAGTGCAGCGCCCTTTAATGCCCACGGGATGCCTAACCTATCGATAGATGGTGGTGATGAAGGGCAATCTAAGGTTGCTGAAGAAGCAGTAGCAATCAAGGTCATACAAAGCATCACTCCAACCAAAATAGCTGTGCTAGCCGGTCTACTGCTGGGTGCACTAGTGACAATTACTGTCTATTTTTTCAATCAAAGAGCAATAGACAAAACAACTACAGTAGCTACAAAAGCCTTGGTTGCACGAAAAGAAGTAGTACCGGCTGAAAAGTATTCACACTACCTTGGGAATGGCCTGATTCAATTCGATTTCCCCGAGAAGCAATCGATTGGAACAATTTCAAACCGATGCAGTGACAAGAGCGCCAGACAGGCTCAGGGTAAATTGATTTTCAAAAAAAGCGATCATCTCTATTTTGCGGCCAACGAATATGCCATATCGCATCCTGAGTGTTTCGATTCCTTCAATGCTGACGATTTGTATTCACTCGCGACGCCTCAATCTTCAATAATTGTAGACATTGATCAACCCAGTAAAGAAGTAGTTGATGTCAACCATTCCTTGGCCTATATTGGCAAGCTGACGGGATTGAAAGAGCTCAATGTCGAAACAAGTAATGTCTCTGACTCCGCCATAGAGCATCTCAATCAACTGACAAATTTAGAGAGCCTTAGAATGAATAATACGAAGGTGACTGGAGCTGGTCTAGGCCAATTAAAGCGCTTGCAAGATCTCACCCATCTCTCTTTCAGTCACAATAGTGACTGTAAAGACATGCTCAAAAAGCTAGCTGGCTCAACTAAGATCGACAGCCTCTATTTGGAAGGCCACACAATTGATGACGAGTGTGCACAATTGCTCGCCCTCTGCCCCAATCTCAAACATATAGACTTAGAGGGCTCCACTGCCACAGATAAGACTCTTGAAATATTGGCCAAGCTACCAAAGATTGACTATATCGGAGTTACCTACACCCAAGTAACAAAAGCCGGCATGGCCAAAGCAAAGGTGGCTCACGTAAGCAATGCGCCTGCAGTCCACAACTCAAAGAACGTAAAAACAAGCCTAGACGAAGCCTTTGGAGGAGAGGATCCAGCCAAATGGTTACTGCCAAAATAGTTTGGTTCTAAAATTTTAAAAGCCCGAATTGATGAACGGCTTTTCCGTGCCATTTGAGCCGTTTCTACCTAATAATGGGCATAATGGTTAGGCTAAGAAGCGGTTACTTAATCAATGGACCCCAATGACCCTCGGCGCACGCTCGGAACTTTTGGACCGTCTGGACCATTTGACCCAGATGGTCAAACTAGCACGCGACTGAGCTCTGGTCAGGGCCTGCCAAATTCTGTGGCAAAGCCCTATATATCAGACGACAAACTCAAACCTGGCGATATTGTTGGCGACAACTACGTCATCATCGAACTACTCGGTGTTGGCGGCATGGGCTATGTCTACAAAGTACGCCACCTTATACTCGAAAAAATCTACGCCATGAAGACTATTAGCAGCGAACAGGTCTCCGAAATGGCTTGGCGCAGGCTGCAAGTGGAAGCCCAAGCTATTGCTCGCATTAATCATCCCAATATCGTCGGCATTCATAACTTAGGTATTCATCAAGGGACTCTTCAAGATCCTCAACAAGGGACTCAGCCAAGCAAAATTCCCTACTATGTTATGGATTTTCTTAAGGGCAAAAACCTGGCAGAGATACTAAAGCGCAACAAACGCCTGAGCTTAGAAGAGAGCCTGCCCCTCTTTATTGAAATATGCGACGGCCTCGGCTTTGCTCACAAAAAAGGCATTGTGCATCGCGATATAAAACCAGGCAACATAGTCATTCTTGATGAAATTGACGTAAGCGGTGCCAGAGTAAAGCTTGTTGACTTTGGCATAGCCAAATTAGCTGGAACTATCGACCCAGACAATCAAAAGCTCACTACTATTGGAGAAGTCTTTGGTAGCCCGCTATACATGAGCCCAGAGCAATGCGAGGGCAAACGAATTGACGCCCGCTCAGACATCTATTCGCTCGGTTGCACTTTCTTTGAAACCTTAACTGGTGAGGTACCTTTTCATGGTGAGAACCAAGTGGCAACAATGCTCATGCATAGCCAAGCCGAGCCGCGCACACTGGCCGAAGCAAGTGGATTAGATTTCCCTGAATCAATAGAACACCTAGTGGCAACAATGCTGGCCAAAGCACCTATGAACCGCTATCCCAATCTAGAGCGTGTTGGTGACGACCTAGAAAAGATTCGCCGTGGCGAGGAAATTAGCACGTCACCATACACAAACAACATAAGTCTTGACCGCTTCGGAGAGGCAAATAGTGACAGCGTCATAGATGAAGACGAAGAAATACAAATAATTAAACCAACACAACGAAAACTTCGAACATTTGCACTTGCCGGAGCGCTACTAATAATTGTAGCACTGATACCAATTACTATTTACCTGGTGCACAATTCATCGAAAAGACTAACTGAGGATGCTCCCATCGTACCGGGCACCGCTGCGGCTGCTGAAAAATCAGTAAATCAAGCCGCAGAAAAGTCCTCGCACCCAGAAGCAGTAACTGCACCAGAGGAATACCGTCCCGTCTTTTACTCTACCATCATAAATAACGGAAAAACTATTCAGTTTAATTTTCCCCACGATCAATCAATTGGAAAAATCGGCAATGCCAATGGCAAATTAAAACATTTCAAAGAGGCAAAAGGAAGAGTAGTCTTCAACTCCACCGTGCCGATTGAACTTCAAGCAAACGAATACCTTTGTGCTCATCCTAGTCTAGTAGATTTATTTAGACCCGACGATTTATGGTCCTTCTCCGCCCCGGAAGTGCTCGAACAAGCCAGTGACTGCAACGCGCTCATGCCTCACTTAGCCAAGCTAAAAGGGCTTGTAAGCCTACACTTAAGAGCGAGTAATGCGAACGCTTCAATTATTCCCTACCTAGAAAAGCTACCTAACCTTCGATATCTCAATCTTGACACGACCGATATTACAGGTGGTGACATAGCTCAATACAAAGGTCTCAAAAATCTTAAACAATTGAACTTTAGCTATAACAAAGGTATGAACGAACTGCTATTAGGTCTTAAAGATTCAAACAAACTAGAATTATTTTACTTGGCGGCTCCAGACCAGGCCTTTACAGTAGAGCACGCCAAGCTATTGTCTACTTGTAAGAAACTAAGAATTCTCGACCTGCAAGCCACTAGATTAAACGATCAGTCCCTTATGATATTGAGTGCTTTACCAAACATAACAAGCATCGACGCCAGCGGCTGTGCCGTGACCACTGAAGCAATCAAGAAAGTAGAATCTGAACACGCAGACAAGCACTTAAAAATAAAACTGGCAAGCACCCCCCAAGACCCAGCCGCTTTTGACAATGAATCACCGGCAGACTGGATCAAATAATGAAAGAGGCCATGCTACTTGCAGTCAGTGCAACAGTGTTTTGCCAATCGCTCCTGGCAGCACCACTTGAAGAAGCAGGCATAGAGCTTCACCAAAGCTCAGTCAGTCTTGGCAAACAAATAATTGTTGAAGTGGCAGACGACTGGTTTCAGGTAAAAGTGCCAACACATGGTTACTGTGTCATTAGCCAAGCTCCTGATTGGAAGACATACTTCTATCGACCAGACAAAAAGATTTGCAAAATGATGACCTATGAAGAAGTCTCAAAAAAATCTTCTCTAGCCGGTGCCATTGGTGCCATGTCTTACACCACTGAGTTTAAGCTCCCTTCAACGCACACCGAGGTACGCAGAAGAGGCTTTGTCTTCTTGCAGTACAAACTGCCCGGCACACGCAACGAACCAATCTTTCTCAACGAGCAACTGAAGCGCGAAGGAGTAATAGTTGAACACTTCACCCTGTCGACCCTGAAGACTAAACTACCCAAAGAAGGTGCTCTAATTATTAGTCGAATATTTAGCGTACCAGCTACCCCAGGCCTTCCCTATAGCCTAATAGGCTTGCGCAGCGACCACAATTACAATGCTACCTTAGCCACTGATGCAGTTAAATCTGTCCGGCTTAAGAAACCTGATTTCACCGCTATCACCAAATACAAAAGAGCAGCAAAACTAGAGCAAATTCTCTATGCTCAGTCACCATCTGATATGTATGTTGATCTAATTCACTAGCAGATGCAATTCAATAAATGAACTAATTCAATAGAAAACCAGGGTGTCAAACAAGTAAGGAGAAATCTGATGCAATACTGGCACCAATCAATGATCGCAAACGAGACTGAGAGCAGACATCTAGCCTCTGAACCGCACATGCGTGTTGAAGTTATGAGGATAGAAACAAAATCGACCTCTGCCTTGTTCGACAAATATCATGGCGAATTGCTGATTGTAGTCTGGTCTGGCAATGCCACTTTACACACGGCATCAGGGGCTCAACTCTTACAAGCTGGAGATCAGTGTCTACTGTCTAACGGTGAAGCATTTAAAATCGAGCCTGAAGTCAATGGCAATGCCATTGTTGTGCAGTTGATTTGGTCTCCTGGTTTGAGCCAATGTGACAAGTGTGAAGGAATTTAGTGTCACCTTAACCTCAAAGCTGATACAAAGACCCTTGTACTAATAGCGTTCAATTGTTTTGTTCAAGGAAACCCAATGTTTAATGGCAACCATGAGTATGCCGCCAAAGACCGCTTGAAAGACGGCACAGCAGTAATCGTCAGAGCCATCAGGGCAAGCGATAAAGACTTGCTGCAGCAACTAATGAAAGACGTTAGCGCCGAGTCGCGATATTTCCGCTTCTTTTGCGCCAAGAAATTGCTTACCAGCCAAGAACTCAAATACTTTACAGAAATTGATTTTGACAGCCATATTGGCCTAATCGTCAGCCTGTGCGACGATAGAGAAACTCCAATTGCTGTTGGCCGCTACATTACTCAAACTGAAGACGAGGGCACCGGCGGTGCCGAGCTAGCTCTGTTAGTAGGCGAAGAATATCAACGACAAGGACTCGGTAACATACTGCTCGACCATCTAGCGCAGATTGCCATTACTAAGGGTGTATCTGAGTTTGTCTGTTACATCATGCCAGAAAATAGCAAAATGCTCAGCTTTCTCCGCCATTCGAAATATCCAGTAAATCGGCTAAAGCGCTCATCTTCGGTTATTAGTATGACTGTTGATTTGAGTAGTGAGCATAAGTCGGCGTAAGCGATTAGCGCGCAGCACCAGCCCAATCTTAGCCAATTTTGAAATCAGGACGCTTTCATAGACGCTTCTGCTCGTTCAAGCAAATGCAATGAAACAATTTCAGCGGCTTCGAAATTTTGCGCAAGCCTGGCATCGTCGGCAATCTTATGGAGCCTTTCTTCCTCAAGCGCAGATAAGCATTCTGGAGAAAGCGACTGAAGGTGCAGCCGTTGCTTCGCCCGTTCACAAGCGAAAGTAGAGTTAGTCGTAAATGCGACAATCATACCCATAACAGAAAGAGGGATAGTTGAAAAAGCAATGCATAGCCTAAACACGTCTTTTAGAAGATCGAGATAACCAGGCAAAACACTATAGGCGACCAATACGGCTTGAGCAAGGGGAACAGTCCAAAGCGCTAGAAAAATGAAAACCATGGAACCGAATACAAATCTGGCCGGGTGCCTTGGACTAACAGCAGGGACAAATGGTGCCATTCTCGCTCGCAAAACCTGCACTAAGACAAGAAGGGGAACTACATCTAAAATCGAAATGACAACGCCCCAAAGCATAGGAGCCAAATGACGGAAGAGAAAGCTGTGAAATGAATCTCCTGGCAAAATCGCATAGCTTACGCTGGAAAGGAAAATAGCAGCCTGAACATTGGCGAGAATAAGACCATAGAAATAGATATCCAGGCGTTTAATCGCGAAGACAATGCGGCCGTCATCGGCACTTTGCTGCTCACACCCGGCTGCATTTATTGACAGATCAGCTGGCCGGAGCACCCAATATCTCTTTCCTACTGCGCCGACCAGCACTAGAAGCGCCAGAGCCATAGACGGAATCATGATGGCAATGGTGGTAGCATCAAAGAAATTGAAATATTGCAGGTTGTAGAAGGTATTCATCTCTACTCGCTTGACTCTGCGGCAATTCTCATCTACTCAGATCTGTATCTTAAGGTGGCAAACAACATTATGCCCAATTTCGGTGCGGGGCAAAGGGGAGATCCCCATTTGCGCGGCTGGACGTTGGGTATATGCTTGAAAAATGAAGAGCCAACGAATAATAGCTAATCTAACCGGCTTCGTAGCAATTCTTGCTTCGTTCCTTTTCTGTTCGGCAGCATTCGCTGAGAGCGAAGGTCCATGTGCTGGTCAGACCAATATTGCTAGATCGAACAAACTGACCAAACTGGGGATCCGTGAATACGCACGCTGCAATTTCAAAGACGCGGCGACCTATTACTCCAAAGCAATTGAATTGAACCCAAAGCTGACTCTGGCCTATGCCATTCGCGCAGATTGTTACCATAAGATCGGTGATTGCAGCAGAGCACTCTCTGACTACAACAAAGCCCTAGAGCTAGAACCTCATGATTCTTTTGTGCTCGGCGGTCGAGCGGAAGAAAAGCTCCATTTACATGATAAGCAAGGAGCGCTAGCTGACTTTGATGCGGCCATAAACATGGATCCAACCTACTACTTCTTGCACTCCGGCCGAGCCACACTGCGATTCGAGTTGAAAGATTATGCTGGTGCAATTGCTGATTGCAACAAAGCCCTTCCACTGTGCACTATAGCCACAGACACCTACTTATGCAGAGGAGCAGCATACGCCGCCTCGGACAAATTGCAAGAAGCTCGCAGTGACTATAGCAAAGCAATCCAACTGCATCCAAATGACCTCTCGGTCTACGAAAAGCGGGCGTTCGTAAATTTCAAAATGGGCAATCTAGCAGACGGAGTTTGTGATTTCATTCACTCTCGTGCAGAATACGTTCTTATATTGCCATCAGCGTTACTGATACTGCTCGTAATCGAAGTACTGGACTTTACCGCTGCGGTCATCGAAGTTAAGTCTTGCCTGCGCTAAGAATTGTGAGCACAGATCAAACCTTCAGCGAGAGCGCTTTCTAATCCGGGTATATCTCCAAAACCGGTCTGACAGCGCAGCCAAATATACAGGTCAAAATGAGCAAAAAGCAAAAACGCGACCCCAAAACCATGATGATGACCGTTCTGGCCAATCACTTTGGCAAGCTTGCACTCTCTGAACTGATTACAGCGAGCCGACAGTTCCCAATTACGGCCCGGGTCGATTTGCAGCGGGCACTAGACAACATTCTCGCTGAAAAATATGAAGCCAAGCCATTCGGAGCCCATCGTACCTATGGCTTTGCTGCCCTAGGTTTTTCAGACTGTATGACTGATGGTAGTGACCCGGTGCTCATCGGTCCATTGCAATACGACGAAGTCGATATTGGTGATGAATTCCCGGCGCGCTGCATGAAGCAGGTGCTCTGGACATGCCGTGATGGCAAGACACTCTTCTCGGTGATTCTAGCTATGCCCGAGAGGCATTCTGACGACCGCATAACACTCACTATTGCAGTTCCGCCAGGTGAAGCTGGCCTCGCACTATCGAGAAAGTTCCTCCAGGAATTAGAGCAGTCTGTCAACGGCAGCAGTTCGTTCAGGGGCAAGGTAATATCACTTGAGCAAGCGTCACGCTATTCCGGCATGTCAGGCTCAGTAAGAGTTCACAAGCTCAGGCAGGTGGCACGCGAAGACGTGATTCTACCGACCAAGACGCTACAACTACTTGAGCGTAACGTCACTGAGTTTATTCAATGTCGCGCCAAACTTCGACAGCTAGGAATGCCTGTGAAAAAAGGATTGCTCTTCTATGGGCCACCTGGTACGGGCAAGACCCACACGATTCACTATTTAGCCAGTCAATTGCCTGACCATACCACTTTACTAATAACAGCTAATCAGATTGGTCTTCTCGAAGAGTATTGCGCCCTAGCTAGATTCTTGCAGCCAGCCATGTTAGTGATTGAAGACGCTGATCTCATTGCTCGCAACCGCGATGATATCAACAGCCCCTGCGAAGAAAGCATGCTCAATCAGCTTTTGAACGAAATGGATGGTCTTCGAGAAGATGCAGAAATATTGTTTGTTCTCACAACCAATAGACCAGAGCAGCTTGAAACAGCACTGTCTTCGCGCCCCGGTCGAATAGATCAATCCATTGAATTCCCGCTGCCGAATGAAGAAGGAAGACGAAAGCTAGTCAAACTGTATGGCCGCGGTTTAACCGTTAAAGAAAAGCTGTCAGACATGATCGTAAGGAAAACCGACCAAGCCAGCCCAGCCTTCATTAAAGAGCTTATGCGCCGTTCAGCGCAACATGTTCTTCAAGCTGGCGGCAAAGATGTTTTAGAAGAAGAGCACATTACCCTAGCCCTTGAAGATATGCTCTTCAGTGGTGGCAGCCTCAATCTCAAGCTTCTTGGTGGTGCTATGGCAGCTGCTGCAGAATAGCCCCACTTCTACTTCTGATTCTGCTCAAAATATGGATTTTTCAAGATCGGCAGCAAATCTGTTTGCTTCGACGGCTTTTGCAATTCAACTTCTTTCACCAATATTGATGGCGTCACAATCGTGCAGGCAGAACCGCTAGAGAGCGAGCCCAGAGCCCCAGCAGCAGCTGAGCTGGTGGCGTAAGCCTTAGTATCGTCGCCAGTGGCTTCAATGTCACGCAAGACGCGCATACTTAAGTTGCCAAACTGACCGCCGCGAACCAACTCTTCATGACCATCGGCAACAGAAACCCGCACTATCTCTACCGGGCCAGAAAGCTTCACCTCAGACGATTTGCCAAATAAACCAAGCATGCTCGACAAAAGTGACTGGGGCGAAAGGGCACCACTAATAGAGTTAGCCAAGCGCCGAACAATCAAAACTTCTTTCAAGCCTTCTTCTTTGCCAAGAACAATTAAACGCTCTTTCAATTGTGCTGGCGTCAATTTCATATCAGAACGTATATAAAGGTTTTGAGCAGCGCCGCTGCCAGCATTACCATGACCATTGCTATGCTTTACAGTTTTTGACGGCACGCGACTCATGGCGAAAACTTTCAGTATGCCCTTATCAATTAGAGTAATTCGCTCAGCTTTGACACCATCATCATCAACAAGATAGCTGGTAAGAATATTGGTATTGCCAAATTTCTTACTCAACGGATCATCCACTACCGTAATGAAAGCAGGAAGTACCCGCGTGCCAATTTTCTCCGCAAATGGATTAGCACTTGCGCCATCCATGGCGCTAAATTTGCTAAGTGGAGCAGCTTTGTAGCCTAGGTGTGGCTGCAAAACATCAGCAAAGAACGTTGAGGCCGCTTCACCTTCAAACAAAATCGGGCCGTGGTATTCCTCTATTTCAGGAGCGGCAATTAGCTTAGTCACTCGCTCTGCCAACTTGTTTACCTGCAACTCTAGCTCTAGAGCTGAAGGTAGCTCATTGCTATTTAGGGCAGTAATAGACTGAGCATCAGCAACCACCGAACCATCAGCACTTTGGCCACTAGCTGCTATAACCAAGCGACACTCGTTATGCGGCAGGCGATGGTAGAAACCTTCGCTGTTAACGAACCAGCGGGTCACAGCATCTTCGTCTAGTTTGACAAATGACTTTTGCACTTGGGGATATTTGCGGAATATCGCGGACAAATGAGCAACAAGATCACTTATTTTTTTGTCGTCGCCAGCCAGTCGACAGGTCTCGCCGACAATAACTACAGGCTCTTCTTTTGACATTGACTCAGGCAAGTCTTTAACATTGTTCTCAGCCAAATATGCTTTTTTAGCAGCGAGATCTTCAATTGCCTTTTTGTAGGCTACATCGGTCTTGAGCCAGGCTTCATGGCGAATAGCATCATAGTTATCATCACAAGTAATTGAGCTACCACTGGGCACGTTGCCAAATAGAGCTGACAGCGCACCACCAGACCCCATCCCCGAACTATCGAGGGCATAATCACCTTCGCGCATCACCACAGATAAACTACGAGTACGTGAGCGGTAATCAGAATTGAGAGCACCAAAGGAAGCTGCTACGTGATGAGTATCAAACTGATCGAGGCAATAAGAACCAAAATATGGGCCTTTGTATTGGTCGAGACGCAGACGACTGATACTGCGTTTCATTTCATCTTTTAAAGCACGACCAACCACATCCTCTTCATCTTTGTCTGCAGCGTAAGCACAAAGCGGAGCCATGGCAAGCGTTGAAAGACATAGCGAAACAGCCAACAATAATGACTTAGTTTGCATGGCAATTTTAGTCTGTATTTCGAATTTCATTATTTTGCCTCCTCCTTATCAAAGAGGGGGGCGGGTAAGAGCGGGGGTTTCTCTTGCGCCTTTGACTGTAACTCGACCTCGATATTACCAACCAACAAACTAGGCGAAGTGGCAGAGACCGGTACCCAACCTGACTCGGCACCACAGGTGCCATTAAAAGTATCATCATCATCGCCAGCACAAAGTATGCGCTCTAGAGACGAGAGTGGCGTGCCAACTAAGTCAACACCGCGCAAAAGCTCGTCGGGTCGGCCATCTGTAAATACTTTCCAGACTCGCAGTGGGAGCAACTTAAATGACTGCGGCATAAATGTTTGAGTCATAGTAAAGCCACCAGCAATCTCATCAAATAACAAACCGTAGGGCTTTCCTTGCTTCTTCGCTTCAGCCACAAGCATCTGCCTTAGCTCAGCCATTGGTACTCGTTTAGAAGAGTCAACAATTAAGTTGCCTTGGCGCGCCACCACGGCATGCCCTCTTGAGGAGCGACCGTGACCATTTGAACGAGAAAAACCTTTAATAGGAGAACGGGCCATCAAAAAGTTTTTGAGTATGCCTTGGTCGACCAATACTACTTTCTCAGCCGGCACGCCTTCATCGTCGTATTTATAATAACCATTCAAAGGCTTAGTGCCAAAGCGCTGCCGCGTAGGGTCATCCATCACAGAAATAAATGGAGGCATAATTAGTTGACCGACTTTTTTAGTGAAGGTGCGGCCCTCTGATTCATCTTTTTGTCTGTGGCCTTCAATTCTATGGCCAAAAATTTCATGGAAGAATACACCAGCTGCCTTGGCTCGCAAAATCGCAGGGCCAGCGTATGGTTCGGCCCTTTGAGCGGCCTTCAGACTAGTCAAGTCTTCAGCCAGTTTGCGTACCATTTTTTCTAAAGCAGCGTCATCTGGTATTTCACCTGGGTTGCTCGCTTCTACACCATCAAAAAGCCAAAGCTTCATACCATCGCTGGCGGTGGCAGTTACAGTAGAAGAAATTCTATATTGGATGCGCTCATCGACAATATTGGTGCCTTCACTGTTAACCAAATAATGCTTAGTTTTGGAAGCCGAGAAGGAAATATTAGAGTCTTGCACAGCCGGATAAAGTTTATAGAGAGCGGACAAACGTCGCACACGCTCTTCCCAGGCGCTTCGATCAGGAGAGAAGGCGGTGGATGGCAAAGTTTCAGAGTGCGGTTTTTCTAGAGAAAAATCGTCAGAAGTATCATCTTCTTCAACTTTCACACCCTTATTAGTTACGACTTTCCGAAACTTCTTCTGAGCCTTCTTAAAAGCTGAATCAGTGCGCTGCCACAGAGCTGTGCGGATTGCCGCCTGGTCTTCGCCTAGAGGAAAAGCTGGTCCGCCGCTACCAAAATCCATAGAGTCGAGCCCAAGGTCGTTATCTCTGAGCTTATGACTGCTGTCAACTTTAGGGCTGCCCACCCGCAAATCGATATCAAGACTGCGTGAATGGTCGTTGTTTTCTTGCGAATACAAAGCGCCATAATCAGCCTGTACAGTTAGTGACTCGACGTCATAGAGAGAATAAGAAAGAAAGTAAAGTGGTGCCTCTCCAGCATTTCTCAGATTGGCAAATGAGCGATCAAGTTCAACGCGCATTGCTGCCAACAGTGGGCTTTGAATCAATTTGCTCTGAGATTTCTCATGATTGCCTGAATTCTTCTCTAAATGTTTTGTCTCATGCTTCGCCAGGTGCCTTACCGGATGTTTTGTCTCCGCTATTGATTGTGCCGCCGCTGGCAGCATGATGCAAATTGAAAGGGAGAGACCGAGTAAACAATTTAGATCAGGGAGACAAAGGAATTTATCCCTTTGAAATCTATTTTGGAGAGGCAAAAGATAACACTCGCTAGTAAGTAGAAAAATTATCAAGCCTCACAACTTGGATTGCAAGCACTTGCAAGTAATTATGGCTGACCTGCGATCTTCGCGAAATACCCCTATTGACGGCCTAGACTAGCGATTCGCTGACCGAGGCCCTAGAGCAAAAAACAAGAACGCTTGACAACGCTAGTTTACATGTATAATAGGTCATCCCCATTAATAGCTACAATGAAGATTAATACGCGTTTTTGCTCAGTTCTAGCAGCCTGTATTTCACTGACAGTTCTCAGTGGCACGGCAGCTTGGGGCGAAACTGTTTCAATGCTTGCTGTGCCGATTAGTTCTTCAAGCAATGCTTCAAGCTCGCCTTTAGCTTCATCGTTAACAAACGGCGATAAACTGAGCAAACTCGAAGAACACTACTTCGGCCATAGCTTTGCCAGTGAAAAAGAAGAGAAAAGGCTCCGTCGCCTTGAATATTTGGTTTTTGGCCAATCAAACGAGTCAATAGATAGCAACAGCCGCGTCGCCAACATTGAGCAAATTGTAGCGGCCATAGCGCAGAAAAAAGTAGACGACCAAGCCAAAGCTGCCGCAGCTGAACTTGCGGCAATAACAGCAGCGAAATCAGCCAAAGCGGAAAAGCCCGTTAAGCTCACTTTTAATAAAGCCTATGCTCTAGCAGCCCAAGAACTCAAGCAGAAGCGCTATCACGCCGCCGCTGACGCCTTTCTCAAAGTTATTAACCTTAATCCCCGCTACTCACCAGCCTATGCCTACCTTGGCGATATCTTAGTCAAGCTAAAAGACTACGAAGGCGCCAAAGAAGCCTACCGGGCAGGTTTTGAAGTAGATCCTTTCGGCCAATATGGTCGCTATGGCAAAGCAAAGCTAATGGGCTTAGCTAGACGTGATGCCACAATACGCACACAGCCTCAAGATTCTCAACTGATTGTCGAGCGTACCCTCAAGCTCATCAACAAACAGTCAAACGACCTGAGCAGTATCCATGCCGCTGAAGGCCAAAGATGGTCGCGCTGGCGTACCGACTTGGCTAACATTCAATTGCGCCGCATAGCCCAAGAAAGCAATACCAGTGTCAGCTATCTAGGCAGGCGCGGTTATCAAGGATACGACGATCGCGAGCAATCTAATTTAGCCAACATCCGAAACAACTACGTGCGCAACGATGCCGCCGTTCAGGCCACTAAAATTCGGGCGGAAGCAGCACGCAAAGCCGCTTTTGTCGCCCAAAGTGCCGCTGATCTCAAAGCACAGATGATGCAGCCGGTAAGACCAGGCAATGCCAAATTACGCGCACTGGGTACAAACCTCTATGTGCGCTATTATGGCAACGATACTCCGAGCTGGAACGATGGCCCAGTGGCCGATGATGCTCCAGTTGAGTTGGCCGCCAAAGCGCATAAACTCCGCTAACATCCAGGAAAATAAGATGGAAAGCAAATCAATCAGAGTCAATCGAGTGGCCCTTGCTGCTCTAATTTTCTCGTCTTTGACCGTAGGCTCGTGTTTGACCTTAGGCTCAGCACTTGCCCCTCAAGCCAATGCTAGCCCCGGCAAACCAAAAACTATCCCTGATGAACTCTGCACCCAACCAGGAAGAGTAGAATCAGCCCGCGAACTGATTGCCGAAGGTAAAGACTTTAGACTGAACGCCTCACAATCAACAGTTAATATGCGCGATGCAATTCGCAATGCCCGTGGCCTCACCGGTGGTGCCAATAAGCTAACTAAGATGACGGCTGCCCATGTTGATCAATACAAAAGCGACCTTAATGCCTTTAGAGATCACGTCAACCTTTACAGGGCTCACCTTGATCAAGTTGAGCGCGACATTGGCCACTGCAAAGAAGCAGAAAAACAATACAAAGAGCACGCTAAAAAATACACCATGCACGTTGATCAATATCACCTGCCACCAATACCGCCACCACATCTTTGCCCCAACATGATGATCTCTCAGGCAGAAAATGCCAAACTTGCTCATCAGATGCAAGCCGACCAAGAAAGGCTGGCGCGGGCCGAGCTAGATCTGTCTAACGCTGAAGGCCGTCTAGCCAACGCCAAACGCGAGAATGCCAATGCCGATGGCGAGCTTCTCAAGCGCAGCAAAGTCGTAGAAGCAGAGCGCAACTTAGCTGGCGAATTTGAGTCACTAAAGACCGAATTGTCTCTACTGAACACACAGCACAAAGCACTATTGGCTGGCGGCAAGCTAGCCGCCCCAACGCTTGGGGTTTCGAAAGTTTCTGGCACTGTCAAAGGAAAAGCCAAATAAATGCCTGAAGATCTGCAACATCCATATTGGGATATTTATTCCAAACTGGTTGACCTGCGCTCAGCCAACACAAAAGAGTCAGCCAAACAAATTGTAGAGCTGGCGAATTTAGCTGATTTAGACCAAATCAAGAAAGCATCAATTAAGATGCATTCGCTTCTACCGTTTTACAACGCCAAGGCCATTGAAGAAATTTTCTTCGAGTCGTTGAGAGAAAAATATTCGTATTCAGTGCTCTCAAAACAAATTCTCGATCTCATTGCCGCCCACGGACCGTTAGTAGAACTCGGTGCTGGCAATGGTTACAACGCTTGGCTCTTGCAACAAATGGGCGTTGAGACAATTGCTCTTGATGCCTTTCCTGTAGAAGAAGGGAAGAATTGGTTCTTCAGCACCAGCATTGTTGGTCTGCCGACAACCAACGGCAAGAGTTGGACACGTATTGAAAAGGGCGATAGTAGCTCGGTAGTCAACTATACCGACTACACCTTACTGATGTGCTGGCCGCCGCAAAACACAATGGCCTTCAAGGCGCTAAGTGAATATAAGGGTCAGAAGATTATTGTGATTGGCGAAAAAACTTGCTGCGCTAGCAAAGCTTTTTACAAGAAAATTGCCAAAGAATGGAAGCTTCTGCACACTGGTTTGACAGGTAGCTGGGATGCCAACCACAAAGAATACCTAGAAATATATTCGCGCAACTAAATCTAAAAATCTAAGGCCGCCAGATAATCCACGGGTCGCCGGCAACACCAAAGTGCTTCCACGAGCCCTCCATCCGCTTGCCATCTGGGCTCATTTTAAAAGTAGCCTTGCCCAGCATCAAATTCCAATTCTGCCAGTAAGTCAATTTAAGCACACCGGTTTTAGGATCGAACGTGCCAGAGCGAAACACACCTCTGTTCTTATCTGAGTCCTGAATCCAATAGCCAGTAACTTTGACCGGTTTATCGTCCACTATGGCACCATGAACAAGGGTAACTTTACCCCAGTTGGAATCCCACTGCCCATCAACACCTTTGCGAAAGGCAGTCAAGTCTCCAGCGCCTCCGGAAGCAGCTGATGAAGCGCCAACAGAAGCGGTAGCCTCAGTCTGTTTCGATGCATTGACACCAGCTGGCTGGTCATCGCTACTAGGCTCGAAGGTCAGTGATTGCCTAGGCTTAGTCGGGGGAAGAGCCAGAGCTAAATCAGCACCTTGCCACTTACTGCGCAACACCGGTGTCTGCAACTGTGCGCGGTCTCTCAGCACTTCCGCTTGTACATCTTGCTTTAAGACAGCAAAAGCATTGCCTAATGTTGTTGCTGCACCATCTTTTGAAAGTGCCGAAATCAAATGCTTTGTAAAAACACCATTAGTATCATTCTTTGATTCCCATGATCGCTCGTTTGGTGCACTAGAAGAAATTACCAATTGCCCAGTGCCTTGAACAACTTCATCAGCATCGATATTACTTACCCGCACTATGCCTTTGCCATCAGCTGTAGTGGCACCGCTATGACAAGCATCTAAGAAGATAACAATTCGATCTGAATGGACGCGGCCCTTGATCATATGCACGAGATCTTGCATTGGAATGCCCGTAGCATAGAGATTATCGACTTCAGTATCGTGGGCAATCAGATAATTGACACCGCCCTCATCAATATCAGAAGGGCTGCCATGGGTGGAGAAGTAAAGCACGACAAGATCAGACGGCATCGCAAGCCGAGGTAGCCACTTGCTGCCCAAAGACTCAAGAATGTTTTTGCGAGTAGCTTTATCATCAGTCAAAAGCAGTACGTGATCTGCTGCAAAATTCTCATGCTTGATCAAAAAATTAGCAAAATCAGTGGCGTCTTTGGCAGCAAACTTGAGATTGATTTTCTCATCGTTGAACTTACTTATACCAACAATCAATGCCCACTTGTCAGCCACAGGAGCAGCAACAGGCGAAGATACAGGTGACGACACGGGAGTAGATGCAGGCGATTGACTATCAGCAACTGGCTTTCGCGCTGGCTCTGACTTTGGTCTAGGGGCGACAGCTATCGCGGCAGGTGTAAATACAAAAAGCCCGGCAAGGGTGGCAAGCAGAACTATAGGCGTTAGAGGCAAAGTTTTTTTCAAGAGGCGTTCTCCAAGGCCGCAATTATAGCCGAAGCCCTTTCGCCATACTTAGCTCTAATCTGTTGCTCGAAAACCTGCCACTGTTTTGTTGTGTCTTTGACTGCAATCTCACGAGCAAGATCGAAAAAGGTCTTGCCCTCACGACCGACCATAACCTGGCCCTGAAGCTGCTTAACGCTATCCTTATTGAGCTCCATATGCAACAGCTGACCAGGCTTGAGAACATAGTCTAAAGCAGACTGACGGTCTTCCGATTGCTTACGAGCAATGTACTCACTTTCGCTGCGAAAAGTCAGCTCTGGGTGCTGAGCCAATAGCCTACGAACATTTTCTTTATGACTTAAAAATGGCTCTTGCTTGAGGCTGCTCTCATAGAAATAGTAACAAGTGCGAATAGATTCAGGAATGTTACTACCAGCACTACGATCAATGGGTTCCATTGGCTTGTCTTGAGAAAGCAGCCATTCTACATAATTTGCATGTGAGTAAAAATCGTGAACAGTGTGCATTGCCTCCCCTAGGGCATAAAGAGCCTGGCGGCAAGCATCTGAATCAGTATCTGCCCGACCAGCCAGATCAACAGCCTTGCTAGTTTGTTCATCTATGTAGAGAAAGGCATCTTTGATCTTGTTGTCACAAGCGTGGTGTTCAGATATTTTCCACTTATTTGAGAATGGATTATCCTGACTATCCATTCCTTTTGCCATAAATCCAAGACTGGCCTTGCTGAGCTTAAAGGGCTTCAAACCTTCCTCTAAGATAGCTCGATGGATATTGTTACCAGCAGGAAACGTCATAAATGCCGATGCTGATGGCACTCCAATAGCAATCGAAACACAGAGCAAAAACGCCAATAAAGTCTGATCAATATTGCTGCGCTCAAACTTAGAATGCTCAGACTTGCTCCAGTCAAACTCAGGCCAGCCAAATTTCATTCTCAAAAGTTCCTTTTGCTTCTATCCTGCAGCCATAGGCGTACTTTAACCGATTGTGGGGCAGCTAAAACAGGCAATTCTAAATACCAGCTTAATTCCCAGACCGTTGTCAAGGGGAAAGATATAATCGGTGCATTAGTACAACGGAGCTGGTTATGTCACAACTTTACCTAACTGTCCTGTTTATTATCACCGGGGGAATTGGTGCCATCGTTGGCGACAGGCTAATGAGAGGAAGACATCGCCAATACTTTTGTCTAGGTACTCTGCTTATGACTGGTGCCCTGCTTTTTGGTGTACTTGCAATATGTTGCAATTGGCCCGATAGCTGTCTTGTACTTACCATAGTTATTGTCTTCTTCAGCCTGATTTTGACCATTGGCAATGATGTCTGTGATCAACTCACTGGCAAAATGCCTAAGGCAGGAGACTGGTGGCTGTTTGATGAAGATAATGACATTGTCTCTAACTCAGTTGGCCTTGTTGCTATTGTCGTTATTGCTGGCTTAGTAGTTGTTCACGGAGTGCTGCACAGCAATCATGATCTGCTCAAAGCTGTCTCTGGTTTTCGTAGTGATTTCAGGAACATTTATTTTGGTGATGGGCGGCCTGCAGAAGCCAGCTCCATCCAGGCCGATGCTAGTGCAAATACAAAGCCTGTAATTGCCTCAGCGAAAAAATCTACCAAACTAACAGCAGCCCAAACCAAGTCAAAGACTACCCATAAACAGATTCATAGCAGCAAAGATAACGCCAAACATAACCATCCTGCACATGTAGTACGGGTCGCCGATAGCGTTTGAGTGTGACCGAGAGAGCAGAGTGAAAGAAAGAGAATTCCGTTGAAAGCTACTTTCGTATTACTTCGTCCGCATTGGCTATATAGCGTCCGGCCTGAGTGGGAGTCAAATCATAGCTTCTAGCAAAGTGCGTAATCAGCCAAATTAGAGTGCCCGATATCATGCCACAACCCAGGACAATGGCCAAGCTGACATAAATGCAGATATTTAGCAGCGACTGCCGCAATACTTTCATCTCACCGGCCAGCGATGCCACCTGCGCTTGCAGCACATCGACAGAACCCGACAATTGATTTACAGGCGGCGCTAAATTGCGCACACTCGGCTCAAGGTTGTTTAGCGGTGCAGCAATACCATCAAGTGGTTTTCTCAGTTGGTCCAGCGGTTGAACTAAACTCTCGATTGGCTTAGGCAGAGAATTCATACTACGCTGCAAATGATCAATTGGCACATTCAATTCATGAATTGGCTTGGACAGATCAGTTAATGGCTTACGCAAATCGGCAATCGGTTGCTTCAATGCACCAATTGGTTTGCGTAACTCGACGATAGGTTGCTTGATTTCCACCATCGGTTTTTGCAAATCTTCAAGTGGTGCTTTCAATTCACCGACAGAAGTTTGGATACCAGTTAGGGGTTCTTCCAGATTGCGCAAAGGACTCTGCAGCGCCTTCAAATTGTCTTCTGTCGCCTTCAGCGGCGCCCCGACATTCTCTATCAAAGGAGTCAAAATCACTTTGCTGTCGTGAGCAATGCGCTTGAACGGATTAAAGTAAAAAGGAATTTTTTCTTTTGCTACCTTTACTTTTGCTTTTTTTTCTTTTACAACCTTGCTTTTTTCGTCAGTTTGCCCAGCAAATTTGGTCTCCTTGGCCTTGCTCAAGGTCTTCTTGATGCTAAGGGCCACGGGAGCAACCGGCTCGGTAGCCGCAGGCTGATGACTATCAGTCTCTGCCGCCCAGACAGGAAGCACTGAGACCAGCATTAAGCTGCCTAGCAAAATAATTTTGAAAGAACTCATGGATCACCAAAAAAAGACAGAAAACGCACACGGTCAGCCAGAGCTAAAGTCGTCAAGAGAGTATAAACCATGCCAGCAAGAGCAATATTAAAAGCTCCTCTTTAATGTTGCTTTCATGTCATTGGGCTAAATTAACAAAGCTTCCAACTGTGAGAGACTGAAACGCATGTCAACCTTCCTCAGCCGCCGTCCCGATGGTACTGTCGCCCTCTTTATCGATGGAGATCTACAGTTTGACCAACGTGACGAAAAAATTTATCACGAAGGTTTGGCCCTGCCAGCCCTCCAAGTAGCAGAGAAGCGCTTGGCAGATGGCGCAGAATTAATGGCATCAAAGACTTTGAAAGCCCTCATTATCGGCGGCGGCGACGGCTTAACGGCTCGGGAGCTACTTAAATCAGCAAAACTTGGCACCATTGATTTGGTCGATTACGACCCAGAAGTTCTCAGCCTAGCTAGAAGTGAATTTGCACAACTTAACGGCAACAGTTTGACCGATAAGCGTACAACCGTTCATGTCACTGACGCCTGGCACTATGTAGAAGAATGTCAAAAATCAGGTCAGCAATATGACTTAGTCGTTGTCGACCTGACTGTGGCCAAAGACGCAGCCGAAGCAAAATTTCACAGCGTAGAATGGTACCGCTCTCTTTCTGCAATTATGGCACCAGGTGCAGTGCTTGCCACTAACGGCGTATCACCGTCGAACACACCCAATGCCTATTGGAGTATCTTCAATAGCACCCGCGCCGCTGGCTTCGACAGCCGTCCTTATCGCGTCGGCATCCCCTCGTTCAGCGATTTAGGTTACGGCTGCGACTGGGGTTTCTTGCTAGCGACTTCAAGCGAGCAAGGCATACAAGCGCAAGAGTTGGCTGGCTTTGAGAGCCTCTTTTTATTCCCCGCTAACTTCGACAAACTACAGGCGGTATCTCAGCCAGAAGAAAACGGTTCCTCAATTTTTCTCACTTATTTAGAAACAGATAAGCCCTTCTCCAATTCGAACTTACCGACAGCAGCAGCCACCCAGTGGAATGCACTAACGGGAAATTATGAGTGCATGCCGCAGGTAATAGCAACCGTAGACAAAAGTGCCAAAGAGCAAGAACTATTTGAAGATGTAATCAGCTTGATGCCTGGCTTACAGCCACAGAGAACAAGACTTTTGCTATCACGCTTTATCATCGATCCTGGTACTTTCCTTGAAGCACTAGACCTAAAAGTGCTAGTAGACACACTACTCAAACGCGCCTCAGAACTGCCACTGCGCATAGTCAACGAACTAAATTTACTGAAAGAAAAGTTAGTCGACTGGAGCGGCGATTGGGAATCACTTCTCAATCTTGGCAAACGAGTCATAACCACCCTGGCTGTTGTAGTCATTCTCGCCAACTTCATCTTCCCTGACTCAGCCTACGGTAAAGGCGGCGGCGGACACGGTGGAGGTCACGAAGGCGGTGGTCATGCAGGTGGCGGTCATGAAGGCGGAAGAGGTGACGGCGGCCGCGGCGGTGACCGCGGCGGTGACCGAGGTGATGGCCGAGGTGATGGCCGAGGTGATGGCCGAGGTGACAGAGGAGACCGAGGGGGTCGTGGATTCGACCGTGGCAACAGAGGCTGGAATGGCGGTTGGGGCAGAGACCGTGGTCACTGGGGCGGTTGGGCCAGAGCCGACCACTGGAATCATTGGGGCTACCATGGCTGGGGTGGCGGTTGGGGCGGCGGCTGGGGTGGATGGGGCGGTGGACTGGGCTGGTACAACCCACTCAACTACGCCACAGGTCCCGGATTCATCAATCTAAACTTCGGCAGCAACAACCAAACTGTCGACAGCCAAGGCAACCAATATCCATCTAGGCAATATAATTACAATAATTCCAATCAAAATATTCAAAACTACAATACGTCGCCGCCGGCCAATTATTCGTCTTCGGCAAATAGCAACAGCGATAGTGCCACCACATCTGTCAGCAGCAATTTGCTGCAATCGGCATACAGACTAGGCCCAGACGTTGATGTTCTCCAAACTGGCGTTACAGTTATGCCAATCACTGACACTGCCTATTTGCGAGTATCAGCAAATAGCTCTGATCTTATTGATCAACAGAGCGGAAAAACAATAATTTCGCTCTACAACAATCCTACTTTGATCTGGCATATCTCATCCGAACTAAAACAGCAAGCCAACGGCCTGAGGCGCGCCTCACAAAGCAGTAACAATGGTGATGGCAACAGTTCTGATGGTAGCAATTCTGATGGCGGCAATTCCGACAACGATCAAGGCAATGGCTTCAACGGTCAAAGAGACGCCTCTGAAGTGCAAAACATGCAGAACACTGCCATGCTTCTAGAAAAAGCTGAACAGAACTTCTCTGACCCGCAAGAGCGGCCGCCAGAGCAACAAGATCCACCGGTTGCTGGCGCCTTTGAACTGTTCAGTAGCGCCTGGGCTGATGCCAGCGGCAAGTATGTGATCATGAAAAAAGCCGATGGTCAAATTGTTTATACCGACGGGCATCATTGGTATAGCGATCAAGGTGCGACCAAGCTAAAAGAACCATATCCAACACAACTGACGCCAATCATCGCCGCTTACCTGGCCAGTCTAGCCAAAGACAGCAGCTCGCATTTAGATAGTCTCAATCAAGAAATGCAAGAGGCTCAAGGTCATATAGACAAAATGACCAACCGCTTGAACAATCTACAAGGTCAGGGTCAGGGTCAGGGTCAGGGTCAAAATCAGAATCAGGGTCAAGGCCAAGATATGGTTCAATTTGGCACCAAGCAGATACCGAGAGCTGAAGCAATAAGACGCCTTGGTAATCAAATTAGCAAAGCGCAAAAACGAGTTGCTTCGGTGCAAGCTGAAATTAACGCCATGCCAGCTGAATCTGCAGCTGTTAACAAGCTACTGGCTAGCTTCCAGAGCTAAATGGAAGGACAGTCTCGCCATCTTGAGCTTCGCCTTCTTGAAGGCTTAGAACTAGACACGCCCAGCTCTAGGCAATGGAACAACTTGGTTGCTGGAAATAGTGCCAGCGGTTTTATGCAAAGCATAGAATGGGCGCAGTTTAAGCGAAATCAAGGGCTGAAGCATCGACGCCTAGGTATTTTCCAAGGCGAAGAACTTGTAGCTGGCTGTGTTTTGTACTATGCCGCTGAAAACAATCCTGGATTTTTAGTGGCACCCCACGGACCAATACTGCCATGGGAAAATGAAGAACTGGCAAGACAATGCCTCGCTCTAATCATGAGCACCAGTGAGCGTCTAGCTAAAGAAGAGGGTCTAATTGGCCTTAGAATAGAGCCCCTTCTAGAACCGTCACCGCCAGAATTGCTCTCAGAATTCGGCCGTTCCCCCATAGATCTAGTACCCAAAGAAACTCTCTGCCTTGATTTAACTGGCTCCCTGGATGATATCTTGGCCCAGATGAAAACCAAAGGGCGCTACAACACTCGCCTCTCCCAGCGCAAAGGTGTCACCGTGCGCAGTGGCAGCCCTAGCGAAATGATTGATAGTTTCTACCCGATTTTAAATATCACCGCTAGGCGTGATCACTTCCAAGTTGAACCGGCAGCATTCTTTGTCGAGCTGGCGCACACTCTACTTTCAAACAAATTGGCTGAGCTTCTAATCGCTGAGCATGAAGGAGAAATATTAGGTGGTCTCGTGCAAATTACTTTCGGTAAAACTAGCACTTACTTATATGGCGGTATCACAAACAGCAAACGCAACCTAATGAGCGGCTATGCTCTGCAATGGGAAGCAATCCAGAGAGCCAAGGCGTCTGGCTGCAGCCAATACGACTTTTATGGCTTTGATCAATTTTGCTCACCGAACCACCCCTACGGACGCTTCTCTAAATTCAAAAGCCAATTCGGCGGCGTAGTGAAACGCTATTGCGGCGCCCACGAATATTATTTTATGGACGAATTGGCAGATGCACTAATCAAAGTTTTTCAAGGTGAATCGAAGATTTGAATTGCATGTCGGCAAGCCAGCCTGTCCACAAGGTCAAGCCTGTGGCACCGACTTCCTTCTTGGCCGCGATCCAGCACCATAGCTTGGCCAAGGCTGGATGTCCTACTGCTATGCTAAGAAAACAGGCTGACTAATGGGGCAAGATATGAAAGTTACTGCTTATTTTATTTCACTTGCAACTCTGTTGGCTTGCTCTACCGCTTTGCCAAGTTTGGGCTACACCCTAGAAAGGCTAGAAACAAGACTATTCAGTCTAACCGAAAATACAGCATCAGACGGCTCGAAATCATTTCGAATTCGCGGAATGTCGAATGGCAGTGCTTGCGTGTGTGCCAAACCTAGAACAAAGTTCCGAAAAGATACTCTGTTCGTCGAGGTTCCGAAGGTGCTCATTTCACACGGATTAAAGACAGGTCCGTTTTTTGATGTGACCGTAACAGCACCAGCTAGTGTTAAAAGGGTTGTTTTTGGCAAGAATAAAGAAGAAATCTGGCCTTGCGACAAGGCCAAAATAGCGCTGACTGTCGAAGAAGAAAACGCCCAGCTTCTGGCAACAGGAGATCTTTTAGAAAAGCACCCCACTGCCGATATTAGAGATTATTCGGTCAAAGTAGACAAAGGAAGTCCCGAAATAGTTTTTGTAAGCTTTGAAGAGTGGAGCCATGGTCGGCCTAGTCTTCGGTATAGATACAAAATCGATACACAAAAAAAATTGATTGTAAATAGAGCAGAATTTCCAATAGCTCCAAAAACAAAAAATGCGGGGGGGTCCCTATAAGACTCTACTGTGCAAGCCTATCACCACCACTTGCCCGCTTCTTACTCTGCAGCGCAAAATCTTGCACCGACTGCACTAGCGCTTGAGACAAACCAACTTTTTGCAGATGTTCAAATGACACTGTGCGAACAATGTCAAAACGCGCACCATACTTGACCAAATTGTAATCAAGCTCACCCAAGAAGCGTCTGCCTTTCTCGTTAGAACCACCTATTTGCAAGAACACTACGGTCACTTCGTTAACATCATGCATGCGCTTAGTGGCATTAATCAGAGTTTGCACCACTAGCATCGGTTCATATCGAGGTGCGGGGACGCCATCAGTAATCACGGCAATTAACATTGGTTTTGAACCTGGTCGCCGCCTTGCGAAGAAACTACCGAGCCGATCTTGTAGGGGCTCAGCCAGCTTGGTGCCCCACATAAAGTCTGGATTCTCAAACAAATCATTAATACGACTAGGGCTAGAGTTTGGATAGACCTGATACTCCGAAGCAAAAGAAGTAAGAGTTAGTCCTTTCGGAACAAAGGGAGCCAAATCACGAGAAAGCGCTCGAGTTTGCATGCCACACCATTCCCAACGGGACAAAAACCCCGGACAATCTCGACGACGCATAGAGTTAGACGAGTCTACTATTAGCTCCAGATCAAAGCTTGAAAGCAATTGCACTGATAAAGTCGGTATTTGAGACTGACCCTTAAAGCCATCTTTAAGAACAGCGCCGTTGAGCAAATTGCGCGAATCTTGCAAAGCAAACATTGAAGTCACAGGCTTATCGAAAATGCCTGCCTGGGAGTGAAAGGGATCAATCGAATTAGAATTGACTGAGGACGAACCGCTCATAGTAGCAGCAGCGGTAGTGGCCGGAAGAACGATCTGTTTGTGTTCAACCCCGAGAGCAAATGGGCGACCATCAGCTGGAAGCGTTGAGGGAAGAATCTCAGGAAGAGTTGACGGAATCACCGACGGCATATCAACTGGTATAAATTTGCCAGTACTTGCATGTTGCGCAGAATCTATCTCAACGCGTTGAACTTGGCCCGGTCGAGCAAGCCGTGTGCGAGTTGATGTTTCTACCTGAGCGAAAGCAACCGGGGCGAGCCAAAAGTTGCTACAGCCCCCAAAAACACTGGCCAGTAACCCAAGATAGATAGCCTTGAAAATCAAGTGTTTCCTATGTTTGTCCATATATCGATATACGCTCAGCCAAACAAAAAAGTTCATGCTATTAGATTAAATATCCATTCGCTTCCCACTACATTGTGCACTACACTGTCAATTAAGGCATCCAAAAGGACATCGATGAGCAAACTAGCAAAAAAATCGTCGACATTGCCGGTATCTGTATTCTCACTAAGTTTAGGGTTGAGCTTGGGCCTGTGCCTAAGCTTGAGCTTTTTGACTTTGTTAGCTCCCCAGGCCAGCGCCCAAGGGCAGCCAGAGGTGCCAGTGGCTAGTGGCACGGTAAAACCACCTAGCACACTAGTACTCAACCAAATTACAAAAAGGGGCAAAGACCTCTACGAATACGACAAAGCCTGCTCTCAGGCAACTGACGCCCTTTTGGCGCAAGTCAAAAATGCAGCTAGATTTAAACTCTTTGTCGCCTTTCCCGAGCACGATCTTTGGCATGTAGCCTTCGGTAGTATGGCTGACGATGGAGAAAGTTTTCTCATTGCCTACGAAGTAACACTCAAGCCAAACAAGCCCGCTGAAATAAAGTCATACGATATTTTCAAACTAGACAAAGGTGAATTTTTCAAACGGGCTCAGGCCCTTGATGCCTGCAAAGCAAAAATGAAGAGCACTGGGCCACTGATGAACTATGCGGCCATTCCCAACGACAACGATAAAAACAGCTATTGGGTCTATCAGTTTCCAGGCACGACTGAGCCCGGAGTCTACTTACTCGGCGGCGATGTGCGTTACTTGGTATCAAGCAGCGACCACAAAATTCTAGAAACTAGGCAGATGCACCGCTCAGTGCTACCTTGGCCAAAGCGTGGAGATTTGCCTAACGACGCCCATCTTCAAGGGGGCTGTCATTCAGCAATTTTAGAAGACGAGCCTGAAGACACCGATGTCTTTCATGTGCTCTTGCGCCAACCCCAACTGCCCGAGTATATAGCCACAGCCAACTGGATTTTCTGTGTCGAAACCGACGGCAGCATTCGACTAGTGAGCACCATGAAAGAAGGCAGTCATCACTAGTTCTATATTTCAGCTAAGGCTTTTTTGGCCGGCGCGAAACCTTGAGCTGCACTTTTCTCTAGCCAGCGTCTCTTTTCTAGCGGGTCTTTTTCTGTGATGCCGATAGTATATTGAGCGTGAGCATGACCTTTTTCTGCTGCCAGCAAGGCGCAGCCTGAAGCTCTCTCTAGATTTTGTTCCACTCCTAGGCCATCTAGATAACAGAGCCCCAGAGCAAAGGTAGCATCAGTATGACCGACACCAGCAGCCATCTCTAACCACTTAACTGCTTCCTCGTATTCTTTATCATTGAAAAGTATATCGCCAATGGCAAACTGCGATTCTAGATCGCCTAGCTCAGCCCGTTTGCGCCATAACTCTTTGGCCTGTGAAAAGTTTTTAGGTGCTGCCATTCCTCTAAATATTGAAACACCGTATTGATAAAGTCGAGCACTCTTTTGTTTGGCTTGAATTAGTTCCAAAATCTCACTCTCGCGCTCAATTGGTGGCTCTGACTGGCCAATGAAATTAATTGCCGCGCCGTCGTCTTCAAAGGTTGTACCATCGGCCAGCACCACCGCTATTTTACTAGCAGCGATTGATGCATTGAGATACTCAAGCAAGACATAGGCCAATACGCGATCGCTGCCTAGTAATTTTTGCCCTTCATGAAAAGCCGAAATGCGATCAACAAACGAAAGCCGCTTGCCGCGACTGACCACCACCACCGGCCCGAAGCATTGATCAGCTAAAGCTTTCAAGCGCAGCACCTGGGCAATTTGATCTGGGCTTAAATCGCTAAGTGCAGCGCTTGGCTCTGGCTCAGTCGGCATTGGTGCTCCTTGTAAAGACAAAAGATGGAACAAACTAGAAGGGATCAGGTCTATTCAAACCTAAATAAGAATCTAGCAGAAAAAGGTCATTGCAAATGATTGTGCCGATTTATGACAGATAAAATCAGTATCTGTATAGTAGCCCTGGCAATTGCCTCAAATAGTTGGCTATTCTGCTGCCACAGCCTTCCAGCGTTGGGCCAATCCGCCACAACAACGCCACCCCCAGCTCCCAAAGCAACGCCGCCGCAAGCCACCACGACAACGCCACCCCCAGCTCCCAAAGCAACGCCGCCGCAAGCCACCACGGCAACGCCAATCCCAGCCAAGGCTCCCACTGTCGCTATTGACACTATCCCTTCATCCGGCGAAGGTCAGTCTATTTACCAGACGGGTTTGCCTGTCGAAACCGGCAATTTACTTAGTGAAGTAAAAAATCCCAGATTAGCTCTAATTTTAGCGGGCGGTGGTGCCAGAGGTGCTGCGCACATTGGTGTGTTAAAAGTATTTGAACGGGAAAAGATACATGTTGATTTTCTCGTGGGCAGCAGCGTCGGTGCACTCGTAGGCAGCCTTTACTGTGCCGGCGTTTCTGCCAGCGAAATTGAAGAGCTGGTTCTAAGTAACCAATTAAAAAAGGCCTTCTATCCCATTCCTTTTAAACTCAAAGCCGTTCTTGGCGTGCCACCATACATGCTCAAGCGTCTAGTCTTTATCAAGCCGCCAATCGGCCTCTACAGCGGCAATTCAATTGCCAAATTTATCGAGCGCAACTTGCCCTCAGGCGTAGAAAAAATTGAACAACTAAAAACGCCATTCGCAGCACTGACAGTTAACCTAGGTGATACCAGACCGGTTTGGTTAGACAAAGGCAATATAGCCAAGGCTGTGCAAGCCAGCTGCAGTGTGCCACTGCTCTATAGGCCAGTAGTAACAGACGGAAAGCTTTTCGTCGATGGTGGGTTGAGAAACAATCTACCGACAGAACCGGCCACAGCAGTAGGTGCGCAAGTAGTGGTAGCAGTGAAGCTGCATTCGTTTTTGAAAGGCAATGACCAAAGTAAGTTCAACACATTCTCAAGCTATGGTGACCAGCTTCTCGGCATTCTCATGGCCGAAATAGAAGATAAGCCGGCTGGTCAAGCAGACATTGTCATCGAACCCAATGCCGATAAGCTGAACTTGCATAACTTCAATCGAGCAGATCTTGTTGAAGCAATCAGATCAGGAGAAGAAGCCGCAGAAAAGGCTGTACCTGCAATCAAAGCGAGAATTAAAGCCAGTCACTAATGGGTAACAAATCCTACCTATATTGGCTGTATTCACCCCAATACATCGCACAATCTCAGAAAAGGGGATTACCAAATGACTAAATATGCAGCAGAAGATTTCAATGCCAATAGCTCTGACAGCAGGACCGCAAGCTCGTCTCTAAGCGAATCAGTAAATTCGAACATGACCTTAGAAGACGTAAAAGCCATTCTCACTAAAAAGATACCGGCCGATGTTTGCATTCGCGATCAAGATGGTTACATTGCTTGTGGACCAATCGTCGGTTCGCCTCGCCCGGAACAGCCCAGCTCTGGAATATTCATACTGCCAGAAAAGCCTCTAAATCCTCCCATCGATAAACTACCGCCAAAATATGAACCATTACTTCCCGCAATTCCCCCAGGTGGAAAATATGAGCCACTAAACCCTACACAAAAGTGGCCCGGCAAGACCTACGAGCTTCTGCTTGACCAAAGTAATAAATAATCCGTTTTTTAAATAAAGAAGAGCGTGCTCGAATAAAGCGCGCTCTTAACTAATTTGCCATACATCGAACCGATGGTCACTAATGAGTCACGGTTAACCTCTATATTGCAATTGTTCACTCCAATACAACATGCAATCTATAAACGAGGATTACCAAATGAGTAACTTTGAAGTATCAAATCTACATGACAGAGGCTCTGATAACGTTGCTAAAAACGCACAGATGAGCGAGTCAATACATGGACAACTTACCAACGAAGACTTCAAGAAATATCCTGCGATCAGAATCAAACCCGATGTATGCATCCGCGACGAAGATGGCTTCATTGCTTGTGGACCAATTGTTGGCTATGAGCGGCCTGAACCCCCAATATTCAAACCACGCTTCGATAAACCGAATGATATAGAAAAGTTTCCAGTCAACCAAATCGACAAAGTGTCACCACAAGATCAACCAAATCGAATGAAAACCTTCGAAGCAATTGATCCGTACAAGAGCAAGTGATTCTGGGCCAATCAAAAGTCAATCTTTCTACCAATAGCAGTTTCAAGATCGGCCCAAGCATTTTGATAGTCTACTACTGTGTCAAAATAGCTTGAGAACGTATTTTGAAACTGCTGCTGGGCAACGATTGCACTGCCAAGATCGATAGTACCTTTCTCATAACTATCTTGTGCCTTTCGCACCACCCTCAGTGCCAGCGGAATGAGATTTTTTTGATAGTGAGCAATGTTTACCCTTGCTGCTGCAAGTTTCGAATACGCCGCACGCACGTCCACTTCTACCCGCGAAGTCATCGCTGCAGCTTGATCTTGGGCCTGCTTGCTAGCAGCTTTAGCAGCAGCAATCTCGCCTTGGTGTCGATAAAAGATAGGCAGATCGACGTTGATATTTAAATACGCACCGTCTTGTTGCCTCACATGGGCAGACTTCTTGTAAGTACTAAATACATAGCCAGATCCCACCAAAACATCTGGCACAGCCTGAGCTTTGGCAAGCTTTATAGCGCTTGTGGTGGTCACTACCTGTTGCTTCGCCGACTTCAAGTCAGCCCTATCGGCGAAAGCCTGAGTCAATAAATCTTCCAATTCTGGCAACGGTTGATCCGGTGGAGGGACTAGCTCAGTGCGCTTGGTAGAAAGTTTGAAAAGGCCATTGTCTTCAACATCTAGGTCGCGCTCTGGGCTATACCCCAACAAATAGTCGAGTTCTATAGAAGCCTGACGCAAGCGCGCGTAAGAAGTATTGCGCAAGGTTTCAAATTGATCCAGAGCTAGCTTTGCCTGCAAAACCTCGACTTCTTCACACTTTCTTGCTTTGTATTTCGCTTCAGCCAAACTGCTCAATCGCGCCACCAGAGCCCTTTGATTTTCAACCAATTCAATATTAGCTTCAGCAGCGGCGAGCTCGGCGTAGCCCTTGCGCACAGCCGAACGAACGTCGTAACGCAAGTCGGCCAGTTGATACTCGCTCAAAATATAATTGGCCCGAGCATAGCGCAATCGAGCAGCGCGCTTACCGCCCATTTCTACCAGCTGGTTGGCGCCAACCTGTTGAGTGTTGCCGGCAATGGCCTCGGTATAGGGATTACCAAAGCCATATTGCATGGCAAACTGTGGATTCGGTCGAGCCCCAGCAGTTCGCACCTGAGCCTTAGCAATGTCAAGATTCTTTATTGCGGCAACAACCGATGGATTCTGCACGGAGGAGGTTGAAAACGCAGCTGAAAGGCTCACCGGCATGCGAGCAAGCGGATGATTAGGTCGGTCTGAGCGACCGGGACGCAGAGTGGACGGCGATAACCCAGAAGTTATGGCATCAAAAACATCTTCACTGTCGCTGGCAGCAAAGACCGACTGACAAAGAAATACAGGATAGAAAATTGCCCAAACAAATAACCGCATCTTGCTCTCAGGCGTAGACATTAGAGACTTCATTGAGAATTTCTTTGCCATGCCTGCTTTATCTATTTTTAGGCGAACCTTTCGACGACAGAAAGAGCCTTAAAAGTACTCTCAAAGCCGCTCGAATTCAAGCAAATAGTGGCAAAAAGTCGAGCCTGGAGCCAGCCGCATATACGATGAGCGTACGAACTTAGAACTAAACGAACCCAAAGGGAGCTACTTTTACCAGAGCTGCTTTTACCAGAGCTAATTAGACCCCAAACTTACTAGACAATCTAAGCTTGTTGCACAGGCTGAGCGCTCGCATCTGATGACAAATCAGCTGGCATGGCCTCTAGGGGGCCGCTCTTATCGCGCCTAAAGCTAGCTTGGCAATTCTGGCACAAGAAATAGGTGATGTAAGTACCCGGCTTTACTACAATACCTTCCGGCTCAAATGTATCGAGCTTACGCTTACTGCAACTGGGGCACTTGCCTTTAAGAAAAGTCGGCAAAAAAGGCGTGACAAGCACTGCCAAAATTACAAACCACATAAAAGACTCTTTCACTCGCTGTTCCCCTTGGTGCTCTAGTTCTATTTTTAGCACATTTGCTGCTAGCCTTATTTAGTAAAATATGAAGAGCAATCAAAAACCAAGCAAAGCAGCAGGCCATGAACAATCAATTGTCAGATCTCAGCTTAATAATCGCGGCATTGTCCTTTGCCTCGGAGAAGCATCGCGATCAAAGGCGCAAAGACCAAGAGGCTACACCTTACATCAATCACCCCATTGAAGTAGCACGTTTGCTGCACGAAGTTGGCGGTATTACCGATGGTGCCACACTAGCAGCGGCTTTGTTGCATGACACCATCGAAGACACCGACGCAACTAGAGACTGCCTCTTAGACTTGTTCGGCGAAGAAGTAGCGGCTCTTGTCATGGAATGCAGTGATGACAAGACGCTAGCCAAAGAAGAGCGCAAGCAACAACAAATAGAGCACGCGCCAAAAATAAGCGTAAAGGCTAAACAAATTAAATTAGCAGACAAGATCAGCAACGTGCGAGACATGGGACATTCTCCACCTCCAGACTGGAGCTTAGAAAGAAGAATCGCCTATATTGAATGGGGCAAGAAAGTAGTAAGCGGGCTGCGCGGAAACAATCCATCTCTTGAGATGCTCTACGATCACACCGCTGCCGAAGCACTAAGCAGACTAAATGCAAAACCTTGAGCAACTATTCACAGACTACTATTAGACCAATAAAGGCTGAAGATATTGAGCCCCTTCTCTGCTGGCTAGAAGCACCGCACGTTAAGGCCTGGTGGGGCACTGAGACGCCCCAAACAAACCGCCTAAAGTATCAGTCTCGGCTATTGTCGGATGCTCTCACCCGTGTCTTTATTATTCAAGTCGATCACAAGCCAGCGGGCATGATTCAGTGCTATCGCCACAGCGACTATCCTGATTGCGACAAAGAAATTGGTATAGACAACGCCATTGGTATTGATTACTTAATCGCTGCGCCCGAACTGACCGGTAAAGGGATTGGCACCCAAGCAATTAAGATGATGACAAGAATGGCACTAATACTATTTCCCCAGATGAATACTGTTGTGGCAAGCCCGCACAAAGAAAATATTGCCTCATGCCGAGCTCTTGAAAAGGCCGGTTTTACTCTTGTACGTGAAGCAAAGTTGGCATCCGCCTATCCTAGCCAAGGCACAAGCTGTATCTATCAGAAGTGCCGCTCATGACACTAGAGTTCTTATAACAGTGAGCCGCTGGCCGCTGTTAAGCTTAGATGTTCAATTAGTAAAACTTCGGGACGACAGGATTTGAACCTGCGACCTATTGCTCCCAAAGCAACCGCGCTACCAAGCTGCGCTACGTCCCGGCTTTCAAATATATCACACTGCCCTATGCAGTTATGCAATTCGTAAAGTACTTAATGTCTTATGGTACAAATGCCGGAGGGCTTTCCCCGCCTACATCGAGCGCATCTTTATCAACAAAGCCTGTGCGACCGTTTGCTAGCTGTACCTTGTATTTATTGTTATTAATGCCGCCAAGCACCACCAGACGGTCGCCTGCCTGCAGATTAACAGTGCGGTTCCTGGCATCTGTAACTGATTTACCACTCTTAACAGTGGCAGTTGTATAAGCATCACCGGTTTTGCAATTAATAAAGCCGGCATATATAAAGCCTTCTTTGCCATTGATACGAACTTTATACCAACCTTCTTTCTTACCAACGATTTCAACGTCAGCGCCACGAGAAATTTCAGCTACAGTGCGGTAATGAGTGCCAGCCCCACGCCTTACTTTGACGGTGTCACTGGTTAAAGTACTTGAAACAGTTCCTTTCTCAGCTACTGCTTCTTTCTCAACTACTTTAGACGCAGCCGTTTTTTCGATCACTTTATTATTTGGCACCGCCAAAGGAGCAATGTCAACTGGAGCGCTAGAATTCTTCTCAGAACCTGAACTTGAGCCTGAGTTTGCATCAGCATTTGAATCTGGGCTCGAAAGCAGCTTGTCGACCAATGATGATGTCTTATTCTCGTAAGTCGATGCCACCGAAGTACTGTCATCGGCACCATGCCCTTGCACCTTGACTCTACGCAACTGCGCTGCTTGGTAGACACCAGCACTACCTCGAGCTAGCACTACTTCAAAAGCATCTTCGGCATTGCCCATGAAATAGCTAGAGCCTTGGTTACTAGAACCTTGACTAAAGTTGCCCTGACTAGCTGCTGCTTGTCGAGCGAGCCTAGCGGCTTCACGCCGCCGACGACGGCTACTGCGCCTCGATGAATGGTCTGACTCAGTAGATGCGCTAGAGAGCGCAGGGGAGGCAGGCGCCACATTAATAGTTGCCTTACCTTTGCGTTTTACCTCAAATAGAGGCGGACAAACTTTTAGAGTACCAAGGCCAGCGATACTGTCAGAAACGGCATTAGTCAAATATTTGCGGAAGCGGCCCTTCTGAGCGCGATCGGCTACGGTAAAAGCAACAGCTCGCAAAGCAGCCATCTGTCCGTGGCCATTGTCATCAAGCAATTCATAGTTGCCGCCCTTGTAGACTAGTCTAACTTTCAACTGTTCGTCGGGTAATCCTAATGCTCTTAAGCTAGACGAAGTAAACAGTTCTTCTTCGCCAGCGCGAGAAGATAGAGCCAACTCCATATCAATATCTTGACCATTGGCTGCAAATTTGGCCGCGCCTTCACCGGTAAAGAAAGGAACAGCTTTGTCTGTGCGCTCTTTGATACCACTGTTAGTCAGCTCAATTACTTTCACTTGAGGCTTACGCCCAGCTTGAGCGTTTTGGTGACCAAGCAATACCAAAGTATCGCCGCCGGGCCGGGCAATTATTTTGGCATCGTCAAAGACATCGAACTTGCGCAGCACAGCTACTTCTTTGCCAGAAATCAAATAATTGCAAGACTGCAAAACAGTATCGACTTCCACCAGTTTTAACGCGTTAGGCAGTTCAAAAACGTGAATTTCATAGGCCGATGTTGGAAAAATCTTCTGTAGTTTGCCTGTAATTTCAGCAGACGAAAGTGCTGCATTCTTCTCTAGAAAACGCTTAACACTGTTCTCTAATTCACTTTTTAGATGATCGGCGTCTTCTTTAGACTTAGGCCCTTGAGCCACACGCCTTGATACTTTCTGAAGATTGCCATCTGAATCAAAGAGACCAGAAACGAAAGAGACTGAGGCGGAGCCCAGACCAAGAGCAGCAAGAGCCGCACCACCAATCAATGCAAACTTAATCAGGTTGGGGCTATTTTTGCGCGCCAATTTGGCGCCGCATTCCTTACACTGGACGGCGGCTACCGAATTTCTAACTGTGCACTCAGGGCAACGCATAAAACATCCCAATCTCCCAGCGGCTTAACAGCAATGTACTGGGGCTAGCACGTATATAATACTCATCCTTGGCAATCAATTGATGCATTGATAGATGTCATGGTCTAATTCTAACGAAGAGTAGAAGTCTTGCAGCCAAGAAATTTAGAAAGAGCTAGTTCAGAACTAGTTAAAGTTTGTCACTTAGCCTACGAGCGTGGCTATATTTGCGGCACAGAAGGTAATTTCAGCCTTCGCCTTGACGAGCAAACTCTACTGACAACGCCAGCCGGTACCTGCAAAGGATTATTAAGCCCATCTGACCTGGTATTAACAAATCTTGACGGCATAGCTCTCGATTCACCACAAAATCAAGGTAAAAAACCATCCACCGAATTGAAAATGCACTTGGTTGTCTATCAGCAAAGAGCAGACGTAATGGCCGTTGCTCATGCCCACCCAACTACCGCTGTGGCCTTCACGGTAGCGGGCAAATCGCTCAACCGCTGTGTGCTACCAGAAGCAATATTAACCTTAGGCAAAATTGCCGTAGCACCATATGCAACACCAAGCACCGACGAAGTACCCGAAAGCATTATTGAGCACCTTCAGCACACTGATACCATTCTGCTTTCTCATCATGGTGCCCTAACATTTGGTAGCGATATTTTCCAGGCCTTCTACCGCCTAGAAACTCTCGAACATCAGGCCAAGACCCTTCTTATCGCCCAGATATTAGGAGGAGAAAAAACACTTTCTCCAGCCCAAGTTGAAAGCCTTTTTGCCGTTTGCCAGATATACGGAATGACACCACCAAAGAACAAAGACGAACTAATAGAGGCAGGCACTCGGTGAGCGAAGAACTACATCCACTTGAAGCAATTACATCGCTCTATCTCGTGCGCCATGGCCACACAAGAGCCACTGAATTAGGTCTTTTATATAGCGATCCCAAAATAGAAATAACCGAAAAAGGACTTGCTCAAGCGCAAGCGGCAGCAAAATATGTTGCAGCGACAAAGCCGCAAATTTTGCTCTGTGGCGCGGCCGTGCGGGTGGCCCAATCAAGCCAACCAGTAGAGCAAGAAACAGGCCTTAAGGCACAGATAGTCAAAGGCTTCGAAGAATGGCAGGTAGGAGACTGGGAAGGCAGAACCTACCTTGATATCAAGAAAAATGACCCCGACCAGTACCGCTGCTGGTGCGCAGACCCAATTAGTAATGCACCACCCAACGGCGAATCAATTGTGCAATTGAGCGAGCGTATTAGAGAAAGTTTGATTGAACTAATTACCAACAGCGAATTTGAAGGCAAGACCATAGCCATGGTTACGCACTCTGGCATAATTCGCTCAATAATCGTCCATGCTCTTGGAATGCCAATCGAAAATTTCTGGCGCCTCTCAATTCCGACTGGCTCAATCAGCAGAATAGATTTCAGCAAAAACTTTGCCACTATGCACTTTATGGCACAGAAGCCCTAGTTATAGTTCTAAAAGTATCTCTCTATTTGGTAGTTTGAGACGAGTGACGCATATTTTCGATTAGTCTTTGCTTTTGCTCAAAGTCCAAAATATTACGAATTTTGAGCACCAGTTTCGTTCTCTCGGTGCCCATCTCGGCTTGCACCTTATTGATTTCATCTTGCTTGGCTAAAGCAGTTTTCTCGTTTGGATCTGGCTGCATCTGTAAGTTGCGCATATCTTTTAGCAGATTGGCCATAAGGGCAAGGCGGACACGTTGACCGTCTTCAAATTCTTTGGCGAGCTGGCGAATTTTCTTTTCTTGCTCTTTATCAATACCAGCATCGCGATAAATGGCCAGAGGGTCATGGCGATTGATCTCTGAACCTGGCAAAGTAGGATGAGCAATTAATTTGTTATCTTTCGTACTTTTGGCATCGGCAGGCTGGCTGTCTTTTTTAGCCTCTTGTGTAGCTTCTTTTTTAGCTTCAGGTGCAGTCTTCTCAAGCGGCTCAGCCATAGCTGGCCCTTGCGAGCACGAAAGCAAAGAAACAACGATGAGTGACAGAATTCTGAATCTAAAATTGATCATTGATTTACAGATATACAACTAGGTAGAGAAACAAGTATAACCTCATTCAATACCAAAATGTATGAAGGGCGCCCAGGCGTGAACTGGCTGTTTGGCAGCAATGGCTTTTAGCTGAGCCTGCCGCAGAGCCTGAGCTACCGAAATTTTGCCCGATTGCCAACAAGTATGAAAATCTTGCATAAGCTCGGCAGTAGAGCGATCGGCCACTTCCCACAAAGAAAGCACCAAATTGGGCATGCCAGCATACATAAGGGCTCTAGCCAGGCCCAAAATCTCGCCCCCTTCGGTTACAACATTGACGCCGGTTTGACAAGCCGAGAGCACAAGCAGTCGCCCTCGTTCTGTGCGTAGGGCATTGCCTTCCAAAATTGACGCGGCTGACAAAATACTGCCATCCGACAAAACCAAACCAGAAGCCATCGGCTCGTCATGGTTGAAGATGGCATGACCAGCAAAGTGCACCACATCAAAATCGCCAAACATTTCTGGCAACGATCGTTTTACCTCTTCGTTTGTCAATAGAGTACTGCCACTACTAGCACCACTGCTAACAGTGCCGCTTTGCCCAAGCGAAAGAATTGAATTGGCTTCTTCCATTGTATAAGCTAGATCTTCTAATCCTGCCGAAGAGCGCAAACGCGAACTAAAGACCATGCCACCTTCCCTGGTGGCAGAATAATCGCTAATGGCTGTTACCAAATAGCGAGCATCTCCAGAGGCATCATCGGTCTCTGACTTACGATTCTGGGCAGTAGCTAAGATTGGTATGAGCGACACAGTAGGTACATACGAAACAGCAAAACGCTCACAAACATAACCGCTTTGGTCATGTAGGGCAGAGAAGGGCAAGTGATAAAGACTGCCGTGAGGTATAAGCAACAGCCGCTCAATACCAGGATTGAGATTCTCCAAAACCGGTCCAAGCAGACTTTGATAGAGCCTGCGACAAAGACTGACTGGTACTTCCCATCCTTCAGTAGAGCTCATCTCAAAGAAAGTAGCAATGTCTTCGCGAATCAACTCTAGACTTTGAGGATCCATAACCACATGAGTGGTCAGCCCCGATTTAGAATCGCTGTTTTCTTTCTGCACACAAGCAACTAGAAGATAGTCTTGGGGAAAGAAAAATTCAATCACGCAGGTATCGGCACTAAGCTTATTGGTCTTCCATAGAGCTTGAATTTCAGCGTAATTCAGGGTAGTAGCACTAACTAAATTGGCATAATTAGGATGGCGACGACGCAGCTGATTTAGCACTTCACGCCATTCTAAATAGAGCTTACGCGTATCTTCTTGTGGTGCAGCAGAGCCACGCAATCCACTAGTATTGCCACTACTATTATCATCAGGATTCGAAAAATCAGGATCATTACCATGGAAAAATTGTCTTTCTAAATGGGCAATTTGGGCGCGCAGATCGGCTTCCCGACTAATCAATTCTTTAATACCGCGAGTCAGTCCCGAGGAGTCTTCATCCTCTACTAGTTGATTGACATCAATCGGTGAATTGCTCAGCAAATCAAGCAGTGCTCTTGATTTGGCGCGGCCAACATACTCAAGGGCCTCGACTCTTTTATTCAACTTAAGGCAGGTCGAGACCATGTCGCGATAAAGCTCTTGACCGCGATTGGCAAAACTTGTTTTGAGATCGTCGGCTTTGATCATGCCGCGCTGCTCATCAAACAATTCAACAGCTTGACGGAAGTATTCAAAGGCAGGCGCCAATTGACCGTTTTGCGCTTTTAACTTGCCCAAATTTGCCAGATAAATACGTTCACCGAGGCGATCGTTTATAGAGCGGCTGAGAGCCAGGGCCTCGTCGTAATATTGACTGGCTTGATCGAAATCAGCAAGTGCCTTATAGCAATCACCCAGACTATCAAGGTGAGCTGCTGCAGTTGAAAGATCACTTAGTTCACGGGCAATCATTAGCGCCTTATCGAGTAGCTCAATAGCCTCTTCAGACTTGTCCATGCGCGCCAACGACACGCCCTGATTGCCTAACCAAATGCCCTCCCGCCGGCGATCTTGCACTCCCGCAGCTAAAGCTTGAGCCTCTTTATACAAAGCCAATGCTTCTTCAAAACTTGACTGTTCAAAGCGAATATTTCCTTCTGAGCCACGACAAATTGACATGGTCAAGGCATCTTCATTCAGCTCAGCTTCTAAGTAGGCGCGCCGATAGTAACCGACTGCCTGTTCAAACTGACCCAGTTCACTCAAGGCCAAACCAAGACTGCCAAGCCAGACGCTCTTTTCACCAGATTCGGTGTGACCAGCCAACTCTAGAGCAGTATTGAACCAATCAGTCGCCGCTTCTAGATGGCAGCGGGTCATAGTCACAGAGCCTAAGTTGCCAGCAGCAAGCTCCATCGATGCCCTGTCTTGCAAAAATGAGGCGGTATTATAGGCCAGTTCAAATTGCCCCTGAGCTTCAGTAAAATCGCCATTGGCAGTCAACTGTTCGGCCAAAAATAGACGAGCTTGTAGCTCACATTCAAGCATATTGCTCTGGCGGCACAACTCTATAGCCTGGTTAAGATGGCCAATAGATGAAGCGTGATCTCCCATCATGCGCTCAGTTTGGCCAAGATAAGTAAGAACCACTGCTTGCGATTTTTCAGCATAGGCAGTTTTGGCGCTTAGTTCAAGAGCTTTCAGCAACAGCACTTTGGCCTCAGATGAATCTCCATGCACGAGCTTGTCGTAGGCAAAGGTCGATAACTCTTCAATTTGATTGAGAGTAGCTTCACTAGCAAGATGTCGGCCGCGACGTTTTTTCTCGCGGTGTGAGTCAGTCATCGAAACCTCGACAGAAGTGCTTTGGCATAACAGCCAGCAGATAACTATTGTACTTGTTCAAATATCTATCCACTAAGCTATTTTTCTGGACATGTCAAAAGCAAAAGAGGCGCAGGGCACCTCTTTAAATGATTTCAACTTTGTTGCCAGTGAACAGATTTAGAGAGCTGGAGCGTGATATGCGCCATAAGTGGCAACATACGGTGCTGCTACCGGAGCAACGTTCTTCGCTGCAGCGACGAACTTAGGAGCAACTCTGCGGCTGGCTTTATAAGTCATCGGAGCATATGACTTAAAAGCTGCGCTACTTGTAGTAGTTCTGCCAGCAGCTGAACCTGCAGGTAAATATGTATGGAATCCAGAAGGCTGCAAATTGCCGCCGCGGCCATGGGCCACAGGAGTCTGATTTTGATGCCATGAGCCAAAGTAACTTGGGGTCATGGCCTGTTGTGGACGTCCATGATTACTACCGGCATGACTAACGGCAGTGGCTGGTGAAGCCTTGCTATTGCTGCCCATCAATTGCTTAAGCGAAGCTTCAGGAATCAAACTTAGAGGGAAAGGAGCAGGTCCAGCAGTGCCACTTGGGGCTTGCGCACGGGCTTGGCTGGCAGCAAAGTCTTGAGCCAGGCTGGCCATTTCAGCGTCACTATCAGCATTTCCAGTATTCCCAGCGTTGCGTGCCATTTGCGTCCATTCGGCTTCACTAGGAGGATTCTGATTTCTCGATTCTTGAGCAGGGACATTAGACACGGCTTGCTGAGCGCAAGGGAAGCCAACTTGACCAGGGGTAGAAGGCGATTGGCCAGGCAAGGAGCGAGCGGCATGCTTACGTTGGAAACTAGCGACAATGTCAGCGGCCTGACGCATACGGCTGCGATTGGTGTTCACTGACACTGATTGAGCCGCTTGAGCATAAGCTGAGTTAGCACTAGCATTATTAGTATAGGCAGTGTGGCCGTAGCCCGATTCATATGAATGATTGGCCGGTGGAGCAAAGGTCGACTCGTTGATTGAGCCAGCCAAGCTATTACTACTCATAGACTGAGTGCTAGTTCTAGACTGGGCACTATTGTCTAGTTGAGGCATTTGCGCTTGCAACTGATTGCGGCTAGGGAGCTTACGACCAGCTACGAATGGTCTCAGCTTAGTGGCGCCAGCGACAGGGTTCATAGCCAAGCGCGAATTGACGGCTTGTGGCTCAGAAAAACTAGTAGAGGAGAGGCTGCGTCTTATGGGCAGGCGCTTAGAGGCAAGCACAGGAGCCGACTGAAAATCACCGGAGAGCGAACGAGCTGTTGCTTTGTCACCGACAGCAGCCTTAAGGAAGCTGGCAGTTCCGCTCATATTGTCGCTAGCCATCGCCTGAGGGGCTAGTACTAGAGGAATGGAAGCTGCAACGTTCACGCCTACTAGAAATGCATGGGATTTCATTTGTTACCTGTTCCGCCAAAGAAAGTGTTTGCCAAGGTCATTGCCTACTGACTTAGTCTATGAAATGGCTCAGCACATGTCACTGGGAAGAATACGCAAGGGCAAACGCCAAAGGGCCATTTGACTCAAGGCAGTGGGAAGATTCCCATGAAATCAAAGATTAAATAGTGTTCTATTTGCCTAACTAGTCCCAGACCAGACGATAGCCCACACCACGTACAGTGAGAATATGCTTGGGTTGGCTAGGATTAGTTTCTAATTTTTCCCGTAGATATCTGATGTGCACATCGACGGTACGGCTTTCGCCGAGGAAATCGGAACCCCAGACCTGAGCGAAAAGTTGATCTCGGGAGAAAACCCGATTCGGCTGCCTAGCCATGGCAAACAGCAGCTCGAATTCTTTAAAGGTCAATTCGATGGCCTTGTCACCAACAAGCACAGTACGGCTATCTGTATCGATGAAAAGATCACCTAAACGAATGCCCTTAGTTACTTCTTGCACCTGGGGCGCTTCACGCAAGTGTGCTTTGACCCGCGCCACCAATTCGCGCAGGCGCACTGGCTTAGCAATATAGTCGTTAGCACCAAGCTCTAGACCAACCACTGTATCAATCTCAGAGGTGCGGGCGGTCAACATTAAAATCGGTGTGCGTTTGTCAAAAGCCCTAACTCTGCGACAAACTTCATAGCCATCTAGGCCAGGCATCATTAAATCGAGAATGACCAAGTCTGGTTTCTCATGCTCGAACAGCTGAATGGCCTTAATACCATCATGGGCTAGGAGCGTAGCAAAGCCTTCCTGATTCAGAACGTACTGAATACTGGTGGCAATATCTACTTCATCATCAACTATTAGCAGTTTCTTCAAGGGACAATTCTTCGATGGGGGCAACAGGGAAATTGTTGGAGCCTTCATAGTATCATCGTCGTATTATCATCGACGTATTGACTTCAGCGGTATCTCACTTGAAGCCCCAGAAATATAATCACCTTCACAACCGTCTTTACCACTCTGGGTGGGAAAAACTGAGATGGGCACTTGGCTTTGCCGCGATTTTAATGGCTTGTTTTTCATACGTAAGCAATCCCAACCTTAGCGCAGATGCAAAGAGCAGCAAGTCTGAATTAATTCCCAACTTCATGCCCTATCCACCCATGGCCCATGCCGTGCGCATTGGCTTAAGCACCAAAAGTCATGCCATTAGAGTGGCTATATGGCAGCCAGGCGCTGTTTTTGTCAATGGCACACCAATATTTGCCCTTGAGCCGCGCATGGTCTACACCATCACCCCAGGCAAAATTACAGAACTAGGAACTGGTCGCAGTTGTGCTCTGCCGCTCGATCAGCGCTGTCACATTTCGGCGCCTGATTACAGAGTTTGGACAGTTAATAGATGGTGGCGCGGCTGTCTAGAGATAATCAATATGCCTAGTTATGTTACAGCTGTTAATCTGCTTGATCTCGAACAATACCTAATGGGTGTGGTTCCTTCTGAGATGCCCTCTAGCTGGGCTCCAGAGGCGCTCAAATGCCAAGCTGTGGCCGCCCGCAGCTATGCCTATGCCCATATGGGTAAAGGCTCTAAGTGGAAGAGCGAAGGCTTTGACATGGTGCCAGATGTGCGTGACCAAGCATACAAAGGCCTGGCAGCTGAGGCCGATTCTACTTGCAAAGCAGTGCTTCAGACCCAAGGCCTGATTCTGAAGAATGCTGACAAGGTCAAGCCAGGATTTTACAGAGCCTGGGTGGGCGACGACATGGAAAATCTCAACATCAAAAAAGGTGTGGTCTCCCAAAGTTATCTTGAAAAAATTACTGGCATCAAAGGCATAGTTGGAGTCACGGTTAAACGCTGGGATGCAGTAGGCAACGCCACTCACATTCAAGTTATGGGAGTAAAAGACAGCCGCGAAGTAGACGGAATTTTACTAGCCCGCATGCTCAATTTTGCTACCGCTGGAATTCTCGACGTACATGACGAAGGCGCCAACTGGGTATTCACCTATCGCGGCCCAGGCAATGGTGCCCGTGGACTCAGTCAGCATGGTGCAAATATGTTTGCCAAACGTGGCTGGACATTCGATCGCATTTTGCAACAGTACTATCAAGACGTAGACGGCAAGCTACAACTTGGTTTTATCGACAATGCTGGATATCAAATGTATGCAGCACCAAGGCCGAAAACAGAGAAAAAGCCTTCGACTAAAACAGTCTACTCAAAAGGCTTGATCGAACAAGACAAGCATGTTGATGACAAAAAGTCGGAAGACAAAAAAGCCGAAGAAAAAACTACTGAAGAGAAGACTGAGTCTCTAACAAGATAGTTTCTTTAAGCGCAGGCGCAAGTTTTCTACTGTGGCAGTGGAAGGTCCATAGTGCTTCTCATAGATTGAAAGAGCCCGGCGATAAACAAGTTCGGCCCGCTCCAAGAGATCTTTGCAGCCAGTCAGACGAACAGCTCCAGATAACACATCAGCTAAGCGAGAAAGGGCACTAGCAAGGGATAGACCGCAGCCACCATGAATAGTGTCAAGTACTTGAACTTGTCTTTCCAACACAGCAATTTGTTCCATGTATAGATCAAGCTTGCCGTAGACAACCGAAAGGCTAGAGAGAACTGCTCCAACTTCAGCGCTATTGGCGCCAGACACAATCGCTTGAATCTCTAGTAACTCTTCAAATACTGCACGAGCTGCAGCATAAACTCCCGTGCGCTGATAGAAATTACCAAGGCGGCCAAGGGCATCAAGTGTAGTTAGATCGTGCCCACCCTTTTGTTTTTCTTGGCTGCGCAATAAATTCAAATAGAGCTTCTCGGCTTCACCAGAACGTCCTGTGCGTTCAAATACACTGGCCAATTTATCAACGGTATCAGCTAGGGCTTCGAAGTAAGCATCATCACCCTGATTGCTGTTAATGCGTAAAGCATAGATCCGCTTGAGATACGGTTCAGCTTCAACGAACTTTGCCCGGTTCATATAGAAGTTAGAAAGCTCTTCTAAATGCCCAATAATCGCGGGGTTGTCCATACCCATAGCAGTTTCAGAAACGTTGAGAGCCATGCGATAGAGCTGTTCAGCGTCGTCAAATCGGCCTTGGGTAAGATACTCCATAGCCATCTTGAAATAGTCGACCGCTTGCCTTAGCTCCACTTGAACCGAGCCCGAACTTGAAACGACACCGCTTTGTGAACTAGGAACGGCAATGTCTTGTGTGATGCCTTTAAAATCGATCATGAAACTATTAGTGAGACTCGCGAATTGAACAGGTATATAACGCCTAAATCTGGAACCGAGAAAAAAAGTCAAAAACCGAGATTAAAACAAAAGCCGAGAACAACTCTCAGACCAGCATGGTATTAGGGTTTCAGCGCATTGACAAGGGCGCCAATAGATATCTTTTCTATTAAACGTCGACAAATAGCCACCAGCCTGCCAATAGTCGTTTTAATAAAACAAAATAAGATCGCTCTTAGGTAAGCAGCACTGCCCAATTTTGCGGAATGCAAAGCTCGAGCAAGACACAAAGCAAAAAAATTCCTGTTTACTTTTTCTCGGCTTTCCAGAGGCGACCGCCGACTTTATCAATGCCGTCAATGGTCTGCTTCAGAGTCCCGACTGCCATCAAAATTTGGGCATTGTCAGGCGAATCAACATTGCACAAGGCCTTAAGAGCAACTAGTTTTGCATCGAAATCTTTGATGGCATCATTTAAGACGTCAAGATCTACTCTGGCTTTGACATTGCTAGTAATCTCAGGATAACCAGCCAGACGAACGACAATGGTATGCACAGCTGTTGATTGCGCATCTAAAGTCGTCAGTGACAGATTGAGAAAGGCAGCCCTCGGTTTCAAATAGGCACCGAGCCTGGTGCTATCGGCCATCATGCTTGGCAGCGCGCAGGCCATACAGCCCATCCAAGGGTCTGCAATATAAGCATCGTTATTCGATAGATCATTAGCAATTACTTGGCGACGACCGGCTTCGCGGTCGAGATCATGAAGATCACCTTCGATACGCCGCAGGTTTTCATGAAAATCACGCAGGTCACTTTTGAAAGTGCTTTCAGCCAGGGGCTTACTAGCGGCCAGATTACTAGCAGGCAAATTGCTTGTCGATGCCGACGGCGCTTGAGCAACACTGCAACAGGGAAACGCAACTAGTGCAGCAAGAATCGAAGAGAAGAACAGCAAACCTTTTTTCATTACTTACTTCCTTGAGGGACATTACCAACTGGTTTGGAATCTGGCTTAGAATCAGGCTTAGAAGCAGGCTTAGAAACAGGTTTTGATTCAGGTTTTGATTCAGGGCTAGCGTCAGAAACTATATCGACTTTCGAGACCCAGCTCGGTGGTCGCAGAAAGCCGAAACCCTGTTTGCGATCCCAGTGCTGCTGTTTAAACGGACCACCGGCAGTTTCGAAATAAGTATAGGTAGAACCACGACTGAGATAAGGTCCTTGGTCAGTACTAAATATTGCATAGACGTGTCCGCTATCGCCAGGGCCTATGCTAGCCCCGCCGCCACCGGCACCGGGCACATAAATACTGGCAGACTCAGGGGGGCAAATAACTGCAAGAATTTGGTCTACATTTGCTAGCAGTTTAAAATCGGTAGCTGATATAGGCTGTACAGCAAGTTCCTGTTCGGCAATTTTCGTCAAGCGATCAAGTAACCTGACAAAGTCGCTCTGGCGAGAGCGCAAATCTTCAGGAAAACACTTCAGCCTTGTCAAATCTGCAGCCATTGCTTGGGTAAACCAACTCAATTTGGCATAAAGCTCAGGCATTGGCTCAAGATAATGAAAATTAGCGGCTTTCTTGACGCTTTGCTTCGGTGCGAACATGCGCTGAGCGTCAGTCATCTCATTGCGAGACAAGGCGCCCGGAAGTTTTGCTGCTGGGTCAACTTTGTTTACTGGATCCACTTTGTTAACTGGCTCAACTTTGCTTGCAGACTCAGTGAGCTTCGGCGCTGTAGAGATTGTTGAAGAACTAGTAGCAGAAGTGACCGGCCGATCATAAGCAGAGAAAGAATCAACAAAAGCAGCCGAAGCACTCAGCAAATGTTGAATAGACCAATTCTCAGACATGAGACAAGTCTGTGAATTCTTTTTCAGCGGACGAAAATATTCGGTGATAATTGCCCAGCGCTTTTCAGCGAGACATACAGGATTACCGGGGTCAGACTCTATTCTGCGCCTTCCAGCAACCCTTGTTAGCTCGGGCACCGTATTGATCAAATTTGGATCAAGCCTATCTGTAAGCGTGTTCAGAATATTACTAGCGACTGGTGACCCCCATGAGTACAATAGGTAGAGAGAAAGAGGATCGATCATGCCGTCATCGCCCTCTTCTTTGTACTCGGTTGTCTGCCATTTCATCCACTCAAGCTCGTAACTATTGATAGGAGGCAAAAAACGCATCACCATCAAATTTTCACTAGCATTGCGGTTCTTGTCCATCTCAAAAATCGAGGCCGAATCAAGACCTTGTGGCCTCTGTTTTTTAATAGAAAGCAAAAGTCTAGCTCGCGAAAGTGGCTGAGCTAGAGTCTGCAAAAGATCTTTAAATTCAAGATTTCCCGCCTGAAACATACTTTTAATTTCGCGAGGATAGACAGTTTGCTCGCGGGTGATAACACTAGGAGCTAAGGCTACGCTGATATCGTATATGCGCTGCCAGCTGGCCATCAGTGAGTTAGAGCGATCACTACTAATACTCGGGCTAATAATTCCCGGCACTGATTTGACGCGGTTGCCGCGACCTAATTCGATGGCACGATAAAGAAGCAAAGCCCGACGAAAGTTATTACCTCCGCCAGAGTGCGAATCGACAGTAACATCAGAGAGTGTGAGATACATATACGATAGCCAAGCAACCGATCGATAATAATTGGCACTACGTTCTGAACTGGTATAGAAGCCAATCGGGCTTAGAGAACTATAGTCTTGCTCACGATTGAAAATAACCGAGCGGCCGCGTTTGCCCTTAGCAATTATGGCCAACTCGGCTTGAGCGAGATCGCTGGCACCACCCATGTCAGCTAAAACTATCTTTGGATCAAGCAGCTTTAAGCCAACAATAATAAAGGCCAAGTTTCGTTGAATATCGTCTTTTACTTCATCGATTTCACAGGCACGGTAATCTTTAACACACGAATCGACCAAAGCTAGCAACAACGTATTCAACTCAGAATATAGAGTTTCATTGATCACTCGCAATGTAAGAGTGTTAGAAAAAACAAAATAAGCGTGTACAAATGGATCTACCGTAACGAAATTACTGCGATTGTTTTCGCGGTTGTCTTTAAACAAAAGAGCCGAAGAGCCGCTAAAACCGGGCGTACCTTGGAGCACGACAAAATGATTGAAACCCAAAATTTTGCTACTTCTTGCTCCCAAACCAGCTAGTTTCATTCCTTCTAGAGAAAGGGGCTGGGGAGCGGAAAACGGCAAATTCATAAACGGAAAAACATCTTTTAGAGTAGGTGGCCCTAGCGAACGCTGTGGTGCGTCGTCAGTCAATTTAATCTCAGTCGGGCGTTTAAACTTTTGGGGCGCACCGATATCGTTAAAGACTTGAGCACTTACTGCCTGATTCAAGGTCGAAACAAGCAACAAAATAGAGCCTAAAGCACACTTAAAATTGCTCATCACATTTGCTCATCACATTTAGTCATCAGCGAATTTACTCATCAGCGATCTGTGAAAAGCAGCCTATGTTCAGAAATTTTCTCTTCAAGAGCCGGAGAGAAGGCAATCGGTAAAGGCTTCAAAGTGAGCCATGAGCGAAGTTGATCAGCATGGGCGTTAGAGAGCAAATTGCTACTTTGGCCAAGGGTAAGGGTCTGGTAGAATTTCTCGCTATCTGAAAGGTCAATGAGAATTCTCATAGTGGGTCCGCTGCGGCAAACAAACTGCTCTGGCCCCCGGCGCAACGAAGACTCCATGCTCGATACTGTATCTTGATCGCCACCAACTGCAACCGACTGACCGTTGAGCACACCCAACAGAGGGGCGAGGTCAGGGGCACCGCGCAAAAGTTCGCTTTCAAATACAATTTTGTGCATGTCGCCCCATTTCCACGAACTGGGCTCATCGCTCTTGCTTTGCAGACGAACATCTTTGACCGCCTGGCCAAAAGAGGTAATGACAAAGCCTTTAAAAGTACGCTCTTCGCTAGGCAACCACTCACTATTTTTCTCAAGCAAGATTCGCTCAACTACTTGAGACCAACCGGGATAGCGCTCTAAATATTCGTTGGCAAGATTGGTCCCTAGACGAGGCTCAAGAATGCGCCGAACAACAGTGCGAATAAAGCTCTCATAGAGTGCGGCACCACTGCTGTTCTCGGTCAAAACTCCATCCCACTTACCAATGGAATCTAAGGCACTAAGCTGGAAAGCATCGATAGAATCGGTCTTGCCGATGGCCTCAGCCAAAGTGCGTTTTACCAGTGGAGCCAGCGGTGCCAGTTGATCACCCTGTAGTAGAGCCATTTCAGGCAAGCCTGGCTTCTGCGCATTTTTCTTGTATGTAGCTAGAACATTAAGGACACGCTGAGCGCGATAGACATTGAGATTAAGCGGCATCTCTGTGCGACTTTGACGGAAGTTAGCAACGTAGTAGCCCTCAGCCGGATCAAAAGCATGTTCCATATCTTTGAAAGGAAGATTGGCCACCCAATCACCAGTGCCTACCCAGCCTGGATTGAGCAAACATGACTCAAATTTGTTTGATTTACCAGCAGTTGAGCGCTCGGGAATAGAACCAGCCTGCTGGTAACCAATGTGCCCGTCTTTGTCAGCGAACAAGAATGTAAAGGGAGAGCCAGCATAGTGCTCAAGGCCGCTCTGAAACTGAGCCCAATTGGCAGAATGATTGAGGCGATAGATTGCTTCGGCGCAGCTAATTGTTTTCTCTGGTTGGTTCAGGCCAACCCAAGAAAGCGCCACGGCATTCTCATCATTTTTTATCAAAATAGGTCCGTGCCTAGTTTCAAGCACTTTGTGCAGAAGATTAGAGGTGAGCACCAATGAACTAGAAAATCGAACAGGAATTTCTTCTACGATTTCTTTGGCATTAGCCCAACCAGTAGGAGTTTTATACTTATTGGGAAATTGCGGTGAGAACTGCTCAAGAAAAAGATCTTGAACATCTACTTTTAGTGAAGTCAAACCAAAGGCAATACGATCGTTGCGACCATTGACGACTCCTGGCACACCAGGCATGGCAGCACCAGCCAAGTGCAATGAAGGGCACTTCAATGAGACTAAATACCAATCACATGGTTGAGTAAAAGCAAAATGTCTGTCGAGAGCAAGGTAAGCGCCCTTACTCTCGGTCATGCCTGAAGATACTACCCATCCATTTGAGCCCCAACCGGGAGCAGGAGAAAGAGCACTTGCCAGCGATGGCCGAGAAGTGCCACCTATACTGGTCATGCAGTTAGTGCCGTTAATGCCGATAAGACCGTTAACTGAATGTCGCCCCGGCAGGCTGCTCACCGCTGGTGGTGCTTCAAAAATACGATCAAACAAACGAGAAGCTATCTTATTGCCAGCCTTATCAATAACTCGTTGACGAAGATCATCAAGGCGCCAAGATTCATCGAGACAATACTGGTTATATTTCAGGATCTCCAGCGAATCTTGTGAAGTCCATGCTTTTGGTTTGTAGCCAAGCAATAAAAACTCTATAGCCAAACGATCTTTTGATGTATTGATATAGGCGTTGACACCCTGCGTATAAGCATCAAGGGCAGCTGTAACATCTTTTGACAGACCTTTTAGCTCAGCGGCTGCCGCTCTATTAATACCAATGGTACGCACAAGCTTATCGTGCGACAGTGACTGCGAACCAAAAACTTCAGACAATTCACCAGCGGCTGTGCGTCTCATCATGTCCATCTGAAAAAGACGATCTTGGGCAGTGACATAACCCTGTATGCGATAGAGATCCAATTCAGAGGCCGCCTCGATATACGGCACAGCTCTCTCGTCAAACTTAACAGCAGCCCCCCGGCCTAGCTCAGGGAAACTAACAATGCCGTCGAGTACAGGCAGACTGCGCTGGGCAACGAAATAGCCCCCGCCAGAAAGCAAGACGGCTATTACAACTAAAACTAAAAATGCTCTCAACAATTTGGTAACATCGCCAATTGAACAGGTTCATCAGAAAAGACCAAGTAATTATAAAGCCTTTGAATATAAAGGTCAGTTACAAGTATCAGGAAAAGATAGGTGAACTTTTGCGACTTTCAATATAGCCCAATACAGCGGTCAATTCTTGCTCAAGCGCGTCGGTAAGCCCAGCTAGCTGGGCCACCTCGCCTCTTTTGGCCGAAGTTTCGAGGGCCAGAGCCGCTCGAGAAAGCGAGCCCGCAGTCATGACAACTGCCAATCCTTTTAGTTGATGCGCCAGACGAATTATTTCTAGCTCGTTATTGCTTGCTACCGCCTGGCGAATGCTGCTCATCAGCTCCTCACACTCGGCACTGAAGCTACTAATTAGTCGCTTAAGATCAGAAAGACCATAAAGCTCGGCCAATTCCTCACAGTTTATCGGAAGTTCTTCCAAGGTTTTTTCAACCGACCCCGGAGAAGAAATTGACGCCGCTCTCGAAAAACCGGAAGCGTTTCCAACAGCAATGGGTTTCAACCACTTTTCAAGCAAGCGAAACAGCTGCTCTTGACCAACCGGCTTGCTTAAGTAATCATCCATGCCCGCTGCTATGCAATTTTCACGATCCCCTTTCATAGCGGAGGCTGTCATCGCAATAACCGGAATGTGCCCACCACTAACCATTTCCGCTTTGCGGATCAATAGAGTCGCTTCATATCCATCCGTTTCAGGCATCTGACAATCCATCAAAATCAACGAATATTGACCAGTACCAAAAGCCTCAATAGCCTCACGGCCATTGCCAACTAAATCGGCCTCTAGGCCCAACCTCTGCACTTGCCGCAGTGCTAGCTCTTGCATCACAGTATTATCTTCAGCAATCAAAATGCGCTGCCCCGCCGCCAAGCTAGGCTGAATCAACTTAGGCAAAGAAGAAGAAGAAGAAGAAGAAGAAGAAGTAGTAGTAGTAACATTAAGAGAGGGAGAAGATGACACCGCTGCCAATACCGCTGGAAGACTTGAACTGCCAGAAAAAGCCTTCTCTACCTCAGTCAAAAATTCAAATACGCGAAACGGCTTTTGTAGGTGCCCCACATAAGAACTAGAGCTGCCAGCAACTTTATTTGATAATTCACTGCTACCAAGAACTATCAAACCCGGCATATGCCGTCCATAAGCAGCTAAAGTCACCTGGTAAAAACTCTGAAACTGCTCTAGTTCAAAAGGCGAAGGCGCAATGGGAAAATTACCAGATACAGAAACCTCAACGGCACTGCGAGAATCATTTTTCTCCTGACCTACTGCTCTGTCATAGATAATCATTCGTATTTTAGGTATTTCGGATAGTGCGGGCATTTCTGATAGTTCATGTAATTTTGGCACCAGGTCGTCATTCTTTAAAAGCTCTAGCGCCTCTAAAAGCGATTGGACCGCCGTCACTTTGATGTTGTACAAAGACAGGTAACTGGCTACTATTTCTCGCAACACCAGCGAGTGTGAAAGCAATAGAACCGAACTGCCAGCAGCCAAACGGGAAGGAATATTAGCTAATTGAGATCCGCTACCGAGCGTCGCCCTTGGTCTCAGCAACTGTTCGATGGTAATTTGATCTTCAGCAAGGCCAATCGGTATCGTGAACCAAAAGGACGAGCCCTGGCCAGCTTCGCTGACAAAATCAATGGTGCCAGCCATCATTTCAACCAATAGTTTGCAAATCGAAAGTCCTAGTCCTGTGCCACCGTATTTTCTGGTGGTAGATCCATCTGCTTGAACGAAGGGCCTAAACAAGCGCTTGCGAGCCGATTCAGACAAACCAATACCGCTATCAGTGACAGTAAACTTGACGGTCACATGACCGGGCTCGCCAACTTGGTCATACAATGAAACAGATGTTTCTAACTCTGCCTTAAGGAAAACCTCACCCCGCTTGGTAAACTTAACGGCGTTGCTAGCAAGGTTGAGTAAAATCTGCCGGACACGCACAGGGTCGCCGCGCAGAGTGGCTGGAAGTCGCGGGTCTACCCAGGTTAAAAGTGCCAGGCCTTTCTTGCGAGCTGCCGGGGCCAGCAAATCAGCACAATCTTCTAATAGCGATAGAATGTTGAAATCGATATTATCAAGCTCAACTCTCCCGGCTTCGACTTTTGAGAAGTCGAGAATATCATTGATAATCGTCAAAAGTGATTGCGCTGAGTCTTTAACCATTGTAGTAAATTGTTTTTGCTGACTGTCTAAGACCGTATCAAGTAGCAGTTCTGACATACCAATGACAGCTGAAATTGGAGTGCGAATTTCGTGTGAAATATTCGCGACAAACTCGCTTTTCAGCTTCGATGCTTCTAAAGCCGCATCACAGGCAAGCTCTAATTTTTGAGTCAAACTTTCTAGCTCGCGATTAACCAAAGCCAGCCTGTCTACACGTTCTTGCAAATCAAGATTGAGTTTGCGAATCTCTTCATCGGCTTGTTTCTTCTCATTGATATCGGTAATCAGGCCGTTGAAAATCACGTCACCATTTTCGAGCACTTCCGGCGAAGAGGTACAACGAATCCACTTGATACCGCCAGCTTTGGTGAGAAGACGCCCCTCCCACTCAAAAACAGAAGGGCCAATGTAGGCATCGGCAATAGCCTGCCAAATTCCAGGTAGGTCTTCAGGATGCAGGCGCGAAAAGGCCAAAGCCGGGTCTGCCATCATGGCATCGGGCTCAACTTCTAAAATACTTCTGCAACTTTCGCTAACATAGGGGAAGGAAAAACTGCCGTCGCGACGATGCAAATATTGATAGATACCACCAGGAACATGGGATGCTAGCTGATGGAAACGAGCCTCGCTCTGCTGCAGAGAGGCCTCTACTTCTTTGCGCGCCGTAATATCTTTATTGAAAACATAGTAGCCCGTAAATTTGTCGTTTATGTCAGTCACTCGCACCATGGTCATCTGCTGGTGGAACAACGCTCCGTCTTTACGCTGACCTAAAAGTTCAACCTCCGCTTTGCCAGTCACTAACATGTCCTGGTAACAAAGCTGCCATTTGCCATGGTCTTCGCTATAGATACAATCTTCGGCTGAAGCCATAATCAGCTCTTCTATGGCATAACCATACAAATCAGCAAACGACTTATTTACCGACAAATAGCGATTGCCAATGTCAATTTTTGCTATGCCCTCTACAGCATTCTTCATGGCAACATTTATATCAAGAAGCTCTATTTCAGCAGCTTTACGATCAGTTATATCGTAAGCAACAGCATAAATTAGGCCGTTATGTGCCGGTGTAGCGCTCCAAAGCAACCAACAAATTGAACCATCTTTACAGATATAGCGATTTTCAAAATTGACAATGTTCGTACCCACAAGCAAGGCCTGGCACTTCTCTTCAGTATCCTTTAAGTCATCGGGATGAAGGAACTCTAAATAGGGTCGTGCCATTAGCTCGTCTATGGTATAGCCCAGCTTCTCACTCCAAGCCGAATTGATGCGCTTAAAGTAGCCATCTTCTGAGGCTATACAAAACAAGTCATGGGACAAGTTGAAATAAATATTGGCTTCGTTTAGCTCTTTGGTGCGCTCAATAACCTTGTGTTCAAGATCTGCTTGAGCCACCTTCAATTCGTCTTCAGCGCTTTTGAGCTGAGTAACATCAGAACAAAAAGCAATAATGCCTTGAATCACGCCATCTTCATCGCGATAGGGCATTTTGTCTGTATGCAGCCAGCGCACAGACCCATCACCACGGCGCACAATCTCGACGATACCAAGTTTAGGCTTACCCGAATTGATGACTTCGAGATCATCCAAAAAATATTGCTCTGACTCTTCTGGATAGAGCTCTTCAATCGACTTGCCTTCCAGGTCAGCGAAAGTGACACCGAGAGTATCGCAAACAGCCTTGTTGACTTTTACAACCCGATTATTTAAGTCTTTATACCAGACCATAGAAGGCATAGAGTCAAGAATTACCTGCTCATGGGCACGCTGCAAGCCCAGCATGTCTTGGGCCCGCCGCCGCTCAAAGACAACAGAAAGGTGGGTTCCAATTTCTTCAATAGCATTGAGAAAGTATTTGTCTGGCGCAGCTCGGCGCACGCCAAAAAATTCGAACACAGCCAAAAGCCTTGAGCCATTTCTAACAGGAAAAGCAAAGCCGGAGTGAATTGACGGCAAGCTGAGCAAGCCCCGCTGCTCAACGGCAATATTGTCGATAAACACTGGTGTATTTTCGTTGGCCGCTTTGCCGGGCAAAGCTTCGCCCAATTGCAAGGGGCACGCCAGGCTCTGCTGGCGGAAAGCAGTGGCGGGCAAAGAAGAATAGAAAGCAATGTCAGAACATTGCAAGGCCGTACCATCTGCGCTGGGATACCAAGCTTGGCCTATTTGCCAATTGGCCAACTGACAAATTCTAGATATGCAGTGCAAACTAATATCATCGATGCGCTCAAGCTCACTAGCTTCAGCGATGACCTCAACCACAAGGGCAAGAGCTTCTTCGATGCGGCGCCGCTCACTGACGTCGTAGCTAATACCGCGCATCGTTTTAGGCTCAAGACCATCGAAGTCAACATTGACCCGATCAGACAGCCATAGATACTGGCCGTCAGAGCGTCTCATGCGATAAATCACTTCATAGTGATTGTTTTCGCGAGTGACACTATCTTTTGCTCGCTGCACTTTTGAAAGATCGTCGGGATGACAAATCTGAACAAAAAGCGAAGGATCACTTAGCCACTTTTCAACCGGATAGCCGAGCAACTGTACAGCGTGCTGTGAGACAAAATAGTTTATGGAAGTCTTGAAATCTGCTTCCCAAATGATTGCTTCGACTGAATTGAGCAGGGTCTCGAAATTATGGCGACTGTCAGATTCATCCATCATTAAGGCCTATCATTTAAGATACTTCAGAAAGCTATCCAATACTAAGATGATAGCTGACTACACTATTATAAAGATGCTATTAAGTGTAAATTGCTGATTTAACGTGCGGGAGACTCTATGGCAGACGCTCGTACCAGAGTGCTGGTACTGCTCATAGCCTATTTTGTTGTAAGGCTGCCCTGGCTCTTTTTAGTGCCAATGAAAGAAGCGCCAGATGAATATGCTCATTTTTGGATTCTGCGCTTTCTCACTGAGCATCTAAGGCTGCCAGAAGCCGCAGAAGTTTTAGCCGGTGGACCATCTGCCGTCTACGGCTCTTATCCACCCTTTGGTTACGTGCCCCATGTGCTGGTTTCGCTGATTGGGGGAAAACTTGCCCCCGCTGTGGACATTTCGCTTTGCTCTCGCTTCGGCAGCCTTATTGCCGGAGCTGTTCTAATTCCCTGCGCTGATTATTTCGGCCAGCTGCTATTTAGCCGCTCGCGTTTGTTTGCCTTAGCCCTTCCCCTGCTGATTGTTTTCCATCCCCAGCTTGTCTTCGTCAATGCTTATGCTAATTGTGACACCACAACAGCAGCACTAGCAGCAGTGACCTTGGTGCTCTTAAGTAAGATCTTGCTTCAAGGACTGCAACTAAAATACAGCCTGATTCTAGGCCTAGTGCTCGGCTGGCTAGCTCTGACAAAATATTCAGGCTATTCGATGTTTCCGACAGCTGCTCTGGCAATTCTTCTGGCGGCCTGGCTGCATCGCACAAGATTCACCAACCTCCTGCTAAATTGCGCTGTTGTAGCAGCGTCTTCACTAGGCCTAAGTGTTTGGTGGTTCATGCGCAATGCCGCCATATTTGATGGCGACTACCTCGGCACCAAAACCATGTATCACACATGGGCAGTAACTTTCAAAAGAGAATTAGTTTTTCACAAGAGTGCTTCGACATTCTTGAAAGACCACCGCTGGTGGCGCACCATTATTTATTCTTACTGGGGTTATTTTGGCTACATGACCCAAGAAATGGCTCGCCCGCTGTATATTGTCTATCAAAGTTTTATGGCTGTGAGCATTGTCGCAGCACTGTCTCGGGTACCACAAGCCATAAAAGCAATCAAGGCACTAAGAGCAGTACCAAATTTAGTGTCTAGCATCAACCAAGATGCGGCACTGCCAGCGGTGTGGTTCACTCTCATAGCTAGCTTCGTCATTAACTTAGGGGCCATGGTCTATGCCTCAATGGCCAACTTTGGGCTAGCCCAGGGTCGCTATTTATTCCCAAATGAAATACCAATCATGGCCATGCTACTGGGCGGTCTCTACCTGTTGCCTAGTGGATGGAGAAACCAGGCTGCAGCCACTTTCATAGTCTTCAACGCCGGGGCCTGCATCTATCAGTTTTACAAACTCTCCAGCCTGCCTGGCTATGCTTTCAATTTTGTTAGAACTTATGTGCAGTGATCGGTTCGGGGTGCAAACCAGGAACCTGGTCATACAACTCATAATTGGCCTACTTAAGCCCACTCATGACTGGTCCTAAGTCGTAGCCATCAAGATGAGCGCTTCTACCACTAATAAATTCTTCGACTGGGTCGCGTGTCACTATATAAATGGTCAAACCGATTACAAGCCACACCGCTACGACCATGCGTCGAAACAGAATTCGCTCATGCAATAGAAGATACAGCCTAAATTTATCGCGCATACATGGTTCACCAACGACGCTGGAAACAAGCGAGTCAAGACATTACTGGATATCGGGCCAACCTGTTTACTATCATAGCGGTAACTACTGGCTCGCGTGCAGCTCCAGCAAAGTGCCCAAGTGACTCTATTTGTATGACGGTATATGATTAAGTAGAGGCATAATCACCATGAGCAAAACAACCGTGTCAAAATTGGATGCCATTCCCAGCGGCTGGTGGCTATCGGGCAGCCATCCGGCAGAATACATTGCTGGAATCGATAGAAATCAAGCTCACAGCGGCACGCAATGTGCCTCCCTAGCCAATCGAGTGGCTGCGCCAGACGGCGCGCCACTCTTATGCAAGAAGTCTCAGCCAGCAACTATGCTGGCAAGAGAATAAGAATGACCGCCTGGATCAAAACAGAAGATGTAAAATCATGGGCATCGCTTTGGCTGAGCGTATACGGCGCAGCTGGGCGAATTAACGTGTCCTTCGACAATATGTGCGATAGAACCATGACTGGTACGAACGGCTGGCACAAATACGATATCGTTTTGGATGTGCCTAAGGATGCCACAAAGCTGGGTTTTGGTGCAATTCTTGCAGGAGTTGGCCAGCTTTGGGTGGACGATTTTACTTTCGAAGAAGTTGGTTCAGATATTGATATAACCGATTGCCCCTGCAGCGAGCGGCGCAAAGTAAAGGCGGAAGAACAAGTGCCACTAGTACCGACAAATCTGAATTTTGCTGAAAGCTGATTACTATGATATTGACTCTGATTTTTGAAAAGATCCAAAAAGAGATCGCTCAATATGCAGCACTAAAGCGCTCTCTTAAAGACCAGCAGCGGCACGCTAATGACGGTGGTGCCGTCTTGTATGAGTACAGAACTCAAATAGTACGGGGCTCTATGAATACTCTTGTGGTCGATGCTGAAACTACTTGGTCAAATCAGTACATCAAATGCGAAGAATACCGCCAACTCTTTGGCGGGTTTATAAGCACCGGGGATGCCGGTACGAAACCTAACCGCTATCGAGGAGTATGGGGTAAGGACAAAGTGCGTAAATTTAAAAGCGTGTTGCGTCAGCGGGGTGCAGTTTTTACAGTAAAGCAAATTGACAAGAATGAGCGCTCTATCAACCTTCTGTCTAGAGGTAGCTTGGACTAGGTGGTGCTGACAGATTTCAGGCTTCCAAATAGCTTTAGCAAGACATTTTCGTTCACAGAGCCTGAGCCGAAATCAAATTTCTACTACATAGCCAGACAAGGGGGCTTCCACCATTCCAATCAAAGTCTATGGCGCTAATATAGGTACATGAGCAAGTCACTATTAAAATTCGCCAGTCTTTCACTGCTGCTTTACTTAGCAGTAACCGTGGCTGGCGCGGAGCAACCAAAAGACGTTCTACACGGTGACAAATTCCATAACCAGAAAAGCGCAGATGAATTTATCCGAAACGGAGATCTAGAAACGTCGCGGCAAAGTTACAAGGACGCACTTCAATCTTACTCAGAAGCGATAAAGTTAGACCCCCGCAGTGCTAAAGCTTATGCTGGGCGCGGTAACTGCTTTAGCCGGCTACAGGATGATAAACGCGCAATTATAGATTTTGATCAAGCTCTCAAACTTGTGCCGGACGATGCCGTGACGCTAGGACTGCGCGGAGAGTGCAAGGCTTATTCACACGACAAACCGGACTATCACGGCGCTGTTGAAGATTACACTAAATCGATCGCGATAGAAAGGGACCTTCCATGGGTCTTCGCCGGACGTGCAGAAGCACGCATTGCTCTTCACGACTACAGCGGCGCCATCGAAGATTGCAACGTGATACTTCAAAAACTGCCTAATGACAATAGATTTCTTTTCAACAGAGCTAAAGCGGAAAACGGGCAAGGAAATTACCAGGCCGCATGGCGCGACCTCTCGGGTCTTTTAAAAGCTGATCTTGTCAAACCTGATGGTCTCTTTATCCCACTTTTAGTTTTGATATCGATTCCACTTAGCCTTATCAGCCTAGCTTGCCTAGGCCTGGTGCTAAAAGCTAACAAATCCTAGGCCAAGCATTGTCACAATTGAAACTTGCAACTGTGTCTCTTCTGCAATGCTAATGCACAATCGGAGTAGTCCTCAATGTCCGAGACAGATAAAATCCTTTTTGTTTGCAGCCAAAACAAATGGCGGAGCCTCACAGCTGAAAAGATTTATGAGGGCTCTTCTCAATATCAAGTCAGATCTGCTGGCACAGGGCAAGGCGCTAGAGTTAGAGTAGCAGACGGTCACATTGGCTGGGCGGACTGGATCTTTGTCATGGAGAAGAAGCACCTACAAATTATTATAGGCAAGTATGGCGATCGTTTGCGAGACAAGAAAGTTGTATGCTTGCACATTCCTGACCAGTATCACTTTATGGACATAGAGCTAATCGAGCTTCTAAAAAGCCGACTGAGCCAGCATATTGATGTTCCAGAGTAAGTCACCAAAGTGCTACAAAATTATGTCTGGAGACCACTTATGCCTATAAAAATCAATCTGCCAAACCTTTCTCAAAGCACTCTACTGTTTTTATTTTGCGTTGCTGCTAGCGCCTTCAATCCATGCATAGCTTCAGCCGAAACAGACTATCAATACGGTCTGGCTGCATATAAGAATCGTGATTACAAAACAGCCGCGCAATACCTAAAGCGCTCTACCACTGAAGGAAACAATAGTGCCATAGCGCTACTTTATCTCGGGCATTCGTACTCCGGCAGCAGCGACAAAGTTCGTGCAATTGAGGCTTATCGAAAGCTGGCAGACAATTATCAAAATACTCCAGAAGCGAAACTGGCAATAGAATGTGTTCAACGTCTCGACCCAAGGCAGGCGCGGTTTTACGAAATCAGTGCCGCCGCTACCCCAGTAGTACCAGAGCGAATTCCAACCTTGAAAACGAGACGATGGGTGCCGCAGTCAATGCCATTGAAATTCTATGTCTCAGACGGACTAGAAATACCTAATGGAGGACGATTTTTAAG
>CALROJ020000031.1:0-72748 GCA_943369735.1 bacterium Ga0077546
CCCGCTCTGAGGATGGACCGCCTCTATGACTGAAATAAACGAATGGCATGTACAAATTTTAGAGAGTGAACAAAAGCCTATTGCAGGCTGCTCCGCATACGCACGTCTTGGCACAGAAATCAAAATTGACCCTCAGGTCTTAAATGCCATAAAGGACGGTGCATTTCAGCCCATTCACCACGATTTGCTGATACTTTGTGCTGCGATTGAATATGCTGACAGACGTTGGCCTCATCACGATTTTTGGTCGCGCAAATTGCGCCTTACTGTTCCTGTTTCAGAATTAGAGCTATGGCAAGAACCACAAATTGCCGACCTACTCAAACATATCCTGAGATATTTAACTTGCGACTCTTGGCATTTTGATTTCGTGCAAGCACGCGAAATACCACAATCAACTGGACAGAAGAAAATCATTTTTGACGACGAAAAAACTCTAGCTATCGCTTATAGCGATGGATTAGACTCACGCGCTGTGTGGGCTTTAAGCGGAACATACAACGAATCAATTTGCATCCGTGTGGCAAAAAAATATAATAAAGCAAAGAAAGGGGATGGCTTATTCACTCAAATTCCATTTGCTGTCACAGTTCCTGGTGGACGGGAGAGCAGTTTTCGGTCGAGATCATTTCAGTTTTCAGTGATTACTGCAATAGCCGCGCATATTGCTGGTTTCACTCGCATTGTTGTTCCTGAGAGCGGACAGGGAGTGCTTAGTCCAGCGATTTTGCCGCTGCATAGAAACTACGCCGATTACAGAAACTATCCGTTGTTCTTTCGCAAGATGGAGCGTTTTATAAACTTGGTGCTTAAGCATAACGTTCAGTACGATCAGTTCCGGCTCTGGTCGACTAAGGGTGAAACAATGGAAGCGTTTCTCAAACTTCCTGGTAAATCTCCAGAATACCTGCTTGAGACGCGCTCCTGTTGGCAGATTCGCAATGTCGTAAATTACAAAAAACAGCGCCGACAATGTGGGCTCTGTGCTGCATGTCTTCTGAGAAGGTTCAGCTTGCACAAAGCAAACGTCATCGAACCGGAAGAGATGTATGTTGTCGAAGATTTGACTCTATCAACCGCCAAGGGCGCGATGTTTGCCATCCAAGAGAAATATGTACCGAGCATGATCGGTTATGGAATCGCTGCGGTCAGGCACTTTCAACAGTTTGCAAATTTGGCTTCGAAACCTGATAGTGCTTTGCGAGTACCAATTCAAGAACTATCAGCTGCCACAGCCACTGCTCAAGATGTAGTTAGTGTCAACCTTAGGACGCTTTTGAGTAACCATGCAAGCGAGTGGAACACATTTATTTCTGACCAAGGCAAGAATAGTTTTCTTTTGAACTGGATTGATGGAGGCACTTAATGGTTGATTTGAATGAGTTAAGTTCACAAGAAATCGGCAGGCGACTAAAAGTAGCGCGCGAGACTGCTGGTTTCAGGCAAGAGCAAGCAGCCCAAAAACTAGAAGTTTCGCGACCAACTCTTGTATCCATCGAACAAGGTGCACGCCGAATCAAACCCAAAGAGTTGCAAATTCTTGCCAACCTTTATGGAATCTCTGTAAACCGTTTACTGCGGCGAGAAGCCGTTCATACCGATTTGTTGCCACGATTTAGAAGACTAAGTGATACTGAAGACGGTGACATAAAAGTTGCAGTGAACTTACTAAATGACTTATCTCGTGCAGATGTGGAACTCGAAAACGTGCTGGGAATATCCAGCCGCAGAGAGTATCCACCAGAGCACGGCATCAATGAGGGTGATGTAAATGAACTTGCCGCAAAAAATGCAAACTTGATGAGAGAGCATCTGGGGCTCGGATCTGGACCAATATCGAACATTTTTTCCTTGATCGAATTTGACCTGGGAATACGGTTGTACCAGCGTTGTCTGCCGTCAAAGATTGACGGTCTGTTTTCTTGCGATGACATGGTCGGTGCCTGTATTTTGATCAACGCAAACCACCGTTTAACACGACGGGTTCAAACAGCAAGTCATGAACTTGGTCACTTCGACAGCACTCGGCAAAATCCAGAAGTTTTGGAAAGCGATGAAAAATTCAACTCTCGCGATGAGCGTTACGCTCATGCCTTTGGCAGAGCTTTTCTTACTCCATCCGATTCATTTTCTGAGTCCTTCTATCAAGTTAAGAGGCTGTGTGGAACTGACAAGTTGAGCAGAAAGCTCGTTATTTTGCTCGCCGATAAGTTTCATATCTCACGAGAAGCTTGTGTTAGAAGGCTCGAAGAGTTAGGCTTGGCGCGTAAAGGGTCATGGGATTGGTTCGAGACTAAAGGGAAGATCACACAGAGTGATGCAGTGGAAGTTTTAGGCGCAGCAGCGCATAGAGATGACCCGATAAAAGAGGAAGCGGCGCGCCCCCTTTCTCAAAGAATGAGTGTATTAGCGCATTCAGCATGGAAGCGCGATCTGATGTCAGAGGGACAACTAGCAGAGCTATTTAAAATCAGTCGAATTGAGTTACGCAGAGTCATCGATGAAATCGAGGTCTTAGAAGAGGAAAATTATGAATTTTTCCAGCTCGTTGACTGATCCGCAACTGCCACTGGTAGTGGATACGAGCGTACTTATCAGCATACAAAGTTGCGGTCAGGGAGAGAAGATTTTTTCTTCCATACCAAATCCTATTATTGTTCCAAAAGTCGTTGCAGACGAATTTCAACGAGGAACCGAGGATAAATCATTTTTACCTAAGCTTGTTCTTTCCCAGCATTTGCTGCTGGAAGACGCTACAGAAACCGAAGACGAAACATACTTCAATCTGTTGATGTCTCTAGATGATGGAGAATCCGCAACTATAGCGATTGCATTTCATAGAAAATTTCTACCGGTCATTGATGAACGAAAAGGCAGGGCAAAAGCTTCTGCACTGAACTCAAAGCTTGTACCAGGCTGGTCTCTGGACTTACTTCAACATCAGGCTGTTGTGGAAATTTTAGGCGAATCAAAAACAGCCGATCTGATTTTTTTGGCTCTCCGTAACAGCCATATGAGAATCCCAGAAGAGAGAGCGGACGAAATAATCAGCCTAATTGGAGAAGGGCGAGCTCGTGAGTGTACCTGTCTTCCTAGCTATAATCGGCGTTTTCGACTGGCTGCGCTTATCGAGAGAAAAGAGAGCCCCGGGTTACCGGGGCTTATATAAATTAAAGATTTATCTTGAAGAATTCGCTCACTAGTTGGGCATCTTCGTCTTCATCAAAGTAGTTAGTTAGCAGACGGTGGTTATTGCTGAAGTCTGAACCTGAGCTCACAGGTGTTCATCGGCGGAAGTGCAAATATTGTGCAAAATGCATTTATGTCACATTTATTCTGCTAGCCAACAATCTATATCAATCGATTGATCGACTGATAGGCCTAATCATGTCGCATTGCAAATTGCAATTCTTGATTATGGTGCAGCAGTAAATCCACTTTGCTAGATTTCTGCCAACAAGATACAAAGTAGCGTCAGAGCTTTTCTCATTCAGCGCAGAACACAGATCTCAATTAACCCACACCGTTCTTAATTTTAGACATATTCTCCACTATTTTATTTGCTGTAATGTCCCAATCGAGAATCGAAGTAAGCTTTGATCGAATCAAGTTAGCTTTTTTACCAGCACTGTTTCGGTCTTCTAAGACCAGAGCAATTCTTCTAGCCCATTCCTGACCATCCACATCTCCGTTGCCTTCAACAGGGACGATGAATTGATCAGCCTCATCACCAAGGTGAGTCACCATTACCTCTGCAATGCCACTCTTTGCGCTCACAAGGACCGGAACGCCTTCAGCGATTGCTTCCAGGGCTACTAGACCAAAACCTTCGACGCGGGATGGCATGATTAAGAGAGAGGCTTTACGCAAGTCAGAAGACACCAAGGCCAAGTCATCAGTGTATTCTAGTACCCTGACACTATCGCCTGATAGACTTGCTAATCCAAGCAACTCTTCTTTTACCTTCTCTCCAGTACCATGTGCTGCGCCTCTAACAACCAAAATTGAGTGCCGATGTTCAGGTCGTTTCAGAAGATGTCCCATCGCAAAGGCAGCGATATCGAGCCCCTTCAATTCTTGATCTTCGCCTCGACCCAAAAGTAGTATTTGAACTTGCGGTGGCATGGCATGTGTTCCGGTGCCATTCCTCAATCCCGGATCTATCCGAATAATTGATTTCCCACTCTCATGCATGTCGGTAGCGAAGTCCCTATATAACCTGGGACCCACTGGAAAAATCATATCCGCACCCATCGCTATATCCATTTGGGCCTTCTCGCGCAAATCAGCCCGATGGGTTGATCCCGATCTCGTTTTAAACCACTCAATCTCATTTGGAGCGGTGTGAATGAAGATAGCAACCATGGAATCAGGAAAGGAGATGCGTCGATGCAGTAGGGCAAATTGACCAGTTATCCGATCATGCCCAATTAGTACTTCTGGAATAAATCCATCCAGCTCAGGTTTCACACACAGCAAGTTATCATCGGTTAGACCAGGGCTCTCTAAACTGACAGCCAAGCGAACATTAAATTGGGCAGCGTTCTCAATTTCATCCTTGGAGGCACGAGGAACACAACACACAACCTGATTTCCTGCGCGCGCAAGAGCAATACAGAGCTCACGATTAAAAGTAGACAACCCACCATGGCGAGGAAACCATTCTGTATTGACTGCCAGAAATTTGATAGTCATATGTCGATACCGCGAAGCTTTTGCAAACGTTGTTCAATCTCGTTTACGCTTGGGTGGTTCTTGCCGTACGTTTTTAGAGATGTACTTAATGCAAGTTGATAGAGTCCAACGGCGTCTTTATATCGACCCTCCTTCTGATAAAGTTCCGCTAGGTTTACCTGCAAAACAGCTACCCCGGGATGATGCGATCCAAGACTATTTGTCTTCGCCTTGAGCGCCAATTCCAAATGTTTTACAGCTGCCTTGTCATCGCCCAGCTTAAGACTCATGTGTCCTAATTCATCCTGTACGCTGGCATAGTCCGGATGTTCTGGTCCTAACTCCTTGCTAAGTGAACTAAGCGCTCGGAGGTAAAAGTCATGAGCTTTCTTAAATTGGTTTTGATCACGAAAGAGGTTTGCAAGGCAAAGCAGTATATATGACAGATTGGGATGAGTTTCGCCGAATTGCTTTTCGAGAGATTTCAGGATTTCTAGATAAGTGGATTCTGCATCTTCCAGTCTATCCGTTCGTTGATACAGCAGAGCAAGATTCTGTTTGATAGCGAGTGTGTCTAGATCCTCGGTGCTCCCCCAGCGCTCTTGTTGCCGAAGAATTTGGATATAGATCGACTCGGCATCGGAGTACTTCTCCTGATCAAGGAACACGCCTGCGAGGCGCGCCATCACGGAAGTAACATTTGAAGTTACGACATCCTTCTCGAACCGACGAAGTACATTCCGGTACAACTTCTCCGCTTTGTCGACAAGCCCTTGTTCGTGATAGAGATCAGCCAGGTCAATATCTATCGAGTCAAAAATTGGATGAAAGCTTTCAAAATCGCTTTGCTCTGCCAAATGTAACGCTTGTAGATATAGCTCTTGCGCTAAAGAATACTTACCAAGACTACGATTTAGCTCTGCGAGACGGCGCCATATCGTGATGGTCAGCATCTCGTTCATTGAGGGCTTAGACTGACTTATCTCCAGCATTTCTTTGTATAAGTTTTCTGCACGCTCGAGTTCGCCGCGTGAAATCAGCAGATTGGCTAACCACAATTCTGCTTGTACGAGCTCAGAGTCACCAGCATTCTGGCTCTTTCTAAGCTCCCCAATGCCCATTCCTAATATCTTCTCTGCATCCGGATAGTTGCCCAACTTAATTAGCGCTTGAGCTTGGTCCAACAGATTCATTCTTTGTCCTACATCATCAGATGTTGTAAATCAGCTTGAGATAATCGATCGCCCAACAAATTTTACACTGCTTTCAAAGTCAAGACTTCACGCCTTGTATAGGCAACTACCATTTTGTAGATATCAATAGTCGTTGCGAAAGTCCAAGGCGAATTAAAATAGAGGGGCAACAATGTTTCGCGTTGCTCCGAACCCTCACATAATCTCACAAAAAAGGGCATTTGTTTTTTTGATAACTCGTTGAATAATCCCGCAAATAACCTTTCAAAGCTTTATGAAAAACTTCATTCGATTCCAATAGTTGCTCAAAAAAAACCAAAAACAAAACCAACTCTAACTCGCTGGCGGCATCAACCCAATCACCAGCTGCACTGACTGTCCACTGGCTAACAGCTGCTCCTTAAGACTTGAGATATATCCACTCAACCACCTCCAGTCTTCTTCAGATGGAGCAATTAACAACTCACGAGCCAACAAATTGATCTGAATCTTCAATTGAGCAGGAGAACCACCTGAGAGGTCTTTCTTCAATAGAGCGGCCACTCTATCCATCCACTCTTGGTCAAGCCCCTTCTCGGCCCTTACAGCAGCCTCATGCTTTTGAGCCTCTTGACGCTGATCTCTCATCTTCAATTCATAAACTATTCGACGAGCTGCCAAGCGACCGGGCGGCATAATTTTTGGATCAAGAGGTGCAGCAGGCTGACTTTGCTTCGCAGTCGCCTGCACCCCAGCGTTATATTCGCCTGGATCAGCTGTCAAGCAGACTCCAGATAAGCGCTCCTGTACGTGTTTCCATAAATCGGCATGCTTGGCTAAGGTATCGGTACTGCAGCAAGTCTTCAGTTTCAGGTCTCTAGTAGAGAACGGTTGTCCCATCTCTTCAAAGTCGGCAACGGCTGCCTGAATATTCTGCCTGGCGGTGGCTTTTCGTTTGGCATTGGCCATCACCCAGACCACCGGCACTTCGAACTCATACTTGCGAGCTTCTTGCCCACGCCTGTGTGGTGGCACCCAATTAGCTGCACGCTCAATTTGTTTTAGCCCGTCTGAATGACCGGCAGATATATCTTTGCTCTGCCCGTGGTGCTTAGCCCGGAGCAACTCTTCCATCAACCACTTGCGCTCATCTTCATAGCCGTAGCCGAGCGGAGAAACCATACGCTCAGGATCACCATAGAAAAGATAGTGCGAAAGCGATAGCACAGCATCAGCTCTCTGCGACGGTCCACTCAACCCATGGTTGTAGTATTGCCGACCGCGAAGCCAGACATCACACTTGATACCTGGCGGCAACTTCTTAAAAACCGACTTCACTTCTTTGATCGACTCGGCCGAACCCTCTTCCGGCAAATCTCGCCGAATCGGAATAATCTCAGCCATTCTGGTGCTGCTAGCAGCCCGAGCGACAATTACTTGTTTGGTCGAAGCAACCTGTTCTACATAAGCCTTAAGCCTGTGGAACTGATGATATGGATTGACGTTGCATTCCATGTCATTGACAAATTTGTTCAGCGCTTCTGCTGGACTAAGCTCATCTCTTTCCTCGCTCACAGCAAGACTATTCGAATTGAGCCAAGCAAACCCAGGTTGAAGCGGAAGCCTCAAGCCCTGGCCGACCGAATTCTCACCCGGGTGCGGAAATATCTCAAGCGTGCCTTTGACCACTTCAAAATCATGCAACTTGAGCAGGTGATAGAGCTGACGATGCAAATCCTTAGAGCTAACCGGCGAATCAAAGAATATATAGAGGTGCCAACCGCCAGACTCAGACGATCGATAAAGGTTGTGCTCAGAAATCCCGGCCTTCTCAAGCAAGCTAGTTATCTTCTGAAGCCCTTCTTTACTGTGATAGCGGCTACCGGCATCAATATCTAAAACAGCATACTTGCTAGCCTTGCCCGACCTGGTGCCAACGAAAGCCTTGGGATGCACACAAGCAATAGCTTTGAGAATCTCAGTGTCAGTAAGACTCCACTGCTCATTGGCTGAAATCCACGCTCCACTGCCAAATGGCCGATAGATGTATGCGTACCGATGGAACAACGAGACAAAGCGCTCTGCCGTCTCTTTTGTGTGAGCCGGAAAGTATTTTAGACGTGAAAATTTAACTGGCGCGGCACTATTGCCCGCCAAAGATATAAGTCCGGTCGTAGTAGTCTCTCTTTCTAATTTAAGACGAGTTGACCTAACCGGATCAGTGGCTTATGCTTGTCACATACAGGAAGTTTCGCAAAACCCTGATGTACAAATGCATATCTGATCCGCTCTTGGGTCTCAAACAACATCGCTGGCAGGCGGTGTTTTTTGTTAGTCGGTTACTTTCTACCTCCTAGATTTTCTGTCCTTGTTCACTTTCGAAAAGCCCTGGCAGGGGCTCTTCAAAAACTGTTTGTTTATTCAAGCGCTGACTGAGAGTCTTACTGTCTTGCCTAAACGGTAAAGAAGCTTCGAAAGTTTCTCTACGCTAAATTGGTCAATGCGCAATTGCATAATTTCAGAGATGCGCGGCTGCTTTACTCCCAGAACTTGAGCAGCTTGCCGCTGGCTCCAGCCTCGTTGAGTAAGCTCTTCCTTGATGGCACGTACTAGATGAACTCTTAGCAACAGCACCAAACCATCTTCACCGGTATAACCCAGCTGCTCGATGATGCTTTGGTCCATAGCTATGTCAATCTTCGCCATATCGCCTTATTTACCTTTCAATTGCTGTCACGCCTATACGGAATTCCGTATATTCAAATAGATCGTCAGGTCTCTGGTGGAGCCCGCTTACGCCGACTGTACGGGCCTCTTGCCTGTGGCTCTACCGGAGCCGACAGCAGTCCTATAGCAAAAGGAAAGGACAACTGAATGGAAGTTTCTTCATACTCAGCGGCATCAACTTCGGCACCATCTAATTCGGCCGCACTTGCTATTGCCGTGTCTTCTTCCAAAGTGTCTTCAGCTTCTAAAAGTGCTTCATCAGCATCAGGCTCGCTCTGGTCATTAAGGGTAGCTAGTTCTCGTTCAACCAAAACAACAGATTCAGGAGCTTGCTCATCCTCAAAACTGATCGCCGCTGGTTGTTGTAACTCTTCAGCGCTCTGCTCTACCTCACTAGAGGCAAGCTCAAATTTGTCAACCTCTAATGCTGAATCAACTAGCTCCGTATTTGAAGCTAGTTCGACAAAATCAGGTATCGCTTCAAGCTCATCGGTCGTCTCGGCCGGAGCAATGAGTGCACTATCTTCCGCCAATTGCTGAACATCCAATACGGAATCAGGAGTGGAATCTTCAGTCTCCACTTGGACAGACTCGCACTCAACCTGGACACTATCTATCACGTCTAGACAGGTCTGAGAATTCGCGACGGCAAGGGTCTCCAGGCTAGCTTCAGCTGGAGCTTCCACTACAGTTCTGGCTTCAAACGGATCACTGCCAATCAACGCTGGTTGATCTATAAGTTGAATTTGATCATCAGCACATTCGAATTCAGATCCGGCATTCAAGAAATCAAGAGCCCCGTCAACCGAAGCAACAGTTACATCTAATGGTTCAGTCGAGGTTTCAGGGACAAGACTCAAGAACGTCACGACATGTTCTTCTTCAGCCTCTGACTGGACAGACTCTGAGGTCAACGAGCCGCTGTCTGGACAATCTTTGAAACCTTCAAGCTGATCAATCAAATCATGTGGACAACAAAGAGTTTTGGTCACTTCACCAACGAAGAAATTGAGAGCCATGTCTTCTGTCATTTCGTGACGAACTGCAACTGGTTGCATGGAATCGTTCATCCAGCGATAGCCTTCTTGCAAAGGCATCACGAAACGCTCACCCGGCTTGATGCTAGAGACATTGTCTAGTCCAGACTGGACAAGGTATTTGTCTAGCTGCTTAGCCAACGGAAGCACTTTCACCATCTTTGATAGATAGATATAGACTTGGTAGGTCGAACCTTCGGCTATCTGAAATAGCTTGATACCAGATAGGCCAAGTAGGGAGAGCGCTGTGTTCAATCTCGTCCAGAGAGCTTGGTCTAGCTCTGGTTCTTGCGATTCAAATTGCAATAGTAGGAAAGACTCAGTCTCATCAATACTTAGAGCTCGATAAGTTTTTGATTCCTTAGATATAGAAGAGAGCAGTTCAGCATCAGAGAGCTGATGGAACTGACTTAGATTGCGCCAGTTAGCACTACCAACAGTGCGAACCTGGCCACCAAATCGAGAAGAGAAGAGCTTAAGAAATGCCGCTTTAGAATCCAGCGACAAGGTGGAAGCAGAAGAAGCTGCTACCGGAGACGGTATTGAAACGCTAGTAATGACAGAACTCGCTTTCTAGGGCTAGTGCTAGTAGATATAAACGAAGGGTGGTTTTGTATGACCCAGAGGAATCAGTGTGAATTCAATTCACCTTTCCTCTATAAGGAACCGTTCAAAAATTGGGTCTTTCTCTTTCTAGATGACACCACTTTTGGTGACTCACTTTTGGATCGCGCTGATCGTAATGCCGATGGGACAAATGATCAAGCCCTTTTTGCCAAATCCCCTGACCTTTTTGCGGATTTGTCTAGACTGTCCAAACAGAAATATACAACGCATGTCTAGACAAATCAACCCTTATCCTCATTTTATATCGATCGAGTCTAGACAGTCTAGACGGTCTAGACAAATTATCGGACAAGCCACCACATCCGGTTGCCGAGATCTTCCAGCCGCCAAAACCAAGTACGCCCAGATTTCCGTCTAGACAAAGGCCACTCAGTCATCACGAGGCCGTCCAGACAAACGCCCGCAATGCACCACGGGCGAGGCGAGAGCGAACAGACTAGCTGTCTAGACATTCCAGGGCAAAATCCAACAAGCTCGAACAAACGTGTCCAGACAACCGACACAAGGCTGACAGAGCGAGACATTCAGACGCGCCCCCACCAGGAGCACCCCTTCAAAAGTCACCACTAGCGGTTACACACCTGGCCCAAGCAAGACATACAAAAGATATATCAGACATTCGAAACCCTAAAGTACTGGCGCTTTTGAGAAAAATGAATATAATTGTCTAGTCAGATCAAATGTCTAGACAAGTCAAAGATCCTAGAAATCGGAGAAAAAGATGCCACCAAGTGCATCCACAGGCACCACACCTACCAGCGGTGCTCCCACAGCCGGCGACAAACAAGCCAAGCCAGAGCAGCAATGGCTATTCCTACAAGACGCTGCCGAACTCACAGGCGTCTCAGAGAAGACTCTGCGTAGGCAGATAAAGAAGGGTGCTCTCAAGGCAAAAAAAGGCAGAGCCGTCAATGCCAAGATCCAGGTGCTCATTACACCCGAGATCACGGCACGAATCTCCAAGGAGTCACCTAGCGACGATCTAGAAGACGACACTAGCTTTGATGGCATAGATATAGAAGAGGTTAGTTTTGAAGAGGTCACCGAAGAACCATCAAGCACTCCTGCCGATGGCGTTAAAGACTTCTCCCCTGAGCAAGATGACAAAGCCAAACAAGACTTAGCCAAATTTGAAAGCATGATAAATGTTGTCATGACACCACTCGTCAAACGTGTGGAAGAAATGGCCGTTGCTCTGCGCGAACAAGATCGTGTAATCGAAGACCAAAAGCGCGAACTTAGACTTCTACCTGATCTTCAAAGCAGAGAACAAGAAGAGCGCAAGGCTAGAGAACTAGCAGAACTTGAAAAAGAAGCTCTGCACAAACAGATCCAAGCATTGAAAGCAGAACAAGAAGCTCTAAAAATAGAGCAGATTGAACTGAAGGCTGTAGCCGAAAAAACTGCCGAGTTAGAAAAGCAAGTTGCTCTAGCTAACCGCCCCTGGTGGCAGAAGATGTTTTCCAGCCCTGAGTGATCTAGACAGCTAAGCTGACATCCCTGCAGCAAAGCCGCCACTATAGCTGAATTAGGCACAATCCTGCGTGTTTATTGAATTGGAACTTGACTGGAAAGTGCTTTGAATGATTTCTTACTGTGATTGGCGTAAAACTGAATCCTTCGAACTAGAACAAGCTGCTTTCGATCAATTGAACAAACTGTTTTATGAGCTGTATGAGGCCAGGCTTCAACCTGTAGGCGAAACGTCACATCAGAAGTATGCTCTTTTCCACTACATTGAGCGAGCTGAACACTTGCTTCGGGTCATTGGCGCAATACTGCGCCGAATGGCTAGCGATCAGAATTCATATCAACGAGTATTTGAAAACGAGCAAGCACACTTATTCAGCTCGTTTGAACAAGGTAGATCGATAGTAGTTGGAGCTGATCAATCATCGGAGCGCTACCGTGAATTCCTGATCGCCGATTTTGAATCTCTGTACCAGGTAGGACACACACTGCTAGACGAGTGGGCGCTGATAATAGGTCATATAGCAGCCTTACCACAACCAAATTCTATTAACTTCAACAGAATGGTCACCACCCATCTTGCCACACCAGAAAATGGGCTATTGGCCGATATAAAAAGGAAAAGTGCCGATAGTATCGATTGGCTTTACAGCCACATCCTGATATTCAGAGATAAGTTCATAGTGCATCAAACCAGACCCTTTCAACTTAGCACGATCACAAATTCTGCTACCGGGGATTTAAGGCTCAGCTATCTCGTAAGCTCTGTTTGGTATGGAGAAGCCGAGACTGGAAAGCTTCATGAAGAAATTTGGGAACTCAATAGCCAGGTAAGGGAAGATGTTCGCCTGAACAGAGAGAGCATCACAAACCCTAACTACGTCCTAGCGCATTTATTTGAGCATCTTGACGCGTTTGGAGCAAACCAGAGAGATGAGCTGCAGCGACTAGCAAAAGAGAATGGTTTTACAACTCCTTCTAGTAGTCTATTGGCTCATCGGCTGTTTGACTTTATAGCTACCAGCATTCTAATAGTTAGAGAGTACTCGACCGATTCTTACGCTTCAATCAAGCTAGGTGAACGTTCTAGATAACTTGTGATAAAGATCGATACCACAAGTTATCTTCAATCGAATAGAATTGAGTCCTCGTCTGGTTTCCTAGCGTAAAATTTCGTTGCCCCGAATGTGGGTGCGATTGACCTCATACAGGTTTTGCACAGCCCAGCCCAGACCACCTAGCCTCTGAAGGCTCCAACTGTTACCCATGATTTCAAGTATTGTTGGTGTGCGCAATAATTGGTGTGCTTGATGCATTCCAGGCAGACAGTGCACCTCAAATCGATCAGCCCGGCTAACGAGAAAGACATGAGCATCTGTATTGACCAAAGTGTCTACCGGAACATGTTTTGGAAAATCTTCGGACCACACTGGACTATAAAAATGGTACTGCAGGCACCTATCGTCCAACAAATTATCAAGCAAGGCTTTGTGTTTAGTGTCTAAGATTAGACACAACACTTTTCTGGGTAAAAATTGTCGATATGGAGTGTTGGCCGACTGAGTAAATCCAGCGCCATGTTCAATCAACTCCTTACTTTGAACCCTAAGAGCAGCTGCCAGGCTTTTCCAGACAAAATTGACGTCCCCGGAGAGGAGATTGCTGGTATCAGGGGCCGCAAAGGAGTCGTCCAATTTTTTGAGCTTGTGAAAAAGCCGATCTACTATCTTAGAAGACTCATCGGGATGAGTAAGCGCAAAGCCTACTTCATAGGACTTTTCAAAGTGAGCTCTCATAAACTCATCAGCCAGGAAACCTGTTTGGTACTTAGGTTCATAAGTTTTCGAATCGCCTGAATCATTTAAAACGCCTGTCGCTTCCAGAGCTTTGTACTCACCTGACTTATTATCAAAACAGAGTATTTCCAATTCTGACTTAGCGCCTTGCCTCTGTAGAACGGCATGAGCATAATCAATAGGCTTACAATTCTTGTCATAAGCGGTCAGCGGCCACTTTTCAGAACCAGGTGAGGCGACTTTCTTCAATTCACCTACTTTGCATGTAACTTCATCGGCGGCGATAAGTAGCGAAACTAACAATTTATGAAGTATCTGAGCATCACTTTCATACCAGGTACGCCTTGAATTTAGTACTACCTCAGTATCTTCTCGCAATTCACTGAAGAAGTCCTGGTAGTCCATCCGAATATCGCTCGACCCGTTCCAAAGGCTGGTCCAATCAGGCTTTTCTTTGAACCGCTTTTCAGCTTCAATCAACCACGGTGCAAACATTATTCGTTCAAAAAACTCTTTGTGCTGAAAATTCTTAAGCTTAAGCCTGAGCACTTCTATTAAGGCGCCATCTCCCGCACCAGAAATTATGAATTTCTTTTTGGACCCACTGCCGAGCACAGGTTGGGCCAGATCGTCATTGCGCCAATATGAGGACGTAGCGACTATATCTGTCTTTTCCAAACCATAGCCAACAGCAAGAACCACAAAATCAAAGTTAGTTGCACCTAATACAGTGTCAACAACCTTCACTTTAAGTCCCGAGGAGTATGATTGGATTGCAGTTACGTTACCGCCATATTTGACTTGGTCCTTCTCGCTCCGAATATTATTCTTGAAAACAAGGTATCCTTCTTCCCATTGACGAGTGAGACTGTCAGACACTCTACCAGCAAGATCCGCACGCCAATTCATAAAAGGCAGATGAGTCAGTGGATAACCGGCTCCATGGTCAGGCCAGCTAGAAATATTTGGATGAACGTATCTGACAAGATTTCCTCTCTGGATGTGAGCGGCCTGCCCTGTTCTCTCGAAGATAGTTACGTTAGCACCGACGGCTGCAAATCCCAAAGCAGCAGTCAAACCGCCTATTCCAGCACCGACCACAGCTATATCTTTCTTGCTAACGTCTTGAGTTTTTGATAATGCCCATACTAAATTGAAGGCACGCAGCTGCTGCGCGTGAATATTTAAAAGTTTAGCGGTGCAACCGAGCTGAAAAGCCCTCGGCATAGAAGGCAGCTCAAACTTTTTGAGCATGTCGATTGCTTGACTAGTCATTTTATCCTTTAGTCAACCGTCTGGAGTCCCAGTACATAATAGGATATCGGCCTGCTGATGACTACTGTAAGCGGTTCTCATGGAAACCTTGCAACATGGAGTAGCAGCTGAACACGAACTCGCCAGAGTACGATTCTTAAATGAGGCAATACGAACTTGTGATAAGTGGCAATATCACTAGCCATGATCGCTATTTCTTTTGATATTTCAGCCAAGAGACTGACCTAGGCGCACGAGATCAACTCTGATTTCTTGTAATATTAGGGTGCGAATATAATGCATAGGCTGATAAGAGCTAATAACAATGGATAGTAAAGGGGCCAAGAAAGAACCGATAAGAGCTGGAAAGCGACCTTGGTGTCCTTGCAAAGAAATTTTGGGTTTAGAAAATGACTAGTGACATTTTTGAAGATGCTTCTTCCGATCGGCTCTGGTCAACTCGAAAAGCGGGGAACCAGGTTCAATGGTTAAGCTCGTTCTGGAGCGGTTTCAACAGCATTATTGATAGATTGGGCAACAGGCTATTCTGTTTGAAATTCCCAACCGGTTGCTCATATGCCGGCAATAGCCACAAGGGCACCTGGGACAAATCAGCCACAAATTCAATTATTCGGGAATTCATCCCGGGTGGTAATTGGCCACCTACCAAGACAGCACTATCAATGGATGATGTTTTTGACTATGTAGAATTTTTCCATTTGCATGCTGCTTGGCCCACGAAATACGAAGGGTGCGGCTGGGACGACTATGAATGCGCCGTGGAATTTGATGAAGCGGAAGGAAAACGTCGATACGAACTGGAAGTTAATACTTTGTTCGAGCGATTTGCAGCACCATTTAGGCTTGTTAATGGAAGAATAGGTCGCGCTCTTCCATCCGTTATCGAACACGAATTGGCATACAAACTGGACTTCAACGACAGCGTTTTAAATGATCTGGTGGCTAAAGCCATCGACGCTTTCTCAGATCGACATGATCGTCGCGTTGAGGCAACTATGTTAATCTCATCAGCACTAGAACACTGGAAATCATCAGAACACACAGACTTCAAAAAAAGCACGGAAAGCCTTGTAAATAAGTTAGCAAAGAGCGACGAACAAAAGAAAATTATCAATGACTCTTTGCTTCATCTAACAGGTGTAACTCATAAATTTATTCGCCATTCAAGAAAAGAGCAGCCAGCCTTGCAAGATCCAGACTTCGCCGAATGCTTGTTTCTTGTCATATTTAGCGTCCTGGCTTTCGGTCACAAGAAATATCAAGACTTGTCCAACTGTGAATCCAAAGTATTCTAGTCATTTTCCTGCTTTTTACTGACACTACCGAGAATGATTGTTAATAACGAATTTATTGAAAAGGAGAAAAAATGACGGAAGAAGAACTGCCAAAAACAGTAGAGGAAGCTAAATCATTCATACTTAAGAAAGTATTGGAAGAATCGAAACAATGCCTGGTTACGAGAAGACGAGAACTTAAACATGTGAATGGTTATATTGCTGTCGAGATAGATGAAAGTTGGTATCCGCGCATTCCAGAAAGAATGCTTCTGGTGTCCGCATTAGACGACATGATCCTCGGCGGTCTCTTCACTGAATTGATGAAGGACACGAGTGTGTCTACTTTTCGAGAGACATTTCAATTGACAGCTAAAGGAATTGAAGTTGCTGAGAAACTTGGCTGGAAGAGAAACCAATGATTGCAGGCTGTCTACATCTTACGATGCAAATCTCGCCTTTGCCAGGAACGACCATCTATCAGGTAATTTGTCTCCGCGGTGAAAATTATTGATTGACTGGGTGACGTTGCTTTTGTCAGGCATTGTGAGCGCTGGTGTTTCCGGTGCAGTAGTGCTTTGGAATGCAGACCGAGAAAGAGCATCGCGCAGGAAAGAACTACTCCTAACTGCGGCAAAAGACCTTGCTCTTGAAGAACATCGAACCCAAAGAGAAAAATTCAAAGTAATTTTCCCTCTGGTTCCCCTCGTTGCCGAGCACTACAAAGAGCTCAAGCATTTAATTGACAATGACGCAATATCACCTGAACTCCAGAAAAAAGCAGATGATTCAGCAAACAATCCAAAAGTAAAAAAGGCCTTGGTTGAGGATGGTATTTATCCAGGTATGTTTTTAGTAGATGAAAATAAGCACCTCCTTTAAAGACATTACCAAAAATGACTGATAGATAATTACTCACTTTGGAGCGTGACTTTGCAAGGGAATTTAAAACTACTGATCGAGACTGCTGATGATTTCATTAGCATGCAACCGGCGCAACTGGCAGGATACCTGCTCTTAGATTGTCTAAAAAATTCAGAACGGTTTATGGCAGTTGAACTGGCGGGTTTCGTAGAGACGCTTTACGGATCCCATAAGGCTGTGGCAGTTAAAGAAGCCGCCATGGAAGCGCTCGCCTGGTTGATGGCTGAAGGGTTTGTCATACCTGACTTTCATTCAACAACCACTGGAAGTGGCTGGTATAGACTTGGGCCAACAGCCAGAAAAGCTGTAACACAGACAGACATTCAAGAACTTATTCGTTTACGCCAAATTCTGCCAAAAGCATTCTTACATCAGGAAATTACCAAACATGCTGTGCCAATTTTCATGACTGGAAGCTACGATACTTCTGTCCATGAAGCTTTTAAGCAAGTTGAAATTACGATCCGTGACGCTACTAGATTGAATAACCTTTTTGGTGTTGATTTAGTGAGAGCTGCTTTTAAGCCGTCAAATTCAAGAGATGCAACTGTTATTCCTGGTCTCCTCACAGACACAACTACGCTCGAAGCTGAACAGCAAGGTACAAGTAATTTATTTGCCGGTACTATGGCGGTTTTCAGAAATCCATCATCTCATCAAAATTTGACAACAACAGCTATAGAGGCTGGTTCTCTGTTGACATTTGCAAGCCATCTCCTTTTCATCGCCGAAAAACAAATCCTCCTTGCAAAACAAGCTGGCCGAATCAGCTAACGAAGGATTCCCGAAAACAACCTTTTTCGGGAATGCTGCTAATTTTTTTTGACTGGTCAACCGCCTTTGGTAATCAACAATGAAAAAGTCCCAGCCATCTTTTTCGGCAAAGTTACAATTCCACCCTGCCGGTCCTCCCGTCAAACAAATAAATCTCGTCAGACGCTCTCGCGAATTTCTAACTGCTGATTAAGTCAAATTGCTGATCGCCACCGCCAAGACGCAAGGCCGATACGGAATCCGTGATTCTCTCTTGCTCCTAATGACCTATCGACAAGCCTTTCGTGTCGGCGAGGTCACTGACTTGAAGTGGGAGGCAATTTATTGCGCCAAATTACAATCAGGCATTAGATAGTAGAAGCGCCGTTTTTAGTAAAAAAGAGTGCCACCAATTACGGTGACACTCAAAAATTGGCAAGATTAAACAGTTATACTCTTTCGCGATTCAGGTGGTAAAAAAAACTCGTAAACGACCACCTCTAAAAAGGAAAAAGAGACCTGTATTATTTCAGACATTGATTATGGGATAAGCTTATTCAGACAAACGCTTTTTTTCAATCCGCGCTTGACAAGGCCGCGCTTAGCTAAGTATGCTTTGTGAAAGCAAGCTAGTCCTATTCGGTGTTTTTAAGTATGAGACTTCCAACCTTTTCGCCCCACTTCTTTACTGCTCATAAAAGTCAATCAAATTTGGCAGGTGGCCTCCTTCTTCTGTTTTTTGGTCTGGAATTGTCAGCCTTATCTAACTACTTTCCATTTCGACTTTTCTGTGGATTGAGTGTTGTATTGGCACTTATCTATATTGTATTCAATATGAAAGAACCTTGTCGATGCGAGCAAGTTTGGGTTGCGAAAAATAACACGGAAGTAGTTTTAACTCTTGTTATTCCATTGACAGTTCTATTGATCTTTGTTTCATTGTTACTTGCAAGGGTCATATTTAGACCCATGCCAAAAGAAATAGACTATCTCTTGTCTAGTCTATTTCTGCTTGCTGGCACCGCTATGCTTTTAGCTTCGCGCCGCAAGTACCCTTTCTAAAATTAGGCTCGAAATCAAGTCACGCAAAAGGGGAGAAAAGCTTGGCTTTTCTCCCCTTAAGTTAGATAAGCGATGTCATGTCACGCAACCGCTGGCGGTGTCACGGATCTATCAACTAGACACGCATGAGTGTGACTAGCGCCCCTGTTCGTCACCCTTTTGCTCCCTTCGATGTCACCCGAGTTATGCGCTTTGGTTCCTCCTCGGCGACCAAAACGTTCTCCGCCCTGTAGCGTTTCATGATCTCCGTGACTGTCGTTTTGCTAATTTTTAGTTGGTCAGCAATTTCTCGATATGGCATGCCTTGTCCGACAAGGCCTACGACCTTAGGAGCAAGCCGGTCTGACTTTACTCTTTGGCCGACCTGGCGTCCGAGCTTTTTGCCGCGTGCTTTTGCTGCGGCCAGACCTGACTTGACCCGTTCACGAATCAAGTCGCGTTCAAATTCCGCTAGTGAAGCCATTATGCCGGCGATAAGCTTGCCCTGAGACGTCTTCAAATCAAACTGAAGGCCTGACTGTGCAATCACTGAGACATGCCACGATTCAAGCTGCTGCAATGTATGAATGAGGTCCATTGTGCTGCGGCCCCATCTGGTCAATTCAGTAACCAAGATAGCGTCAATCTTGCGCGCCTGGGCGAGGGCCAAAATAGCTTGACGTTCTTTTCGATTGTCTTTAGAGCCAGACGCCGTTTCTTTCCAAACGCCGACGACGCTCATTTTTGCTTTCTTGGCATAATTACGCAGTTCGCGTTCTTGCCGTTCGCAAGATTGATCGGCCGTTGAGACTCTGCAGTAGATAGCGACTTTTTGTACCAATTGAACCCTCCGAGATTTACATGCCCAAAAGGCAGTCAGCTCAATGAACACAAAGTGTACCACTTGAACTATACTTAAAATGGTACAAAGCGGGATATTGGACTTATTGCGCAAGCAGAGCGGAAATCGCCTAATGACCGAATCTGCGCAACAGTATATGATTGCAAAGTTGATCATTACTTTTGTGCCGCTTACCACAATCACCCAAAAGGGTCTCCAATGAATCTGATACTGTTCAGGACGGCATTGTATGAAATGTTTTAGACATCCAGGAATCGATGCACTAGGTATGTGCAAAGCCTGTTTCAAAGGGCTTTGTGCTATGTGCGCAGTGGATGTTGGAAACGGTATAGCTTGCAAAAATTCTTGCGAATCCACCGTTAAAGCACTAAACACCCTGGTCAGCGAGGCGAAGGGAGTTACAGCTTCAAATGCAGTCATGTATTTTTTTACTGGCTGTCTTGCAGCGGTAGCTGGCTTTTATGTGATGGGTGAGTCAACAATCATGGGCTTTGCACTCATCTTATTGGGCTTCATTCTCTTTGCACTCTCTGGCCGGTTTTTCATAAAGACTGTCGAAACCCGCCGACAAATGAGCAAGCTAAACGAACTTGGTGTGACTTCAAACTCTCCACCAGAACAAGAAAAGCCAGACATGTTGCTAGAAAACGAATTTGAGAAACTTGAGAGTGAATTTAGCAAGAGCCAAATGCCAACAGATGACACCAAATAACTAGAGGCAGAACAGTGTCAGAAAATGGCTTAAAAAAACTACAGAACGCCACTATAGGCCGCTCAAGTAAAGCAATTTCTCTGCATCTTATATCAGCGGGAACGATCATCGTGGTCGGCTCGGCTCTGCTAACATCCGCTTGCTCTAACTCAAGAAACTCTTCTGGAGCAAACTCGCCGCAGTCAGGCCTTCCAAAAAGCGAGACAAAAGAAAATCTAGAATTACTCGAACAAGCAAAAGCGTTGCTTGATGCCGGTAAGCAGGAACAGGCTACAAAAGTTGTCGAAAAAATGCTTATTAACGATCCTAATTCAGCCAATGCTCATCATTGCCTCGGCTATATCTACCACCTAGCGGAGAAACAAGACAAGGCACTTGCTGAGTACACCCGAGCAATTGAAATTAAGCCACAGCAAGCTGATTCATGGCACGCTCGCGGCGAAAGCTACATGTCGAAAAAATTATTTGAGCAAGCCGCAATGGACTACAGCAAAGCCTTGATGATTAATCCGGCCTACCATTCTTGGTACCGGCGATCATGCGCATACATGGAACAAGGCTTCTACGAAAAGGCCATAGCAGACGCTAAACAGTCGATAGCTTTAAATCCCAAATACGCGCCACCATACTTGATCAAGGTGAGCGCCGAGCGCAAATTGAGCCTAAACAGTAAAGCCGAGGCTGATTTACTAGAGGCCAAGTCTTTGAAAATTACCAATGGAAACGAACTAGCCTTACGCAGCGAATTCTTATGGGATGATGGTGACCCCGAGGGCGCTCTGAAAGACTATACCGCAATCATTGATAGCCAGCCTAAGAATTCTGGCTGGTTCTATTCACGCGCGCGTTGCTATCTTGCTCTTGAAAAAGTGAAAGAAGCACGCGCTGATTTTGATCTAGCAAATAAGTACGAACCAAACAATGATTTGTATAGAGATTGGACCAAAACGGTTGACAATTTAGAATACGACCTTAGTCATAGAGCGAGAACTCCTGCTCAGCAGTGGGCTATTGCCTGTTCTGCAGCCCTTTTTGCTATGAATGGGCACGGCCTCCATTCTCTATCAGGACGAGCCCCTACAGAAGCGAATAAACTCTCAAAGAGACAGTCACTTACTCAATCGTGGGGAATTACCTCGCGCGCAGACCTACTAAATCAATTGAAAGAACTCAACAACGGTGGGGGACATGACAGCCTGTGGCAATCGTATCTGCGCGTTAAGCGAGGCGAAATACAGCCTGAGCAAGCTAAGGATGTAGCGACAGATCTTTTGCGTGGCCAGTTCAAAGAGCGCATGGCAGTAATTGATGAATATGGTGATGCTGTCGGTGATCGTGGACTGTGCGCCTGGGATCTTTGTCGCTACATAAACTTAGTACGCTGGGGTTACCTCATCGGTTTTGTTAGCGAAAAAGAAGCCTACAGTCTAATGATGCCTGTTGCTAAAAAACTTCAGCAAAAATATAGTAGCTGGGAGCAGATGAACGAAGAGTATCTGATCGGCAGAAGATTTTGGTCATACAAAGAATGGAAAAACGATATTGCCAGAACGAATCGTACAACGAAACTTCTTCTGACGCAGAAAACCAGCCCCTGGGTTACTTTGCCATGGAAGGCTAATTTAGATAACTAGATTCGTCAAACAATCTGTTCTGCTGAGAATGACAGTATTACAACTTGCGTCCTATCATTGTAATGATGTCATCCGGGGGGCGAAATGAAGTGCAAAGAAAGCGGCAACCTCGCATAAATTGAGAAGAAGCAGCAGAAGCAAAAATGAAAAAACACAGTACACGCAAATCAAATTCGGACATCTCAAGACCCAATCAGGATGCCATCGAGCGTCTGGTTGGTAGAGCAAAAGAAACGCACACTGACGCAATGATCATGGTGCAGAACGGGGAAACATTAGGCGAGTGGGATTTCGGCAAAGAGAAACGCCCGATTGAAACGATGTCGATGACTAAGTCGATCGTCTCGCTAGCAATTGGAACGCTTCTCACTGAGAAAAAAATTGATTCAATCGATGACCCCATCTGGTTTTACTTTCCAGAATGGAGGCAAGGTAACAAAGAAAAAATCACGCTCCGGCACATTCTTAACCACACTTCAGGCCTTCAGGACGACCCAACCACTGAAGTAATTTACCGCAGTCCTGATTTCTTAAAACTAGCGTTAGCAGCGGAACTAAATAGTACTCCCGGTGAGTGCTGGTTCTATAGCAATAAAGCCTGCAATATCTTGCCAGGCATTATTGAGAGAGCTTCCGGCCTGAAGATCGACGATTATCTTCGCATGACGCTATTTGCCGCCTTAGAAATAGAGGACTTTGCCTGGACAAAAGACAGCGCTGGGAATCCGCATGGCTTCGCGGGTTTATCCTTGACGGCCAGAGACGTTAGCAAAATTGGCCAGCTGATGCTTCAAAACGGCAAGTGGAAAGGAGAGCAAGTCATTGATGCTAGCTTTGTTCAAGAGTCTACTAAGCCAGCTCATCAGAACTGTGGGCTTTTGTGGTGGATTGATTACTGGGGCACAGATCACTATTCCGCAGAACACACAGAAACAGCAAGTATAATGGGTTTTTCAGCGCGAGGTTATTTAGGACAATATTTGATTGTTGTTCCAACGCAAAAGCTAGTAGCCGTGCGCCAAATTACCGCCGCCAGTTACAAAACAGAAGCTGATAACTTTCATGAGTTTGATGAATTAGTGGCGGCTTTATTTCCAAAATGAAGCGAAAGCGCGCGTGTTTCAGCTTGCCCCCAGCAATTGTCCTGCTGGAAAGGGAGTGACGAAAGCGTTACCCTCGTCATTTAACTGAATTCAGAAAGTTTATGGAACATTGATAAAGTGACTGGATAAGTGACACAAAATCGACTGTTTTTGCCTGAAAATAATTTGTCCCACAAACGGCCGTATAAGTGACAGCGCAATGAAATAGGGGTAAAGCCTTTATTCCTGAGTGCACGCACAATACAGCATAGCTAGGCTGTATGCCGGTCTAACACTTCAAAAACGCTTGTGAATATACTCCTGAATGTCCTTTGGTCTGGAAATCTTAGCTGGGTCAACTCGCTTTGAATTCTTTGCTGGTGGGGGGGCTGAGGCGCTAGTACTAGACGCCTCACGCAAAAGACTGCGAATATTGGGGTTGTCTATACCTTCTCGAATGAGAGCTTCAGCATCAATTTTGGCGTTTGACTTGCGCCCCATCTTCAAGAAAGCTCCGCCCCGGCCAAGGAGCCCAAGCTGGTGGACCTCCGGCTTTGATTGGCCTGCCAAAACATTGAAATATCCAAGGGCGGTCTTAAAGTCCTTCTGGTCATAAGCATTCTGGCCAGCGGCAATTGTATCTTTGACACTCTTCCCGTCCGTGACCACTTTGGTACCGATCGATGAGGCTATTGCAGAGTTCAAGCTGTCTTTCACCATCGGTCGTTTGTCGCCGTTTCTAATCGCCGCCTCAAAGTCGGCTGCGGCTTTTTGATAGTCGCCATTGTCAGAGTAGGCTGATGCTCGCAATGTGCGATACTCACAGTTGCTTGGGTTGGTGTTAATCAACTTCGTAAATTCGGAGATAGCCAAGCCATTCTGACCTCTCTTTAGTGCTTCAACGCCCTTGGAGACAGCAACCAACTCCTGATCAGCTGACATTGGCTGAGCCAATACTGGTCTTTCAAAAATCACACTGCTGACTGAAATAGCGCAGACAGTGCCATAAAGAAGTAAAAGCTTATGCATTGCCACCTCCAAGTCATTGGCAAGAAGGGACACCTGGGCCAAACAACGGCCAAAACTCACATCATTTCATCAGTATATGACAACAGCTGGCAAAAAAGGAGTGTGCTATTGCACAGAACTCACTTATGGCCGAAATAAAAAATTGGCACTCCAAGTCCAAAGCTACTGAAACCCGCATGGTTGAGTGGCAATTTTCAGGGTTATAGCCTAAATCGTTCATCTTAGGCGAGCCAGACTCAACCTAAAACATCCTATAGTAGAAAATTTCCCAAGACCAAAAAGAAGAGTGCCACCAGTTACGGTGACACCCACAGAAACAGTAGCTCCTCTCGTAACTGAGAGGAGCTACTGTAAAGAAAATCACGCGATACTAGTTAGCGCTATAAGTTCCTATCGAGGGAACCGAGCGGCCGACAATTTTTTATTCCTTTTCGTGTCGCCTATTTTCGGATTATGGGCAAAGATCAGTTCTATTCACCAGAAACAGTGCCAACTAAACCTCTGCTGAAAGCGTGAGCTGATTTACTCGCTCTATAATCTCATCGTCAATCCATTTATGACTCAATCGAGCCTTTACCTCTGACGGCAAGTTTTGGTATGCGATCTTGGCTTCTGCCTTATTTCCGATTTTGAGCATGTCTATACGGTGAAGTTCGTCTTCGTACTCTTTGTACGATTTCCTCGGGTGACGAACTTTATATTGTGCTTCCCATTTCTTCCGAATAGCCTCCTTTTTTTGGATCACCTGAGTCATTTCAGCACGAGCTTTGAGCATTTCTCCAATAACGATATAGAAGCCAACCTTAGTCAAGCTTGGATAACTCGCATTGTCAAACAACTGCTCTAAGCTATAAAGGTTGGAATTTTGGTCAATCCAGGGCAATGCTTCATCCACTACAGCACAAACAAGATCGCTTGCCGATTCTCGAAGTTTCTCCGCCGGTAAATTTGGATCGTAGTCTCCAAAAATATTACGACCAATTACTTCTTCTTCACCATTGACGGCGAAGAAAGGGTCGAAAGGAACATCCTCCAGCTCACTGAGAAGAAATCTAGTGGGCGGATGACAAATACACTTTTTTAAATGACAAATGTAATCACCACACCAGGGCCGAAAATCCCAATAGATCGCTCCAAAAACGTCATTAGGGTAGGCTCTTACATACAAACGCTCGTTCTTATTTTCGGTGGAATAGTCGAACCTTGGTGGTTTGGTTTTTGTATAGCGGCCATCGCTAGCGATCAAGCTAGCAGTCACCTTCTTTGTAACTAACTGAAATCCCAACGCCACAAGTCCATCATGAACGACATCCACGAAATTCGACTGAAACTCTTTGTTCATTTTCTTGGCCATCATATTTCCTTAGCCTACTGGCGTGTAAGATCCAACAACAGCAAGTTTTGTAAATTCCTCTTTGAAGTTAATTGAGAAGAACATGAAACCAGCGTCATTAATATCAGCTGGTGCCACAAATTTTTCAGGATAATGTGATTCAAAATCGCTTGTTCCAGCCAAGATTACACCTAGCGCCAGAGCCTGACTGGCTGATAGATTAATCAATGATGGTTGTCCTCCTCTACTAGTCTTTACCTCCACAATAAACAATGTCCCAGAGGGGCCACGAAAAATCAAGTCTGCCACTGTATTTTTCACTACAACACCATTCACCAAAATATCCAACGATACTCCTTTGCCTTCACGTTTATACCCCTTAGATATTAAGAACTTTTCGACAAGGTCAACTCCTGTCTGTCCCTGTTTTGTATTGTTCAAAGAAACCTGTAAAACGCCTTCAGCACGAAGGAAATCGCCAAACTTCGCTGATAGGTTAGCGGCAACTAAAACATCTGTCACTGCATTCGTAATGACAGCACTTCTTCTCAGCAAGTCTGGTAGCAACGGGTTACTACCGTTGTAGAAGACACTTGCGTGACCACTTGCAGTCACAGCTACACTCCTGACCCTAACCGCAGCAGCGTGATAAGCGCTCGGGTTATGAATGTCATAGACTGTACTAAAATTTCGAAACTGTTCATCGGGTCCAAATGGGTCGATACTTACCGTATCGAAGCCTTGATCACTCCCCCCAGCCTGATCTGCCGACAGTCCCAAACTATCCGTAGCCAATAATGGGCTGTTGCCAACATAGGCATAGATATTCATCCCACCTTCCATTCCTATCGGATCTGGCTGTAAAAATCTGCCCAGCTTAGGTGAATATTGCCGCATCTTGTAGTAATAGAGCCCTGTTTCAGCATCATAACGTTGACCTGTATACCCATGGGTAGTTCCAGTCAACGCCGCCGATTCTCCGAATGGTCCATATGTGTAGCGATTCAGTACAGCACCTGAAGAGTTGGTTGTTGCAATAACTGATCCTTGATGGTTTTGATGGTAGTAAGTTTTAGTACCACCACCGGTGATCTGAATGAGGACGTCATCACGACCAGAACCATAGACATAGCGGTTCAGCAGAGTGCCTGGCGTACCAGCTGAAGCATCATAGTCAGCGAGGCGCTGGAAACCAGAGTAGTAGTAATTGGTTTTGACGCCACCAACATTTTTCTGCCTCTGCCTTTGTGCCGGGTCGTAGAGATAGTCAGCAATGATGGCATTGGTCCCGGCATTGCGGACACGAGTCATCATTCTTTCGGTGTTGAACTCGTACTTGAAAGTGCCATCGTTAGTCAGGTTACCATCAGTACTGTAAGTGTATCCAGTGCCTCCAACAGTCGGATACTGGTTAATGTTGTTGGCTGTGCCATAGGAAGTGGTGGCAGGAGCAGGCGGGGTCCAGCGGAAATTGGCTGGATCACTTACCCTGTGTGTCGCCATTTGATTGGCATTGTCGAAGCCATAGTTGAACTGAACATTTGAGCCCACAAAGTTGTGCAGCAGGCTGCTGAGATCATTATCTACCTCAAAAGCATAGTTTGTAGTGCAACCATTCTCGTATACGAGCTTGGTGCGCCGCGACAAAGCATCGTACTGGAATTGAACAGCACTCGAACCTGAGCCATTTAACTTAATATCGGTCATCCGGCTCAGCTCATCATAGACTCGATCAATAAAATATCCATCCGGGTAAGTTGTCTTAGTGACGTTACTGCTCGCATCAAGCACATGAGTCACGGACAGCCCGTCAGGATACTGCTCTTTGTAGAAGCGACCAGCTGTGTCATAAAAATTCGTGAACGTTCCAGAGCTTGGATCTCCTGCTACAACCGGCGTACTTGCTGTCACAATTCGGCCTGCAATATCGTAAACGGTGGTAACAGTCGGTTGACCAGTTGCCGCTTTCGTTTTGACACGATTCATTTCATCATACGTCAGAGTGACTGTGGCTGCGGAACGAGTGCGCAGAGTCAGCGGATTGCTGTTACCATCGTAGCTTGTTACCTCCTCATAAGTGGCATCTTGGTAGGTCGTGCGAAGCGGCCGGTCATGGCCATCAAACGTACTACTCGTGACAAAGTTGCGCGCATCTTTGATTGTCGCGACTTTGCCATTGTCAGTATAGGTGTATGTCACCGCAGTAATGCCAGCAGGATTAACTACCGACAAAATGCGGTTGGCATCGTCAAAGTTGTTGGTCACAACCCGACTGAGCGCATCCGTAATCTTCCAGCGGCGTTGCAAATTGTCGTAGGTTATCGACGTCACGTTCCCTTGCGGGTCTGTGGTCGTCAAAACCTTGTTGTCAGCGGTGTAACTTGTCTGCGAAGTCTGCCACGGGTCAAGAGGATCGCTGGTTTGCCTTTCGACTTTTATGTTGTTGCCATTGTCGTCAAAGGTGAACTTGGTGACAAAACTGAATGGGGCGGTCGAGGTGGCCTGTGTTACACGCCGCAAGACGTCAACGGTAGCAGCGGTAGTGAACCCTCGTCTGTCCTGAACAGTGGTGACGTTCCCGACCGAATCGTAACCGAAGCCGGTAGTCAAGTTCAGCCGCCCAACACCAAAATCAGCCACTGTCGACAGCAGGTTTTCGGTGGCAACATCGTAGGTGTTCTTGCTCACGATGCCATCAGGGCCGGTGGCAGTTAATACCTGACCTCGTGAATTGTACGTCATTGAAACCGTTGAAGAACCGATACCAGTAACGCTCTGCGATACAACACTCAGAACGTTGCCGTTCGCCACATCGTAGTTCATGGTCATTACTCGACCCATGTTATCAGTCGTGGTTTTGACTTTGTTCCAAGTTGGGTCATAGGTGACCGAGCTGACTATGTCTGCTAGACCTGAGGCTGGCTTTGCTTTTACTGTTGATTGAGTGACGCGATTTTTCGAATCATAAACTACTTCAACAGAGTTGCCTTCTGGCATTACTATTTTGACGGCACGCCCCCTGCCATCGTAAGCAGTAGTGGAGGTCTTCCCAACTTGGTTTATCGCCTTAGCGACCTTCCCCAGGCTGTTGACGTAGAGAATGCCGCTCTTGGAGTTCGGATTGATCTCCTCAGTGCGAGAACCGGCAAAGAAATATTGCCAGACGTTTGACTGGTAGTCAGCCTGTTCCTTGACCCTACCTATGGTATCATAGGTGTTTGTGACAATGGCAACTGTTGGATTGGCAGGCTTGAACAGCTTGATCATCCGGCCTGGAATGTCGTATTCGTAGGTCCAGTCCTTCGAGTTCGGGTCCGTGACCGTGGTCAAGTCTCCGTTAGTATCCACTGTGTAGACGACACTACGACCGGTGCCATCTGTGACGGTTGAAATCATGTTATCAGTGCCGTAATTAATGGTGAGGGTACGTCCCAGCCCATTTGTCACTGAGATCAATTTTGCTTCCGAGTCGTACCCAAAGGTTACGGTCATACCAGCAGGGTCAACCATAGTGGCGATGTGGCCATTTGAGTTGAAATTTAACTGCGAGCCAGTGAGCGAAGTGTAGGTATACAAGCCCGCGGCCAGAGTGACAGTACCAGCGTCCAGTGCCGGATTGGCGTAGGTGCCATCAGGCAGCTTGACGAACAACTGGCTAGAGAAGCCACTGTTGATGGTAACCACGTTGTCAGAGAGATTATCCACAAACCACTGATTCATCAGTGCATTGGTGATGTACTTGTCGAATGGCTTGGTCAAATCTGTCTGGAGGTCATAAGAAACGAAAGCTTCAACAATCGTGGCAGCCGCCCCAATAGTGGTCTGATTGCCCATGCCAGCAAGGCCAATGGTGCCACGCCCAGCAGTGATCTGATAGTTGTGTCTCCAGCCCCGGCCTAATGGACCAAACTGATTCTTTTGAGCAGAAGAGTATGTGCGAGCGAACGAAAGACCATATGGGAAGCCAGCGCTGCCCACTGAAATATCGGTCGCATCAAGCAAATACGCACCACTGATCAGGTCGATTGGTTCTGATGAAGTGACGGTGCCGGGAACAATACTGCCGCCGCCGCCATTACCAGACCTCCATCCAGGTTGCAAGGCATCGATAGGCTTCCATGCAGCACCTGAAGGCGAACTATAATCCTCTCTGCATGTGCCGCCTATCCACCCCTTTTCGCTAGAAGGATTGTAAGCGGGCGGAGGGCTACAAAGTGGCGTAGTGTTGCCATTGTAGGTCTTGTCCCAGTTCTGATACATGGCAGCTGGGGCTACTTCACTCAACTGATTGCTCCAAGACGCCGAGCCACCTTTCAGGCCACCGCCAATGATGCCGAAGGTGCCCCAACCACTTGGAATAACATAGTAGCCGAGGCCAGTCCAGCTATTGATTGTGTTAGAACCATTCTCGGGCAACCCAACACGATCGCCGTTGTTGACGTACCAGTCGATATTGGCTTGGTCACCAGCTGAATAGTTAACCAGCGCTGGCTGTACCGTACCAAGCCAGTTTGCGGACTTAGCATCGTAGATTTTCTGACCAGCTGAGTTAGCAATATCGATAATCGGAGTTGTGCTCACACCAAGCGATGTCTGGAATTCGCGCATGATTTGCGCTTCAAGAGCAACACCGTGCATAGCCAGTGCCGTGTCGTTAGCCTTCTGCTGGTTGTAGTTGTTGTCGAGGGCTGAAGTACTCCAGGCGACAGCCCCAATGTCGGTAAATGTGGTATCAAACCAACCAATCAAACCGCATGCATGGTGCATGACCGTTGTGCAGTTGCTCATACGGTTGATGATGTCAGCCATGCGTGAAGTCATGGTATCCATCGTCTTCCACATCTGTGCCATGGTCTCACCAACGACCGGTTCGCTCGTTGGCGAGGCAGACGCAGCAGTCAGCTCGCCCAACTTCACTCCATGAACACCAGTAGAACTTGAGGACAAGTTGCCCCAAGAGTTGCAGAGCAGATATGGCTTGTCTGCCCAGACAGGTTGGTGCCAGACAAACTGGTTTGGCAAGTCCCACGGAAGGACGTTCGGGTACGGGTGAATGATATCGAACAACACCGAGTTCCAAGTGCCCACACCTTGAGCGGTACTGGTGCCAAGCAAAGTGCCATCCAAACGCAGCTCACCTTGATGGCTGGCGTTGAAAGTCAGAGTCAGGCGCTTGCCTGCCAAGTCTTCAGTGTTGAATGTAATGTCGATGGTGTCGTATACGGTGTGCATCGTGGCCTTGTAGGCCTGAGGCACGCTCGTCCAGGTGGTAATCGACGAACCAGACTTAAGGAACGGATGAGCCGTCTGGCGCAGCGGAGTAGCAGCATCGTTCTGCACGATACTGCGGCCGCCTAGAATGTCATCCATGCCTGCAGCATGATTGTTCGTCTTGATCCAAGTGACCAGGTTGCCGGTCATAGTGTCCAAATCTGCGTGAATATTGGCCCGGTTCATGTTCTGAACATAGTCGGCCGTAACAGTGGCGCCGCTCTTGGCATTGGTCAAGAAAGTCGCGGCGTTGTACCCCATGGCTGTCGCCAGGTTGATCTTGGTCTTAGTCGTGTAAGTCTTCTGCACAGGGTCGAAAACATAGTTGGTGCCGCCGATGTTGCAAAGCACCCAACAATGGCTGAACTCAACCCCGTCAACTCCCAAGACGTTAACGACCGAGGTCGGTACACCACCGTTAGCCAGCAGGTTATTGGCAGCCCAGACGTTGGCAGGGTCAGTTCCCAGCCATGCACCAGCCTGTGCACCAGTCATACGCAAAGTACCGAACTGGTAGTTCGCCGTGTATCCAGCTTGACGGAGAAGCTGAATCATCAAGTCGGCTTGGTCAAAGCTGTTTCCAAGACCATCAATAACGGCTCCTAGTCCGCCTTTCTGAATCCCGAACGACGGCAGATTCTCAATATTGTTGAAGACCCATTCATAGATTAGGTCAACGTTCGACTTGAGCGCCCGGGAAAGCTCGACAATCGATGCTGGCCCAGCAACAGTGTTTCCAGCAAAGCCCGTCGCAAGCGACTTAATACCAGGCAGAACTGGAGCGGACGCAGGATTGGCCGCAGGCTTGTAGATATTGGTCGGCAATGGCCGACTTTCAAGGTCCCGACGAGCAGTGTCGACATCAACACTGGGCATCTGGGGCATCGCCACCCAACTGCCGGGCTTCGCATCAGTCGGGGGCACTGGCCGAGTGGGAGCTGCCGCGCCCTCACCTGTACCTGTGTCAATGTTGCCGTCGAAACCATCCGCGCCACTTGCAGCCGCCGCAGCTGCTGCAATCAGAATGTGATTGGTTTCTGCTGTGAATTCTTTGACGAGTTTGGCGGGATTGCCAAATTCGTCTTTGCCGTTTTTGCTGCTCTCGGCGCATCCAGCGCAACAGCCGTCTTCTTTCGAAACCCCGGCTTCGTGTGTGTCGTGTGAGTGATTACTCATTTTGTATTACCTTTTAAATTGTTCGTTGTTCGTTGATTGGTTGCTGAATCACTTCCGACGATCACGAAGTGACCACCGAGGTCCGATTGCCGCCGTTGTCGAGGTTGTAAGCCAATCCCTGACCGTTGGTCAGATTGGCATTGGTGAGCCTGCCGCGAGTGTCAGTGACGTAGGCCACACCAGGCATGTCTTGGACAACCAGGAACGGCGCGGCCATACCCACAGCAGTCATGCCGCTTACGTCCGCGAGTGATCCCCAAATGAACGGGGCGCCTTGGTAGGCGAAGCTACCAAGGTCGAAACTTTTTGTAGTCATTTGTTTTTCCTATTTCTTTGTCTGTTTGTTTGTTCGTTTACTGAGTAACGACCACAGGGCCGCTAACCACGAGGTTCTGGGTGGTGCTACCCCAAACGTCCGCGAAAATGTCCACTACCGCATATTCAGTCGGGGTGAAGGTCACAGAAACCTGAGCGTAGGTCGTGCCGGTAATGGCCGCGGAGACAACATCAGTGCCAGCAGAGCCGACACCAGCATAGCGACCGCCAGGCACACGAAGCCGAGCAGTCGGACCAGCCGCGCTCAACTTGGCCCAGTATTTGACCGTGGTCGGAACGTTCGCCGGACAAGCCACTTTGCCGACATTGATGCTCAACGGGCTACCAGACAGCGCGTCAGTATCAGGAGTGAGCTTGAAGGCAATGCCAGAGCCAGGCTGACCAACCACACCAGTAGTGGTGACCGTTCCGTAGTCGGTGTAGGTGGTGTTGTTAGCAGCGTTGCCGCCCTCTTTCTGAGAGCTGACTGAGTTGCCATTAGTCAGACCAGCACCAGGACTACCCAGCGAGGTCAGAACGGCTGCAGGGGCACCGCCCGTGTACTGAGTCCAGTTGTAGACCACAGCCCGGCCGCTGAGGTTGCTCGGAACCATGATCTGGGGCAGAGCAGAGCCGCCCACAGTGTTGGTATCGAGGCCGTAGATTTCAACGTCGGCGTTATTCAAGACGATTTCGCCGACAGTGTTGCCACGAGCGATGAGGCCGTAGGAGACTTGGCCCTGAACTGCCTGGAAGTTGATACCACCCAAGCTATTAGCTTCAGCAGTGTTCGAACGGAAGTTACAAATCGACTGAATATCGAAGCCCAAGCCGGTACTGCCAGAGCAATCGCAACCAGTGATAGTTGCAGGAGCCGCAGCAACAAAAGGCGGCAACTTGATACCACCAACAGCAGCACCCCAGACCTTGGTGTTGGTGATGCTCCAGTTTTTGTTGTCGCTCTTGTAGTTGCCAGTAGCAGGAATGTTCAGGATAGCCGTCGTGCCAGTGCAGTTGATGAAGTTCGAGCCAGCCACAGTAACAGCGCGAGTGGGCATGCTCGAAAACGAGCCGGTGCCAGCGAAGCCGCTGTTGTTGACAGTGTAGCCAAAGGCTGTCGAGACAAGACCAAGCGGGAAAGCCGCATGACCGAACAAGAACTTGTCGACAGTGATATGGCCAGTTGCGCCAGTGAGGTTGATACCAGAAGCGGCCCAGTCACTACGGTCGATCAGGGTCAAACCACTTTGCGTGGTCATGGCAGCGCTGTCCCAGCCACCAGAAATGGTGATCGGGTTGCCTGATGCACCGTTGCCAGAGAAGACCTGGTCGTAGACGGTGTTGCCGGTACCGATTGATACAACCGTCGGCTGCATCATGTAGAAGGTAGTCGAGCCGGTGGCGCCGCGATAACCCTTGGCGGCAGCTGCTGCAGTGGTCGCCTGGCCGTCGACGTGCACAGTCGTGCCATTGATGCTTTGCACTGAGTACCAGACGGCATTGTCTGGAGAAATCAGCGAATTGAGCGTCAGCAGATTTGCTGACGCTGTGCTCTTGGCAGTCGCGACGCAATCTACAAAAATTGTCTTTGAGGCCATTGATGTGTTAGCCGTCAAACGAATGGCGTTGACAGTAGCACTCAGGTTTGCAGCATTGTTGAGGGTGATTGCTGTCCACTGGTTGGCATTGAGGGCCACGTTGATTGCCATGGTATTGACGATCGTGTTGCCAGCCGCGTCACTACAGAGGTTCAAGCTCATGGCACCAGCGGCTAAGGCCGTGGTGGATTGAATCCACAAGGTGACTTGTTGGTAGGTGCTCGAATCGAAAGCACCAGTGGCGAAGGACGCAATTTTTCCGGTTGTGAAGCCTGCTGCGCAAACGAGCTTCGAGCAGTTTGCACCCTGCTTTGGTGTTGGTGCAGTCGTATTGACGGAAGCCGTGACGTTGGCAGCTGCTGACCAAGCTACGGCACTATCACCGAATAATAGCTGGTTCATTGCTGCCGAGAGCGTGACCTGGGCTGAGCCCTTGGTCCACGTGGCGGTACCGCTGCTGGTGCTTGGTTTGCCCATAACGCGGATGACATCCCCGGCAGCTGCCACTGCAGCGGCGGATGCAAGGGTCTTTTTGCGATTGGCGAAGCTTGAGCCGTCTAGCCCATCATTGCCAGCGATCAAGTCTACGAATTTGTTAGCCATTTGAATTACCTTTTGATTTGGTTTTTCGGAGAAATCGAAATGATTTTTCCGAGTTGATTTTTGTGCCGAGCAACACCAATGAGGTATTGCTGAGCGACGATTAAGTGCGGGGTATCCGCATTTGTTCTTTGTTCATTTGCAACAAGAGACTGGCGCACGATATAAAAATAGGGACGCGCAGAATCTGTCAACCGGGGTCGGTCTAACTAGGCTGCACTTAAAAGAAGATGCTGCCAGTTAAATGGGGGCGGAGAAAAGCGGGGTGCTTGGCTGGTATAGGTTTCGGGGTATAGCCGCGAAGTCAACAAGAAGTCAATAAGACATAAAAACTCGTTCTCTGACTCATGATTTCCGCACTGTATCAGACGTTTCTGAGCTTGATTTCCTAGCTCTATCAGCCACTCCCTACTAGCTCTAGCCTTGAAGAACTACTTCTATTTCGGCACCGTAATTGGTGTCAGCGAAACCGGCTCGTCCACCAGCTGATTCCAGAGCTTTCGAACCGCCGGGTCTTTCAAAGCCTTGGCCAAATCCGCCTTGTTCTTCGCCAACTCAGCTTCCGCCAATTTGAGCGAAGTCTGCAGCACCTGCTGATACAGCACGAAGATCTGTTCAGAACTCAAGTTCTGATTCATGCCCTGTTCGCAAAGCCTAAACAGGCTCTCCCTTTGGAAGCTTATAAATTGACTCCTGCGAGCCAAATCAATGACCGCAGTCTGGAAATCCAGCTGGGTTTTAACATCAACATTCGGATTGTCGAGCTTGACCTGAGCCAACATGCTCGCCACAGCCGACATCGCCACATCAGGCGACGGCTCAGAGCAAACTGCCATGCCAGCGCCGTTCGGCTTTGGAACCATGATGATGGCCCTCGCCGACGCGTCCAGGTCAACGACAGTGGGCTGACCTACTGTGAGGGGGTGTACTCGCACAGACGGTGCCACAGCACAACCGCCAAGAGTTAGCGCAGCGATGGCCGCGAGAATTAGAGAGGATACTCTCATACGTTTTCCTTTCTTATGTCATACCAGAGGAACCGCTACCAAAGGAATTTGGCGCGCTCCACAAGGCTGGCAAATGGGGCCTTACTTGCCCGAGGCTCCAGAGCACTGGAAGCCGGGACAAACAAAGGCGAGAAATCCGGTTGCTCTATTTTCGAATAGTCGCAACCAGCACAATTAGATTTGGTGGCAGCAGCCTGGTCAACACTATCAAAAGTATTGGCTCGCTGGTCCAGAAGAAGCTCTTGACAGCTTGCCTCATGCAGAGGGGCAAAATCAGGCTGATCCATATTTAGGTCTCTTTTCTTTTCGTTGAGAGTCAGAGTCAAGAAATTGGCGGCTCAGTGGGAGTCGCAGGATCGGCAGCCGGAGGTATCACAGGAGGTACAGCCGGAGGTGACAGCGGAGGATTACCAGGGTAGAATTGCCCTTCCAACACAGGGATGATCAGTGTCGTTAGAATCAGAACCACCGAGCCAAGATACGGTTGGTACCATTCAAACGTGGCAAACGGGCCACCGACCGCGAACACGAAGGCCGCGAAAGCCAGGCAGGCAGTGATCCAGTGGAACATTTTGCTTGAAACAAATCCAGCAGGCTGGGTTTTGACGTAGCAGACGTAGAGCGGAGTCAGTGCAAGCAAGGCACCGAAAACACCCCAACTGAGCCACAAGGGCGGGTTGTTGCTCTCGGTGATACCAGAGATAGCAATATATGCAGCCAAAATGTCAGCGGGAATATATTTCACTAACTTTTCTGCATAGGAATCAGTGACTTTGCTGTTAGGAGGCGGCTCCTGTGCAGCGAATAGCCTTTTAAAAAGATTGGGCACTTGTCCCTCCTTTCTGGGTTTGAGACCTTTACTCGCAACTAATTGCAAGCAAAGGTCGGCTTAAGGAACAGCAGAAACCAGTCAGTACTGAGTCAGTGACTGGCTCCCGCTATATAGATTTTCAGTAAAACAAAGCACCACATATAGTTCATGCAGCACTCATTCAACGCAATTGAAATTTCCAGCCTAAACAGGCTCTGAAGTGCAGACAACTCTATATACAAACTGGCTACACATCAACCCTGCTAGCACTGGCGAAAAACATCTCCACAGATTTCAAAGATGTCTTTTGTCAGCGCTACAACCATTCGAATCTAGTCAGAGCTCCATTGGTAATGAACTTCCCTGTTCACAACAAACGCATCTGTCTAGCCTTAACTAGGGGATGCAACCAATGCAGAAAAGCCAGCTTTCGACTAAGCTTCCAACCACTGACTCATCTTCAATACTAAGATTGGTCAATTAGACCCAACCCAACGAACAGGCCACCAACGGCAGCCGCACAAGCCAACACCACCGCTTCAGCTGGTGTTCTAGCAACAAGCACAGCTCCACCTGCTGCAATCAGCCAGGACACGCCAATTGAACCGGCCTCAAACCCGTCCACCGCTACCTGCCAAGTTACTGCCCTATACAAGAACACCGCTCCAAATAGGCCAACAACCCAAGCTACTGCCACTAGCCCTGTCAACAAAGGCGCGGCAACTGTCCCAGCGAAAGCTCCCGCCACAGTACTGCCTGCCCATAATAAGAGCCCTAGCGTGATTAGAACTCCTGCTTTCTTCTTATTCATCGTTTTCTCCAACAAATGTTGATTGAATTAGCCTTCAGTCACTATCCATGCTACCTTCAGCCAGTTAACCCACGACCTTCACTGTAGTGGCAGAGGTCAAAGACTCTCCTGAATGAGTTCAAACTAGAACCCATTCAGCGGAGCCTTCAAAACAAATGGCTGTCACGAAGAGTTAGCACTAGAATAAGGAAAGACCCAACAATATCGTTGAGCCTTTCCCCCTGTCAGATTTTTCCAGCGCTTCAAGCAGCTTCTAGAAGCATCGCTTCTGCCAAGAAGCGCTTGAGCCGCTTGGAGACATTGTCGAGCTTTGTTAGAGCAACAAGGCTACCTTCACTATGCTCAGAAGGCCCAACCTGAGCCATCAAGCCTTGAAGAACCTGCACGGCTTCCACTTCGTACATGAGCCTGGTGGCTTCCGGAAGTTCGCCAAACGCAGGCAACTCCCGCAATGCAGGTAGAGTAATCTCACTATTCTTCTTATCATCGCCGAACGAAAGTGCCTCACGCACATGAGCTGGAAGGAAATCGGCAGGATTCTGAAAGCCAGCGATGTTCGGCATACCAGGGATACTTGGCATGCCCGGGATATTGGACAAACCTGAAACACCCATGCCCATCCCGACATTCGCACCGCCAATGCCGAACTGGCCACTACTAGGTCCGCTTCTGCGCACAGAACCGCCAAACACATCCATTCCACTACCAGCACCGACACCAGGAGTCGTCGGGTCGAAGCCAAAAGTACCGTGACCGCGATTGACGTTGCTGTGCTCGTCTCCATTTAGAAGATTGGCCGAATTCTTCGGTGCAGTGAGCTGATGGTGCCGACCAGCTGAGTTAGCAGGCTCGACAAACACATCGGCTTTGAGCTCTGCTTTGAACCGCTCTGCTAGGTTGTGAGCCTGGTCCCACGGGAGAATATCAGCCTTTGGTTTCTCAATCAAGGCTACCTCCAGCCAAGATCTGCCAGCAATCTTCTCGCGGCAGAACAGCGTGCGTGCTCTTGTTGAGCGAAGGAAATAATGACGCTTCATGATGATGTGCCGTATTTGGTCAGCCATCTCAATCAGAAACGCGGGTTGAGTGGTATTGCTAGACGGTTTGCTAGACATATGAATCTCCATTGGTTGATTAGACAAAGAGCTTGAAATCACAAGCACATTGTTTTTGATGTTGAATTTAAAAAGCCGTTGCTAAAGTTAAAAGCATTGCCCTAACTGAATCGGACACATTTCCCAAAACGCGCACATTTGCCAGCGAGTGACACCTACCTTCTTATCACCCTTGGGCGCCTCGAGTTTTGGCTTTGCAACTACTACACCCCTGGCCAAGCATGCAGCGCTTATCAATTCTGGCCATCCACGTCCTTTTACAAACCTTACAGACAAATGAAAGCTTCTTTCTTGAGCTGGCGCTTATTACCGCTAGGTCAATCTCAGGGTGAACCAGCCTATTTATCTCGTCGGCAATATGTTTGTACTCTTTACTTGCCAGACTACTTGCATCAAAGTTCTTTGCCTTCGCACAAGAACGACAACCAGAGCCGTTCAACCTCTCGTGCAAACGAGCCTCAAAGACATGCTCCTCACCTGCCTCAGTGCAGACCCATGTAAGGATGAGACCAGAATTGCCTTTAAGTAGGATTGATTCTGCGCTCCGATCGCAATTCAAAGCAGCCCTGTATTGACTCGCTAGCTCAGGAACACTGGCAAGAGTATGCTCAACAGGCTTTACTGCTCTTTTTCCTTTTGCTTTTTGTTCAGCTTCAGCTTCCGCCTCACTACATCGCCTGCAGCCTTTCTTAAGTGTTTTGCTAACAGTGCAGTACCAACGGTGGCCATTTGAGCAACGCCAGAAAACATTGTGGCCGAATGGAATGCGTCCCAGAGAATAGCCACGATTATTCTTCGTGCGGTCAAAGAACTGAAGGGCCTCAGGAAATCCATTCAAGTTGACTCTCTTGCCTCTGTAGCAATATGGGCAACCCTGCTGTGTTTTTCCTGTACGGCTTCTCACCATGCAGCGAAATATGTGCGCACTATTCCTTATACATTGAAACAGCCCACATCTTTGAGAACGAGCATCAATCCATTTAACGAGAAAGCCATTCTCCTTCTCCATCCACTCTTTAGCCACCAACCTGTGATATTTGCGTATGGGCATCACCGGCGGATATTCATAGCTCGAGCAGAGCTTGCAGCCCCGACTTTTATATCCCTCGCGAAGTGCAATTACTCTGGCCGCTACGGAAGTCTGGTACTTGTGCCGCTCGCCTTCATAGCCACATTTGCCACTCCAGTAAACAAGCATGCTTGAGCCTTGAGTTACATGCCACGGAGTAAGTGGATGATTCTTGACCTTGTCAAATTCTGGCACCAATTGATTGGCATGCTCAGACTCAGCAAGTGAGCGACCTTGTGCTTTAGCAAGCATCTTCTCCAATTCATCAGGCGCATACTTCGTTCTGTGCTTGCCCCGGGTCTTTGGTTCTTTCTTAAGTGCCACTAAGTTTGTACCCAGCCGCTAATGAACTACTGGTTGGAGTCTAAGTACTGCAAAGCACGCTGTCAAGCGTAAGGATGCGGAATCAATATAGAAGGTTGGCTAGTTACTTCATTTGAACTTTGAAGGCTAAAAAGCTCGCCAATAGTCAAGATATATCTACTCGCACTAGTACACTTGAATACTCATCTTGGTGCCACAGTTTCAAAAATGACCAGTTGATAATGAATCATGAGAAGCAAAGTTCGGTTACCCAAAGTCACTAATAATGAATTGAGGCAGCATCAAAACAAATGATTCTTGGCAATCAAATTACCCTAACTGCTGTAAAGAATAGCCATACGGTAGACCACATTCCCACAAGGGAAAGATCAAATAGTGCTGGATGGCGTGAATAGGTAGGGGGGGAAGGAAGCTCTGGCAAAGGGAAATAAAAAAGGGACTTGTGCACCATACGAAATACCACCCAAGGAAAGCAATGCTTTTTTAGCGAGCAGTTTTCTCACCTTATGAAAGAATCTTCGGCCAACAGCCACAGCAACTGACAGCCGCGAAGCCAATACTATCAATCCTTTGTAGAATTCAGAAGAGTATTCAACAAGACCGAGATCACTTTTAGCTCAAGCATTTAACGACAATAATAATTCCAATTCTGGGTCCGGCAACTCACGCTACTCGCTTGGCCCAAAAGTGTCTCGCTCGAAAAGCCAGTATTGGCCTGCCCTTCAGCCTATTGAATGTTGAGAAATGATCTAGGCGCTAGCGCAAAAAAATAAACGAAATAGAAAATCTAAAATCTCTCAAAATTCTAATTGCAACTCTTTCACACACTCCAATTTCGAAATTAAAACTCAAGAAGCGCTCAAGCTGGGCTATTTCAGCAATCCAGCAAAAGAAGTTCCAGCACCACCAGCAGTATTACCAATTGTTACCAGATCTTGCCACCACACGTAACATCAGTTACAAACGCCGCAAGCTCTTGTCCAGTAACGAGAAAGCGATACAACCGCAAATCAAGCCAGAGTCATCTTAACCAGCAGCTAACACAAGCCCTACAGCATTAGAATAGAAAGCTTAGTGCTTTTAAGTAAAAATACACTATTGGACGAGCGCTTTTTCAAGAATCTCTTCAACCTCGATTGGTTGAGCCTTTGGCCCATCAGAATGCCCTAATGCTGCATCACTTACTTCGATTTCAAACTTAGCCAGAACCAGACAACTTTGAATTTTGCCTTGCTCTAACTTCCTGCACCTAGTGCCCACGGCTGTTTAGGCAACAAGAATGCAGCACTTGCACTAGCGAATGAATGGACAGAGATTTGGAATGCGCATCCGAGAAACACTTCGCACGTGCAAAAACAAAAACACATAGAGACTTTTGTTCAGGGCCTCAAGGAGATCAAATCAATTTCGTAGTGATTTCGTTTTTCATTACACCCTGAACATGAAACTAGAACAAAAAAACAGCTAGCGCCATATCACATGCACATTAAACGCCGCCCTTGATGCCTTTCTCCAGTGCCGCTAAGTGAAGAAATGATCGTAACTATCTCGCAGATAGCAAGCAGAGCTCTGGCATTGCAATTCTAGGCAATACTCACGATTTAACAGATCGGCTGCAGTTGAGCCCACCCATGCTTGACATTACGGCAGGCGTTGCCATACGAAAGAGCTTAAAACGCCGAAAGCCCATGCCTGTAGTTCATTGACTGATTCCAAGCGCTACCGGCAATCACAATCCGTTACGCATGAACCCACGATAATGATTGGCAGTTCATACCTCCGTGCTTTCTAAAGGCACGCCGGTACTGCCAAAAGCCAAGACAACGACTTTGGCAATTAAGAAGTCGCGGCTGAAAAACTCTCCTTATTCTCGCTTCACGAGCGCTTCTGCATAAATCGAAGTGCCTGCTCAATATTCACTTCGCGCTCTTCAAACACCCTTAGAGTGGCCAATATCCTCTCGACTTCGTCTGCAATATTTGGACCAGGAGCATTTTTCAGTCGCACAGCACCGCTCTCGTCCAACAACCACCCATGGGTCTTCTTGATCAACTCCACTCGAAGGGGAAATAGCTGCGTCTTCAATATTGCCTGCGACCGCAGCTGCCGCCTCAACCTGAAAACATCCAGAGCTGACACGTAACTTGTTGATGCCCTGGCATGCTGAAACACACCTTTTGCTGCCATCGCAATTATTCGAACGTCCTGGCGGTTCAAACTCTGCATCGATGGCAAACGCTCTTGCCAAACAGACCAGGGCAGAACGTGTCCCCTTAGTACCTTTCTCTTTCTATTTTGCTCAGCGATTCGTTTAGCTTTCTGTGCTGCCATTGATGGCATTGCAGACTGACTCATTCCTGTTCAGCTCCACCTTAGTTTTGAGTTCTCAATTTTTTTCGTACACACTAAATCTCAATCCAACTCTAACTCAGCAGTTTCATTCCTCACCTCGTGGACTAATGCCTTGCCTGAACCTCATTCTAATAGAGTCACTGGGGTCAACTTGTGGCGGTGTTACAACCTGTTGAGCTTCTGGGCCAGGAGCTGTTTCTACTGGTGTCTCCTCTATAGGCTGCGGTCTTTCCAAGTGAAGATTTCGACGTTGCGGTCGATAGTATTGAGTTGGCATTTTTGTTGAGTTGCTAGGCTGATTTATTTGCTGTTGAGGTTGTTGAAACTCAACATTATTACTAGAGCTGCTAGCTCTCGGCTCTTTCCCTTGCCTCGGTTGCTGCCAAGGAAGAATGCTTTCTTCTGGCCTTGTATCTTCAAACTCGGTGTGGATTTTAGTTCGCGCTTCTAGCTCCTTCCTCTGAACGCTCTCAGCCTCAAGCATTACCCCAATAGTAGTCATGGCTAGTATGGCAAGCGCCCAGTTCGGTGGCCGCAAGGCAGCTAACTTGCTCTCTATCTTTTCCGACAGTGGAATGCCTACTGCTCGCTTTAACTCATATGCCGTCTCTTTGATAATTTCATTAGCCTTGCTTCTTACAAGAGGCGAGTCCACATGCCATTTTTGAGTAATCTTTGACCGACCGACGAGCTCAGAAATACCCGGTACGTTCTTGCCTGCAAACTGCTCGTATATGGGCTTTTGCTCACTTTCAGGCACGGCTTCAATGAACAGCTCAAGCATCATGTGTCTTCTGGCTTCAGTTGGCGGCGACAGAAAACCACCGAGCATCTCACTGAACATCAAGCTGAATACAAGCCTTCCGGCTTCTGGCTCATCATGCTTCAGAGCCATGAAGAAAGGCCCAACATGCATCTCCACCAGCCGAGCTTTAGCCTCAGAATAAGCCTCTTCTAATGCTAGATTGCCAAAGAATGGCGGCGGGTTGTCCTTCTTGCGATCAAGCAAGATATCGACTCCACGGCAGGCATACCAGGCGCAGATTCCTAGAGCCGCTCCGAAGCTCGCCGCTGTTATGCCGTCATGGTTGTAACCAGGCACATACTTCAGTACAACAAAGAAAATCATCAGGGCCAGTGGGATGCCTAAAAATGCAGCGACCATATAACCTCACTTTTTGATTCAGCTTTTACTTTTGCTCTTGCTACCTCGGCTCTAGTTCTACTCGGGTTCTAAGTTTGTTCTTCAGGGTCATCAATTTCAATCTTCCGCTTTCGACCACGCTTCTTTGCTATCGACCGACCTCTGCCATCAGATTCTTCAAGTTCCTCAGACTCGCCCTTGGCAGAAGCTGTGCTGACTGGCAGCTCTACCACTGAACCACTCGGTGCAGCTACTGGGTTCGGCTCTTCGACAACCGTTACAACAGAACTTCCTACAACTGGCTCAATAGACTCGGCTTGCTCTGCCTGGCTTCCTACTGGTGTTAGCTCCTCGGCTGCAACTAGAGAAGTAACTAACTCAGGGCTAGCTACGTCTGATTTGGTACTTTCTGTAGGCGCTGCTTCTGTTTCTATTTGCTTTTGGGGCTCATGCTTCTCCTTGCCTTTTTCCGGCGCGTTCACGGCTCCAGACTCCCAACTACTAACCGCAGGCTCTACTGGCGCCTTAGCGGTGCCCAGAATGGCCTCAAGTAGTCTTCTCTCTTCGTCATCTGGCCCGTCAACGAGAACTGCGTCTTGCTTGTCGACAACCAGAGCTTCTGCAGCTGGCTCCACGAAAGGAACAGCAGTAGATGAAGGCCCAGTAGATGAAGATGAAGAAGTTGGGGCGTTAGTTAGGTCCAGTGCAGAATGCCTCATCCAGTCCTCGTCGATTCTGCTAACTTTCTTTTCGACAGCATCATCTTTGCCTACAGAACCAGCTAGCTTCTCTTTTTGACCTTTCTCGCTGTCTTTTTTACTGTCTTTTTCACTATCGTGAGCGCCTTCTTTCCTGCCGTCTTTCCTGTCTCCTTTCGCGCTTTCTGCCTGGTTCGCCTTGCTGCCTTCTTTCTGGCCGCTCTCTTTCTGGCCTCCTGGCGTCTTCGCCCAATCTGGTTCTTTACGAGCCTCAGCGCAAGCCTTCACTACCCGATCGTCGATCTCAATTTTCAGACGCGGCAATGGCGGCTCAGCAGTTTGTGCCTCGTAGTCCCTCCAGGTGAACCTGTCCACCAATATCGGCGGCGTCACCGGCGTGAACGCTATGTACTTTCTAGTATCCAGAGCCAGCAATTCGCTGGGGTCAAGCAGCTCCCGGCCTCTCTCATGCTCAGTAATTTGGCCGCTGCTCGTCACTTTGCGCTCAACAATCGTCTGTCTGCCGAGCATCTCCGATATCTGTTTGGCCGTCTTCAAGTCTCTCGGGCGATAGAAGGCTTTGAAACCAGGCTGATTGAAAAGCAGCTGCGCGTCATTGCGCCCATATGCCTCTTCCAACTGGATGTAGTCCTGGACCCCGATCATCGCCGGTATTCCCCGGTGCCTAATAATCGTCAAATTAGAAGCAATGGCGTTAATTACACCGAAATTGGTGAACTCATCCAAGCTCAAAAACAGTGGATGTGCGAACTCTTTTTCTTGCGCGAGATTCAAGAAGTAATTGAAGATCATCGCTGCCAACGGCTTCATGTGCGGCCGGTGCGCTGGCACGGCCAAATAGAAAGTAAACAGCCGGTCTGGCAAAGCTGCTAAATCAGGGTCGGTCTTCTCCGTTAGCGCTACTATTTTCGGATTAGTCCACAGGCTAAGCCTGGTCATTAGGCCAGAAAAGACGCCTCGCTTCACCCCCTCCTGGGCGGTATTGCTGAACCCTCGATACTGCTCCTTGGCCCATACAGACGGGCTCTTCGCAATAATCGCCGTTAAGTTATCCGGCCCCTCATTCAAGAGCTCCCGCACAAATCCAAGATGCGAATTTATCGACTTGGCATGGGCAATCAGAACCGATAACAGCTGCCTCTCTGAATCTGGCCAGAAAGGGTCGCCGCCAAAATTCTTGCCTGTTGTATTGTCGATAATCAGCCGAGCTAGCGCTTGTGCATCATCAACTCCCCTGACTGTGTCAATTGGATTGATACGATCAGAACTCATATCATCAGGGTTGAAGTAGTAAATTCTGTGCCCAGCCTTCTGCCGATAGCGAGAAGTCTTGAGAAACAAATCTGGCATCTCGCTGCCAGCAGTTGCCTCTGTCACGATTGCACTCGCTCCCAGGCGCTCAATCAAGTTAGGGATAAATAGCGCGGTGGTTTTGCCGCAGCCGGTCGGCCCACAAACAAGCGAATGCATGTTCGTGAATTCTGTCGGCAGAGTCATCATTGCGCCAAGCTCAAGGTTCGGCCCAATCACAAATCGCCTGGAATTGTTCACTTCATTGTTGGCTTCAACCAACCCTGCAGCTTCAATGTCTTTTGCCGTGGCAAATCTAGCTGAGCCGTATTTGCTTGCCGGCGGCCGAGTCTCTTTCAATTTCTTCAGTGACGCTGCTTTCTCAACTAGCACCGAAGCTATGTCTTTCCAAATAGCCGAGCACTTCTCTGTGCTGCCATTGTTCTTCAGTTCGTTAACTTCGATATTTACTTCTACGCCATTCTCTACCGGCTCCCAGTTGCAAACAACCCGGTAGTCATACGTCCAATTGGTCGTCCTGATGCGCTCAGTTTTAGTAGCTGACGCGGCCAGCTCGCATAGCTCGTCATTCACTAGCTCAATTCGAAAATTGTGCCTTGCCAATGCAGTTCTAAGCAGCTCAGCTACTCTCTCTAGCGGAGCTTCTACAAATTGCTTACCACGTGCTTGTGTTGGCATTCGGCCTCATATTTTCACTATTTGCTTGGTGTTTTGACTCGTCTAGCCTAGTCGTCAGTCGCAACTTCGATACGGCTTAGGCTGTACAAGCGCTCTAACAGCCCCTTTCTGCCAAGCCACGTAGTCTGAAGTGGCATAGATTATTGTGGCGTACCGGCCATATAGATTTGTAGCGTCAATTACCGCCTCTTCAATAAACCGACTCTTTTGTGCCTCATTCAAGTCATTGAAGCTCTTCTGCTTCTCCCACCAGGTCTTAGCGAAAGCTCTCTGGTCTGCCACCGGAAGGTAATTGAAGCCTGTTTTATTCTTGGAAAAATTCAAAAGATAGCTATCGTAGTCTCGCCCCTTAAGCACAACAAACCTGTGCAGCGCGTATGCAAACTGGCACATGGCCTCAGTCGACTCTTTTGTGTAAGCTGACGAGAATTCGCAGTTAGGCGCAACTAAGTACTGACCTAGTGGTCGCTTTGCACCGTTGCCTCCTCTAATTCCTGTCGTAGACTCATCAATACCAACTGCTGCGCGGCCGAAGTAAGGCCTTGAATTGGCAGAATTAAGCAGCATCGCCAATTCTGCTTTTTTGCCAATCTCAAAGTTAAGGGCTGGCAGCCTTTTCTCTTTGCACTGGGCGCATGGAGAGTATTGACCCATCAGAAAAGCTAGCACTAAACCAAGTGCAAAGAGTCTATTATTCATGTGTTCTTCAAAGCCTCCGCGCAAGAGCAATTTCTTTCTACGAAATCAAAAGGTCTCCTGGGCTTCCTGCTTTTCTCAAGCTGCTAACTGTGGCTAGCTATAAGTCAACGGCCTCGGCCATCACTATCATCATCCCCTCGATCCTGCTCTTTGTCATCTCGGCTCTGGTCTTGCTGGATTCCCTCTACCCGACCATGAGCCTCCATTGAATTTCTAGCCTCGGCATTGGCAGCGGCATCGCGCTGGCCAGCACCTTTGTCTTTAGTCTGCCCTTCAAGCTGCTCTCCCTCAGAACGATCAAGCTCTTTGCCAGTTTCTTTGGTTAGTTCTTGAGCTGATTTTTCGCTTACTTCTCTGGATTCTTTGGATTCTCGACTTTCTCTGTCGCCGTCTTTGCCCTTGCTATCATCGTGGCCATCACTCTCATGACTCTCTTTACTCTCACGACTTTCACGGCCAGCTTCTTTGTGCTCCTTCTCGTGGTCTTTGTCTTTCTCTTTGTCTTGTTCTCTTGCTTCGTCTTGTTCTCTTGCTTCCCCTGCGTCTCGGCCTTCCTGCGTTTCTTTCTCGTCGCCTCGCTTGCGCCCTTTGGCCCGCTCCGCTGGCTTGCCATTTACGAGTTCATCAAAAGATTCCCAACCGCGGTCTTTCAATTGTTGAAGGTCGTACTTGCGCACTTCTGCAATTTCACTATCAAACTCTTGGGCTCGCTCTGGAAACTTCTCTTTCAGAAGCTCCAGCCGCGCAATATTCTGGATGCTCGAATAGTGCACATGTTCCTCTGTTAGCCGCCCTCGGCTCACATACTTGTATTCTTGCCTGCTCATCTTCTGGTAGCGGCTATCTGAAATATTCAAGCTCCGCCTAAGCTCTTTATCAAGCAAGCGATGCTCTTCAATGTCGCGGGCAGCCTTGCCATCTTTGTCATAGCCTTTGTTGTATTTCTTGTCGTGCTTGTGCTTAGCCTGCTTCTCGTAGAAGTCGTCTCCGAACTTTTCCTTCGTCGTCCGCCAGGTGCCAAGCATCCCATACTGCTCTTTTGGCAAGTAATGCGAGTAGTCCTCTTTCAGATACTCATCCAGCTTCTCTAAATCTTCCGATGAACTAAAGCGGCTGTATGTCTTGCCATTAGCAACAATTTTCTCATCGGCAGGTAGCTTCTCTACCTCTTTCTCCTGGGACCACTCAATATATTTGCGCTTTTTATTAGTGACAGGATCAGCCCCAGAACCAGAATTAGAACTAGAATCAACGCGGTCGTCTGACTCTCTGGCTGGTTCTATTTCTTCGCGCCAGCGGTAAACATCACCAACTAACTTCTGAAATTCAAGGTCGCCCTGGCGGTCATATGAATTGTCGCGGCTCAAAAGAACCCTATCCGTCTCCCTCTGAAGATACCTCTCCAGCTGGTACTCCCTCTCAATATACCGATCACCAAGATCCCTGATTCGATCCAGGTCCCGCCGACCAAACGAAACCTCGACTCCGTTTTTGTCCAGCCCTAGAACCACAACGTGAGCGTGATTATTCTCAGTGTTCTCATGCTTGACTGCATACCAGGTCAAATCTAGGCCCTTCTCACTGCCGAGCTTGTCCATGATCTCTCGCGTGTAATCCTGCAAATCAACAGCATTTAACCCTGGGCTCAGAATCAACTTGTGAGCTACAAGTGGGCTGCGCTGATTGCTATCTTCCAGAACCTCCCTGAAGCATCTTTTGACCTCTTCGCTGCCGATGTTCTCCCTTAAAGAAGCATCAAAAATAGGTCGGCCCTCACCTCCACCCCGGTCTGGCCCAGCTCGGTGTCGGATGTAGTCAACGTGCGCGGCCATCTTGCCGACGCCCCGCGCCCCTCTTACAAACCTAGCCTTGACCACCGATCTCATCAGCTATCTGCCCGCGCACTTCTGAATCTTCTGCCTTGTCCACAGTCGCCTTCTTCAATCTTTGCACGGCCATCTTCCGCGCCGCTTGAAAATCCTTCACCCTCTCTTTCGGGTTCGAACGCTCAAACAAGACATTCCGCACCTCGCCAATCTCAAGGTAGTTCTGAGCCAATAAACCGGCCAGCCTGTTCACCCCTCTTTTGAACTCAACCACCAATTGTCTTTCGGCCTCATCCACCTCTTCCGTCTCTTTTCTCTTCATGTACTCAAGCAGTGCCGCCCTGACAAAATCGGCAATTGAAACTTTCTCCGCCTCAACCAGCTTCTTTAACCGCCTTTCATCCCTGGTGCTCAGTCTCGCCTGCACCTTAAAAGCCTCTCTCGTTTTTGGCATGCTGCCCTCCAAATATCGTGATTTCTGGCAAGCTAAGAGTCTCCACTATTCCCAGCATACGGCCAATACAGAATTCTTGACTCCTTTCTGCACCACGAATTTGTCACTTTCTAAACAGCCGAACCTCCCAATACCTACTATTTACAAGCACTTTCGAATTTTTGACTCCTTTTTCATCTCGATGTGCCACCACTACGAAATTCTCTTTTCCCGAAGAAGAGAGTCACCTTTTTTGCGCCAATAATCAGGTCCGAGGTATTTTTTGACTCCTTTTTCCTACCGCAAAAATCAGCAAAATCGCATCCACGGCTTTTACTGAAATCAACCAGCAGTTAGCACAAGCAAAAGCCAAACTGCTACACTGGCAAGGCTTTCACGAACATCACGGCCAACAGGTCACCCAAAATTAGCATTTTCACCAAATTGTGTATAAAATATTAAAGACATTGCTTTTCTTGAATTTTTGACTCTCATACTTTCCGGCAATAACTACCCTTTCAATAATTTTTGACTCGTTTTAGCACCACTTTTAGTTTTCACGTATCGCCTATATTCTGAATATATGGCCAATACCGAATTTTTGACTTTTCCCTTTATCCTGCCTTCCACTTTTCGTGTCGGCGGAAAAAATTTTGTTGCTCGTCAGTGCCACTTCCGCGCTGTCATTTTCAGAAGTGGATGTCACAAAAACCATGTCACATTCAGCAATTCGACTGTATGACGGATGCCATTTTCAGAACTGGATATAGCGACACCATGGGGGTCGCTTTGCTTCGAGGAATCGAAGTCGTCACCTGTGCTCATTCATTGCCCTTTTCCAACTTTTCCCAAAACGATTCCCGGGCAAAATTTGCCGATACCAGTAATCCTTGTCTGGGCGGAGGCGCCTCCTCTAATCATTACCTAAAATCATCCTTGTCGGTAATGTACAAAGCCCAGAACTGTTCAGTGGAAATACATACAGGACATTGTGTATGCACTAAGGTGTGACACGCTCTTTTGAAAAACATCGTTGCGTGTGACATCCTCTTCTGAAATTATCACCCTATTTTTTTCAATAGTCGATGTCACAAGTCCCACCATTGCCGGATCACTCGTGACACTATCTTCTGAAAATGACAGTCGAATTTGGAATGACATTAGCTACAAATGCCTTGCCCGAATAGGCGGGCACTACCCCTCTTGAGGGGTTAGGGGGCGCAGCCCCAAGGTCCAAATTTGCTATATTCCCTTTGAATTTTCGACAGTCAATGTCACAAAACCCATGTCACAATCAGCAATTCGACTGCACGAATAAGCTCGACCACCCTTCGATTAGGCAACCTGAAACATCTCGCTGCAGCTACGAACTTAAGTCATCACTGCGGTCACGCTCTTTTTCAGCCAGCTCCCTTACCCGTCTAGAAAGCTTGCTTTCCTTCGAGTCACTTTTGACCGACGGTGACTCATGCTCGAGCGCCCTTTCTTTCTCATCGACCCATTTGTCGACCTGTTCCTTCAGTTCAGGAACCCGCTTCTCTACAATCGACCACAGCACTTTTGGGTCCGAGCCCCAGTACATGTGCACCAAAATATTACGCAGCCCTTTTATCTGCCGCCACGGCACCTCAGGATGCTTCTTCTCATAATCAAAATCCCTAGTGAGACTGGTCGCGGCTTCTCCAATAATCCCAAGCTGGCGCTCACAATACCCACGGTAATACTTGTCCTCATCCCAGGCGCTCTCTCCCTCGCCGTAGCGCGGATGCCCCTGGATCTCCTCAAGCGCCTCTTGGATATCTAACAACCGGTCAAGCTCCCTTCGCTCTTGTGACCGTTTCGCTCCAGGCTCTTCGGTCATAGGGCTACAGCTTCTGACAAAACCGTCTCTTTTATCCTCGGCCGCAGCATCGGCTCAGTCCCCAAATCGACCTTCCGCCCCAATAACATCTCCAGGCTATGCTGCAATTCGCATAGCGTCCCAAAATCATAACCACCGGGAAAATCAACCAAAAGATCTATGTCACTCTTGGCGTGATAATCATCCCGAGCACATGAACCAAACACTCGCACATTCGTAGCTCCGTACTCCTGGCACGTAGTTATTATCGCCTTCCGTTTTTCCACAATCAGATCAACTACGTCCATGTGCTTAAGATTCCCTCTACCCCCATTATCTCACCGATAATTCCCCTGGCAACAACAAGGTGTCTTTTCGGGAAGTGTAGTTCACAACCTAATGAAAGTCCTGTTCACTGCGGATCTAAAGTTCGCCAGACTCAAAAAACACAGCTACAAATACCTGTGGCCCGTTGCCTGGTCCTTTGCCTGCGAAAGCAAAGCCGCAGTATCCACACTCTGACCAAACAAAAAGGAGCCTCACGGCTCCCAAACTCCTGAATCTTGTGAGTAGTCGTCGTAGTACTCCTGAGTCACGGCAATCATCTCCTCCAGCCGCCCACGCTCTGCTTCGTCCGTGTCATTACTAACAAGTGGCGAAAGACTTTAGACGCAGGCTGTCGCCTGCGCCTATCAACTATTGCCCCTTAGCAAACTGGATGGATCGTCGGCAAAATCTTTGTTCCGTGTGCCTTGTTGTACTTCGAAACTTGGAAGAATACTTCCATGTAGGCAGCCCAGGTTGAGTCTTGCTCGGCTTGATCGCCATTGTTTACTGCTGAGTGGAATTTCGCTCTGGCTTGATCGAGTTTTCTCTGCATTTCTTCCATTTGCCTGCCCTCTTCTGGTGCTAACGCCAAGGTCTCAGGGCATATCGAGCACGCAAAAAGGGGTCCGCAAGGCGGACCGAGCAGCGCGAGGCTTGCCCCTTGGAGCGAGCGCAGATCTGCCCTATTTTCGGCAGTTAGCTCCAGGAGGCAGTCATTGGTAAGAGAGCAAGGGAACCCGTACTTGCCAGCAAATCCCAAAAGGCCAGCTGACAAACAAGAGCAAAAACGTGCCATCACAAACAAAGGTCACCAATGTGTCTTCCAAGTGCTAGCTCAAACACCCAAGGGAAATAGCAAATTTACTAGCGACCGCCAATGCAGTTGGGGGCATACACTTTGTGTATGCCCGGACTCAAAATGTCAAAATTTTCTGTGTTCTTAACTACTTCTCTAGTCGCCTTGTTCAGCTTGACTCCATGCCAAGCCGTCCCAAGCCTAATGTGTGTACCTAGAACTTCTGTCGCCGATACATCAGAAACCACTGAGAGTAAGAAAAGCAATCAAGTCACAGCAAGAAGAATCCGCGTCTATTACGTCAACGGTCACCGCCAATGGGAAGCTACAGCCCTGGTCGTCAACGACCAAGTCAAGGAAATAATAACCAGAGGCACACAAGGCAGGCCCTTTGTTAAAAGCAAAATTGACAGCTGTGGCTTTGGCAGCGGCATTGATTTTCGTGGCATGCCTTGGGAGTTCCAGGGATTTTTGGTTCCTTGACCATAGTTGCCACCAGCGCCAAGGCCTGACTAACTTTGGCTCAAGCCAAAAATAAAAAGGAGAAGGGGAAGGGGAAGGGCAGCGCCCCTCCCAGTTTCAAACCATCTGCTCACTCGCGAATTGTTTGGATGATTTCTTCGATCAACTCGTGGCGGAACTCCCAGGCGAAGTCTCCGGGCTCCAGGTCTTGGCTTTCGATCATGTTGTCTCGGTAGTCTACAAGCATCTCCTGATACTCGGTTGTCCCTACTGCTACGAACTTGCCAGCTTCGATTTCGAATTTGCGTGTCATGTCTCTTGCCTCTCCTAGCTTTGAGGCTCCGCTGCCCCGTGTTAACGCAGGAGCAACTTGGCTCCGGAGTACAAGCCCGAAGAGCGCAGCGGGGCTTGACTCCGGTGGCGCCAAGATTGCTACCATTAAAGAACACAGGCAGCGAGCGCTTTTGCGCTTCACGCACGGTCAGCGCTAAAAAAGTAAGCAGCTTACCGGCTCTTTCTATTGCTGTATTTGATCGAGCAACTATCAAGTGAAGAACTGAGGCAAGAGCTGGCGCACCAGTTCGGCATCTTCGTCTTCTTCGTAAAAGCCTTGGAAACCTTGGCCACAAAAGGTCATGTCTTTGATACTGTCGGGGACAGTGCTGTTGATTTCAGGCGATAGAAAGATGCCGCCATGGCTGGCCGTGGAGAGGAAAAAGACCCCTGGTGCTATCGTCTGTGTTTCTTGAACTCTGCCCCACGGCGTTGTATTTAGTGTCTGCATTTCGACCCTCCATTGGGTTTCTGGGATGGCACAAAAGAACCACGAGACGCAGCAGGACCAGAAATCCGCGCAGCGCCTCGAAGAGGTCGATTTCGCAGGCCGCAAGACTCGTGGTCAATGGATGCCCCCCAGAGCCCACGGTGGGTGAGCAACATGTCTAATCAAGCATGTGGCAGACAAAAGAAAACGAACCAGACAGCCCAAGAGTCAGCAATCACATTCGCTCAGCTAATCGCACAGCAACGCCCCAGGACAACAGCGCTGCAAACCCTTATCACAATTGACTTTACAAGGCTAAGGGCAGCAAGACGCCGCCCTACTAAGCAATGTCATTTACTGAGATTGCGCCCAAAATCTAGTACCCGCTCAATCACACTAAAACTGTATTCACAATCGCTCCGCGAATCCAAACTAACAAAATCAAGCTCCAAGGCATCACACAGATGTCTAAGATCACACAACAACTCAGAGATCCCATTTTCTAGGCCTTGCTGCCAATCTGACTGGCCTGAATGTTCGTAGTATGCAGGCGCTAGACGACTCGTCTTTTTTCCTCGCAATGCAACCAGCGCTCTAGCTGCTCGCTTCTTGGTCTCGTATCTCATAGTCTTTGGTCCTCCCATTAACAACTCCCAGCCGTTCTCGGTGCAGCGCACCCCATGCGGCAATGCCGGTAAAACCCGCACTAGGGTCCCAAAGTCCTGTCTGAGTTCGGGAGCAGCTCACTGGAGCTGCTCCCGAACTCACCCGCAGGGCTCGGACATGGACTTTGGGGTGCGGGTTTAGGCTTAAAGCCGGGCATGGAAAGGAAGCTAGCAGCGATCGCAAGCTCAATTGCCGGTCTCTAAGGCGCCAGAACAACTTGAAAAAGCCCGTGGAAAGAAACAGAGAAGAGAGAGGCATTAGTTCTGCCTCTCTCTTCCGCAACTAGCTGTTTACTGCAGCTAGCCGCTTGCGTCTGGCTGGCTTTTCTTCCGTTTGGGTTTCAGTGACAGGAATCGGCCGGGCACCACAGAGGTGAAAGCTCGTCAACTTGATCACCGGTTTCGACATCTTAACCAGAACGCCGTCCTCTTCTTTCGTGAATTGGTTGATGGCAAGCCTTCCGGTGATAGCCACTTCGCGGCCCTTGGTGACATTCTCCATGACAAGGTCGCCTAGTTTGTTCCAGGCATCTACGTCGATCCACATTGTTTTCTTTTCGTTGTTGGTAGAGAACTCCTTGACCGCTACTGAGAATTTGACCACTTTGTCATCGGCCACTGAACGCTCGATTGGGTTTTGTCCGACGTGTCCAACGATGGTGATTTGGTTGTTCATTTGAAGGCACCTCCAGTGCTGTGTTTAAGTGCAATCCCAGAGGCGCGGCTTTGCCGTGGTGCATGGACGCGCAGCGAAGCCAGCGCCCTGAAAGGGTCTGCCATTGCGCTACTGCAAAGTTGTGCCATTCTCGCACTTATTTAACACCGCACGGAGAGACACATGAACAGCTATTTCAATTGCCATTGGCTCGCACACGCAGAAAAAACTTCGAGCAACTCCGCCGGCGATTCAAGTCAAAATATTTCAGCGGCTGAGTTAGAACAACAATCAAGAAGCAAGAGAAAGAGAAGGCAGCACAGACTAACTAGGCAGAAGTTGGCCCAGAGAACTCACTCAAGACGGCAGAGCAATCGCAGACACACTGCCCCCAATTCACAGTTGAAGAGCATATCGTTGGTAGAAAGTTGAAACCGGATCAAAGCAAGGACCACAAAGAGAGACAGTGCTAGAGCTGTCTATGGAACTCACAAGAGAAGCAAGATAACTACGGCCTGCTGTAAATAGCAAAGAGAGAGAAAGAAAGAAAGAAAGAAAGAAAGCAGCGCTCACTTCTCCATTCTCTATGGCAAACAAAAGCTACATATCTGACAAGGACGAGCCAAAGCAGCGTTGCTCTGAAGCTTGTACACTCCCGTCACTGCCGGGCAAGTAGTGAGCACTTTGTCTCGAATTGGCTCAACATGATGACCACCTCGGTGAACAGGGAAGTGCACCACCTCACCCACAGGTGCCGACTGCTTCAATGACACAAGAACCTCAGGCAACAAGTCTTTGTCTTGCATCAACGCTAATTTCCAGACTCCTACTGGTGTATTGCACTTGGCCAATATCGCCTTTGAAAAGTTCTCCGAGTCCACAGAAAGCCAACCCTGGCAATTAGGCAAAGCCGCTAGATCAGTCAGCGCCATCAACATATCTAACTCCACAAAGCTTCTGGTATAGAACCAAAAGGCACAATCAACATATTTTCGAACAACTAAAACCCAGGCCAACACATATTCTACAGAGAAAAAGTCGCCTCTATGCCGATATCGGCATAGAGGCGATTATCCAGAGTTCAGGACTATTCCGATTAAAACAGATGGCCAATGAAGAAGGTGGCCGGAGGCTGGTTTTCATCTCACGACTAGAGCGGCGGTCGTCGGAATAGTACGGCTCCTTGGTATGAAGATCCTATCGAGGACTGCCGTACTTAAGGAGGACAGCTTATGTCAATTAAACTCTTCTTCAGCAACAGAGCCACTCTTGCTAAGTTACACATGCATCCGCTCGGCAAGTACATGAATTTGTATGCCAAGTACCTGCAAGAGCGCGGGTATGACGACAACACATGTCGCTGGAAAATCCGGACTGTAGCTCGGTGGAGCCCGTGGTTGAAACGCCACGGAATAGCAGTTCAAGATCTACGCTCCGAGCACATCCAAAGATATTTGAGCATGAAGGTTAGAAAGACGAAACCAATTACGCAAGATGATGCGGTCGTGTTGCGGCAGTTTCTGGTGTTTCTTCGCAGCATTGAAGCCGCTCCTAGAGGAATAGAATCCTCATCTTCCGCGCTCACCACTGAGGATTTGGGCGATAGATTCGCCCTATATCTGAAACGCGAAAGGGCATTGTCTTCCGCGACGGTGATACATTACAAGAGACTTGTGCAACGCTTCGTTTGTGAGATCATCCCGGAAGGTAACTGTGATTTCTCTCGCTTCAGTCCGATGGTCATTGCCGCTTACGTGAGCAAGGCCGCCGCCAATCAATCTCGAAAATATACAAAACTAATGACGTCCGCCCTACGGTCGTTCTTTCGATTCGCAAGATATCAGGGCTTTGTAGATGCAGATCTTGAGGCCGCTGTGCCATCAGTTGCCAATTGGGCAATATCTATTCCGAAAGCCTTGCCTATTGACCAGATTCAGCAGATTTTGGCTTGCTGCGATCGTGACACAATAATTGGCCAGAGAGATTACGCGATCTTGTTATTGCTGGCTCGGCTTGGTCTGCGAGCGGGAGAAATCATAGCTCTTCAGCTTGAGGACATTGACTGGCGTGGAGGATGCATCTCGATACACGGCAAGGGCAGCAATTTGACACAAATGCCGTTGCCTCCGGATGCGGGAAATGCTATCTCTTCCTACTTGCGTTGCCGCCCACAATCAGGCAGCCGATCCCTTTTTTTGCGCACTCTGGAACCATTGACTGGTCTTTGTCGATCATCTTCTGTGAGCAGCATCGTTCGTGACTCCTTCAAGCGAGCCGGTATTGAACCAGAGCGGCAAGGTGCACACCAGTTTCGACACACCCTCGCCACAGACTTGCTTAGAAACGGAGCATCGATGGGGGAAATTGCCGAACTGTTGCGCCACCAGTCTGTAGAGTGCACAACAATCTACGCGAAAGTGGATCTGGTGTCTCTACAGTCTGTCGGACTTCCCTGGCCGAGAGGTGCTGCGAAATGAATACATTACAAGATGCAATTCAGGATTATCTTTCTGAAAGACAAGCTGGAATGACGCTGCGCAAACGTCTTCTGCGATTCGGTCGCTTTATGGAGCAGAAGAAAGCAACCACAATCACCATCAGGCTGGCTGTTGAGTTTGTACAAAGATCTGAAGCAAGATTGCTTGGAAAGGCGCAGAATATGAGTGCAGTCCGTGGGTTTGCCCGATTTCGGATTGAAGCGGACCCGCTCACAGAAGTCCCTCCATATGGAGTCATTCCTTATCCCGCCAAGCCTCCGATTCGAGCTGATCAACTTTGCGAAACCGAAGAAACTGGGCGGTCAGCGCCAGGCATTGCTGTTGAGAACAGTCCTTTACACCAGGCCATCCTTGATTATCTCGCGTTGCGCAGATCACTTGGATTCAAACTGCGACTTGCAGGAATGGGATTGATTGATTTCGCGGAATTTATGAAAGAACGCGGCGCAGATTTTGTGACAGTTGAACTAGCCCTGGAGTGGGCGCAAAAGCCATCTTCAGCCAAGCCAGAAACTTGGGCGCAGAGGCTAGGATTTATCCGCGATTTTTCCCGGTACAGAATCGCCAGTGATTCCCGGACAGAGATTCCAGGGTGGGGGCTCCTTCCTCACGGAAAGAAACGTGCTCGTCCGTATCTTTATGCCGAAAAAGAGATTGTGGATTTGCTTGATGCAGCTCTTCAGTTGCCGGTGTATGGACATCCGGGCTTTCTCAAAAGACAAACCTATTACTGCCTGCTAGGGCTACTAGCAGTCACAGGGATGAGGATCAGTGAAGTTCTAGGGCTGACGCTGGCAGACGTTGATCTCGACGCTGGCATTCTTACAGTAAGGCGAAGCAAGTTCGGACAGTCTCGGTATGTTCCACTGCATCCATCTGCGCTGCCGGTGCTCCGGGAGTACCTGAAGTTTCGTGGCAAATACATGAAAACACACGGCCGTCATTCCGAGTACTTCTTCACTAAATACGGTGGTGGCAAAATCGATCAGTCCGACGTCAACAGAACGTTTCACAAATTGTGTCGAACGACGGGCTTGCAGCGAGAGAAGAATGGACCACGAATTCACGATCTCAGACACCGTTTCGCTGTTGAGACGCTTTTGCACTGGTATCGTAGCGGCGAAGACGTAGAACGAAAACTTCCTCTGTTGTCGACATACCTTGGACATGTGAAGCCTAAAGACACTTACTGGTATCTCACAGCTTGTCCTGAACTCATGGGTGAAGCAGCTCGATTGCTGGAACGTCGTTGGGAGGAGCAGATATGAAAACAAATCCTACATTTGCAGTATTACTCGAAAAATTCTTCACTGAACGGCTGATGAAACAACGTCAGGTAAGCCAGCATACGATCAAATCGTATCGGGACACCTTTCGTCTTTTTTTGTCATTCACGCAAACACGCTTGAACAAGTCACCTTCGCGGCTGGAGTTTTCGGAAATAGATGCACCGCTAATTGCTGATTTCCTCGACAATTTGGAAAAGGAGCGCGGTATTTCAGCGCGGAGCCGCAATTTGCGCCTAACTGCGTTGAGATCTTTCTTTCGATATGCAGCGCTTGAGGCGCCAGCCAATTCGGGGCAAATTCAACGAGTTCTGGCAATTCCATCCAAACGACACGAGAGGGCGTTGATCAATTTCTTGACGCAACCTGAAGTAAAGGCATTGCTGTCTTCTCCTAAACAAGACACCTGGCTCGGTCGACGTGATCACACACTCCTCTTAATTGCTGTCCATACCGGACTGCGCCTGTCGGAACTTCGAGGGCTTCAGCACCAGGATATTGTCCTTGGGGCCGGAGCGCACATCCGAGTAATGGGCAAAGGGCGGAAGGAGCGTTGCACTCCCTTAACCAAACAGACGGCATTGGTGTTAAAAGCTTGGATGGAAGAATCGGCGAGCAAATCTGAGGGGTTTGTATTTCCAAATGCTCAAGGCGGTCAGCTAAGCGCAGACGGAGTCCAATACATTCTCGGCAAGCATGTTGCCGCTGCTGCCCATGACTGCCCATCCTTAGCAGGAAAACGTGTTACTCCACATGTACTGAGGCATACCACTGCTATGGAGCTTCTCCAATCTGGTGTCGATCGCGCGATGATCGCTCTTTGGCTTGGTCATGAGTCTGTCGAGACCACTCAAATTTATCTACACGCAAACCTTGCTCTAAAGGAGAAGTTGCTGGAGCAAACCAGTCTGCAGGAAGGGCAGGTTGGTCGCTTTAAGCCTGATGATGAACTTATGGCGTTCCTTACGTCATTGTAGTCACAAGCTCTTAGCGATGGGACCGTTAGCGCTGCGCTATTTCAGTGCAGAATATTATGTCGAGCTTCTCATTCACGAAAACGGCTGCATGAGACCATTGTGTATCGCCGATGCGCACTCCTCGGAATAGTCCTGAACTCTGGATATTCGCCTACATCTTGAATTCTCAGACAAAATGGAATCGTTGTTTTACGGCCAGTTATCCTGGCCGTGAGCCAGTCTCGCGGCCTCGCTTGTTCGACTACCATCGAGAGATTCTCCGCCAATAACTCTGGGCCACCCTCTGCTAGAAGGAACTCTACTGTCCGCAGATTGCGAGCTCTCTTCTCTTTCTGGCCCTTCGACTGATATCTAATGCCATTGCCATAACACACAGCGCGACAAATTTGAGTTGCTCCAATGCAGGTTTCAGTCCGAGGCAAGCTAAACGCCCAACCCACCTTACTATTATTTGTTAGGGCCAATCCATAGCCCAAGTCTTTGTCATGTATTTCCACCAGTCCTCCTCATTGCTTTGCAGCAAGCGCTACTGAGGAAGACCAACCGGCGCGGCTCTGCAGGGCAAGCCTTGAGAAAAGTCACCAGCAAAAAATACCGCCGCTTGCGCTGTGGTGGCGCCGCGACGGTAAAATTAGAAAACAGCGCAGAACATCAAAAAGAAACTGCGAAATCTAGAAACAAGCACCATAGGCAGTATTGCCCGTCAAGCAATAAGCTTGAAGACGCAACTTACGATCGAAATGACGACCAGCATTTAATGGCTCTACTTGGACTTTTTGTCGACCGCTACAGCAAAGTCTTTACCAGCTTTGAACCTAGCTACTCTCTTGGCCGGGATATCCAACGGCTCATTTGTTTTCGGATTTCGCCCAGTGCGAGCGCTTCTCTGACTAGCATCAAAAGTGCCAAACCCAACTAAAGTCACCTTCTCACCACGCGCGACTTGCCTAACAACAGTATCCATGAAGGCATTTACCACCATCTCAGCCTCTTTCTTGGTAGTGCCAACTTCGTGAGCCAAGATATCTACTAGATCTGCCTTGTTCATGCCTAACCTCGCTTTCGGGACTATGGTGCTCCTCCCACCTTAGCAGATAGGTCGCTACAGTATTCTTCGCTGGAACTCAGTAGTTGTGAAGGCAACCTGGAGCGGTACTATCCCATGTCATTAGCACCAATCGCGGGCACACCAAAAGACATCCAAAATAGCGACCCTGGATATACATTGCGCACCAATAGCGCACATCCTGTATATACGCAAGAAAAACTACTGGTTGCCTCTGCTGCTGGAGCCCGTTCCAACACTGTAGAATTGGGGGACTTTACTCACGAGACCTATGCCAGCCAAGAAGCAAAAAAAGAAAAAGAACCTGTGGGTGGCACCTGTTGGCAATCCGTTAAGGCCCAAGCAATATATCGAAGATGTCGTGAAGCCTCGGTTCTTGACGCGCAGCATAGCGCTGTCAAAAGCATATCCAGAGATTGCCGCCGAGTGGCTATACGCTAAGAATTGCGGCTGGGGGCCGGAAGATTTTCCTACAGGATCACATGTTGTTGCATGGTTTAAATGCAACGAGTGTAACCATGCATGGCAAGCTGCTATCAAAACCAGAACTATCATGCACTCCGGCTGTCCGAATTGCAATTGCGGTGAAACTACCGACTTGAGAGACTACCCGACAGCTCTTCAGCAATTCGACAAGAAGAAAAACAAAGGCGTAGACCCACATATGCTGCCGAGAACAAAGCAAGTGTGGTGGCAGTGTCAGAGTGCAAAAGACCATGCTTGGCTTGCTGCCTTCCGTAGAAAAGGCAAGACCAGATGCCCTTTTTGCCGAGGCGCCAAGGGCTCATCTTCAAACAATATCACGATGAACTCCAAGCTCGCCAAGCAATTCCACCCCACCAAGAACAGCATGAAAGCAAAAGATATACCGCTTGGAAGTAAGCGAATGATCTGGTGGCGATGCAAACGCAGCATTGATCACGTATGGCAAGCCATCGTCGATGACCGAGTTCGCGATGATAGCGATTGCCCATATTGCAAAAACCGCAAGGTTACATCCACAAATTCACTTGCCACGCTGTTTCCAGAGGTTGCAAAAGAATGGCACCCAACCCTGAACAAGCCAGCAGCTCCAGATAAGGTTATCGCCACCAGCCATCGCCGTACCTGGTGGCGATGCTCAAAGTGCAAGTACGAATGGCAAGCAAACATAGAGAATAGAACAAGACGCGGCTTTGGCTGCCCAGCTTGTGCTGGAAGGGTTATTACCAAGGACAACAGCCTGGCTTCTTGCTATCCCCAAATAGCTCGCGAGTGGCACCCTAAGAAGAACGGCAAAGTCACTGCACACGACGTGCACTGTGGCTCAAACAAAAAATACTGGTTCCTTTGCAAGAAGTGCAATAAAGCCTTTGAGACTCGGATAATCTTAAGGACCAAAATGGGCCATGGCACTTGCCCGCATTGTCGATAGAAGGTTACTAAGATTGACTCAAATGACCGGAGCATCAATGCCAACCGCAAATAGAAGCAGCAGAAAGAAAAAATGGGCAAAGACAATCGAAGATGTTTGCGATCTTTTCCCTATCCGTAAAGCTAGTCTACTAAAAGCGTTTCCGGACCTAGCTGCCGAGTGGGACTACAAGAGAAATTGTGGCTTCGGTCCTGAAGACTTCAACTACGGCTCTGGTATTCAAGCGTGGTGGCTCTGCCCTACAGACAAAAAACATTTTTGGCAAGCCTCAATCAATCACAGAGCAGCGAGGGCTGACGGTTGTCCATTTTGTGCAGGTCAACGGGTTCACACAACCAACTCCCTAGCAACAATATTTCCAAAAATTGCCAAGGAATTGCACCCGACCAAAAACGGCACACTCAAAGCCACAGACATTACCGCCTATACAAAAACACCTCTATGGTGGAAGTGCAAATGTGGCTTCGAGTGGAGAACCCAGGTTAGCAACAGAGCGCGCAACGGCAGTGGCTGCCGCAGATGCAACCAAAACTTACTGAATCTCAACGACTACTCAGAAGCAATTAAGCACTTTGACAAGACAAAAAACAAGAATCTTGATCCTTCCAAAATTTCTATGCGAACAAAAATTCATTGGCGCTGCAAAAAGGGCGAAGACCATCTATGGCAACAGGTATTTACAAAGAAATGCTCGCCAGAGAGGTTCTGCCCATTCTGCAACAATAGGAAGCTCTCGAAAACAAATTGTTTGGCAAACACCTATCCAGCCGTTGCCAAAGAACTACACAAGACAAAAAATGGAGGCCTGACTCCCAAGACACTAATGGGCACATCAAACAAGATGGTGTTCTGGACTTGCAGAACATGTCAACATACCTGGCGTGCTCCTGTTGGTCGTCGAACTGCTGGCCATGGTTGTCCAAAATGCTGGATCAAAAATCGCCCACTAGTCCTTAAGAAGGCCGCACAAAAACGCAAAAAAAATGGTGGTTATGCAGCAGCCAAGAAGAAAAACTAGTCCTACTATTCAATCAGCGCCCATCACCATACTGTGAAAAAACCGGTGATAATGGCTCTTATCACCGGTTTAAAAACTACTTACGTGGCTTTTCTAGGATTTTCTTGACCTGTGCCAATTCAGCTTCGTCATTTGCTCCTAGGTACGACAAATCGGAAAACAGACCATACTCATCAGCATCATGCAACTTAGTAAAAATCGCAGCCACTTCCGCTGGAGCCTTGCCAAGTCGAAGGTGACTTCTTAAACACAAAATGGCAAGCGGCATGTAGGCAGTATTCAACAAATCATCTGGCTCACAAGGCTCAGAAAGGTTTTCCTCAAATTGAAGCGACCACTCAAAAAGATCTATCACCTGCTGATATTGACCCTTCTCAAAAATTTGTTCGACAATTGACTGGGCAGCGTATAGCTCAGGCTCATGATACGAAGCATCGCGCGGGTCCAACGTTTCGCCATACGCTCTCTCAATGATCCGTTTGGCCAGACTGGATAATTCAACGCCACCATTGGCTGGGGCAGCAACCTTGGTCATCGCATCAAGATAAGTCCAGAGACTTTGGTCATAGACAGCTCGCTCTAGAAGAATTTCAACAAGCTTTTCTGATGGAACTGCGAGCAAGCTCTCCTTAAGAACCGCTAGTCGCTCCTTGAAAGTTGTCACTGCCATTCTATCTCTCCTACTAAAACAGGCACGCTAACTATGTGGCACCAGTATAAACCACACCGCTATTCTTCTTGCAGATCCCACCTATCACAGCAAGAGCAAGAAGCAAGAAAGGGGAGACAAGCTCCCCTCGGCCTCGGCTATTCAATTGTTGGCAATCTAGCGAAATGCCGCTAGTCTCTCTCTGAGCTTGCGCTTACCATAGTGTATTCTTGAGCGCACGGTTCCGCCTGAAACGCCTGTCAATGCTGCAATCTGGTCATAAGGAACTCCTTCGACATACAGATACATCGTTTGCTTCTGATGTGCTTCTAACCCAGCGAACTCCCGCACTATTGCTTCCTTGAAATCGAACTCCAGAACATCTCTGACAGGATTTGGAACAGAAGAGAGCCTGCAATCAGTATCTTCTTTGCTAGCACTACTTGCCTGATCCGATGATATGAACTCACTTTCTCCGCAGATTCCTTCAACGCGTCGATACTGACGGCGATAAAAATCTACAACTACATTGCGCGCCACCACTTTCAACCAACTCTTGTAGCGTACCCGCACCCTGCGACCTATGATTTTGATGCAGACCTCTTGAGCCAAATCTTCTAATTCAGGCATCACAACTCCCATAGAAGACAGGATCTGCTTAATCCTTACCGTTACGGCTTGCCAGTCAGCCTCCGCTCCGAATTCAATGCTGCGGTCAATCTGATTTTTCATCGCTGTATTCATAGCTTTCTCATCCTCACTCTGTATATGCAGCTCATTGCTGCGCGGCAGAAGAGGTGATTCGCGGCTCCGGTCAGTCAAGCCATTGCCGTCGCCCAAGGCGGCTTGACGGCCGGTGGTGCTGCGAATCAAGAATAGGAAAGCAGCAGAGCCACGAACCTAGTTAAAAGAAAGCAATCAGTTCTGTTCAGAGAGTTGGAATTGCGGTCACCGATATTCGAACGCCTAAAAATTCAGTACTGAAAACCTGGGCGCAGTAACCGTTTTCAGCCTCAACCAACGACGACAAGACAGAATGGTTAGAATCAGGCGCTGAAATCATCAGCGCGACCATCGATTGCCTTGAAGACAACAAATTCATCCGTCCAAGGAACGTATTTGTAGAAAATCTTGAGCTGCCGCCCAGACATAGTCTGCCCATCAAACCATCGAGGCGTCTCTGACATTGCTAGTTGATGCCCATTTAAACAATCTGCTAGCTCGACTTGAGTAATAGGATTTTCTTGGCATAGCATGAAGGCCAAACCCTGTTCGTCAAAAACTAGTTTCGGCATACTTTCTCCAAAACCTACTCTATTAGCTGCAGTGAGTCTTTCCAGCATACTCTGAATCAGGGCTCTATAAATAATGCTCTCGGGGTTTTCATTTTCTACTGACTCTCAAAGTCAGCGAGCTTCGCATAAAGCCCGTTTCTCATGTCACAGCTCCGGCTTCGGCATTGCCTTTGCTTCTTCCTCGCCTTACCCTTGCTCTTTCCTCGCGCGCCTTTCGGGTTTTGTCTCCAGTTATTTCCCGACTTGCCTGCCATGGCTTTCCATACTTAATCTGGTATAGAGTCAGATACTTTGCCGCCATGACAAAGAAATCCATTGGTTGGCTCATTAACACCACATCCCAAAGCTCAGCGTCCGCCTTTTCGCTCTCATCCCCTTCTGCCCCAAAGCGCCTCAAGACCTCCGCCTTCTTATCAACATCCAATCTTCTCAAGAAGCTCACCGCCCCTTTTCCATCGGCTATATCTATCCGCGCGATTTGAGTCAGGTATTGGCTCAGCGCTTTGTTGATTGCTGTGCCCCGCCATGCGGGTTCGAGAAGGGCGAGATAAAGTTCATTTTCCGGCTCGGGTGCAAACCTGCACTCAGTAACAACTTTCATCCGATTTCATCCCTTTGTCTTTTGATCGGCTTGATTTATCAGCCCGGCAGCTAGTTCACCAGATTCGACAATGTTAGCATCCCGCCCTAGTTGCTCTGTCAGAAATCGGAACGGACTGTCACTCTTCACGCTACTTGCATCACTTTTGGGCTCGAAATTGTGAGACTAAGACGGTTGGTATCACACAAAAAACAAAATGGCCACTTCCACTCTCACTGCTTTGCTAGAAGAAGGCTCTACAAAGCTTGCGCGATAGATTTGCCAGCAGTGCAAAGTCACACCTGACTAGCAGTCTTGGCAATCAAATCGCAGCTGGGGTGGCGGGCGGGTAGCCACTGCGAGCCTTTGCTCGCGCCGCAAGAGAATAAGTTGCTATCCCTTTGCTTTTCACATTCGACAAGTTGCTATTCCAGCCACCGACATTTGAACGCCTAAAAATTCAGCCCTGAAAACCCTTGCGCAGTAAGCATTTTGAGCCTCACAATTTGGGGACAAAACAGAATGCTTATTATGAGACGCTCGCAACAACGCAACAATCTGATATCGCCAATGGTGCATCATCTCAATAACAATATCTCAAACTGCGAATTCGCATCAATCAGGCCAGTCATATCTGTGCCGGTTTTAACAGAGCGCCCGCCAAGAGCAGGCAAAACAAGTTACCCAAAAAATGAAAGATCAAAAGAAAGAGAGATGGCCGGATTTAATTCAATCCCGAAAACCCTCTCCCGCCAACTGTCTCAAGCCCTCAAGAACGGCCATGAATCATAACATCAATTATCAGGACTGCCATACCTAGCTCCCACCAAACCAGTGATTTCGGCTGCAAAAGCCAAGAAAAGTGATACCATCGGAGTGGTCGGAGGCGCCAACAACAGTCGCCTAGAATCCGAGTGTGACACGCCCAAGTAATTTTTTCTGGAATGGCAGGCTGGCTCACGATTTGTACTAACCTGCAAAGCCCTGTACTTTGACTGTACCAGCCTGCCATCTTCCAAAGAAGTAAATATCTGGCGAATTCAGTCATTAGCAGACCGGTCTACTAGCTATTCGGAAAATAGAAAAAGATAGAAGGCAAAATCAACCACCTCCTATGAACATTGGCTTTGTGATTCTTCGCGCATGGTTCTCTGCGTAAATCCAAAACATCCTGAAATTAGCTCATGCCGTCTAAAGACTGACTGGTGAGGAATATTTTGTTGACAAAATCAGGCTTTAGCAAATTCCCATACAGCCAGGGAGTACTTTTCGCGTTTATGTGGTTAATACGTGATTTAACAATTGAGAAGCAGACCGCGGCTGTTTCGATTCGTCTACTTACACGAAAACACAAATATGCTCAAAATCTGCTAATTTAGGAGAAAGTACCTGTGTTTGTGTTTTGGTTCATAGAATTTGTGAGGTCCTGACATGTCAAAGAACTCAAATTTAATAGCTCTTTCTATGGGCCTGATTATTAGCTTTTGCGGTGCTGTACCATTTGGCATTGCTGGTGAATCTGAAAAGCTAAATTGCTCGCAAGAAAATGCTACGAGCAAAGAACGTGGCTGTAGTTCAACATCCCCTTCAGAGGCTACTAAACAAACTAATTTAGCCGTTGAAAACAAAAAAGAAGCTGGGGTGACAAAAGATAAGAATCTCTTGTTCGCCCCAGCTCAAGTTAATCAAGCGATTTTAGAATCACTTGAACGACAGAAGACGGGAAAGTTGATTTTCCCGTCTAATTGCATATCCGGCAAAGAATCAGAAGAAATACATCGGATGGGCCAAATTGGAACAATGAAAGAACGGCTCTTGCAAGCCGGCTTTTCGCAAGAACACTACGATAAATTTGTAGAAACTGTTCATAGCAAAGGCTCTACAGAAACGCCTACGTTCTCTCGCGCTTTAGATTCTCACCAAGCCCAAGTTCCCTCGAAAATTAGGATTCCTTATCCGACATGTATTCCAAAAGAATATATCGAAGAAGTGAAGAAGGGCTATCGCCCCCCCTCACTTAATACTGACTAGTCCAAGAGAATCTTACGGTGTTGAATCATCAATTATTAGATCACTGACAGCATCCAAGCCTTTGTGTCAGGAAGATAGACCAGAGCAGCCTCAATTCCAGGTGCGCTTTTACCTGGTGCAGTAGCCAAGGCAAAAATGTGCGGGAAAAGCTCTATTGTACCACCAAGCCAAGCTTCCAATTTGTCGGAATTAGAGCCCGTGTACGTGCCACAAACAGCGCTACCAAGAACTGTTGCACATAGCACACCGTTGATGTGTGCTGAGTCAATAGTTGTATAGTCACTGGCTAGGGCTAACTTGAAGCCACTCCCTGAAACCTGAGCACCGATCAAATAATCAAACTGATGGCCAAGCTCATGGCAAGTAACCCCTTCCTGAATAGTTAAAACACCGCTGTCAGACTCTACAGTTACCAGCCCACCACCAGATGCTATTTTGGTGAAGATTGCACTAATTCTTTGATTCGGAATTGAGATCCCGTAAGCATTTAGAGAATTGGAAGTGCCAAAGAATGTGTTGAAATCGGCTGCACTTTCCAAATGGTAGATTTGTGCAACATGTGGCATTGGAGAAATTAGTGTGTCAAAAGCTGACTTCAAGATGTCTGTCATATGGCTACCGGCGAATCCAGCAATCGCACTAGCAGATGATGTCGGAGCGAAACCCTTCCAAAATGTATGTGGCCATTCATCGTACCCTGTTTGCCATTGTTGGCAAAGCAAACTATTGAGTTCAATTGAACCAAAAAAGGCTGTGGTTGCGGCAGTGCTTCCACCATCTACAAGGATCAAACTGTGCACTTTGAATGGGCCAACCTTCTTAATAGTTACGACCCCACCCTCACCTGTGCCAAAGCCCTTTGCGCTGAACATGCGATCACTTCTACCAGATAGATCAATGTTTGTGCTTCCCTCCTCATTTCTCAATGCAATCGCACCACCTTTGCCATTGTCAGCACCGCCATCAGCACTGAACCTTGCTTCTGCCCCCAAAGTAATCGTAGGTGCTTGAATCGAAATCGCACCACCAGTGCCACTACCAGTACCGTCGGCCTTCATCGGGCCGTCGATTGTTACGAAATCATCACATTGAATAATTATGTAACCGCCGTCGCCATCGTTGTCTGCATTTACCGAAAACCCAGTGCTTTCTACCTCAAAACTCAAAGCTTGGCGCACTTCGATCTGACCACCATTACTGGTGCTGGTTAACAACGAACTTCTCCGAAGTGACGATGAGCTCACACTGTTAGCTTGTACTGTAATCTGTTCATCATCTGATCCAAAATTGACTGATGCCCAGTGCGTAAGAACTCCGATAGTGCCGCCATTGCCACCACCATTTCCGTTAGCAGTTAAGAGTGTGTTTTCTTCAGCAGGAAGCGTCATCGCTCCAGCTTCAAGTTGAATTTCTCCACCATTGCCACCATCATCACCACTATTAGCATTTAGCTCTCCGCCACTAAGAGTAAATGAAGAATAACCAGCACTCAGCAAGATGCTTCCACCATCACCTTCGCCTTGTGCTGTAACATCAAGTTCAACTGAGTCAATATCCAACCCATACCAGCTCGTGATATCGATTGTGCCTCCGGCTCCGTCTCCACCCTTGGCGGCAGCAGAAAGCGAAACATCTTCGTTGCCAGAACCAATCGTCATGGGAACATTGGAAGTTACGATGACAATTTTGCCACCATCACCGCTCGCAGAACCGCCATCAGCCTTCAGATAAGACGGATTAGAGGCGTCGAAGGTGAGGCCCGCTGCACCATAGGCGGTGATATTGATTTCGCCACCATCGCCGTCCGTTCCTGGAACAGACACATCCAACACAGTTGTTGTATCAGTAGCGCCATTAACTTCGATTGAGCTAGAGTAGCCCTGTATCTCAATTTTGCCGCCGGAGCCGCTGGTCAAACCACCTTTTGAAGAGAAGGAATACTGTTCATCAGCAGTGCCGAATACCAGGTCAGTTGTTCCAGGCTGTAGCAAAATATGGCCACCATCACCAGTGTCTTTGCCATCAGCTTTCATGGCCACCTTACCAGTGTCAGACCGATAAACTGGGTCCATGTAGATTGCGATAAGGCCACCATCTCCATCGTCCAAGCCGCTAGCATCAATGGTTACGTCATCGCCGATAAACTGCAAGCCATCACCACCGGATGCGGAGTAGCGAGAGATCTGGATCTCATGATCTTCATCGCCTTTGCACTCGATATGAGTTTCGCCGGTATCAAAAACCAGCGGATAGCCTGATATGAATGTTCTGCTATGTGAGCCGTTGCACGAGATTTTTAGCGGCGCAGTTCCAGCTCCATCAAAGCTTACAGGCGCAGCACCGCCAGCAGAAATGCTTTCAGTATAGTACCAATACAAGAACGATGGCGCGTAATCATTGTCATAAATGCTCACGGAGCCTTTAGGGAAAATCTGAAGGTAGGTCGGATAGGCTGAATTGCCGCCGCCATTTGCCTTAATTTCAAGCCCACCTGTACCGGTCAATGTGATGTTGTTCGCGGCAATTTGAAGCAGTTTTTGAGTATCAGAGGTACCGCTATCACTGGCAGAAATAATTGTGCCGTCAACAGTCTCGATTGTTTCAGCAAGAAGCTGAATAAACGAACCTGCGTTGGCGCCCGTGCCGTCTGCACTCAAAGTACCAACAGGCAGCTTGATAGTGCCGTCCTCGGCATTCAAAGTAATCCCGCCAGATTTAGAACTGGTTCCTTTTACAGAGATGTTACTAGCGCTAGTTACGGTAATACCACCATCGCCGCCATTGGTGATATAAACAGCACCATGCGAAAAGCTGGTTACTTCCGTAGCACCGCCATCAACGGTATCGGTAGTAATCGTTCCATTGACTCCATTAGTTTCGTCAGTTCCGCCAATAACGAATTCTGAGCTTCCACCAGTGCGATGGGCCTTGATTATTACAGCCCCAGCCGAAGAAGCTTCGGAGTTATCAACCATGATCGAACCAGTGGCAACATCACCGTCGCTATAGAAGAGAAGGTTTCTGGCTATGCTTGTGGTCACATCAGCCTTGATGTTTATGAAGTCGGTAGCTTCGATCCTTAAATGACCTGAAGTGGCAAGCACTTTGTCAGTACCGTCCATCGTAAAGTCATCACCAAGGAAGGTTGTGAGCTGACAATTCAAGCTGACGTTATCCGAAGCTGTCAAAGATCCAGCCAGGTTGATGTACGAGTATAGGCCAGTGGAAGCAGATGCTCCCATAACCAGCTCACCCGCTACATTGAAATCGCCTCCTTCAAAATTAATTGTGTATGCCAGCAATGAGGCATCGCCATCAACATCAAGATCGCCAGTGAGCGTAATTTCACCGTACTCATTCAGGGTGTTAACCTCAAGGTTACCGCCCACGGTGACATCAGTGGCTTCGACTGTCCATGCTTTGATAGTAGCTTCGCCAGAAACATTGATAGCTCCAGAAACTACTAACGGCTGATATCCGGGGCCGCTAACGGACCAAGCTACATCCACATCGTTATCAGAGGTCGGATCTGGGTACTGACCATCAATAGTGAATGACACACCGGCCCCCATATAGAGAGTACCAGCGGCAATTGAACCTACTGAGATCTCTCCCCCAGCAAGAAGAACAACGGAATCCCCGCCGTGCGAAATATTCCCCAAGGAGAGGTTGCCGGTTGAGTAGTAAACATGAGTGCCGGATAGAAGTGAGGATTTACCATCCTTCAGCATCGTGGATTTAGTACCAATCCTCGATGATTTTGCGTTCACCGAAATGGCACCATCAAGCTTATCTGCTTGAACAAAGACAGTTCCATTCTCTGCCTCGAAACGGAGCGAAGAAGACTCAAAGCTTCCGTCCTTGACTGTAATTCCGAGCGGGCAGGAGAAGGTGATCGCTTGAGAAGCGGTTACGCTGCCGGAGCCATCAATAGAAAGTTTTCCACCTGTAGATTTAAAGTCGAGGCTGTTTTCTGCCTTGATGTCGCCGGTATTTTGCACCGTTGATGTACAGAGTGACAATGATTCAACTTGGCAGACAAAAGCACCATCATTGATGATTTCGGCGGCGATGATCACCTGGCTGCTTTTCTTCGGGCCTGTAACAGTGATTGTGCCATGGTTTTCCAAGTTACCACGGAGTATGCACGGTCCTTTTGAACTGTCGTATGAAGCAGAGATTCCTTTCGGAACAACAACTTCTTTTGTTTTGTCGTTGTATAGGGACATTAAGTCCACCATTTGAGCGTTCATTTTTGTTTCCTTTATTTGCAAGGTTTTTGGTTGCCTGAAAATCTCAGGCGTGTAGTTAAGGTCTGCGGGGACACTTAGCCCAATCAGTGCAACGCAACATGATTGGGCGGCCCCGACGATGTAGCTTTCGACCGACACAGAGAAGCAGCAAAGCCGGTTGCTAAGCGTGCTGTTAGTTCTGCCATACATCCGATTTCGAAATATTCAGCCGCCATCGAACGAGTTGATACTCAACACTGACAAGCTTTACTGAGCACACAATGCGCTTATTCAAAGGTCGATTTGTGCCAAAATTGTGACTCGCTGACCGGGAGTGCTTGTGCTCCTCTGCGGTCAATTTAGATTTGAGGCACAACTCAAACAAGCAGAACGAAAATCGCCCACTTCGATGAGACAGTGCGATGCGAGCAAGCGTTCACGATCCAACCTTTATTAGTGCGCAATTGGCTCGATGAGCCAGCTTTCACAAAAGGTCTTCTCGCTAATTACTGACAATTCAGTACCTACCCGCGCAATTACTTCACCCAAACCAACATATAGAGCACCGAAGTACATCAGTTGATACTGACCCGAAGAATAGCCAGCACCGAGGAATAAGAGGAGTTCAAACTTACCGGTGATGCCAGTAATGCGAATCAATTATTTGGGTTGTGGGTTCAGGGGTTCGGAAAAAAGCTCATGTGGTGTGGTGAAAGAAAATTGCTCCTAACTATAGAAGTGGCACATGCAAAATTTCACTACCTGACAGCCAAGCATCCTTTTGTAGATCAAACATGCATTATGCCTTTCAGCAGTCTTCAAATAGTGCGCCCTGGTGGCTGAACAACGAATTGCCATCTTGCCAAGAAACGGCTTCAGTTAACAGTTCGTTTCATCATAGTTACTCAGAAAGCCGTTATTCAGCTAGCGTACCTTGGCTTCCAGAGCCATTCTAAGCACACTAACATTAGCTAAAGCCGTATATAATCCGTTAACCATTACATCCAAAGGAGCGCTTGGCGAGCCATCGTAACGAACACTTCATTAGCCAGCTTAATAAGTTACGGCTCAGAATGTCCTATTGGAAACAGCACTAGGACTATGTTTATGAGCCATTAGCCACATTTACATTTCTACTTATTCTTTGGTTCTAGCTAGCTCGGTCTGCTATGAAAAACCTGACCAGTTCTACATCTTACGGTGACTCACTCACAAGAGAGAGAGAGAGTTGTAGCCCTGGGCTGCGGCTGGGCCAAGAGAAGTGAACGATCATTTCAATTACCGACCATTGAACGCTGAAAAATTAGGTCTGAAGATCAGCACGCAGTAGGCATTCTAAGCCATGCGGATGATCGATAAAACAGAATGTTCCTAATGCCAAGTTTCGAATAATGAAAAGTAGCGATGCACGCAAACCGTGTAAACCCTTGCTATTCAAAAGGTTGTCGGTTTTGCCCATGTCATTTAACTTGGCATAATTCGGGAAGGTTTGTCCTTATGGGTCAGTTCGGTC
>CALROJ020000032.1:0-72734 GCA_943369735.1 bacterium Ga0077546
CACAGGCCCAGCGAATACTGAACTAACACGCAAGCGCTGGACGCTCTTGCTCACACTAACTCGCTCTGCTCGCTGACAGGAACAGTTCAGACACAGAGCGGATATCACGCATAAAAACATGAAATTAATAACTGCAAAAAACTCATTCATCCTGGCAGCTCTGGGAGCAACTACAACTGTAGCTGCTGCCTTAAACTCCCAGTTTGACCTGGCAATAATTGGCGTCTTGCTCATAGTGTGGGGAATCGCCATTAACCTTGCTTGGTGCGGGGAAACACACTTAGCCAAAGTCTTTGCTGCTGTAGCCTCGCTTTGGGTAATGGTTACAGCGCTAGTAGCCAGCAATATAGAGAACCGCGATCTAGCCTTCACCATAGCCATGGTCGGGGCAATGATCGCCGGTGCCATTGTCGCTAGCCAAGTGCAATACAAAACCGGTAGAGACTTCTAATTCAAGCCTACTAACACTACAACCACTCACTTTCACAAATTCGGAGTCTCAAATGTACATCGACTTTTCACAACTTCCTGCTTTCCTTGGCTTAATCGTATTGGCCGTAGGAATATCAATGATTGGTAACTTCATTGGCTTATTTGCCAACGCAGTCCACAGCCACGTTACAGGCACAGATTCAGGCACACAAGTTCTCAAACTGTTACTGATTGCTGCTGGCAGCATTACTTTCATGGTGCCCATTAAAATAGGTGTCGCCTTGGTGGTAACCACAATCGCTGTCTTCAGTTATGGTTCTGTTGCAGCCGCTGGCACCACTGTAGTTTTGATTACCGGCGCCATTGGCCTTCTATTCACGCTCTTCAGCGGAAGTGCCAAATAATTGCAGTAAACCGCTTAGACACGGGCAACTAACAAGTTGCCTCTCTTTTAGATAGTTATGCAAAGGATCTTATGAGTACTAATACTCTATTACTTTACCTGCTCTTTCTTGTTCTCGCAGTGGCAATCAACGGACTTTTTGTCGCCTTCGAATTCGCCTTAGTGTCTATGCGACGCAGTCGAGTACAAGAGTTAATTGATAATGGCGTAGGCTCGGCCAAAATAATCAGTCGCTTGCAACATGACATGGATGAAACCATTTCTGGTGCGCAAGTCGGCATAACATTAGCGAGTTTGGTCTTAGGCTGGATCGGTGAACCAGCCATTCACGAGCTTTTAACCAGGGCAGCATCGTTACTACCAACAGAAATTGACTTATCTTTCGTACCACCATCTTTCTTCTCGGGGCTTGCTCTAGCACTCTCGTTCATTCTCTTGTCACTGCTTCATGTGGTGCTCGGTGAACAAGTGCCCAAAGGCATTGCTCTGCGCTTTCCAGAACGGCTGCTGTTGCTATTCGCTAGGCCATTCTTGCTTTATCGTCAGATTACAATTCCGCTGATCTGGATCTTTACTCGCTTGGCAAAACTTGTACTGCGAGCTATTGGCGTAAGCAAGACAGCGAACCATGAACCGGTTCATTCAGCAGATGAACTGTCGATGATTATTGACGGCAGCCTTGAGGCCGGTGAACTGGATCGCACCATTACCGAAGTTTTGCAGAAGGCACTAGACCTACAAGATCTCAGCGTCGGCGAGTTAATGCGCCCGCTAGACAAAGTAGATATGGTCGAACAAAACACATCATTCAAAACAGTGCTAGAACTAGCCAACGACTCGAAACACAGCCGGCTGCCAATCTATGCGGGCGAGAGAACAAATGTAATTGGCTTACTTTCGACCAAAGACCTGTTTGATGTAATTGAAACCAAATTCAACAGCTTGCCTTTAGAAGCTAAGTTAGGCAGCCTAGCCCAAGACTTTAAGCTTGCCGATCATCAACGCTCAATCTTGAGAGTTACGGCCGGAATGCGAGCAAGTAGCCTCTTGCACTGGTTCTTAATTCGCCGTATGCCAATGGCTCTAGTGATGGATGACCCAGAAACGAAAGTATCGGTCGGCATCATCACCTTAGAAGACCTGCTCGAGCGCTTAGTCGGTGAAATCAACGACGAATACGACAACTAAACCCATAAACTTATAGGAGGTACAAAATGGTATCACAAGAATTTGCGGAGCTCTTAGCTATGCTCCCAAAATCACACCCTTGGCACGGAGTATCGCCACACCTTGTGGATATCCGCATGATCAAGGCATATATAGAAATGGTTCCAAGTGACAAAATGAAACTGGAACTAGACAAGGCCACAGGCCATTTACACGTCGATCGACCGCTGCTTTATTCATCAAGCTGTCCCACTCTATATGGGTTCATTCCCCGAACCTATTGTGGTGATCTTGTGGCCAAGCGATGTTCTCAACGCACCAAGCGCCGAGGCATTGTTGGTGACGGTGACCCGCTAGACATCTGTGTTATCACCGATTCGGTTTTTGGTCATGGTGACTTGTTTGTCACAGCTAGACCAATCGGTGGGCTGCGCATGATCGACAATAAACAAGCAGATGACAAAATCATCGCCGTGCTCAAAGACGACCTTACGTTTGGCAAAATCGAAGACATTAGTCAATTGCCAGAGAAAGTGATAGATCGGCTCGAACATTACTTCTTGAGCTACAAACGAAGCTTAACCAACGAAAGTAAGCCGAAAAAACCGGTAGTGGCGATTCCCGAAATCTATGGGGCAGAAGAAGCTTACGAAGTAATCAGGTTAAGCCTAGAAGACTACCAAAACCTCTACGGCACCCTTGGGCAACGCCTGGAGCGGTTGCAAGAAATACTAACGGCAAGTCCATAAACCGAAACCAGCAATCACTCAATCAACCAATTTCAATCAACCGAAATTTACTACAGGTACGAATATGGAAAAACTATTCGCCAGTTTACTCAGGCGTAAAACCCTTGATTCCATCAAAACCCAAGGAGACGCTGAACACGCCGAAGGTCATCGCCTCAATCGTGTTTTAACAGCCAGAGACATTCTTAGCGCCGGTGTTGCAGCTATTATTGGCACCGGCATCTTTGTCTTGATCGGTGCCGCTGCACATGCCAATGCCGGTCCCGGTATCATCATCTCATTCGTTCTCGCCAGCCTGGCTTGCGGCTTTGTCAGTTTTGCCTATGCAGAGTTCGCCTCCATGATTCCAGTGGCTGGAAGCGCATACACCTATGCCTACGCCACCCTTGGTGAAATTTTCGCCTGGATCATCGGCTGGGATTTATTGCTCGAATATGCAGTGGGAGCTAGTACCGTTGCCTCAGGCTGGAGCGACTACTTTCAGAGCCTACTGCGAGGCTTTGGCGTAACCCTCCCGCACTCAATTGCAACAGCCTCCGTCGATAGCATCAATGGCATAACCAGCATTAACTTGCCTGCTATTCTTATTATCATCTGCCTCAACTATTGGCTAATTAAGGGCGTTAAACACACGGCCCAGATGACCTCAATTTTTGTTGTAGTCAAACTCCTCATCGTCGCCTTTTTCATCGCCGTTGGCGCCTTTCATATCGACACTGCCAACTACACACCATTCTTGCCTTTTGGCTGGTCTGGTGTTCTTACTGGGGCCGGTGTGGTTTTCTTTGCCTTTATCGGCTTTGACGCCGTGACAACAATGGCAGAAGAATGCCAAGATCCGCAAAAAGATGTGCCCAAAGGTGTAATTGGCTCATTGGTGATCTGCACCATTCTCTATCTGCTGGTAGCCGCAATAATGACTGGAGCCATGTCATACACTGCGCTTGGCGGTGAGGGCGAAGGAGCACCGATGGTCAAAGTACTGGACCATATCGGCTTCGCCTGGGCCAGCCCGCTGATTTCTGTCGGTATCGTTGCTGGTCTGACATCAGTATTGATAGTCACGCTCTTTGCCCAATCACGCATCATCATGAGAATGAGTAAAGATGGGCTGGTGACGCCAATCTTTAGCAAGCTCTCCCCAAAATTCCAAACCCCCACGTGGTCAATTGTGGTATGCGGTATTTTCGTAGCAGTAACAGCAGGTTTGCTGCCCATTGATGAGCTTTCACAACTAACAAGCATCGGCACATTATTTGCTTTCATCATCGTCTGTATCGGAGTAATGGTGCTGCGCCACAAAGAGCCCAATCACCCTCGCGGCTTCCGCTGCCCGGGTTACCCCTATGTACCTGTAATGGGCGCACTAATGAGCTTTATGCTGATGTGCACCATGCCCAGTACCACATGGCTACGCTTTACAGTCTGGATGGTGCTTGGCCTGATTGTCTACTTCGTTTATTCGAAAAGTCACAGCAAGCTAGGTAAGTCTTAACTTCAAAATCTTGAAAAACTGGAGCAGTATATGACAAACAATCAAACTAACGTGCGAACCAAGAACGTTCCCAGCAAGCAGCGCCACATCGTTGCCATTGGTGGCTCGCTAAGCAAAGTACCGTCAGGCTGCGGTCAAGAGCGAATACTAGAATATTTATTCAATCTGCAGCCAAACAGAAAGACTCAACGCATTCTCGTTATCAACACAGCCACTGGTGACGCCAAAAGCTCAGAAGACTTCTTCTACAATAGCTGGAACATGTTAAAGAAACCCTGTAGTCTTACCTTTCTCAATCTATTTGCCAGGACACCACCAGATCTAAAAACTCTATTGCTCAGCCAAGACATCATCTTTGTTGGTGGCGGTAATACCAAGAGTATGCTGGCAGTCTGGCGCGCATATGGCATAGACAAATTGCTACACCAAGCCTGGAAACTAGGTATTGTCCTTGCAGGATCAAGCGCCGGTGGTATCTGTTGGTTCGACAGCTGTCTCACCGACTCATACGCTGAATCTTATACCAGCCTCAAATGCTTAGGCATTCTCAAAGGCAGCTGCTGCCCTCACTATGATGGCGAAAGCGGCCGGCAAGAAACCTACCAAGCCATGGTTGAATCGCAAGAGCTTGCCAATGGCTACGCCATCGACGAAGCCACGGCCATTCACTTCGTTGGTTCAAAAATACACAAAGTGATTTCAGTCAGCGCCAATGAATATGCAGCGGCCTACATGGTCAGCAAGCAATTTGAAGGCGTCAAAGAAATCATTCTTCCAGCTGAAAGACTTAACTAGTGTCTTCAGCCAAGAAATAAAACCGCCACCACAACGGATGTGGCGGCACAACCTACTTACTAAGGAGCAAAATTATGATCAAAAAGAGCATAACTAGCAGGAAAGCTTTAACAGTACTCGGAGCCAGCTTGTTTCTTGCTGGTGTTACTAGCAGTATCTACATCGGAATTATTGATTCACCAACCACCGATGAGCATGTGCCATTGGCATTGTTCTTTGCCTGGACAGGGCTTTTGGCTTTGATAACAGCCTGGAGCTTCAGTCTTGAGCGCCTTCACATCTGTGTTTGGGCTTTGATATTGACAGCAATTTCGTCTGTATTCGGCATAGCACTTGTGACAGTAGCAAAAGAATTAGCTTGGCCACTAATTGGCGCCTGGTCGCTCTGCGTCACCGGCGGCTCTCTTCTGGGCTCGCTATTGCTCAAACCAAGAATCTAGCATTTCAACGTTTTTGTTCGGAGATTATTATGAAACAGTATTTCAACAGCAGTGCCTTCAGTACTCACACTAGCTTTGCTATCAATGCTGAGCGCATCAGTGTGATTGAATCGCTCTATCCTGGCTGTATAGAAGTGCACCTAAGCAATTTCAACTACAACAACCAAAGCACTACCGCTGGTGGCGCTGGCCTAGCAATTGTCGGCACTATCGAGTCTATTTCTGACCGACAAAGGCTTTATGGCCGTCTGGCTGTGGTCTCAGGCTTCCTCGAAGTGTTTGAGGTGGCTAGTCACTATGACGACGTAGTTGTCTTGCGCCCCAGTGGCTTAGGATTAGGTATCGACTGGAAGCTCTTTCAAGAGTTCAACCAACAGAAAAGTTCAAAGCGACGGTTGCAGAAAACCAGGCAGCTCCTTGCCCAGAAGCACTTGCACAAAGCTCGTCAGCGCATACAAAAACTGACTGGAACTTTGCCCGGGCAGACACTTTCTGACAATGGTCCTTTCTTTCTGCGTGAGCGCACCAAACTCTGGACCTCTGAAACTGCCATTGTCGCTCACACAGTTGAACAGGCCAAACTTGCTGCCCGCAGCCGCATCAATGAGCTAACGCTCGAAGGCTGGAGCTGCGGGGAAGAGTCTTGTCTTCGAGGCACTATGCAAAAAGCCTCGGCCAATACTGTTTCCTGGCTCTGCCAGAAGTATGGCCCCGACAAATGGCTGAACATCCGCTGCGGTACCCCGCAAATATCGCAAGAAGAGGACTTTCCACAAAACTCGTTCAAAGTCAGCGGCACAATTTAACTTAAACGAGAGGAAGCACTGATGTCTATTGATATAGAACAACTGGATTGTGCATCTCGTGATGGTCTCTGGCAGAAAGAAGACAAAACAGTGTCCAAAAGGAAACTGGCTAGTCTCTTGCAGCAATATCCCGTCATGAAAGAAGCAGCACAGGCATCTTTAGATGCAGTTTCCACGCAGTATCCCGAAATCACCAGATACTGGATTGATCTCTCTATTGATCCAGATGCCGATGACATCATTGATCGCTGCACAATCTTGTTCATAGTACCGGGCGTCGCAGAAATGTCAGTCGATGAAATGATCGACTGGAACCAGCAATTTATTGACTGGTGGGTAGCACAAAGCACGTTTGAACAGTATGTCAATGCAGCATATTGGCAAGGAATTCGTCCTTCACTGAGAGGCAATTGCAAGAACTAGAACTTAGGTTCTTAACTTGCCACCATTCAAAGTGGCTGCATCGCTTCAACCTTTACCGGCTTTCAGCACCACGATGGCGCTGAAAGCTAATTCATTCACTCTTTTGAGGAATCACAAATGACACCAACAATCTCTTTACTCGTAAGCTTTGTCGCCGTGGCTATCGCCTTCGGCTTCGCCTATCTCTGGTATGCCACAAGTCCTCGCCAAGGTTCTGGCTGGGCACTGTTTGCTGCTGGCCTAATCGCCCTGGGTATGACTCCTCCCACCGATATAGTAGTTGGAGTGGTCACTTATGCAGCTTTGGCTATTGGCTTCAGTGGCGGATGGTACTTGACGCGATCAATGAAATATAGCGGTTGGCTGCTTGCCATCGGCATCATAGCTGGAATCGAAATAGTCGAACTGCTCGGCAATTAGCCTAATAAGCAGTAGTTTCACCTAACCAATTTAATAGAGGGAAAACTTATGGAAACGAAATTAACACCTAGTGTTACTAAACTGCCAACCAGACCCGCATCCTTACTGTGCAGGGTTATTGTACTGGGCTGTATTGGCACTCTTGCTGTATATGGAGTAATCGTGATCGCTGCGATTGCGGTGGTGGCAGCTGCCCTAATCAGAGTGCTTGGCTTAGTTAGCATATTGCCCGCCATTCGAGCTAAAACTTTGGCACAAGAATGCATCGCTACTGGGGACACATTGGTCAAAGACTGGATTGCCGGCTGGACTGAAAACTGTCGAACAGCTGTGGCAGTAACTGATTCTTTAACTCAATAAAAACCTTAGGAAACAAACAATGAAAATTCCATTTTCAAAATCTGCATTCTCAACAAAAAGTTTGCTTGTTTCAATAAGCGTATATGCAGTAGCAATGGCTCTCTTATATGCCATTCCTACAACTGCCACACTCGACATTACAATTCAAGGATCGGCATGGTTCTTGCTTCTTGCCGTAGCTTTTGTCACTATAGTCACTGGCGAATTCGTGCTGAGTTTCTTGACTGGCCTTCTTTCAATAGGCGAGAACAGTGTCTTTACCAAAATTGCTTCAGTTGTTTTTGGCACCAGCGAATACTTGCTGGCGCTGATGATTACGGCCTACATAGTTCCAGACAAAGCCAGTTATACATCGGTACTAGGTTTTGCACTGTTTATGTTTATCGTATTCCTGGCCTCTGGGGTCGACCAATATTTACGAGGTCGCCTTGAGGCGAAGAACGCGAAAACGGCCAAAGCTATAGCGATAGAAGCTACAACCAGATTACCTATCATTTGTGCAGCTACTGTCTTCTGGACAGAGGCTCTCTGCCGCGACTTCGATGCGCCTCTTAATTCAAGTCAGGTTGACGCTTTTGCTGAAAGCCTCAAAACAGCAATCGCCAGCGAGTTTATGCCACTTTCGCTGATACCTAACTTCGGCATGTCTTTATCAGTTCCTCATGGTTTTGTAAAACGCCTAGGTGCTGATGATATTTTCAAACCAGCTCAAGAGGCATTGGCCGATCAATTGTCTCAGCTCGTTCGTCTAGACTTCTATCTACCACTGGTACAAATGCGCATATACGAAGGCCAGATCAAAATTCGCCCAGCCAACACAGTGGGGCGATTCGACGAATGGCAAGTAATTTATGATGCCGATACAGCAATTGAGCAAGTAGCAGAAATTGGTCGAAGCCATCGCCCCCAAGCACGCTGGTCGCATGAACAACTGGCTGGCGCAAGCAAATAAAGCAGTCTTTAAACATTCAAAAACCTAGGAACAAATTATGCCTACTCACTTAGAACCAAGCGCCATTGTTTTACTCGTTTTCGTTGCAGTTATAACACTAGCTGTAGCCTGGCGCGCTATCAAAAATGGCAAAGTCGGCCCGCAATATGGCCTTTCACTCAAAACAGTTAAACCCGTCAAAGCAGCTGCTGTTGATACTGTTGTGGATATGGAACCAAAGCGTATAGCGGTTGTGCTCTCTCTTTCTGAAGACCAGCTTTACGGTCTGCTCAATACCCTTATCGACGTTGTCGGCCAAGACGAAACCCATCTCTTAGAACCAGTGCTCAACGCAGTCGGCGATGTTGTCTACGCTCACGAAGAGACACTTGATATTTTCCCTTAGACTCAACCCTTAAACTTAACCCTTAAACATGGAGTTAACCATGAACAAATTTACCCGACTAAGTGCCTGTCTGGCACTGGTCGTATGCTTTTTTGCTGGAGCAGCCACTGCTGAACCAGCCACTTGCACAGCACAACCGCCTCCGGCTCCTTCCCACCCTAGCTTCTCAGGAGCAGCGCCCTCAGACGGCTACCAGATTATGTATCACAGCATGTGGGAGTTCATCCGCGACCAATATTACGACCCCACTCGTCTCAAAGATTGGCAAACACTTGAGCATGCCTACGATGACAAACTAGGAACAATAGACGACATCCAATTGGCACTGAAGTACCTAGCTGAAGCCACCGGTGATAAGTGGACAAACTACATAACAGCCAAAGAAATGCGCGATCAAGCCGCCATTCAAAAACAAGGGCTGGTCATCGGTGGGCTGATGCTTTATCGCCGTGGTGCCCACTATCAGTTAGATGTCATCCACTATGGCAGCGCCGCTTATGGCACAGCCCTGCGCGAACGTGACTCTGTAATTTGCCTGAACAAAGTTGCGATTGATGCGCTTAGCCGCGAGCAAGTTGATACTTTGCTACGCGGCCATAGCGGTGACACACTACTTGTCACGGCTCTATCGGCTGTAGATGGCAGTCAGTACGAAGTGTCACTCACACTTGCTCCAGTTCCTACCCCGGTAGTGGAAGGTCGACTATTGCCTGGCAATATCATCTACATGCGCATGCCATCGTTTGCTGGCGAGGCCTATATCTCTCAGTTCGTCGACAAATTCGTCGAGCTATCCACTCAGGCTGGTGGTGAGGTGAAAGGCATGGTGCTCGATTTGAGAAACAATCTTGGGGGAGAATTACCAGCAGCCACAAAATTCTCATCACTGTTTCTTGATGAAAGCCAGATAGTTACACAATCGTTAGTGCGAGGCAAGCCTGTCAATCAAATTATGGGCGAAAAGGCCGATCAAATCGTAGCCAAAGGAAAAGCAATCGACGCTGACACAGTGAAGGTTTTGCGCAAACTACCGCTGGTTATTCTGGCCAATGGCTCGTCAGCCAGTGCCGCTGAAATTACACTTGGGGCACTAAAAGACAACCATCGCGGTATCGTTTTTGGTGTCACCAGTTTTGGCAAAGGCGTTGGCTACAAATCACGACCTGGTCCGATTGGTGGGCTGATGAGCCTGACTGCGCTCAAGTACCTGACACCAGCAGGTAACGATGTTCACGAACATGGCATAGACCCAGATGTCTCTGTGCTTATGCCGCAAGATCAAACAACTGACATTCAGCTTGATGCCGCCATTGCTCGGTTAAACAAAGAGCTGGGTCACACGCACAACAAAGCACTAGGAGGCTAACGTAAGTAGTCTCAACAACAGCTCGACACTAAGCACTTACTAGTGCAGAACGTTGGCCAAGGCCTACGTGTAGTAATTTTTATCAACAACTTTATGTGCGCCTAGCAATAGGCGCCGATCACGGGAACTAACATGTTATGGGTATTATTTACAGCGTTTTTAGCCCTCGTTGGTGGGCTGGCAGGGTGGACCTTAGGCGGTCAGCCATCTGCCATCGCCTTCACCATCGTCGGTGCCTTCGTCGCTGTTGGCATTAGAGATTTAACACACCACAAGCACGCCATTGCTAGTGTCACTATTCTAGCCGCTACTCTCGGTTGCTACTTTGGTGGCTTAGAGATAGGTCTAGTCTCGGGCCTATTGGCGCTACCTTTGCTAATCGCAACAGTTGAATTTGGGCAAAAACAAAGCCCTTTTTTACCGCTCGCCTTAGCTCCTACTTTTCTTACCTGGTGGCTGGGTTGGCACTTTACCAGCCCCATGGCTGGTCTGGTCTACGCACTTCTGACCTTCCTTTCGCTGGTAGCTGTGCACGATTCATTCATTCAGCATACTCATGCCATACCGCATAACTATCCCTTAATTGGTTGGTTGCGCTATGGCTTTGAATTAATTGGCGATGAACTTCGTCAATATTGGTTTATGTCTGACAGCGAAGAAAAGCCCTACAACCGCATCACCAGGCGTTATGTTTACCGCATGGCCAAGAAGCTTAACAACAGCATCGGCTTTGGTACACAACGCGATTATCGCGGTGTTGGCCAAATTCATATGCTGCCGTCTAGCTTTCCGGTTTCTGAGAGCGAACGGGGAGACACATTGCCACCGTTGATCATTGGTTCAAAAAGGCGGATTCCCTATAGCTGCCCTTGGCCCATAAACATCAGCGGCATGAGCTTCGGTGCACTATCAGAAGAAGCTGTAATGGCCCTTTCTAGCGGTGCTAATATGGCCAACATTCACATAGTCACTGGTGAAGGTGGCCTGACTCCTTTCCACACCCATGGAGTGAAAATCACTCCTCCTATTATTGAGGTGCTGCGTTATCGACTGAGAAAAATTGGCTCATTTCTCAGTTTTGGCAAAATAAAAACTGGCAGCGCACCGGCTGTTAAATATGTCGGCGGTGGTCGCATCATCATACAACTAGGCTCGGCCAAGTTTGGCTTTCGCAAGTCAACCACCAGAGCAATAGCAGAGAAACTGATGCGCAGTTTCTACACTTTGGCTGGTCACGCTCCTGATGAGCCTTTTACGATGTTGGATCTGGAGAAACTGAAGAAAGTGGCCGCCAGTGATCAAATTGTCGCCATTGAACTGAAACTGGCGCAAGGTGCTAAACCTGGTCAAGGCGGAAAATTACCAAAAGAGAAAATCACAGCTGAAATAGCTAAATGGCGTGGCATTCCCATGGGAGAAGACTGCTATTCACCCAATACCTGGGATGAATTTCACGATTGGCCATCATGCTGCAGTTTCGCTAACTTCTTACAGGAGGAAATTGGAAAACCAGTGGGAATCAAAATCGTAGTCGGTCAAGAAGACTCGATTAAGCAGCTGGCTGAACACATAAAGAGAACCGGAGAAGGACCAGATTTCATCACCATTGATGGTGGCGAAGGTGGAACTGGTGCAGCACCACTGGCGCTAGCCGATCACATGGGCCTGCCCATATTGCACGCCATACCAATGGTAGACAATATATTGCGCCAATATGACTTACGCGATGACATAACTATAATCGCCTCCGGTCAAATAGCCACAAGTGCCGATGTTGTCATCGCCATAGCAATGGGAGCAGACATGGTCAATATTGGCCGTGGCAACTTGCTTGCTGAAGGCTGCATCATGGCTATGCGCTGCCACACAAACCAGTGCCCAGCCGGCATCACAACACAAGATCCACGTCGGCGTCGCGGTCTTGACCCAAGAGACAAATATGTCAAAGTAGGCAACTACAACAAAGGACTACAGCATGAATTGATCATGATTCTCAATTCGCTCGGCAAACGCACCCCATGGGAGCTAACTCGCGCGGATCTTACTGTGATCACAGCCCCCATGGAAGAAAAATCTATGGCTAAAATTCATCCTTACCCTGATGGCTCAAACGGCCTGCGCAACCCAACCTTGGGTGAAGCTACTACTAAAGCCACTGCGGTGAAACCTAAACCAATCAGAATCAAGGTCGTAGCAATCAGTTAGTGTGAACTAGCTGTTTGTTCTATGTTTGCTCGGCACTGGCAATTTTTGTGCACCCTTCATTCGACCATCCCCTGCGGATGACTGAAATGGAGCGGTGCACAAGCTTCTGTTAATCTCAAAAGCAGTGACCCCCTAGATTAAATATCAGAACCAGGCTTCCTAACCGCAGATATTATTTTTTCAGGCCCAGCTAATAGACCGGTCCACTAATTAAGAAGCCAAAAAGATGACCTTTTCCGGGCACTATATGCCAGCCAAGTGTTTGAGTTCAGTCAGACTACGCTTAGAATCGCCACAGCCCCCTCTGGGTATTGACTGACTCAGTTATTCAACGCTTTGCCGAGGTCACGCTTACCATGAATGATACGCAAGATTTCCACAGCATTCTCATATACCTGATAAAAGATAACATAGTCGTCTTGGACCACGCTGCGACAGCCTTGTCGAATTTCCTCGCGCTTTCGTCATGCATTCGGGAATGTGCCCAATTCAAGGCAGCGAGCCTTAAGTCGAGCAACAAAAGAAGACGCCGCATCAAGGCTGTCCTGTCCAATGTAATCGCCAATCTCCTGTAGATCAGCAAAGGCATCAGGCGAGAGTATGACCTTCACTTACCGGCCTTTCTGCGCTTGTATCGTTCTTCAAGCTGGGCAAACGCCTCTTCGGCCGGTATTCCTTCGCCACACCGCAGCTGCCCTTCGGCCTTACCAAGTTCACGACGCAGCAATTGAAGCTTCATTTGGTCAACTAGCTGCTCTTGCGCCTCAGGCGTGAGATTTTCAACTAATTTGAGTACCTGATCGAAGGTAGTTTGTTCTTCTGGTTTGCGCTGAGCCATACTTTTTACCCCTATAGCAACAGTATAAGTCCAGTCGGGACGATAGACAACACAATCTACCCTTTGCGCAAAACAACTGGACACTTTCAGTGAGAACATCGATCACACCACCAAGCCTAATTCACACAACCGGCGAATGAAGAACGGTCCAAAAGGCTGCCAACTCTTGCTAACCATACGTGAATTCTCCTCAGCCATGGGAGAAGCCCCATTGTTAACCGGGGCAATAGATCATAAATTGCTTATATAGATAAATCTGAACAGGTTTTTGATGCCAATAGAAAACCACGGCAACGACAAGCAGAATCACCACACTGCATCAGAACAGAACCCGGCGCTTGAGGCCTTGCGTCTTGAGTTGCAGATGCACAAAGAACAAGCTGCCCAAACCGGATTGATTGGCAAAGCTCTTACCTCTGCCACTGAATTTTGGCACGGCAGCCACGCCAGCGGCAAAAAAGTAGAGCAGCTCGCCGAAAACATTGCCCAACAGACAAAATCTGGAAATATCCAAGGCGCTCAAGAATTGGCCAGAGATGCCAAAGCCGTCATCGAAGCAGACAAAAAAGCCTTAGACAGCGCCGCTCAAATTAGCATGTACGGCACGGGCCTAGTGCAATCAATTGGCCTCTTCTTGCCCGGTAAAGTTGGCTATGCCGTAACTGCTGGAACAGCCGCTCTAGATGCCTACAAACCTGGTTCAAACAGTTCGTTCAACGAACAAGTGGCTGATATAGGCCTAGCCGTGACCAAAGGGGTCGGTCTCAAAGCCTCATTTGGCTATGCTGCTAAGCATAACTGGGGCGTGGCCAGCACTGCGGTTGGTCTGGGAGTTCTTTCACGTGTTTCAGAAACGGCCCTGACCAGAAGCACATACTTAGATAACAGCGGTAATTACAGCGCTCTCTTAGGAGCTGAGCGCACACTTGAAGCTTCAACCAATACCAGCGCACTTGCCAGTGAAGTAGCTTCACTAGTAATCGCCAGAGGCGTTCTTGGCAAAATGAAACTATCCGGTGGCGCGGCCACAGAGAATAAGATGTTTGCCCTAGTGGCCACCGGCGGTATTTTTGGTGCCTCAAAAGGAAGCACCGATGAAATTATCCGCCAGAGCAAAGCAGGCGTGTTTGAACCAGGCCAGTTCACTACTCATGTTCTAGCCAGCGCCACAACCAATATGGTCGGTGCAGCGATCGGCGGCAGATACGCCAGACTTAGTCAGACAAAAGAGAACCAGGCCTTAGCCCCGCAGAGTAATAAAATGGCTGACGCTACAAGCGAACTGCCAAAACGATTAGAAGCTCAGAATTACGCACTAACGCGAAACTTCCCCAACTCGACAGCCCGCGAATATCAAATAGTCGGCAGCACACTATCAATTGCTGAAATGATGACCAATTCCAGCCAAGCAGCAGCACTGACCCGAGTGCGTGAAGTCAAAGCAGACGGCCAATTTGGACCTGTACAAAGACTTCTGGTTCAACACACAGACAATAACACCGCTATCAGCACTGCCCTTGCTGCAAAAGCTGACTTGATTGCCACATGCAACCCCAAAACCTTGCCTCTCGACTTGCAAGCCAAACATATTATTCCATCGGCTCAAAGCCTCTGGCTCACCCAAGAGACCGGCGGCCGTCTGCGTTTTTCCGATTTCCTTCCCACGGGCCTCAAGCCCAATCAATTGGCACCAGTTAAACTGGGAGACAAAACAGTAAGCGAACTATTACTTGGGCCAGAAACACCAAAACACTTTGAGGATACTCACGACAAAGTAGCCATGGCCAAAGCGATGAGACACTTCAAAACGCCAGCCAGATATTTCAATGGTGGCGCCGATAGTATCGCTTTTGAACTGCCAAACAGAAGTATTCTCAAAATCACTGATAGAGGATGGGACCCATCTTGGGGCTCCAGAGAAATCTGGACAAAAGATGGCATGAGACAAATAGATGCACCGATTTTGCAAAAGCCACAAACCATAGATTTGCCCGAAGCACTCGTTACGTATTTCGTTCAGAAGCGGCTGGTTTCGCCTGTTGCAGCAAAAGACGTAAAATTATTTGATGCCCTGATTGAACAAGACGCAAAATTCAAATTCTGGGATAACGACTTCAAAGCCCATGGTAGAAATCAGCTTGGCTACGACGAAAGAACCAGACAGCTCTACTTGATTGACTACGATGCTGTGCGCCTGCCACACCTAGTGCCAGAACAAGCTAGAGGTAGTGGTACCTCCTGGTTCCCACGGCGCTATGATGTTTCACCATTTTGAATGACTAGGTCTTTTCCCTTGCGGCAAAACTAAATCGAGATCGAGATCGCCACACATTTGACACCATTGGCTCATAGTATAGGAGCAGGTGGCACCGAGAGGTAAAGGCAATGCTTGGCATAGATCCAGTTCTTCTGTTCGATATGGTGCTTTGCTTAGTGGCCGCACTGTGTTTAGACAATGTGCGATTATAGAGACCACAACTCAGACACAAGGCACTCGTTGCGGGATGCTAACGTCAACCTAAACGCTAACCCATTCGACGCAAAATCACTGGTAAAGAGGGCTGAAGCCAATCTTACTCTTTGCCGACCAGATAGTGCCGTTGCTGACTACAGCGCTGCTATTAAGATAGAACCACACTCGGCCAATCTCTATCGCAAAAGAGCCAGCGCCTACGAAGCCTGGGGCAAACTCACCGAAGCTAAAAAAGACCGTGACAAGGCCGATTCGCTAGATACTAAGTACTAAGCAATCAATTTGCTTAACACCGCTCAGTACGAAGTTGTGGCAGGCAGAGTAGTCTGCCTACCACAACTTCGACACAATAAAATCTTACTATTGCTTAATTCAATCGTAGTTACCCCCATCAAGCGATTAAGTCAATGCCGATCAGTGAGCACAACCCTCGTTACCAAAATAACGAAGTATACGCCAACACCAACGATGCTCTAAGCGAATTCGCAGCTGGCTTCGGCGAGCGCGTGCAGGCACCACTTGCTGGCGCCAAACAAATCACTGAAGCCTTAACACCACTGCCAAGTTTAATTGCCTCTGCCAACGCTTCTGAGATGGCATCAACTATAACAAGCACCGATAAACCGATAAAAGTTGCACTGACAACACCACCGCTGCCCGAGGATAAACACAGCAAAGCCCGCCTAGCCGGCGAAATGGCAGGGGGCGCAACTGTATTCATTGCCGCCACCGCCTTGTTGCACCGGCTGCCCGGCAAAGCCCTAGAAAAGGCCTTAGCGCCGATTGTAGCCGGTGGCCTCATTGGCATGCTCGAACCAGTTATTCCGGGCCAAGCGGCCACGGTTCGACTGACGCGGGCAGCGGAAGGGGCGTTCAGTATTGCCGCCATCGAACATGGTCCTAAAGTTCTCACTAAACTAGCAATTCTCAAATCAGAACAGGCCGTCGCTGGAGCGTTTCTCTCCGGAGCGGTAGTTGGTGCCGCCAGCGAACAAGCTTCAAGTCTAATTCAAAGCGGTCAATTCTCAAGGTTTGATCGCACAACTGCAGCAGCCTTTGGCTTTGGCCTAACTAACGGCGCCTTTCGCGGCGCCAGCTTGACGCTGGGCAAGGGAGCCGAAAAACTCAACGCCTACTCAATGGCATCAGATCAAACGAGCATGAAGAGTATTGCCCAGGTCAACCGCAACTCAAACTTAAACGATCAGCCCTGGCACTTAGTTTTAGGCAGCGGTGGTTCCCATGCCTTTCTCACAGGCAGTGGCGTAGTAGTGGCCTGCAAAGAAGCTGGTATCAAACTAGGAACAATCGGTGGAGTAAGCGGCGGAACAATGCCAGCTTCGTTTGCAGCGGCCGATTTGTCATCAGCACAAATACTAAAGATAGCCAAAGAAATGGATGCCACAACCCTGATAAACAAGAAACCGTTCTTTAAGCGAACAACCGCTGAAACCATTGATTCTCCAGCAGGTATGCCAAAGACAAAAGTCGAGGCGACTGAAGCCAGAGGCGGCATATATGGCACCAGCAAGGTGGCAATAGAAGCCAATAAACTCGTACCAGAATGGCCCGAGCGCTTCTGGACAATGGCCGTAACAGAGAAGAGTCAAGTATTTATGAGCAAAAAGGGCATTTTTGAATACCCAGATAACAGGATGCAGCACATTGTCACCAACAAGCCAATCACTGTCGGTGATGCGGTACGCGCCAGCTCAGCTATTCCTGGTCTATTCGAAGGACTTGTAGTCAATGGTAGAACTTTGTACGACGGTGCCTTGGGAAGATTCGGTAAATGTCCAACCGAACTAGTGGCCAGTCATCTCAACATTCCAAAAGACAGAATCATCGCCAGTCTTCGAGTTGGAGCGATGACGACATCAGAAAAAGCACAATTCTACTTAGCACAATTCTTCAGCGGCAATTTTCAACGTCACAGTCCTAAAATTGTTCAAGAAGCTGGCATCGTCATTCGACCAGAGGTAAAAAGCTTCGGCTCACTCAACTTCAATCTCAACGCTGCCCAAAAAGAAGAAGCACTTTTAGCCGGCTATCGTTCTGCCATAGAAGAGTTTGGCCGCAACAAACTTATTAGCCCATCAAAACTAATTGAGCTAAGAGCAGCCGGACAGTCGCTGCAAACCCTAGAGCAGAGCGTGACTCCAACAAATCGATTTCCTATTTTATACACTGGCACAAATTGGTCACAGCACTAGCATACGATAATTTTGTCAATGGGAACTCCCCCACCCACAGAGAAACAGATCTATGCAAAAACATTTCGACTCCGATATTTCACAGGCGCGAACAGAAGGAAAGTCATCGTCAAACTTTGACATAGTCTCACTTTACCAAGACATCAACCAGAGCAACAATAACGGTCAGCCGCTGAGAGGTAGTGACAAACTCGCTACGATCAAAAGTGCTGACACCTCCCACTTAGATATAAATTTCGACAACTTTTACGGCTCAGCACTTAAGTCAAATGATCAATCAAAAATACCAAGTGATCACAACCAAACAAAAGTAGCTGAAAGCAGAGAGCATCTAGCTCTCGATGCCGGGTTTCTCATTTCCGATGGCAACGAACAAGCGGCCTTCAAAGCCAACATGAAAACTTTCGAGGCAAGACAAAAAAGCGGAGAAATTTCTTCTCTAGAAGTTGCCAAAACTTACCAAGCCGTAGACCAACTGTTAACCGCACCAGGAGGAATCGTAAGCCCTCAAGATAGAGTGTTACTGGCGCAAAACTTCATGCATTTGGCAGCTCATCCGTCTGAATCTGATCAAGGTATCTACGACACCTGCAATGTTACCGCTTTGCAAGAAAAATTACTAACAGGCCACCCATCAAAGGCAGCAGCAGCCATAACCGAAGGAGCCCTAACTGGAAACTACACTGCTCCCGATGGCAAGGTAATCAAACTAGATACTGCCAGCATGCAACCAATTCGCAACTTCGACGGAGAAGCGAAAGCTATTCCTTTAGACGGTGTGCGCAGCTATGGCACACAAGTACTAAATCACATTTTAGTAAACGAAATAACTCAAAGAGTTACTGACGAACACAATTCAATGCTCTACACCCAAAAGCATGAACGTTCAAAAGACGACAGAGGCGAGCGGCTTTATTCAATGCGCGACGGCTCGGAAATGACTTTTGGTGATTCAGATAAGGCCATTAGATCTCCTGGCCTTACCAGTAAAGACATTGCTGGTGCCATCAAACGCCATACCGGTGAAGAAGGCTCTATTCTCGTCAAAGGCAGCAAGGCAGACGCTGACGGTCGAGTACAAATAGAAAGCAGCGAAGAGCTAGCCAAGGCTATCGAAGTAGCAAAAAAAGAAAACCGCATGCCCCTTCTAGTAGAAGTGAACGGAGCAGATCCTATCTTCAAAGGTGGCTTTGCTGATGGTCAACACGCTAGCCATGTGCTGTCAGTTAGAGATTATGACGTCAAAACCAAAACAGTGACAGTCTCTAATCAGTGGGGCAAAGACAACGACATCCAACCAAGTGTCGATGCCTTCTACAAGACCATGATTAACGCGCTGGATAAGAACACATAGGGTCAACTCAAAAGAGGTACAAAAATGAAACCTGACTCGATTGATTCACATCTACAGCAGATGCAAGAAGCAGCTGACAAGGAAGAATATGAGACGGTCGAGTCTGAGTATCAACTCGCCCTCGCCAAGGCCACAGTACTGGTTGGCGATGAGGCCCCCCTTCTCTTATTGTTGCTTTGCATGGCTCGATACTATGAGGCCCAATCAAAATTACAACACGCAGAACACTTCAATAGACGTGCTAGAAAAATGATTATCCAAGCGAACAAGCAGGCCAGCATTAGAGAATCTGGCCAAAATACCGACTGACACAGAAACGGAAATACCGACCGCACCTAAAAAGAGACAATAGCGACATGGATATACTAAACAAAATCGGGATAATTCAAATAATTTTCAGCTTAATACTGCTGCCGGCTAGCGCCAAAGAACCCGCTAAGCAAGAGCGCTCGCAACAAAATCAGACACAAGCTGGAACTGCCGTTGGCACTAACGCTGCGATCAACGACCTAAATCACATAGAAGAACAATTAAAGGCAAGGCCATTATCAATACACACATCTCTCGATCAAGTAGTACCAGCAAATCGACCTTATGCGCGCAAGGTGATTGGTGAACTGCGCACAAATATCAAAGACTCACAGGCTTGGTTTGGCCTCGGCTGTTTTTGTTCGTCCGCACGAAAATCAGAAGAGGCTGTTACTGCCTACAAGAACTCTCTTGCCATTAACCCAAAAAATGCAATGGCCCTAAATAACTTGGGCACAGAACTAATGAGTCAAAAACGGCTAAAAGAAGCAGAAGCAGCATACGTGAAGTCGCTAAGTATCGATCCAAGCGGATCTTGGACGAATCTGGCAGAAGTACGACATCTACTTGGCGACACAAAAGGTGAGCAAGAAGCCCATGAACACGCCAGAGCAAGCGGAGAAGAGGCGAAAATGGAATCATATCTGCGCTTTAACGAGTTACTAAAAAAACAGAATCGCTAATATCTATTTCAGAGCGACCGGTCTAGCAGTGGTATCGATTGACTCAATGTCAGTAGCATTGCTACCAGAGCCACCTTTTAACTTTACGTCCATCTCAACAATGCCTTTCACTTCGCCATCAAGAGTGCGCAAAACCATGCGATCATTGAAGGCCTCAGCACCGCTCTCGGTAGTTCTGGTGCGATTAATGCTGATATCACCAAGCTTTGGATCATGCAAAACAAATTCAGTTTCTAATTTACCATTACTCAGTGCTCGGTGATTAGGATCATCACCAATCTCAGTAGTTATGCGCAGAGGCTGACCGTTAGGTGCTCTTTCTAGATCGCCATTGTCTTTAAGGACAGCTTCTGTCTGAGCTGGCGCGTAGCTTTGCATGACATGACCATCAGCATTAGTACGTATTAGGCTAACATTGTGCAGATCAGTCTGCCCCATAACTAAGTGATCGTAATTGCTGCTCTTCAAAACAAATTGATCATTCTCAGTTCGAGTTTGCCCATCTTTGATGTGCTTAACTGAATAATCGCCCTTGAGAGTATAGGTTAGTGGCCCCATAGAATCGCTATTTGAGCCGTTAACGATGATCAGATCTGCCAAGTTTTTGTCTTTGTCTACAGTCTTAACTTGCAGGCCTTCACTTGTGAGCTCGGCTTTACTTGTGTAGGCAGCTGGTCGCGAATCACGCAAAAGATTTTGAATAGCGGTATCGGCCACATTAGCGAGCACTACTTCATTTTGTGGTATTTTCTCAACGCTATTTTTATCAAGTTCCATTGATCGAGACCCCTAAAAGGAAGTAACTATAGGCGTCAATTTAAACGCCAACGAGATGGAGCTTTGGCAATTGCTATGCGCACTCCATCAGCCAACTAATAGCATGGCGAAAGTGGCCAAGTTGTGGCTGTAGCTCGCTAGTGAAGGACACTTATTCCCTGGCCATTGCCGTGACGCATTCAACAGCTTTCGCGCTGCTCTCGTCAGCAATCGATGCGCATATCAGCCTTAAGTGTTTCAATTCCATCATTCGCAAAGGCAGATAAATAATCAGTGTCAAAGCCCAAGCCTGAAGAGCAGGTATACCAATATTCAACCACTTAGTACCAGGTACGACACCAGATGTAGCAATACCAAAAGCGGCTCCAATCGTCCAGGCAATTAAGGCAGACTTGCCGACAGGAAAAATGCCGGTGACACTGTTCGCGCCCTTTACCACACTACTCTGGAAGATAAAACACTCTGCCATAATCAGAACTGAAGCGGTGGGAAGTATGGTGCAATTCAATCCACACATTGACTCAAGAGCACTGGTCGCTCCTGAAATTGAGAGAAACACTGAAAGCACACCGGCTAGAACAGCCAGACAAATAACCACACTGCGATGGCCTAACTTTGTGAATGTTTCAACACCATGAACAAACGCATATAAATTTGAGTCGTTGACGGCGAAATACTGCGCCCCGAGAAAAGACACGGCAATCCAGCCCATGCTGCCGAAGACAAGCCTGTTTAGCATATCGGTAGCCGGGCCAGTCTCAAAAATCCCTGTCTTGCTGGCTACCAAGAAACCAACAAGAGGAAAAATAAATTCGCCTATCATTAAAGCAATAGCCAGAGTAATGGCAATTCCAGCGGCTTTGCCCCTGCCATTGCGCCAATAATCAGCCTCATTGCCCCAAATGGCAAAGCCCAAAATAAACTGGGTGATAATGCAAATGACGCTGGCCAACTCTACGCTTTCTTTACTCTTGCTCAACTGCTGTGGAATATCTGGTGCTACCTGAAGAAACAAATAGCAGATCCACAAGATAACCACTGGAGCAGCGACAAAGCGAGCGAAATTAGCGACGCCTTTAAAGCCAAACAAATTATTGAAAGCCATAGCGAAACAAAAACCCAAGGCAAGCGCTGGCAAGAACTGCTGAATTCTAAAAATACCCGCCACCGCATCAGCCAGAAGCAAGGCACAAACTGAGTACCAACCCAGATATAAGAAAATGAGAGCAGCCGTCAGTATTTTTGAAAACGCCGGAGGAAATAGTTTGTGACAAAGCATTTTGAATGACAAGCCGGTTTTAACAGCTAAAAGACATACCGGCACGGAATATAGGAGTAAGACCACAATTGCTATAAGCAATGACAGCAGAACTTGCTTTAATGAGAAGCCGCGCTTGCACCAGTCAAAACCAATTAGCACAGCTGGAAACGACGCCACCATGGTTACCCATAGCAAGCCCATGGTAGGTAGGCCATATCTTTGAGACAACGGAACCCCACTATCTGTATGCGGCATACAAGACTATCCTCCAGCTAGATCACAGAATATGTATTGATCTTCTACTTGCTAAAGGTAGCCTTATCTGATGGCGAACCTGTGACAATGCCGGGGGGAAAGTACGATACGTAAATAGGCAACAATAGAGCTCAGATGCCTAGAGTTCGCGCTAACTGCCGTGCATTGCAGTTGAGATCGTTGATGCACTTATTGCTTACCAAAGCTAAAGCTTGCATCCCAGCAGATTGTCTGTCTGTAACGTTATTTTCCAACGACTGGCTCCGTACTGCGCAATTGATTTATTTGCTCTAGAACCTCTCGCCTTTTCCTGGGTACGTTCTCATCCACTTCAAGTTTGCAGTTTTCTGGCAGAAATTGCCTTAGAGTGGCCAAATCGGTCTTTGACCAATTGCTTATGCTCAGCTTGAGTAAGCGCATTTTTTTGAACGATGCCAGTGTGGCAATTGATTCTGGTCCAACTTGGCAGTTCATCAAATTGAGGTGGTCTAGTTGCGTTAACGGAAGTAGACACTTGACTCCCTCTGCTGTAATTTTTCGGTTTTGAGACAAAATCAGGGAAGTCAAATTGTGATTTTTGGCAACGTCTTTGAGCAAATTGTTATCGGTGCATGTGTTGGAGATTGAAAGCATTCGAAGTTTCTTAGACCCAGCCAGGGCCTTAACAGTTGTGGCAAGAGTGGAAAACTCTCGTGCTTCAAGAAATTCTAGATTTTTTAGCCGATTAAGCCTCGCTAGTGCCTGGTCATCTATGTCAGTGTTAGTGACGTTCAGTTCTCTAAGTTGCGTCAAACAGTTGAGATCGTCGATGCACTTATTGCTTAGATTTGTGTCTTTGAGATTGAGGCAGCGAATGCTGACTAGGTGTCTCATATTAGCTACGTGATTGTCGTTGAACATATGGCGATCACAAACATCGATTTCGGCTATTTCGTTGGCGCCGAATTTTCTGAATAGCTCAGGCTTTTCTAGAAATTCTCTGCTCGGTCGGAAGCCAATCAATTCACCGAAGGGTATTGTTACTTCGCCACGAGCCTCCAGTCTATGTTGGGCTTCTAGAGAGCGAATTTCGCCGGCAGAAAACTCTTTAGGAAATTCAAACACAGTTACTTTTTGACCGTTAGCGAGTTTGATCGAATGGCCAAACGGTCTGTTTGACCAAGTCTGTTTCTTCGCGTCATCAGACACAATGATGCGCTTTGAATGATTTGTTTCAAGGAAGCTTGATACAGTTGAGATACTTGCTGCACGATGATTCTGTATATCAACATTTTTGTGAACAGCGAACCAAGAAGCGCTAGCAAGCACTGCTATAACAAATACACCCAAGAACCCCGAAATCAAAATATTGCGATGAAAGCTGCTCCCTTCGCCAATAAGTCTATTCTTTTTCTGCTTCCGAGCAACTTGATTAGCGTGGTGCTCTTTTACTTGAATTTTCTCAGGAAACGCCATTGAATAATCTCGCACATCTTTACCTTCTTTAATGCGCTGGAGGTCAATCGCTAGTTCCTTTGCCGATTGATAGCGATCTGGCGGCAACTTGGCCAGACACTTTTTTAGAACCAGGTCAACCGAAGGTGGGAATTGACTATCTGGCAAAACATCCGACAGCAACGGCGGCTCTTGCTCCTGATGCATAGTCATAATTTCAAGAGCTGTGTGAGCCTCAAAAGGTACAAAACCTGTTAGCACCTCAAAGAGAGTACAACCAATTGAATAGACATCGGAGCGAGCATCTACAGCATTGCCCATACACTGCTCTGGGCTCATATAGAAAGGACTACCAAATAGTTCGCCCACCGCGGTCAAGCTCTGCGATTTGAGAGCATCCGCGCCGACTAACTTCGAAATACCAAAATCTAATACTTTAACTGTTTTGACACCGTCTACAGTGCAAATCATAATATTGCCAGGCTTAATATCGCGGTGAACAATACCGTTGCGATGGGCATAGGCTAGGCCATCTAGGACTTCTAGAAAGACGCTAATCGCTTCCTCTAAACTGAGTGGTCCATTGATCATCAGCCTTTCTTCTAAACTATATCCTTGTAAATAGTCCATTGAGTAGAATGGCATTGCTCGAACGTCTATACCAAGATCGTAGACTTTTACAAAAGTCGGATGATTCAATGAGGCTAAAGTCTTTGCTTCTGCTTGAAAGCGTAGCCAGTTTTGCTCATTGACCAATTCAGTTGCAAGCACCTTTAGCGCAACTTGACGATGCAAAGCCGTATGTTCAGCCAAATAGACAACTCCCATGCCGCCCATTCCAACCACGGAGCTTATTCTGAAAGTATTGCCAACAATATCGCCAGCAGAGAGATTTTTTTGCGATTTAGAGTTGGAAGCAGTCAATCTACGATTTCTCACGCTCTCAGTAAATTGCCTTCTTTGAGCCACCCTATCGCCGGTGCTAGTTCTTGCAGTATTAGGGGTACTAACAGCACTGGCAGCAGATTTTGGTGTGGCAGCACCCGCACAGTTGCAGCGCAATTCTTTGAACAGAAATGAGGTAAACGATCCAGCACGTCTATCAGTCGGCCGAGACTTGCCGCAATTTGCACAGACCGGGCTATTGCGCCCACTGTGACTAGGCTTGTTTTGATCAGGCTTGTTGCGCTGTTCATTTTTCTTACACTGGCAAGAGTTATACTGAAAAAAGTAAGACGTTACAGAACCAGGGCTGTTGCTGATAGATGGTTTGCCACAATCTTTGCAAAGTTCCTTGGTCATTGCTTGCTCACTTGCCCCAAACTTTTAAGCCACGCAAAAATCCGGATGGTTTTGTCTTCACGGGCTGCCCCACCAGCGCAATGTTAACATCAGCTGCCGATTGAAAGCGATCTTCGGGCTTCTTTTCAAGACAGCGCAAAATAACAGCTTGCACCGGCGCAAAATCAGGAATATCAGTAAGTGTCAAAACCGGCTGCTCACTAATATGCATGCTCATTGCTTCAACCATCGAATTGCCCAAGAACGGAGGAGCACCAGTTAGAGCCGCAAACATAGAGCAACCAAGTGAGTAAATATCACTGCGATGATCGACATCTGCACCCAGGCACTGTTCAGGGCTCATGTAGTATGGATTGCCAACAACCTCCCCCACCTGCTCAGTAGCCGGTTCCTTGACCGACCGTGCGAAGGTAAAACCTACCAGAGTAAGTAATTCTGTTTCCTTCGCCGCCGGTGAGATCAAAAAGTTTGAGGGGTTAATATTTCGATGCACTATGTCGCATCTGTGCACGGCCTGCAAAGCACTGCAAGCTTGCCCAAAGAGCTCTCGAAAACGACTCAAACAGGTTATTCTGTCACGCTCTATGATTTTATCGAGCCCCTCACCTTCGATATAATCCATCACCAAATAAGCCCTTCCATCGGGTTCCACTCCCAGATTACAAACTCTGACAACGTTAGATGAGTCTATCCGCGCCAAGCATTTGGCCTCAACTTGCAACCGAGCCAAGACTGACTGGTCTGTGGTTTGTAGTAGAACCTTTAGAGCAAACTTTTTCGACGTCAGCAAGTGCTTTGCCAAATACACAGCGCTTGATTGACCAGTATGAATCACTTCTATCACTTCATAACTGTCACTAATTAAGGTTCCTGCTGTAATTGTTTTAGGCTCGACTTCAGACATCGGTCACTCCTCTCAGCCGCAGGTTCTACTTTGTACCCGGCTGAAAGAAATACCTCGCTCATAGCGTCTAAACAATCTCAGTAAGCTGTTTCAAATAAGCGCTAGAGTTTGGCAACCAATTGACTAGATTGCGGCCAAAGCTGCTCGTGTCGCCAGTTAGCCCGGCATACTGTTCAGCAGCAATATCACCAATAGGCGTGCTGCCAAATTTAGAGGCAATGTTTGGTGCATCAGCCAATATCGGTCTGATGGCATCGAATTGATCAAAGGTCAGATTGTTCAATTCTTGTTGCAGCAGACCCTGATAGGTCGCATCGTTAGTAACGAGACCGCCATTAGGCGAATTCAAGTCAAAAGTGTGAAATACCTCATGACGGAAAGCCTCATCAGACATGCCGCTATTCATATAGACGACTATCTTATGACCATCAGTATAGGCACCAGCACCGGGTACCGCAGAGGGGTCTTCATAGCTGTTGCCGTATAGCTCTATTTGAATATTGTCTCTCAGCAGCTCTCTTTTTTGAGCATCGGGCAACTTGTCTATCTGGGCGTAAATCTGCGCCACATCTTGTATTGAAGCACTGCCATAGGCACCAACTTGTTGATGCAATCTCTCAAGCTCAGCGGCAGTAATACCTGGTTTATCTACTGGTTTATCTACCGGTTTATCAACTGGCTGATCAACTGGACCGGGCACGGGCTCTGGTACATTGTCGTAAGGCTTAGCGCTGCTGGCAACATCAGTTACCCAATTGTCAAATTCTTTGCGATCAATACTGCCATTGCCACTAGCATCGGCAGCAGACATAACAAAAGGAGTGACTAGATTTTGAGTAATCTCATACAACGACTTGCCTTCTTTGTCTTGCTTCACTCCCTCTGCATAGATTTTCTCAGCTCCAGTCTTGTCAAAACCGAACAACGGAGCCACATTTAGCCATTCATTTAAATCAACTCGATCGTTACCGTTGGTGTTAGAGGCAATGAGAATATCAAATGCACCTTTAGTAATTTCGGACCTCGAAAGAGAATCTCTGGCTGGGTTTCTGTTTGATGAAGTATTGAGCTGATCAAACTCAGCGCTGCTCGGTAGAACCTGAGAGCCTGTGCCATACAGCGCCTTGGTGTCAAATACCAAACTCTTATTGTCAGCACTAACAGTAAGATTTTGATCTACCGGCCTCATCTGTATATGGTTGGCATTAGCAAAATCCGCCGACAAAACTGCAGCAGACTGTTGAGCTGCGCTAAGGTCTGCCTTTTCAAAAGACTCATGGCTCATGGGTTGAACTCCGCTACTAAATCGCTTACGTCAATTCAACCTAAAGGAGTCATATGACCAAATTGTGGCAGCCACCTGGCCGACAATAGACCAAGCGATAGATATGCTACTCAATTTAGGCATCGTAGCGGGAGCAACAATAACTTTGTTCTAGAGTCCTCAGTGGCAAATTTAATTGCTGCCCTGGGCCCTCGTCTCGTTTTGATTACCCAAGACTGACAAACTAGGCAGTTTAGTGCCAGCTTTCCAGGTAACAGTATTGTTGTTGCCTGTAATTGAAATCGCTGCAACGTTCTCGCAGATAACCTCATTATTATTGCCAGTAACAGAAAGCACACGGCAATTGCCATTGAGTCTAATTGTGCAATTATTGCTGAAAATAGTACAGCTATCGCCATTACACACATAGGTAGCTTCTAAGTTATTGGCCGAAACCATAATGTTTTTACCAGTCGCTAAGTTGCCGGGTATCACAGTAGTGTTTACCTTCGTCTGGTTTATCACCGGCGTTCTATTAGCACCCCAGTTTTTTTTTGAAACTTGAGTAACTGTTTTAGTAGTTTTGAGATTGGCATGACCAACTCTCGCATTGGTGGCGGGGATTTTCACAGTGTTATTTCCAGACTGTAAGAAGACACCATTTGGTCCGACTTTAACAGTGTTGCCATCGCCAGTGCTAAGCTCGATTTGCGCTAAAGCAGGAGATGCTGCAGCCAGCAAGACAACTAGAGACAACAGTAAAGAACTGCCTGACTTCATACTCACCTCCAAACAGCAAAAACACCTCGTGAGTTTAGCCAAAGTACAAACACATGTCTAGCGCTAACTCCGTCACTGCGTATTCTCCCCCAGTAACTGACACAGATTCGCCACCAATGCCTTCTAAGCTGCAAATATGCGATCAGAAAAGCAGTATTTGAGTGAAACCAGTGAGGCAACACAATGACCGACTTCAATGCCCCTTTTAGACCTGAAACCGAAGCCGAGAAACAAGCTGCATCAACGCATGATGAGAACAGAGAAACAAGCAAAGCGCTCTACAACTCTTTAAACAATGGCGACTACATCTCGGCAGGAAAAATCTTGCAAGAAGCAGGCGCGTGCCAGTGGGATAAGCTATTGAGAGACTCCGCCACTAGCAGCTTAAGCCTGAAACCCTATGAAACGCACTACTTGATGGACAAAGATAAAACCAGTGTCGAGATAATCGAAAAAATTTGGAGCCGCCGCGAGGGTGTACCAAATGTCTATGTACCTCGCCTGACAGTAACAGACGACAGCTGTAATGAAGCCGTGAAGAAACAACCTAGGTTACACAAAGAGCCTAGGTCAAGCGACGCAGGCGGTAACCAACCCGAGGAATATTCTCAATAAACGATTGAGCATCACTGTCACTGACATCAAGCTTTTGCCGCAGGCGCTTTATTGAAGTACGCAGTGCATCTGAAGTAGCTTCAGCGTCAGAACCCCAAATTCTCTGCAAAAGAGCTTCAGAACTAAAGACTTCATCTAAATGGCGCATCATAAATTCGAGCAATTCAAAATCGCGCGGCAGCAAGTGAATCTCTACACCACCCTTAGTGATTCGGCGCTTTACCACATCAAGCTCAAGATAGCCGTTGATAATGACATTAGTGACAACCGCCTGGGGTCGACGAAGAAGAGCCCGCAGGCGCGCAGATAATTCTTTAAGATTGAAGGGCTTAGTCAGATAATCATCTACCCCAGAATCGAAACCTTCGACTTTTTCTGTAATTTGACTCTTAGCCGTGAGCATGATCACCGGTGCCACTCCACCAGCGGCTCTGTATCGACCGCACATCGCTGGCCCTGAAAGCCCCGGTAAATTCCAGTCTAAAATAACCACATCGTAGTTGTATTGACGCAAAAATTCCCAGCCGGTAAGACCATCGTGAGCTACCTCAACCGTATAGCCATCGGCCGTGAGCCACTCATTGACAACAGCTGACAAGTCTTTGTCATCTTCTACGAAGAGGATTTGGGGCATTGCGCTTCCTTGACACCGTTACTAGTATTGTTTTGCTTGTACAAATTTAAGCGAGTGTATCATGCCAATAGGCTGGTGATAATAGTGGGTTTAAGGAAAGCAGTTAGGGGGATATTGCAGGCATGATAACAAGTGGGCAGCAATGCGGCTTTCTCTAGCAGCCAAAGGTTTAATTCTAGTCTCCATTCCCCTCTTTTTCGAAGTAGGGGTAGTAGCCGTGCTCGTCAACCTACAGAAACAGGCTGAGACCGAGACGGCCAACTCGCAGCGCTCAAGAAGGGTAGCTGCTGGCATTAGCCGCTTGTCAGCCGAGCTGTTTGACCTCTGGCAGAATGTTGTGCCTAAACTGAAAAAGCAATGGGCCACCACAGGCAACTTTGACCAAAGTTACAAAAACGCAATTGACAAGCTTAATGCCGAGTACGCCGAGCTAGAAAACCTGTGCGCAGATCAACCGGCAATTCAGAGCCGACTGCAACAATCGCGCCAAATCCTAACCAATGCTCAAAAAGTCTTAGACCATGCAGCAGCGGCTATGGAAAGCGGCTTGGGCCCAGCCATGGACAAAGAAGACGTCGATGTCTTGAAAAATATGCCTGCCACCATTCGTCAACTAGGCATCAAGAACCAAGAGTTAGAAGCCATTTACAGACGCGATTGGGCGGACAGAAGCCCTAATCGCCATTCTGAATTGCGCGAGCAAACCCTAGGCGTAGCAGCAATTGCAGCGATATTTAACGTCGTTCTCAGTATTGCTTTAGCCATCTTTTTGCTTAAAGATGTCACCGGCAGACTGCAAATTCTCAAAGACAACGCTGCCAGACTAGCAGCTGGCATGCAACTGCGCGCCCCCTTGCAAGGTAACGACGAAATCGCCGAAGCAGACCGTGTCTTTCGCAAAATGGCACGAGCCCTAAGCGACTTAAGCCATAAAGAACGGGCCGTAATCGAAAATGCTCTAGATACAATCTGTGCCATCGACAAAGACGGTCGCTTTCTTAGCGTCAACCCTGCCAGCTTTGGCCTATTCGGCCTAGAACCAGATGAACTAATTGGCTCTCGACTAGTAGACGTAATTGCTGAAAGCAGCAGAGAAGACATTCTCGCCTGGACGACCAGCCTAAGAAACAACACTGGCGAGCAAGAACGCGAGTTCTTGGTACGTCGCCGCAATAGCCAAAACGGCAATAGCTTTGTCGATACACTTTGGTCGGGACACTGGTCTGAAGTTGAACGCTCTCTCTTCTTTGTTGTGCACGATATGACCGATCGCAAAGAACTAGAGCGAGCCAGACAAGAACTGGTTGCAATGTTTACCCACGATTTGCGTTTACCGCTCAGCACCATTCAAGGAACTCTTGAGATGGCAGACGCTGGCATGCTAGGGCAACTAAATGAGCGCGGCGAAAGGCTGATAAAAGCAGCAGAGCGCAACGGCGTCAGAATGATTGGGCTGATTAACGACTTGCTTGATATCGAAAAAATCAAATCAGGAACTATGACACTAACTAGCGAGATAGTTGGCCTGCAAGATGTATTTAACGACGTCAAAGCCAACGTAGCGGCCCTAACCGAAGAAGGCCACATCTATTTTGAATGCCCACCAACCAAACTGACAGTGGTGGCAGACAAGGAAAAACTAAACCGCGTGATTTTCAATCTTGTCTCAAATGCCATCAAATTCTCCCCACCACAAAGTCGCCTGATTCTGGCAGCGTGTATTAGCACCAACCCATCAGAAAAAAAAGAATCAGGAAAAGAATTTGTCGAAATAACAGTAAGCGATCAGGGTCCAGGCATTCCACCAGATATGGTATCAACTATTTTTGAGCGCTTTCAACAAGTGTCAGACTCTACACACAACAGCAAAGGCGGGACAGGGCTTGGGCTCACCATTTGCAAAGAAATAGTCAATATGCACGGCGGCAAAATCTGGGTCACTAACGGCAAAGAGAAAGGCAGTGTATTTCACTTCACTCTTCCTTGTGCTTAGAAAGCGTATTAACCCCATGGCTCCGACACAGAATTGACACAGTCAAGCCTTATCATTTTATAAGAAACAGGCACCCCATCACTTTCTTATTCATCTTAGCCTGCTGGCATCGGCGATGCCTGCAAAAACTACTCAAATCTTGTTAGTTAGTTTGCCTTCAGAGCTGTGCCCAAGCCAAGCTCAGTCATTGGCACAACTAAAGCTCGACCACCAAATAATCATTGCTACTTTTTGGGAGTATAGAACAATGGACCAAATTCTGGACATTCTCGTAATCGGCACCCCAACAATCGCACTTGCAGCAATTGCAACTATAAAGATGGCTCGCGGAACCCCGGTCTATAGCCGCAGGGGACAAGAAGTTGGTGGCACTTTCTGGGGCGCCTATCCCAAAAAGGCACTAGTCGCCACAGAACCAAGTATTCACCTACCTACAATTTCAAAGCGCGATTATGATTTTTCAGAGCGCGACAACGTGCCGCACAGTCACTAGTTCTTCGCGGGCCTCGCTCGTTGTTCTCGCCTTAATCAATTAGGATGAAGTCCACTTGCGGCTTTTAGCTGGATTTCCTCACCATCTTGACTAAATCAGGTTGCTCTTCAATGAATTTGTGCGTGCTATTGAAGAGCTTCTTACTATCGAAATGTAGATTGTATGCCCTAGGAAATTCTGAACTGTTTCCTTTTAAAGAGCCATGGCGCTTTCCGAAAAGGGCATCTCGACCCTCGTCATAGTGCTCATATCGGAACCTTGGTTGCTTTTCAAATTTTCTTTTAACAGCAGCAGACCATTCAACATCTGTGTTAAACCGTTTGAGGCCCTTCATCTGGCACAAGTAATTGTATGCTTTGTCAGTCAATTTGGGGCAACGAAATAGGTACAAAGTCTCAATGTTTTTCGCTGGCACAAGCAATTTTAGATCATTGTCAGAGATGGCGAGATCCGTTAGAAACAGTTCTTTTAAATTGCTATGCTTTGATACTTCAGAAAAGAGCGGTCGTACATTTGGAATCGCATCTAACGAAAGCGCTCTAAGAGTTGAAAGCAGCTTGAGTCTTGCTACATCAGCACCATCAATCGACTTTTCTGTCAACTTCGCCCCTGGCTCTGGTCGATTTACAGCAAATTCTCCAGAGAGACCGAGCGAATGCAAGGTGGTTATCCTATCCAGCATGGCAAGGTGAACTTTTAATAGAGGTGACTTACTTCGCCCTCTCAAACCTCTAGCAGTGTGAAAGAAAGAGAGATGCTCAAGGTTCCTCCAGCTACTCACTATGTTGATTGTTCGCTCTGGTTGACTAGTAATTATCTCAAGGCCGCTGACATTATTCTTGTCAAATCTATTGCACACTTCAGGCGTCTTTGCCCAACCACAGTGCAAAAATAAAAACACTTTATCAACATTTGGCAGATCGATAGAATCGCTAACCTTCTGCAGAGGCTTGGTGCCCACGCGCATGTAACCCAAAGACCGGGGTACGACATCTAGAGCAGAACCTTCGCCTAACTCACGCTCTACGATGCTTTGCAATGTCGTATGCACGGACAGATCGGCTGGTTCAGTGCCGACTATAGCAGGAATGGTAACCGCGGCAGCTGTTGCACTAGTGGTGGCAACTGGTGTGATCGGTTCTTTTGTAACTATGTAAGCAGCGAAACAAATAATCACTGCTACTAAAACAACAACGCCAGCAGCAATCAGTATCCGTTGTCGGCCCATACCCACTATTTTACCGACAGCAAAATCACTATCATTGTCTTCATCTTCACGAGCACGATTTCTGTCATCCCTCGGGCTAGCGGTTTTTTCTAGCGAATGTATAACTGACTTGCCTTCTCTAACGCGACTTAGGTCGTGACTTACTTGCTTCATGCTCTGATAGCGCTGGCTTGTATCTTTGCACAACATTTTGGCAATAACAGCTTCGATAGAATCGGGAAAATTTCCATCTGGATAGACGCTATTAACAGAAGGCGCTTCCTCGGTCTGGTGCATGATCATAGTCTCCATGCTATTAGCACCACGAAGAGGTGGAATGCCCGTCAGAGCTTCAAATAGAGTACAGCCGAGTGAATAGATATCAGAGCGGTGATCGACAGATTGACCAAGACCTTGCTCAGGGCTCATGTAACTTGGCGTACCGAATACAGCACCAGTAACAGTTTGGTTTTGACTGGTGAAGGTATTACCCAAAGTGTTATTGGAGCTACGACTAGAAAGTCTGGCAATACCAAAGTCAACTATTTTTACTTTCTCTATTTGGTTTTCTTCGTACACCATGATATTTGATGGCTTGATGTCGCGGTGGATGATGCCTTGGTGATGGGCAGCATCAAGTGCATCAGCAAGTTGAATGAAAATGTTGAGGGCTTGCTTCAGTGGCAGCCGATGTTTTCGCTTAATCATTTGCGAAAGTGATTGACCAAGAAGCAGGTCCATCACATAGTAAGGGAAGCGCTCTTTATCTATGCCCATGTTGTGAATGCTGACTACACCCGGATGATGCAAACGAGCAAGAGCCTTGGCTTCAGACTGAAATCGCATCCAACTCTCAGAGCTAAGTTTATCTGCGGCCAGAAGCTTTAGAGCATACTCTTTACCAAGAATAAGATGCTGGCAACGGAAGACTACGCCCATACCGCCACGGCCTAAGGGCGAAAGCAATCTATAAGAGCCATCAACAATGTCTCCAGTAGAGTAGACGCTAGAATAATCGCTAGAATGATCGCTAGAAGAATCTCTAGGAGAATCGCTTGCACTATGGTCTTCACTCATATATTGCCACTGCTCTTCAAATCACACTCACTGGAAACTATTTGAAAGCCAATTGTCTCTTCCAAGAGGAAAGCAGCCGATTGCTCAGCTGCTTCTCTCTGCCACCCCCGTGGAGCCCTATGATGGTCAATTCTATTCTCTGTTACGTCTGGTACCAGTAGGATAGAACGTTGCATCATCAATTGAACCTTGGTCCAATTGCAAATCTGGTCTAATGGTGCTATTGCCATCGCTATAGATGCTTGGACCAAAATCAAGAGTGTTATCTCCTGCTCTTAGACCAAGACCAGCACCAACACTAGAATCTTGATTGTCTAAATCGAAGTGACCACCGGTGCGGAAACCGACTAAATCAGCTACATCAGTATTGGCACCAGTATAAGCATGCACGCCCTCTGGTCCGATACCAGCACCGGCTTCAGCTTCTACATCAACTGGATAAACTCGGCCACGAACATCACCGTCAACACCGGTATTTCTGCCAAATCTGGCATCGAAATCAGCGTCGCCATTGACGAGGTTGAAGAAGTTACCGCCAGCGCCAACATCGCCGCGCACACCGTCCTCACTGAAGTTGACTCCAGCACCGGTTCTAGCATGAATTGGTCCACCAATTGGCATAAACTCAGCATCGACGCGGGTGTTAGCACCTAGTTGCACATCGGTTTTAGCTACACCGATATTGACACCAGCTTCGAGGGAGCCACCGTCGTTATAACCGAGCTTGACGATGCCCAAATCGAGACCATGAAACTCAGGCTTAGGCTGATTGTAGACAGCATCATAAGCCGGACTATTTGGAACTTCTGGAGCAAAACGACTATCAGGAGCGTAGCCTGGATGCTTAATGCGATTATCAACGGCAGCGTCAGCTATTGGAGCTGGGATATTTTTGTCTTTAAGACCATCAATGTCATGAATCTCGATCACACCGTCATCACTTACTGCAGCAGGAGCTGCCACTTTCCCTTGTTTATGAGCAACTTTTGGTTGATGGCGAACCTTCTTCGCTTCAGCTTCTTCAGCAACACCATCCATGGCATTGTTCCAATCTTTCTTGTTGTATTTGTGTTTGTGCTCATTGTTCTTATCAACAATGGCCAGAGCCTTGTCCCAATCTTTAGGATTCTTGCTGTTCCAGAGATCCCAGGCAACACGAGCGTCAGCAACATCAGCTGCCATGTTTGCTTGGTTATCGCCATGCTTGTGGCTGTGTTTACCGTGATCTGCGTGGTTTGGCTTGTCCATGGGATATTCCTCTTGGGGGAAGGCTATATTGTTGTATTTGCATCAAAAGCGCGCAGTTATCTAGCTGAAAGCCTTGGGCTTATTCAGTGAAAACATATTCGGCTTTTGAAATTTGTCGGTTGGTTGCGATTGCATTTCCGACTCACCCCATGACAATACAATCGCAAATGCGATTTGGCAAGTAAAACTTTTTCTGCCACAAGTCCGCCACAGTTAGAACACAAGTCCGCCACAAGCAGACACAGAGCCAATCTTCAGCTGCAACACCTGCCGGCAAAAACGAGAAGAACCGGCACCACTCAGCACCACATACGGTGCCAATCAGCATCAACCAATCTTCCACCTTATAATAGAAACAGACGAAGCGCCCCTCAGTTACATTGACAGCTCACTGCCAGATCTGATTTAATTCGGGCCCTTACTTTTCTAACTTTATTGGAGCCCCAATGTCTGGAATTCTTGACTCAAAGACAATTCTCGGACGCATACCGTATCAGGGCATTCCCACGTTCTGGCGAGCCGAACACACTCAAGATCTCACCGGAGCCGAATTTGTGGTCTACGGCGTGCCTTGCGACATAGAGATTGTCAATCGCCCAGGAACCCGATACGGCCCACGCAGTATTCGCGAACAATCACTGTTCGTCGGTTTCACCGGTGTGCACTGGCCCTTTGACTATGATCTTACGCAAGAGTACAAATTAATTGACTACGGCGATATTCCGTTTTATCCCGGTCAAGTCGGGCAAATGCTTGCCAATACTGAAGAGCATGTTGGCTTAATGGCGGCGAGCGGGGCTGGAACCCTCGGACTGGGCGGTGATCACTTAGTTGCCTATCCGGCCATCAAAGCTCACGCAAAGCATCACGGCAAGCTCTCACTGATTCACTTTGATGCTCACACTGACACCCACGAAGCCGAACACCTCAATCATGGCAGTATGTTCTGGTATGCGGCAAAAGAAGGCCTTATAGATCCAGAAACTTCCATTCAAATTGGCATTCGCACGCTAATTCCAGCTGATGACAAATTTGCGGTAATAACAGCCGACAAGTGCCTACACATGGGTGCTCAAGCAATAATCGAAAGAGTGCGCCAAGTTGTCGGTGATCGCAAATGCTACATCTCACTTGATGTGGATGGCATGGACCCGGCTTTTGCACCAGGCACAGGAACGCCCATGCCAGGCGGTATTACATCAGCTATGCAAAGAGAAATTCTTTGGGGATTTCGCGGTCTAAATATTGTCGGCGGCGATGTGGTGGAAGTCTCACCACCCTACGATCCATCGCACATTACTGCCATTCTCGGAGCCACCTTAGGCATGGACATTCTCTATGCCATGGCAGAATCTCCCTACCGCCAATCATGCAAGAAAAAATCAACCCTACAAAGTAGGTCTTAAATAAATAGCTGCCGATTTAGACTTCCTGTTTAAGGTCACTCTTTAGGCTTCTAGGCGATAGCCAACGCCATGAATAGTACGAATGATAGAAGGCTGGCCTTCTACATCTATTTTCTTGCGCAGGCGCTTGATGCAAGTAGTAAGCGCGTCAACGGTGGCTTCTGACTCAGTTACCCAAACACGGTTGAGCAGCGCCTCAGCCGCAAATACGCGATTAGGATTGCGCATGAGAAACTCTAGCAAAGCAAATTCTTTAGGCAAGAGTCTGATTTCTTCACCGTCTTTCATCACCTGAAAATTCTGGTGATCAAGAGTGAGATGGGCAAACTTGAGCAAGTCGCCCACATAACCCTCAGGACGCCGCAGAAGGGCTCTTAGTCTAGCTGTCAGCTCTTTACCATGAAATGGTTTAGTCAAATAATCATCAGCACCAGCATCGAAACCAGTTTCTTTATCGTCTATTGTGCCTTTACCAGTGAGAACGAGCACAGGTGTAGTGCCGCCGCGACTGCGAAACTCTTTGAGAATCTCAATTCCCGTTACGTGTGGCAACTCCCAATCAAGAATAAGAATGTCGTATTCATAGACCTTCAGCATGTTCTGGGCTTCGGCACCATCGGTGACGATCTCGACTTTATGATGCTCCATCAAGAGCCAATCGCGAATCATCTTGCCCAGCGAAACATCATCTTCGACAATCAGAACTTTGGCCACATGAACCTCAAACAGTTTGAATCTCTATAGTTTTTGTATCTTACGAGGAATTCTAAACCAGAAGGTGCTGCCCCGTCCCTCTTGCGAATCTACCCCAATTGTTCCACCATGACGCTCAACAATCGCTTTGCAGATAGCCAAGCCCAAACCGCTCCCGCCTTTTACCTTGGCATCGTCGAGTTCAACCTGCTTAAATCTATCAAAAATCGCCTCGCGCAGCTGCTCAGGAACGCCTCGCCCTTGGTCAATGATATTAAACCTAATCCAATCAGGCTCTTCGGCGATCTCAAGGGCCACCGTGCCACCTTTAGGGGAAAATTTGATGGCATTAGAAACTAAATTGATAATGACCTGAACCAAGCGGTCGCGGTCGGCAAAAATCTCGGGATTGCTGTGGCCTGGGGCCACGAGCTTCACCCCCTGCTGCTCAGCAAAGCCCCGCACAGCCTGCATTGACGGCTCTAGAATGGCCGAAACTTGATAGCTTTCGCGCTGCAATATTAGTTTGCCCGACTCCATTTTTTCGAGATCAAGCAGACCATTAACCAAACCAATCAAACGGTTAACGTTGGCCTCGGCGGCCTCGAGGTTTTCATGACCGCTATCGCTAAGCTGGCCATAGGCTTCAGCCTCAAGCAGGGAGAGAACCATTTGAATAGAGGTCAACGGAGTACGCAAGTCATGACTAACCATGGCGACAAAATCGCGCTTCATGCGGTCAACTTGCTTGCGTTCTGTAATATCGCGCGCCACACAAAAGAGGGTTTTGTCGGTTTTAGACCAGTGAGCCGACCAGGCAAAATCAACGCCCCGACCATCATGACAAATAATGCGGTTTTCAAATGACCCTGTACCGCTTGGGCTAGCTACAAGATCGTCAATTGCCTTGAAAGTAGCCTTAATATCGTCCTCATGCACAATGGCATCGATGCCATCGCCAATCAAATCTTCCTCAAGGTAGCCCCAAAGCTTCGCCACCGCAGGGTTTACAGCAACAAAGCGGCCTTGGCGATCGAAAGAACAAATGACGTCTTCAGCATTGTCGACAACAGCATGCTCTTTGCGCCTTGACTCTTCTAAGGCCGAAGCCATATCGCGAAAAGTGTGATCTAACCTAGCAATCTCATCTCGACCAATCAGTGGCGGGCTAAGCGGTTGCTCCAGCGCTAGACGCTTTGTATTGTCGAGCAAAACGTTGAGCCGCTTGGTTGTGCCACGATTAAAGTAAAAAGCCAAACCAATGGCCAAAAGCACATTAAACAACAGGCCAACCGGCAAAATAATTTCTACGGCACGCCTGTAGGCAGCTTGAGCAACCTTACCCTCGGACAATACTCTAGTCTGATAAACCTCAATTTCGTCAATTGCTCCTAACAGCTGACTAATATCCTTGTCGGCATGCATCCACATGCGGGCAGCACCAATCTTGCTACCTAATTCAAGCTGACCCTGGGCTCGCTGAAGATTTTCTATAGCGCGGGTGAGCAACCCAGTAATTTTATCGATAGCCGCCTTTTCTTCAGGGTGATCGCGCACAAGCGGTTCCATAGCGGCAATCTCAGCCTGAATTTTAAAACGCGAAGACTCAAAGCGCTTCTTAAATGACGGACTATCAGAGACGTGATAGAGCACACAGGAAGAAAACCGGTCAAGTAAGGCAGTCAGGGCCGCGTTAACCCGACCGCTTACCTCGCGGGCATGGTTCTCACGTTCACGCTCTCTATCGACCGAATAAAGCAAGGTGGCCAAACTAACCACAAAGACAATCTCAAAGGCCAGGGGAATGGCCACAAGAATCAATGCTTTTTTGGAGAGACTTAAAGACATGTAGGTATTATTGCAAATTCTCGAATGCCAAAAATCTGCCAAAACTTTGCCCGACTCCTGCCAACCCCTTTATTTATATTGAACACGTTGCCAGTGCAGCACTTACCAAAGAGGCCAAGATCATGAGCGCATTTGCCAAACAAGCAATCAACCTGGTTCTAACCGTAGCAGTCTTGCTAAGTGTTTCTCTACCAGCAGAAGCTCAACAAAGAGTCGCTAGCAGCCTAAAGAACGGCTTGCCCCCAACCACCATGGATAGCTTCGTTTACGAAGCTGGCGGCCACGCTGAACACATCTACGGTGACGAAGGCGTCAACGGCTTGCCTCCTTACATGGGCTTCAGCAAAGCTCACCGCATCAATGCTGGCATCATGGATCGCCGCGATGCTGGCCTAACCACCGGTCACGGCAGCTACATGCCAGACGCTTCTGGCAAAGACGAGTTCATCGCTCCTCCTGGCGAATGGGGCCAATCAGGCGCCAGAGGCCACTCCTCTGCCAGCGGTTTCGCTGATGATGGAGTTCCAACAGTAGGCGGCGGCGCTGGCGGCGGCAACCCAGTAGACTACGGCCCACCCCCCGGCGAAGGCTACCAACCAGCTACCACTTGCGAAGGTTTCGTAGGCTGGTACAGCCCTGAGGAAGTTGCCCTTTCACAAACCGACTTCCCAGCCGCCTTCGAACATTTCGTCTACAGCGGTCGCTACACCGGTAGCTGGCAGAATGCCATGATGATTCTCACTCTGCAAATGGGCCGCCCACAACCTGGTTATGGTGGTTAAGGGCAAACCAGCGTGGCTGGTAGGAATCCAACGCTCAATTGGCGCTAGTCTCGATTTCACCAGTATTGTTCTGTTAGCTCTCTCACCTTGGTTCTTCAAATTCGTGTCGGGGAAACTAAATCCTGATGCCGTCGCTGGGATTATCCGTACAGACATAGTGCTACTGATTAGCATTTGCCTGGCGCTTTCACCCCTGTCACTAATTTATTTGCGCATTGTCTTTCACAAAATCATGCACTCACCAACACCGGGCGAGCTGATTTCTGGCTTTGTAAGTTCAAGCAACTCAAGTGGTTTGCAAGGACTAATTCAAGAAGCGAGCTATGGTCTGGCCCAATATTTTGCCATCTCTATAACTGGCGGCCAATCTCTGCTTCTGATCGCCATATTTCTCGTCATGGGCACCCAAACTACTTTATTCATACAAAACAATTTTTTGGCGCTTACTGCCGCCACCATTCTTTCCCTAATACTAATGTCGCGAGTCTACTGGCCACGCTCCAAAACTAGCTATCAATCATTTCTCGATGATCAATGCGAGGTAGTTGTTCAACGTCTGCGTTAAGATGAAAAGACGAAATTCATGCGCAGGAAGATATGAGCGAGTCAGAACCAGCAGCAATCGAAAGCGCGAATCAAACCCACAAAGGGAAACCGCTGGTGGCAGTGAAACGAGCAGCTGGCGGTCTTGTCGATATATTACTTAGTGCATCAATCGCACTGGTTCCTTTCCTATTTCACTTAATTTTAGCCTGGTTAAGCCCTTTAGAAATACAGCCAACAGTTAGCGACGATGTCACCGTAGTAGTTGGTTTCTGCTTAGCCATCACTCCAATTCCACTTATCTACCTACGAATTGTTTTTCACAAAGTAATGAAAGCACCTACACCCGGAGAAATATTCTCAGGACTAACCGCAGTCACCATTTCACCCATTGGTGAAGGCCTGAAGCAAGAAATCATGCACGCAATAGGGCAGTTCATTGTATTCGCCAGCTCAACAATACTTGGACTTATCTTTGTCGCTTGGTGTGTCTACGTTGGCCAGCTTGGCACGATGCAATATCCGGGAAATCTGATAATGATGGCAGTCTTTGTAGTTTACTCATTCACCCTGATGTCTGTTATGTACTGCCCAAGGTCTAGCTCTATGTATCAATCACTAATCGACGACCGCTGCAAAGTCACAGTTAAACTTTTACGGAAAGATATATGAACGAGGCAAGACTACCAGTGAAAGTGGCAGCTGAAGCTAAATTGACGCCAGTGCCATTGGTCGCGCTGGTTCGTGGCGCAGGCCATGTCATTGATCTTTTCTCGATCGCTCTCGTGGCATTGATACCACTGATATTTCACGGTGGTCCGAATTTCTATGTGCCCTCAATTGGATTCGATAACGAAGCAATAGAGTTAATAACCAAGTCGGACGGCGCTTCAAGCATTGGTCTGATGCTGGCATTAACACCATTGCCGATCATTTACTTACGTCTATTCTTCAAAAGACTAATGAAAACGCCCACACCAGGCGAAACAATTGCAGGCATCACCAGCTACTCCACAGCTTCCGGCATAGACGGCGTTATACAGGAATCACTGTATGGTCTATCACAGTACGTCATCAGCACTTTTGCCGCAGTTTTCGCTTGTATTGCCACTTGTGCACTTTGGGGCGTGCCTTGTGTAATTCTAGAAATCATTGCCCCTGGTGCCAAGGCGGAAGAGTTCTTGGGTTCTTACAGCATAACTATTGCTGCTGCCTATTTAGCAGTGTGCTTTGTCCTCAGCTTCATAGCAGCAGTCGGTATTGGCTTTGTGCCACACTCAAGAGAAAATGTAGCCTCGTTTCTTGACGACTATTTCCAACTCGAAGTTAAACGCCTGCGCTAAGACAAAAGAAGAACTGGAAGATTCAGCCTCAAAAGACAAAACCTAAAGCTCTGCTACCGCGACATTGGCCCAAACATGGTTTGAGTATAAGAATCTACCGACTCTTTAGGGGGCTTAGTAGTGATATGAGGAAACTGTTTTTTGATCTGCTCTTGCTCAGATTTTGAATACTCAGAAAACGGCATGGGCAGAGAGATCTTGAGCAATCCAATTTTACTCAACTGCATTAGTCCAGCAAACGAAATCTTCGTGCGCTTTATATGTAAATTCTCCAGCTTCGACAACTTTAAGAGCAGTGGCACAGCCCTATCATCAATAGCCGAATTCTCATTAATATCTAGAGATCTTAGCTTTGTGCATTTGCTCACGTGTTCAAGCCCGCGCAACGACAAATTGGTTCGCGACAATTCTAAATTGACCAACTGCGGAAACTCTTTCGCGTAACGCAAACTTTCATTGTCTATGGTGCCTTTACCAAAACGCAAAGCCTCAAGCTTCTTACATCCGGTTAGTTGACCTAAACACTTGCCAGTGACCATGGTCTCAGCCAAAGCCAAAGCCCTAAGCTCAGGCATGGTTCCCAACTTAGCTAGTCCGGCATCTGTGGTTTCAGACTTATCTAAATCAATGCCTTTCAAACCAGAAAGATGATGAATATACGGAATCAATCGATCACTCACGCTTTCATCGGCGTCAGACATGGCAGTGAAACGCAGATTGATGAAATCAATTCCATCAAGGGGGAGCTTGAGTAAGCACTGCGGATGCTGGTAAAACTGCACCCCAGGAAACATTTTCACCAATTTATCCCGTGGCACTTTTACCAAGCCCCGAGCTTCACCCAAGGGCAACACCTTACCCTTAGCAGTCACTCCAGAAGTCTTCTCCAGCAAACCCAAAGTGCCCACTGAATACTCAGTCGGAAACTGCAAAAGGCGCACATTTTCGTGAGCAAAAGAAGGCTCGCAAACTACGAGTAGCAATATTAAATAGCTAACGAACTGGGTTCTGACAGCAGGGTTCCTTAGCATAGGCAAACCACTCGATGAGCCAATAGCTTGAGTATATATTATGAATAATGGTCAAGCAGTCTCGCCAGTGACAGTAGAGACCACGTGCTTGAGGTGATCGCACAAATAATCAGCGCAAATTTTTGGCTTAATATCTTGAATGGTGCACTGGTCATTTTCCAGAAACTGACAGGGATAGCCCTCTTCTGCGTCCATCACCACCCGCAGAGCAGGAAAGTGGTCGGGATTTTGCCAACAGGCGCGCTCAGGAAAGAGACGGTGCCCCTCTTCGTACTCGATAAAGACTGCGTCATATTTGTACTTTTTACCAAAGCGCAAATTGAGCCTTGCTAGAAATTCTTTGGCGTCAGTTATCGGACCCATAATAAAATCTCTGTTGTTCAATGTGCAGCAGAGATTGGATTGACCAGTAACACCATAGCAACGACGCTGACATGTGTAGTAAATGACACTGTCTCTAATTTCAGCTTTTGTTGGCGATTCAGACATGGGTTTTCACATCACTAAGTGGCGGGAATAGCCAGCCATTGTCTCTAATTTCAGCTATTGTACCCGGACTAAGCACCTGGGCCGCCAGTTTTATTGGAATCGCTTAAGGTAAATATGTCAAGATAGCCCGACAATGCTTCTTCCCCAAAGGAGTTAGCTAATGAGACCAGTATTAACAACTAGTTTCGCGCTCTTTACCGCCATATTTGCCCTGCCATTTGCTGCAAAAAGTGAACCTGGCCATAACTTTACGGGCATGGCCGACTACTACCACCATTCCCTCTATGGCAAAAAGACAGCCTCTGGCCAGGTCTTAGCTAAGCATCTCTACACCGCGGCCCACCGCACCCTTCCATTTGGCACCCATGTGCATGTAAAAAACCACAGCAATGGCCGCAGCTGTGTGGTTGTAATTAACGACCGCGGGCCTTTCACCAAGAGCAAGGTAATCGACCTCTCCCACAGCGCAGCGACCGAGCTAGACATGATCAGTGCCGGCACTTGCAAAGTTGGTTGCACCGTTGTACCAAAACCAAATGGGTCAAAACCAAATGGGCCGAAACCCAATGAATTGGCAGCAAAAACAGCGGCGCCAAAGGCTGAAACACCACTAAAGATCGCCTCTGCGGCTAGAACCAAGCCTGAGGCGGTAGTCAGCAAAGCTGAGCCCGAGATCGCCTTGAGACAGGCCCTAGCCATGAAACCAATAAACGAGAAGCCAGTGGCGCCAGTAAAAGCTGTCCAATCCGCCCGAGCAGACGAAACCAGCGCTGAACTAGAGGGCGCCGAACCAATAAAATGGACCGAAGTTCAGTAAAAGTTATCAGTCGATCAACTAGCACCCGATAGGCCGCCGCCTTTACAACCACTTGCCGAAGCCGCCGAGAGATGGCATAAACTATGTGGATTAAGGGGGCGCTATGATCAAGAAAACCGGCATTACCCTAAAAAATGTTCCGGACATTCCCGTTCTTCACCAGATGCTGTCGCAATCTCTCCAAAAGCCTGGCGAGAAGCTTATCGCCACTTGGCGCAACAACGAGAAATTGCTTTTTACCCTCGAACTGGTCTGCTCGCTCAAAGACAGAGACCCTCGCTGGCTTTTGATTTGCGAAAAAAGTGGCAAACGCAGCGTCGTCTCGCAAATCAGCGGCCACGATGTGCTCTTGATTTACAAACAGATTTCTACAGCGGCTTCCTCAGCCCACGAAGTCATATCAAGAGCCGATGAGGCTGAAAACGCCATACGGCTTGCCAAGTCTAGTGACAACCATCCAGCCTTAACAAAGTCAGATATGTCGCTCAGCGCTTCTGTTGGCCAAGCTGGCAGCAGCTCTAACAATCAACCAGCAAGCACTCCTACAAGGCCGCCAGCGAGCCCACCCATCAATATCACAGCGCCAGCACGTACAAGACAGCTGCCTTTTGCTCTGATAGGAAAAATAACAGACATTTCGCTGCCCAAACTTCTGCAAATAATTAGCAGCGAAAAAATGACGGGCCTTTTGCAGCTTGAAGAGGAAGGCAATACCGCAAGCCTCTTCATTCAGGAAGGCCATCCGATTGAAGCAAAATTATTAGACACTGAAGGTGAACTAGCGGGTGACAGCGCCTTTGCCGAAATCATGTATTGGAGCGAAGCCAACTACACATTCAAAGTTGGTGCCACAACTAGTACACCCAATTTAGTCAAATCATCAGAAATACTTCTTGAGCATGTTCGGCCCCTAGCCCAAGTTTTAGAAGAATTGACTAAACGGGGCATGACGGCCGATTCGGTCTTTAAGCACGCCCATCAAAATCTAACTGGCGAACAATTTACGGCAAAAGCCACACCCGATGCGCCAGTAGACATGGAGGCCCTGGCCTCCCTATACCTTCGCCTTGATGGCGAGAGCACGATGTCTGATTTGGAAAATGTGCAGATTTTGCCGCGGCCACTATTGGTTAGATCAATTCACCACCTCATAGCCTGCGACATTATTACCTTCGTCAATAAGGTAGCAGCCAAGCCCGATATCAAACCTGTTATCCAACCGGTAATTAAACCTGCTACCCAACAAGCTGCAGCAAAGTCGCCTCACCCAGACAAAGCGCCTCACCCAGATAAAGCACCGCATCCAGACAAGGCGCCGCCACCCCTACCGCCGCTCAATGCGCAACAGCTGCGGGCTCAGGCAATGTCTGCACCTATGGCTCAACCGGCGCAACCGGCCAGACCGGCACCAATGGCTCAGCCAGCCAAGCCAATTCCACTAGCTCAGACTACACAGCCAGCCAAGCCAATTCCACTGGCTCAGACTACACAGCCAGCCAAGCCAATTCCACTGGCTCAGACTACTCAGCCGGCCAAGCAAACACCAATTACTCCTTTGGCGCAACCAAGCAAATTAGGCCCACCAACTAAGCCTGTCGTTAAACCAAAGAACATAGATGGCGCTGCAATTCAGTCAGTAATGATGAGTCTGCGGCGAGAAGACACAGGGCTCTTTATTCACCCAGCATTTCTCTATTTCTTAGAAGAGGAGTTCTTCCGCATCTATCGAGCCAAGGGCTCTATGTCGATTATTATTTTCGAGATACGCGAAGTAGTAAAAGTGGACGGTGCAGTGCGTCGCAAGCCTCTACCGATTGAGGCTATTGCCGATGCCACAATTCGCATCAACAGTAAGAAGCGACACACTGATGTTGTGGCGCACTACGAGGCTTACGACTTTGGCATTCTTCTACCTAGCACCAAATCTAGTGGCGCCAATGTATTTGCACAAAAAATCATTAAAACTCTAATGGAAAAACCGCTAGTCGGCACAGAAGGCAAGCAGCTTTCTTATGCTTTCGGCTCAGCCAGCATTCCGGAAGACTTTACCGATATCAATTCCCTACTAGGTGCAGCAGAAATGAGCATGCACTATGCTCGCGATCGTGGCGAGCAAATCATATTCTTCAAAGATCTACTGGTTTAGCCTTTCAACGGCTATGAGCGAAACTGAGATCACCAACAATGACGAAGATCCTTTGGCTCAGTGGCTAGAGGAGCCCTACATCATCGTAGTGAGCTACGAAGCCTCTGAAGTAAACAATGCCAGCTGGTTGGTTTACAAAGAAGAGAGCGGCGGAAAGCAAGTTATGGCTGCCTATTGTGCAGCATTCGTAGTTACAGTCCTTACTGCACTAAGATACTTAGGCATATTCACTAACTCCCCACTACCTGATGGCCCCTATCAAACCTGGATCGTACTCAGTTTGATTCTGGCAGTGATCTTGGTTCCGCCGCTCTTTGCCTTCTGGATATGGCAACTAATCAAGGCCACCCAGCTCGATACCTTTGCCCGAGAACGTCGCTACCGCTCACCAATCACATATACACTTAGTTCAAAAGGTTTTCAATTTTCAACTAACTCGATAACAATGCTTTCGCCCTGGAGTGAAGTAAGTGCTTGTTATGAGCTAGCGCAATCACTAACCATCTACTCGGACAAGACAATTATCCCGCTACCCAAGAGGTGTTTTGCTTCTGCGGAGCAAATGAAAAAAGTTCGAAAACTAATTATTGAGAGCGGTGTAGCTTACTCTACATTAGGCCCGCAAAAAGCAGATATCGTCTTTGCCGGCGCACCAAAGCTCAACAGAATCGAACGGAAGTCAGTAAAACAAGAATCAGATAGCTCAGAGATAATCTCCGAATCGAAAGAGTGGCAGCCGAGCACTCAGACTCTCACAATAGAATGCAACTATTCACTTAAAGAACTAACGACCGTGGATAGAACACTTTTCTTTAAGTACAGCCTTACCAGGCTTGGCCTGCGCTACATAGGCTTCATACTGATTGGCTATTGCTATTCATGGTTTATGCTCTGCATTCTGGGCGAAGAAATGGGAGGTGAACTCAATACGATACTATTCAGGTGCGCCCCGCTGATAATACCAATATTCTTTATACACGCCCTCTGTATCTTCAAAAAGAGGGTTGCCGAGTTACGCGAACTCGTAGAACTAGACTTACCAGTTTTTATAACTTTCTCAAATGACGAACTCACTGTGCGTGCTCGCCGAAGTTTAATCGCCAATCCATGGCCAAACTTCTACAATTGCATTGCGACAAAAGACCACTATATTTGCCGAGCCATCAGTGTCGGCGTAATTATTCCTAAAAGTGCTTTGGATAGCCGTTCAAAAGAAATGTTCGTAGAAAACCTGCTGCGCACAAAAATCAAAAGATACGAAGAGTGGAGTTAAACATCAATGAACGGTCTCTACAAGCAACTCCATAAAAGTCTGATCGCCACCCTTGTCGTCGGTACGCTATCCCTAGCCATAGAACATCTACCAGAAGCAACAGCAGCCAGTCAAACCGAAATTCAATATCGTCGAGCGCAGCAGTTAATCAATCAAAAACATATAGCTGAAGGACAGCAGATTTTGATAAAACTTTGTGAAAACCCAAGTGCTCCTGTTGAGGCACTCGGTTTGCTTGCCTTCACATTTTTGGCTGAAGAGAGTACCATCACCGACGAACACTTAATAGAATGCGAGAAGTTAGCCAACCGGGCAATTAGGAAAGATCCTGAATGGGGAACTGGCTACAAGATACTGGCTCAAGTGAATAATTTACAGAACAAACCCGCCCTGGCACTTAGCCAAAGCACAAAAGCTCTAAGCGTAAAAAAGCCAGAAATAAAAGCCTATCTGCAGCGCTGCCTCGCCTACGAGGCCTTAGGCAAGCACAAAGAGGCCTTAAGCGATATCACCATCTATACAGAAACGCACGATTCATCTGCTGACATGTTTAACTTGAAAGGCTCTGTACTGGTCAGTATGAAACGCTATGACGATGCCATTGCTGCTTACCGCGTCTCACTAAAAAAAAGGTTTAACGATTGGACTATTTACCGCATAGTCGATTGCTTTGAGCAGCAACATCAATATGACAAGGCCGCTGAAGAGCTTACAAGACTGATCAAAGTCAATGCTGCTGACGCAGAGGCCTTCCAAACACGTGGCCGCATGCAAGGGCTAGCAAAGCACTATAAAGCGGCTATCGACGACTACACCGTGGCGATCAAATTAGAACCCAACGGACGCTTTTACAAAGAGCGTGCTGCGCTCTACAAATTAAGTGGCAAGCAGAAAGAAGCGGCTGAAGATCTAAAAAAAGCCAGCGTTGAGGACAAGTCGCAGTTTTAAGGGCTCTTGGGCAGATTCTACTTGGCAATCGAAGAATGAAGTAGTACACTGTACTACAAGCGCGAGAAAAGCCCATGAGAATAGACCCTGAAGCCTTCAAACACGGCAAAAGTGCGGAAGAAATTGAGTTTGTCTTTGCTTCGTATCTTACTGAATGGTTTGAGATTGGCTTAAGCGAACGAGGCAACGAGCGCGCAATGTTGGTTGGATTTGACTCAGATGGAAATGCGATGGAGATAGGTGTGGAACTTATACCAAGCGATGATGGCGATGATGAAGTCTATTTCTTCCACGCAATGAAAGCTACTCCGGAATGGAAAAAGAAATATAGTGAAAGGCGCAAACATGGCTAAAGACGAAGTATCACCTAGAATGAAAAAGCTGCTCGAAAAGGGTAGAGAGCAAGCTCGACAAAATGTAATCGACAGAGGCCTCGTGCAATTTCGTGCCGACCATCAAATGATGGAGCAACTTCTTCAAGCCTCCGAAGAGCGCGGCATACCGCTCGGTACGCTACTTAGAAGCTGGATCAAAGATCGCTTGCTAGAAGATGCAAAAGCAGCAAAAGAAACCGACACTCTAAGAAAATGGTGCCAAGAGATTACGGTAAAGCTTGATGCAATGCATGACTCGCTAGGCGAACTCCAAGTAAAACCAGAATCATCAAGCAGAGGTATTAGTTACGCACATTTGACTGGCGATTGCCAGACCAGAGCAACACTAGTCGCGCTAGCGGAAAAGCTCTACGGTGTAGATCCAGCCAAAGCCAGTGCAGCTGCCGATATATACCTCAGTAAGATAGGCGGATTGCAGAACAAAATTGAATCGGCGGTAAGGGAAGATGTTCATTCGTTCGAAATAGCCACAGCAATTGCTGCATTGGCGGATTCAATCGAGGAATAAGCGCACAAAATCTGTCAACCTATTCGTTCTTTCTCTAGCCACTCTCTAGCGGCTTGTTCTGTCTGAGATATTTCATCGGTCATTGGGTCATCGTGTGAATCGATTTACAACTACCTGCAATAGTAGAAAGAGTGGTTTTTTTTGAAGAAGAAGTTCAGCAGCCAGAAAGAGCCCCATTGGGGGCTGCCCGGAAAAATATCCGAGCAGCCCTTCAGAACAAAAGCGTTAGGTGTAAGGCGTGAAGTGTTACTTCTTCGTCGAGGCGATCTTGCCGGCGAAGAGCAGGGTGTCAGTGCCTTCGTCCATCAGGATGGCGACGAAGGGGCGATTGACGAGCATCTGCCGCGCATAGCGCATGCTCTCGAGAGCCACGCCGACGGCGGTGACAGCAGCAGCTTCGCCACCGTCTTCGTCGAACTTGGCGTAGGTCTTGTGCTTGACGGTGCTGATCACCAAGTCTTCATCGGCCATGCCGGTGAAGTTGGCACCAGGCAGGCAGGCCGGTTCCATGCCGAGGGCGCAGAGCGAGTCTTTGAGATCGACGTCATAGTCGAGCTCGAAACGCGGCAGGGTGAGGTCGACTTCGCTTTCGTAGGTGGTGGCCTTGATGGCCGCCAGCATCGAGGCGTCCAGGCTGTCGACGAAGGCATTGATCTCGACGTCGGCGTTGGGCAGCAGAACGTAGAGCTGAACGCGCTTGTTCTCACCGAAAGGCAGGGCCACGGCCGAGTAGTTCTTGCCCCGCACGTAGCGCATGTCGCCATTGCGGAACATCATGTCCGCATCTTCGGCGCCAGCTTCACCAGCAAAGGTGCCGGTGGTGGTCAGGTCCTTGTCGAACTTGGTCGTCCAGGGTCCCTTGAAGTAGACGGCATTGAGCAGATACATGACCATGTCGGGAGAGATCTCCTTGATGATGGTTGGAATCTTGCCGTTGGTGTTGTTCTCGGCCCAGCCGTTCATGTCATCAACGGTCTTGGGGTCGAGGAAGTCGGCGGTATTGACCTGGGCGTTGTAGCTGGCAGCAGCCCGGTCGAAGAAATCGGCCTTGAATTCGATGTTCTTCTCCGCCCAGATGGCGTTGGCCACCTTGAGCACGACGCCGATGTTGGGGTCAGTGACACCAGCGATGATGGCAGCAAGACTGGCGTTGATGGCTTCCACGCTCTCCGTTTCGGAGTAGCCCAGGGTAGCCTTCATGGCCGCGAGAGTGGCTTCCTTGGCACCGTTGAGGGTCATCGCCAAGGCGATGGCAACAGATGCCGGCGACACGAGAACGTTCTTGCCGGTGGAGGCAGCTGCTTCCTTCTTCAGGAGAGACAGACCGAAGCCAATGGTGACGTTGGACTTCGGAGCGGGGGTCGTTGCGGTTGTGTTCATGAGTTCTCTTCTCGGGTTGATTGGGTGATTTCCTCTAAACGAAACCGAACCGCCAGCCGAACAAACCAACCAAAATCCAGTCAATCCAATGTTCACCGAGAACACACAACATAGTGTGCACCGACAAAAGACAACACGAGAGTTGCTTTTATCTGGAATAAGTGAAGGATTGGCTGATTTCTGTGTTTTTTTGTTTGCTAAAAAGTTGGTTAAAGAGGGCCCTGACCATACGATATACAAGACCCAGAATTCCGGTAAAGCCTTCTATGACCTGATTAATCAAGACATGTAAACAAGCGACAACAGCCCTTGCAGTACAAGCGATCGCAGCTCCTGACAATCAACACCAGGCCAATGCCTATGAAGGGGTTAACCTTGTCAGTTGGTCGCAAACCTGACGCAGCTAGCACAGGTCCAGCAACAGGGCAGCCAAAGATGCGCTTCACCTCGATTGCCCACAAGCCGTTCTTAGCTGGAAGCTCCAAGACCAAGTCAATTTCAGCACCGCCTGTAGTGCGATAAAAACTCGACATCGTATCTTCTGCTGCTGCGGCCAAAAGATTCTCTACAACAAACCCTTTTACAAAAATCTAAAGATACGAAGAATGGAGTTAAGCATCAATGAACGATCTCAACAAACAGCTCCAGGCGGCGGGCTGCACAAGAGAACTATTCACCGAAGGTGCCTACTCGCAAATCTTCCAAGCATCTGAATGATCGAAGAATAGGGTAAGTAGAAATAACGGGAAGCTTGAGGAGCGACCTGTTGCAAAAAAGCTCCTTAGGCTCCATACGCAGTCACCGGTTCGGGGAAACTCAATTGGCAGGACAAGAACACAAGGAAGCGCAGCCTGAGAAGCACCTGGCAAAGCCGGCCAGCACGGCGTTGGGTGAAACCGAACCTGAGCAAAACGGCAACGGCCGCCCAAATAGCGGCTTGGACGGAGCCAGACTTCAGGAAGATGCGAAAGTCGCGGTGAAGAGCAGCGACAACCTGGGCGGCAGGAGCAGAGATGCTAGCCAGGAAAGCGCCAGGCTAGTGCAATCCGGCATTTTGCCGGAAGCAGAGGTGCTGGAAGGCGCCGCCGAAGCCAAGGCGCTAAACTTGCCCAGGGGCGACCAGAGGCTGGCCACCCTGCAGGCCTTGAATCACCTGGCTCAACACCCCAAATTGCAAGAAAAGCTGGCCGGCACCGACGGGCGCATCGACCTCAAAGACCTGACGGAAGCCCTCTTGCTAAACGGCGAAATCCGCTCCGGCAGCCGCCTACCCACCGGTATAGCCGGTTTTCTCAGCGACGCCGACAAAGAAGCGGTGCAGACTCTGGCGGCGAACTGGAAACTCCTCGAAAAAGAATCTTTCGACACAGGCGACCTGAACCGTTTCACCCTTGAAGACATTCGCAAGAATCTGTCGCAAGAGCTCAAAGACGAGCTTGATAAAGCCGCCGAGACAGGAAAGAATTTGAGCACGGGGCTCTCCGATTACCTGAAGGAGCGACTGCGCACGGGGCTCACGCCGGACCGGCTGGAAGTAGCACCGCCACCCTATCCAGGCACCGACATACCCCCCTCTATGGTACGCACTTCCGAATTTTCGGAAGCGGCCATGAAGCTCTTCGACCGCCTCAACACCAACAAAGACGATTTTCTTTCCGACAAAGAGCTGGCAGCCGCCCTAGAAGACCCCCAGCACAAGCGTGAAGACGCCCAGGTGGTGGCTGCCCTCTATTTCTACCGCTCTCGCCTGGCCAACGGGGCTGATGACGGCTCCGGCGGCGTCACAAAAGCCGACCTGAAAAGCTTCGACTCCCTGGAGCGAAGAATTACGCAAGACCTTGCTGATTCCTGGGACGTAGAAAACGTAGGCCGAGACACCGCCTCCTTCCGGGCTCTGGACCGTTCAAATAAAGGCTACCTGACCAGGGAAGACCTGGAAAAAGCCGCCTCAAACGGCAACCTCACCGAAACACAGCGCAAAGGAGCCGAGATAGTGCTGCGCCACTATCAGATTCTGCCAGGTGCCTCAGACGACTACATCCTTGGCGAAGGGCGCGGCATCACCCCCAAAGACCTGCAAAATTTCAGCAACGCCCTCAATCAATCAGAGGAATACCGGGGCATCAAAGAGACGGCTCATGCCCTCAGGCGCACTTACTGGGGGCAACTCAAGCAAGTAGACACGCTCTACCAGGATAGTGCCAGGCCCCTGGAAAGCATCAACCCCGAGGCTATCAATCAGGGCTTGATCAACGACTGCTACTTCCTCAGTTCCCTTGGTGCCACCGCTTTCACCAATCCGGAATTGATTCGAGACATGATCAAAGACAACCAGAACGGAACCTTTACGGTCACCTTCCCGGGCGCCAAGAACGAACCGGTGACAGTCAAAGCCCCCACTGAAGCCGAGCGCGGCATATTCAACCAGCCAGGTCAGAACGGTCTCTGGGCCTCGGTTATCGAGAAAGCCTACGGCGCCTATTGCCAGCGTAATTTCTTGCGCCGCACCCCCATGAACTGGGCGGGCGGGGACTCGCCCACAGAAGGCGCCGACGGCGGCGGCTGGTACTCCGGGCTACAAGTACTGACCGGCAAGCCCTATGTGCACCTAATCATGCCCATAACGCCCAACAATACTATCGCCAGAAGCCTGAACGAAGCGCTCAATCAAGATCCGAAGCATCCGGTCATTGCCGACACCGGGCCGGGCAGACCCTTTCGCTTCAGCGAAAACACCAAAGACGGCTTCGCCAGAGCCCATATCTTCATGGTCCTCGGTTTTGATCCCAAGGGCGCCGACGGCGGTACGGTCACCATTGCCAACCCCTGGGGCGGCCCCAAGGGCACCACATCCGGTGAAAAGCAAATTTCCTTCAAAGAATTCAACGAGAATTTTTTCAATGTGGCCCACGGGCAAGATTGAGATAAATTCTGTACCCGCTGCCGGTACCTTGATTTAAGTGCCGCCGCCACCTAACCATCATTATTTTGTTAGGAGTTTGTCGAACTCTTTGGCTCTATTCTCGAAGAACAAGGGCATAGAAGACTCTCTTTCAATTTAATCTCAAGCAGCTCTAGCGCCTGACAACAAAGACGCAATGACAACCTGTGACGAGGTTAACCTTGCGATAGGCGACAAACCTAACGCAGCTAGCACCGGCCCAACAAAACAGAGGTCAAAAATAGAGCGAAATACTAGCCTTTAGCCGCGTCGCTGAATCAACTCAGTTGCTTCAAGCAAAGGCTCCATTTCTTCGTGGCGCAAAAGATATCCGTAATTCCCCAGAGCAAGAGAAAAAACATCATTCAATCTTTCGTGATGCATCATCACTGATGAACACTTCTCTAACACTTGCTGATGGGTAATTTGATATGGAATGCGATCTTTGCGACCGACATAAAACACCAAATGACTGCGTTCACCCATTGGCTCAGAGACGCCATTGACAATCAAATTGGCCCAAGTGCGGTAACAGTCAGCATCAAAAGTATAATTCATCATGTTGAGGGTCAAGCCGCCTGGTGGGCGGATATTAACCTCTAACGGAGTGATGGTGCCCTCATTCATGAAAAATTCGAGATGGAAGAAGCGTTTGCGCATATCGAAAGCCTTAAGAGTGGCAATGCCAGCGGCTTCTAGCTCTGGCTCAATTGTGCGCACAGTATGATAATAGATATCCGAATCTTCATTGACGACATCCATAACACCGCGACTGTAGCGTAGAGATGATGAGAAAACTACATCACCGTTGCCGTCTACAAGCCCGTCGTAAGTAACAATTTGGCCTTCGCAATACTCTTCTATGATGTATTCTTCGGGCAACTTTTCGGCCAGATAATTGTCAATTTCACATTCAGAACAAATTTTGAATGTCTTAGCCGCACCAACACCGATGTTTGGCTTTGCCACAACGGGATAACCCACCTCACTTATGAAGGCAAGCAGTTCCTCTCTATTGTCGCAAACACGACCGCGAGCTGGCTTCAACCCGGCCTTGATAAACACTTCCTTCATCTCAGACTTGCGCTTTATTTTGCCTATCTGATGAACGTCAATGCCTTCAATATTGAAATCGGTACGCAGCCGCGCTTCAGTTTCAAGCCAATATTCGTTGTGTGAATCAAGATGATCCATCTTGCCGTAACGATGGGTAAAGTAGCCCATAGCCCGCACCAGTTCATCATAGTCATGCATGCTTGAGACGCGATAGTAATCGGTCAAGCTGCGGCGCACATCTCCGCTAAGATCATCATAATGATCATCTCCGAGACCCAAAACGCAAGCACCCGCTTGTTTTAGCTGTACAGCAAAGTTAGCGAAATTGGGCGGAAAATTCGGCGAAAGAAAGACTGAATTCATAGGTAATCACTTCACAAAAATGACAAGGACGAAGAAAGAGCGTAAATAAGTATAGCGATTTAGTTACTTATGGCACTAGTAACCGCTTGGTTATCCTTGACGCTTGCGCCACCATGATACAATTTCTCGGCATCAATACTGGCTAAAGGCAATCAAGACAAATGTTGCGGGAATATCATAAATGGCATAGCCCAGCTCTCGGTCGCGAGATGGAGCTTCTTCAGTTCGGACACAGCGGCGCTCGCGTCATTGTCTTTCCAACTTCTCAAGGTCGCTTCTACGATTGGGAAAACCGGGGTCTAATTAACACCCTCGGACAACACATCTCTGAAGGCTGGATTCAAGTTTTCTGCGTCGACAGCGTTGACCCAGAAAGCTGGTTCAACCAAAACGCGCACCCAACAGATCGCGCTCACAGACACTTGCAATATCAAGACTATATTGTTCAAGAAGTCTTACCCTTCACACTCTCAAAAAACGACAATCCATTTGCCATCGCTACCGGCGCCAGTTTCGGAGCTTATCATTCGGCCAGCATAGCCCTGCGTTTTCCTGAACACTTCAAGCGCGTGGTCGCCATGAGCGGTGTTTACGATGTGCACGAATGGGCCGACAACCATTTTGACGATGTCATCAAAGAAGGCAGCCCCTGCGAGTACATCGAACACTTGAACGATCACGACAAGCTTCATAAAATTCGCGAAATTGACTGGATCATTCCAATTGGCACAGAAGACCCGCTTCACGGCAACAACAAAAGGTTCTCACAGCTCATGTGGGACAAAGGTGTTTGGCATGCGGTCGAAGAATACAACGAAAACGCTCATGATTGGCCACAATGGCACGACATGATCATCAAATACATTGGCGGAAAAAAATAGCTAAGCAGATAGCTAAGTCTGTAAGTAGTAAAAAACCATTCACGCAAACAAATATGCACCCCTTGAACTTTCCCAAGAGGTGCATATTCGCTTGTATACCGCTAAGCACTGCGAGCAAATATCAAATGTTTAACTGAACTGGCCTACCCGAAGAGCTTGAATGGGTTCGGTAGCTTGTCAAAGATATTCTTCGGTGAAGGCAGGCCTGGAGGGGTTGGCAGTGCACTTAGCAAATCACCGGGCTTTGGTAGACCAGGAGGGGTTGGCAGCGCACTTAGTAAATCGCCGGGCTTTGGTAGACCTGGAGGGGTTGGCAGACCACTTAGCAAATCATCGGGCTTTGGTAGGCCTGGAGGGGTTGGTAGACCACTTAGTAAATCACCGGGCTTTGGTAGACCTGGAGGGGTTGGTAGACCACTTAGCAAATCACCGGGCTTTGGTAGACCTGGAGGGGTTGGTAGACCACTTAGTAAATCGCTAGGAGATGGGGGCTTAGGCAGGCCGTCAAGCAGCCCATCAGGGCTTGGTATCTGAGTAGGCGGTCTATAGGTACTATCAACTAAACGCAGCTGCGTGCCTGAGCCCGAAGACGAGAAACCCCTGCCATCAAACGAATTGCTGAGTTCGTGCTGACGGAAGTAATCGACCAACTGATTTAGCAATTCAAGCGGGGAAGCGTAGCGCGAACTATCTCTAGAACCACTCCTAAAACCACTTCTTGAGTCACTACTGAAATCGCGTTGAGTCTCCCAGGGGGGCGAATCAGTGCTAACAAAACAGTTGTCGTTGCCTGAAGTACGGTTAAAGCGCGAGGATTGCCCACGATCACCATAGCTATCGTTACCCAGAAATCTCTGATCAGACGAAGAATCATTCATGCGGTGATGAGAATGAGAGTGGCGCTCGTCATTTGTTCCGCGCTCATGGTGCCAAGGATTGTGCGAAGATTGATCATTGCGAGAAGACTGATCACCGCGCGAAGTGCGATCGGCAGGAGAAAAGTCTCTAGTACTGTCATCCGAGTGATTGCGCGACCCTGTGCCACTATCGCGACCAGAAGAAGTACGAGAGTTATTGCCGTCTTGTTCAAATACTATTTGCAAGCCAGGAAGTGACTCTGCCCCTCGCGAAGCACGAATATCAATTCTAAAAATTGCTTGGTTCTCTGGTGTGTAAGCCTGGCAAGCGGCTTCACGCATGGGGCTGCAGTCATTGCCTCGAAAATTCTCAGCCTGAAACGACGGTCTTATTTGATCGCTCATGGAACCTCCAAAAATAGAAAATATCGGCGTGGCCGATGATAGTAAAAAACTCAAACACCTATAGTCTTTCGACCGGCAACAAATGTCGCCTTCATGGTGTCTTTGTAAGCGGTGTTTCTGTACGGAGAGTTTCGAACTTCCGTGATTGCATCCTAAGCAGCAATTGTGACAGCACTGTGAAACGGTTATACTTTTGTCGCTACTTGGGGTGCCCATAAATAGATATGGCCAAAATATTACTGGTTGAAGACGACGAAGCTTTCGCTGCTGTAGTGTCCGATTGGCTCGGGCGTGAGAATCACACAGTAGACGTTTGCCACGACGGCACTTCAGGCCTTGAGATGACTAAGTCATTTAGCTTTGACTTGATTATTTTAGATTGGCAGCTACCAGGTCTCTCAGGAGTAGAGGTCTGCCAGGGCTACCGCAGCAATGGCGGCGTTAGCCCTGTGATAATGCTTACAGGCCTTGGCAGCATTGACGATAAAACTAGCGGCTTCGATAGCGGCGCAGATGACTATGTAACCAAGCCTTGCGATCTAAGAGAACTATCGGCTAGGGTACGCGCTCTTTTACGGCGCCCAGCACAGCTTGAGGGAGAAGTCTTGAAAGTCGCCCACCTCAGCTTAAATACTAAGTCTTTAGTAGCTGAAGTGGCCGGAAAAAAAATTGACCTGCTGCCCAAAGAACTAGCCCTACTTGAATTTTTCTTACGCCACCCAGATCGAGTATTCAGTCAAGATGCCATTCTCGCTCATGTATGGAAATCAGATTCTGAAGCCGGGCCTGAGACTGTGCGCACCTGGATCAAACGCTTACGCAAAAAAATAGATGTCGATGACAAGTCAGCGATTCAAACTATTTATGGTGTTGGCTACAAGCTCTCAAGCAACACTTAACGCCTAGAACCTAGAGCTCATGTAATCCGCAATACTTAGGCATTACCTATTGGTAAGCGCACAATAAACCTACTGCCGTGCTCGCCGTCACTTTCTAAGACAATGTGACCTTTATGCTGCTCCACAATTACTTTTGCAATAGCTAAGCCCAAACCGCTACCAGCGCTGGTTTTACCACGACCGACAATTTGGGCAAAGCGATCAAAGATACGAGCGTGATACTCTGGTTTGATACCAGGACCTTGATCTGTGACAACAAAGAGCGCTTCTCTATCGACCTCTCTACACTCCACCGTGACAGTAGCTCCTGCTGGTGAAAACTTGATGGCATTGGCAATCAAATTGACTAGCACTTGTATAACTCTATTTTGATCAACAACCAAATCAAATGCCGCCCCAACCTGGTTCACAGTGACTTGCTTATGCTCCGCCATGGAACGCACAACATCAATTGAACTAGCTATTATTTGGGTAGAGACAGCATCAATTGGCTCTAAAACTAGCATTCCTGATTCCGCCTTTTCTAAATCAAGCAAGTCAGAAATCAATCGACTAACAAGATTGACACTTTCCTCAAGCGATTTAAGACGGTTCATGCCCTTCTCATTCAAATCACCGTAAAACTTCTCAGCCAACATTGATAGAAAAGCCTGTACTGAATTGATTGGGGAGCGAATGTCATGGGTAATCATTGACATAAACTCAAGCTTAAGGCGCTCAAGCTGCCGTCTTGCAGTGATATCGTGAGCCACACAAAAGTAGCTCTTCTCGGCTTCTGACCAATTGACATTCCAGAGCATAGCCAAAGCCGAACCAGAAGCTGTGACTACACTATTTTCAATATCTTGAGCTTTACCAGTCTTTTTGATTTCAGCCAATTTTTGTCTTGTTAGGTCCCAATCGGTCGGCTCAATTAACTCAGCCAAACGGCGGCCTAATAGATCATCATCGCTGAAGCCCCAAAGTTTCTGGGCAGCATTGTTGGTAGTAACGATAGAACAATTAGCGTCGAGAGAACAAATGACATCACCAGCGTTATCTAATATTGCTCTCTCTTTCTGCCGGGCTTGAGCCAACGAATCTGCCATCTGAATTAAAGTGCGCTGCAACTCTACCAACTCATCGTTACCAGTCAAGCGACCCTCTATCGGCTTACCCATGACTAAGCTACGAGCGTTCTGCAGCAGCGTCCTCAGCCTGCTACCGGTCTGCTTACTGAAATAGAAACAAAGGCCCAGCGCCATCGCAACGTCTATCAAAAGAAAAACTAATAGCGCCAATTTTTGCTTTTGTCTCAGCTCTTCTTGTACAACCGGGCCCTGCGCCTGCAACTGTTCGAAGTAAACGGCACAAGCATCGATTGCCCGATACACCGACTGCAACTTAACTTGCAGCTTTGCCACCTTAGTTAATACTGTGAAATTCTCTCCAGATTTAGCGTAGTTCTTGATCTCTTTCATGGCATGCCAACTCTCGCGCCATGTTATTTCCAGCTGTTCGATAGCCTTAATTTGCTCAGGATGACCAACAGACAAACGCCTTAATTTAGCGAACTCGCGAGGCAAAGATTCACCAGGCGTGGAAGGCTTGAAGCCATCGCCAACAACTCCACCACTGGGAGTTTGCAGTGTAACACCCGCACTTGATGCCAGAATTGATCTAGCAATATGATTGAGACTGGTGACCATATCGCGAGCCTGCTGCTCTTGAATAATTTCGTTTTCAGCCTGTTGCAGCATACAAAAGAATGCAACCAAAAAGGCCACCTGCACAGCCAGTGGAATGAGCACAAGAATGAAGCCTTGGTTTGTCAGTTTAATTTGCATTACGCCGATTATAAACCTGGCGCAGGCAGTTTAGTTAAGACTTGAGAATAAAGCTCTTCTACTTGTTCTTCAACTTGTTCTTCAAGGTGCTCACGGGCTTGGTCTGGGCAATAGCCTTACAACTGGCGCGCCAGGCAGCCAGCCAAATAGCCTTGCGAGTCGGCTTCCAGCCAAGCTCAGAAGCACTTTTAAGGCCAATAAAAGAAAGGAAGGCCAAGGCATCGAAGTAGGGGCCCTGATGGTGCACAGAAGGGTTCTCGCGAATAAACTGATGCAGCGCCTCTAGTATTGAATCGTTGTCTCTGGGGCAAATCTCTTGCACCAAACTATGGGCCCTTTGCATGCAGCGAATTCTTTTGCGCACCAAGGCATCGCCGGCTGACTGCAAACGCTCCGAGTCAAAGCCTGCTGGGTGAGGCGCCCCACAAAGCAATGCTTCGATAAGTTCTCTTTGCTCTTGCGCCATCCTCAAGCGATTACTATCCAGGCTGAGCTGTTCTTCAGGCATTGGCTATAGCCTCTAACTCGGCAACTAACTCAGGCATAGGGGGAAAGCTATCATCACGCTCAAGCATGACCCGAGGCACCTGACTGATACTTTTTAGTGCCGCCAAGAGCTTGAGTGATTGCTCTTTAAGAGAATGACAATGGCTATCATGGTAGAGACCATTTTTGAACATTCCACCAGCCATATGAACATACTCAAGACGCTCAAGGGGAAGGCGTTTCAAATAGTCAACCGCATCAAAACCAAGATTATAACTATTGGCAAAAAGATTTGACACGTCAAGCAACAGACGCGTATCTGTGCGCTCCACGATAGCCTTGACGAAAGTTACTTCATCCATTTCATTATCTGGCCAATCAAAAGTACAGGCGATATTTTCTAAGACAAAAGGCACTGTTAGACCAGCTTTGACACTCTCTATGTTTTCACAGACCACAGCTAAATTAGTCTCGCTACGACGCACAGGCAAGAGGTGGCCACTTTCGATGTTGCCAGCCCGGACAAAAGCAATATGATCACTGACAAAGGGTGAGTCAAAATACTGGGCCAGACTGTTCAAATGCTTGATTCTCTCTGGCGCAACACGCTCTGCACCGCCAACAGAGAGCGTCAAACTGTGAGGAATAATGGTCACACCCCGTTTTTGCAAATCGCGCAGTGCCTGGGTAATACACTCAACATGCTTAAAATCGTCAGCCACTATTTCGACAAACTCAATGTTCTCTTGCTGCTCAATAAAGCGAGCCAGCTCTGGGCGGAAGCCAATGCCTAACTGCGGACCTAGACTAGTTTTTCTGTTTGTTCTTTCGCTAGTTAGCATGTTAGCCACCACAGCCGCCACCACATCCACCGCCACAACTACTGCCGCAGCTGCTACCGCAACCACTTCCAGAGTCACCACTACCAGCATAGGCCCGGTGCAAGCCAGTGTGGGCGGCCATAAAGGGGTCACCAGCGAGAGCGAGGGCACCAAATATGCCGTAAGCGAGAGCACAATCTCTAAGCGAAAGGCTGGCTGGATTAGCAGCGTGAGTCAACCTTAGGGCTGAATTGCTATCAGTCAGGGCATTCAAGACCGCATGACCTTTTTCTGTTTTGAAACTTTCATTCTTAACCAAGATTGCAGTAGCAGCCAGGGCAAAAATCATTTCGCAAACCAGAAAGCTATAGGGCAAGTGCAGCTGACTGGCGACAATGAACTTAGGCACGGCAAATATCAGAGCCACAGCAACATATACAGCTGCTGGAAGTATTTGAGCGGTAGTGCTTTGACAGACATCGACAATCAAGCCACTCATAGCCAGTTTATTTTTAATACCAGAGGTGGCTACCGCCACTGTCGCCTTGCATGACGAAAGCGATTCGCCTGAGCCACGCACCTTGTTGAGTAGCGCTTGTTCCACTCGCTCGAGTTTGTTATAGACACCGGAACCCTGTGGGACAGTTATCGTCACCCTGTTCCTGACACTATCGATATCAATTAACTTATGGCGGGCCAGGGTGCCACAAGCAGTGAGAAAGACTCTCTCAACCCCACCGGCAAGATAGGCCGCTTCGTAGGGCTCTAACGACTGAGCAATCACTTTTGCATCACTCTCACCAGAGCGATCATTGAGCTTGGCGGCTTCACGAAGGAGGTGCCGTCTATAAATATCTGCGGCTAAAAGGGTCGTACCACAAATTGCGAAATAAACTACTAGATATGCGGGGCCATGTATTTCAAACGGATTCATTTTTCTCTTCTCTCTTTCTTCTCTATTTATCTGATACCAACCTATATCCAGAGCAATTAAGGAGCGGTTAAGAGATAGTTAATAGATCCTGATTAATGAGTAGCCGTTGTCACTTTTGCTGTCGCCGTTCTTGGCAGTGTAGCAGTTGGCAGATTGGCAGTTACACCTGCTGTCACCTCCTTAGTGACATCAACAAACTGCATTGGCAATGGGTTGGGTGAGTATATACATTTGTCTGGCAGCAGGGGCAGCTTAGCGTCAAAGTAGCGATTGAGAACAACACGGAATGAGTTAACCGGCGTTATCCCGTCATAAATTGAATCGGCACCAATTGTTGTTGCATAAGTCGTTGCTGGATAAGTCGCGCCTGTATTGGTCGCTCGTGGGTTAGCAGCTGGCAGGCGATAGGCATTCAAAATGCGCATACGCTCACGTAGAAAAGCTGGCGACGGATTGCCATCACTACCATTTTGCAAGGCCGGACCATGATCTCCCTGGATGATCACAACTTTCTTTCGTGGGTTTTTATCCAGCTGATCTAACATGCCTAAAACCTGACGCTGAAGGAACTTCACCTGTGAGGCATACTTCTCTTTCTCAAACTTATCGGAGAGCGAAATTACGTTAAGGGTGTCACTACTTCCGTCTTCATTAAAGAGAAATGGGGGGTGGGGAACGACAACATGGACAAAAACAAACTTGGGCTGAGATTGAAACTGAGGCTGAGCTGATATGGTGCCAATGTTCTGCAAACCATAAAGACGAACACGACGTGCCGCCCAACCGAGAAAGTCGAAATCCCGCTGCAATGGACCGATTAGGGTACTGCGGAGCAAGGCAAGATGGAAGCCATTGCCGAAAGGAAATCCGACATTTTCGTCTGCTCCAGGCATGTAGTCAGTCGGGCTCCAGCCAGAGCGAACATTGACACAGCGATAACCTACGCTCTTCAAGAGCGAAGATACTTTATTGCGTTGAAGGATGCGATAGAGCACGCTGGAATCATGGTAATCACGGCCTAATATCTTCTCCAGATGGCCTAGATACTGCATGTTCAGCGACGAAGGAAGCGACAGACAAGTCATCTGATAGTTGCTGCGACTGCCGGAAGGAACGACAAAGCCTCGTTGTTTCAGGCCATCAATGAACGAAGAATTGTCAAAGTCATAGACCTCTTTAAGTGTGTCACTGCGGCCGAAGGCATCTAAAATGAAGTAATAGATATCTGGCGAATCCTCTAAACTCTTCGTTTTTTTCAGATGAATTGCCGCCAACTCTTTATCGTCGTTCTGAAAGATTCCGCTTAGAATGGCCCCCACTTTATACTCGTGAAAAGCAATGTAGCCGACGTTACCAGCTACAAGCAGCGCACTAATCATATTGAGAGACGATGTCGCCAATTTGTAGTCACTCTTAGACTTTAGCAAAACATAGACTACAAAACAGATCAAAAGCGTGAATGGCAGCAGATAAAATCTGTCGTCCTGAGGCAAACCTAGGCTATTCAAAAACCGATTGGCGGGAGCCGCCATGGCGTCGAAGGAAAAGTTCATCAACATCAGCACTGACGTAACAAGGCCTGCTCTGCGCCAATCACGCAAGCAGGCATACGACAACAAAAGCACAATTACGGCCAGAGCAAGACAAACAGCTAACGGTATCACCAGTTCTTCAGGAAGAAGATAAGAGACCAAGCTTGAGTAGGCGCAAAACACGGGAAGAACACCAAACAATATCGCATGCAGTGGCACTGTTTTAAGCATGTAGCTTCAACCTCTAAGTGGTGAGAAAATCACTAAATTATTTAGACTAAGCCTTACTTTCAAGCAAATAGAGTGTTCTATGACTGCCTGCGATTGGTATACACTCAACGATAGAAAAATACTGTGAAAAATTCGCTTCAAACGATGCTAGCGAATAGTCTGCAAAAATATCTTGTCGACTAGACAGCAATCTCTTCACTTGCGAATCTTCTTTTGTAATAAACTCGATGATCAACCAACGGCCAAGTTTAGCGAAATAAGCAGCAATTTGATCGAGAGGAACATTGTTGGCAATGGCCAGGTGATGAATAAGAGCCAAGGCCAAAATTGTATCGGCCTTTCCCCGTTGATCAAGCCTCTGTCTTTCAGTATTGGCCCAACCAATAGCTGGAGTAGGCTGCGACAGATCCATAACCAAAGGCAAGAGACTCTGCCCTGATTCACGGCTTTTTAGGTAGTTGGTCTCTACACAATTGTGATCAAAATCCATTGAAACAGTGCAAATTCCTTTAGCCGCAGCAATGTCACTGAACACTCCAGTGTTGGCACCAAAATCCCAAAGCATGTCAGGCTTAGTCAAATCGATAAGACGCGAAACTATGGATTGCTTTTCGGTTTGGGCGGCCTCAGTATAGTTATTATCATCGTAGTAACCAGTCCAATCAGACTTGACTTTGGCGATTTTGAGAGCTTCCACAGCTCCCTTCAAACTGTCTATCAAACCGAACATGGCATCTTTCGAAAAACCATATTGTTGACCGCTGGCCTCTAGTTTAGTAATTGTGTTTTTATGGGCGTTAGCATGAATAGCTAAGTGTATTGCCACACTGGGTCGAATAAGGGCCAGAGTTGGTAAGAGTCTGCAAGCCAAATCGAGAGGAATGCCATCAATGTAATTGCGCGAAAGGCTGCCTAAGCGAACATCTACCGCTGACATCAATACTAAAGGTGCTAAAAAATGCTGACAAAATTGGCGGTACGCTATCCAGGGCTTGCCCGGCTCATAGCGCTCAAAAGAGAGAGTATCTATGAGAAGCGGCTTGCCGTTGACAAACTGAATGTTAAAAGCACTACTATCTTTGAGAATCATGCCATGCTTGAGAGCTATTGATTGTATTTCAAGAGTGGCTAAAGCGGCGTCTTTAAGCTGACTGAAGCACCATTCATAAGGATAAGAAATAAATGGCACTTTCTTGGGTTTACAAATTTTATAGACACCAGATTTAGTATCGCCATGTAGACTCTTTTGTTGCTCAATTTCGATTCTAAACTCAATCTCTTCGTGGGCAATGAGCAAATCCGACTGGATCAGCGCCTCATACAAACCAGACTCAATAAGCAAGTCATAATGCGGCTTGTAAACCAGATTGACCTGGCGGTAAACCTCATTGTTCTCACAAAAAACGCTGCCAGACGGATCGCGGAACGACGACGAACTAATTTCTCGATTGCTGATGCTCAAGATCACTTCCTCACTACTGAGCAAAAGTATGATTGAGCAGACACCCACAATCTACGTGAATTAAATACTAAAGCGAAAAGAGTGCCCAATCCGCACTGAATAGCATAACTTCCGGTGGATGGGTCTAAGTATGCACATGCTGGCTCAGGCAGCAGGCAGAGCAAAGAAATCATAAATACAAAGAAGGGAATATTTCGTAGTTGAAGTACATTAGTCATTTCTTTCTCCTGCCAAATGGCGCCAACACCGCTTACGTTTTCATCTTCTGCCGCCACCAATGGCCTGTCGATTCTCTAATGCGTATTAACGAAAACGTGTATACCCGAGAATGGCGTTTTTAGGAGGTTTGCGGCGCAGCACAAGGATAACGATGTAACGCAAGATGTAGGATTGCGCAAATAAGGGAATAAATAGGCAACGGAAAGAACTGATTAATACGCCAATGAGTGAGTAATTGAGGTCAAACAAACCATGAGATATTTGTGCCGCCATATCTTACTCGTCAGCCTTGTTGCAATTACATTTTCGTTGAACGCCGCCCAGGCAGGGCAACATGTTCAAGTAGACTCGCAAGACGATATTGTCCCGAGGAAGTCTTATGGCCACGATCCGATCATCAGCAAAATCGAAAAGCAACCTGGATACACTGAGATAGTTGCAAGTCTAGACAAAACGCTCAAACCAAATCAAAACGTTCTCTGTTCCTTTAGTATCGACAACAATGGTCGCATCAAAAACCTCAAGGTTTGTTCTAACAAAACACCGACAGCCGTGGAGAAGAAAATACTAGCTTTGATTGCCAAAACTTCTCCGTTTCCCTATCCAACTAAACAAGAAATGATCGATAGAGGGGTACACGTCGAGTTCTGGAAAGCCGATCGCATACTATCGCAAGCCCGGATTGCTCCAGCTCCTGCAAAACCGAAAGACACCAAAATTCCAGTCGATAACTTTAGTGATTTACGCAAAGGCTCTTCCTACTAGCATTGGACCGAAGAAAAGGACTTGCCCACCGCCCTTCACTGGTACACCTCAACCCTCAAGCCTTGAATCTTCCACTATATGAAATAGTCTTAGGAAAGTCAAAAAAATAGCGCTCGTTCCCATAATACAAAAGTGCTGGGAAAAGCACGATATTACCGACTTTTCCCAGCATTACTTCACTTCAACTATTTACCGACTTTGCCCTAGCGACTTTGCTTCACCGAGGCCGCGGAGGAAGACTCTGAATGGCCCGAGCGAATTCGACGAAAGTGTCACTGTAGTACTTCTGCAACTTGGCAGTCTTTCCTACAGACGGCTTGCGGCTTACTTCTGAAAGAGCAAAGATACCCTGCGAGAGAAGCTTACGAGCCTCTTCTGCCTGGTCTCCGCTGAAAGCGAGCGCTCTGCCTAGGTTACCCCGGGCAACGGCAAGCTTAACGGCATCCTGAGCGAAGATAACTTCGGCCAGAGAGAGTGCCTTGGTTGCACAGTCGACGGCATGCCGGTGGTTCAGCAGCTCGATGGCGATAGCACTACGAGTGGTGCTGAGCCAATACTCGCATTCACTGCCAGAGCCATTGCCCTCAAGGAGCATAAGCTTAGCCATGCTAGTGAAAACAGTAACAAGGTCTGCTCGACCTTGCTGGGCCCAGAACAGAGCCTGATCGATCTGACGAACAGCCTCGGTCAGTAGCAGTGCTTCTTGCGTGGCAATCAGCGCCGTAGTTAAATCAGCACTGTGAGAAGGGTTGACACCATGGTCGTCGCCTACTGCAGTGTTGTTGCCTTGTGTCATGGAACGAATTCCGCTTTTCGACCGATTATGGTCTTTTGCTTCTATTTTCTGTTTCGATATTTGGTTGCGGTCAAACCGCAAAGAAAAAGAGAGTCGCCGGAGACCAAGAACACAAACCGGTTCAAGACTAAGGCGACTCTCCGAAAAGGCTAATTGAATAGCCAACGGCCATGTTACTTCTAACTGGCCCTGTTCTTATTGCTTGGCCTTGCGAGCATTCTCGGCGTTGCGAGCCATGCGTTCGAGCATGTCCAGGCGACGCAGATAGGTCTCGGCCTTGTAGTGGTCACCGCGCTGGTCTTCGAAGGCAGCCAGGTCGAGCAGCAGGGGTGCAATTTCCACAGCATCGAAGCCATGAATCTTGACCAGCATGCTCAAGGCAATCTGCATGTTGTCGGCCGGGTCGGTGTAGGCATTGCCCTCGTCGTCGGTGTCGCCAGCATCCTTCACCTGCAGCACGCGGCCGAGGCGATGGAAGAGCTGAGCCAGCTCAGGAGCAGCGCGACCAACTTCGACTTGCACCGATTCGATAGCAGCTTCGAAGGCAGTGACCGCGTCGTCGTATTCGCCAGCGGCGAAGGCTTCGTCGCCTTCTTTGCACGATTCGACCGCGGCGCTATCGCTGCTGGTGAAAGGCACCTTGAAAGGCGACACCTTCTTAGCAGCAGCCGCAGCAGGAGTAGCCTGGTCAGCGCGGTCAGCAACCAGACGCTTGGCTTCGGAGGCGGCCTCACTGATGTCACCGCAGCGACGAATGAGGGTATCTGCCTTCTGCAGGTCGCCGGTCTGGTAGTACCAGGAGATCAAGTGCTTCAGCACCGGCAGAAGCTCTTCGCTCTTGCCGCCGAAATGCTGTTGGAGAATGGCCAAGGCCTGCAAGTACTCGGCGCAGTCGATTTCATCGGCCGCTTCCTCATAGTCGCGCAGCTGAAAGAGCTGACCCTGCTTGATCAGGAGCTGAGCCACTTCCACTGAATCACCACCGAACTCAACTTGAGCCAGGGCGATGGCTTCGCTGATGCTGTCGATGGCCTGATCGAAATCAGCATCTTTTTCTTGCTCTTCAGCTTGAGCGATGTAAGCGGCAATGGTCATGTCTTCCTCCGGTTCGGTGCTGTCTACTTCGATTTGCTCCGAATCAGCTTCAGAGGCAGATTGATCAGAATTGGCAGCGGCAGCAGCCGATGGCTGGCCGACGCTGTCAGGAAACTGCGGTGCGCGCGACGGTTTGACGGCGTCGAAGGGGTTGGTCGGCGCAACCTTGGGCCCTTTGAGCGAACGATAGACGACGAAGGCCAGAATGGCGGCCAAGACCACGCCCACGAGTAAGAGAGGTCCGTTCATAGAATTATTCTCCGGGTTAGCGATGAGAAAGAATGAGTGCTCCCCAAATGAGCAAGACGACAACAGCGCCAGCAAAGGCGTAGATGGCGCTTGCAGGAGCGACAAGGATGAAGGCCGGCAGAAAACCGCCAGCAGTCGAGGCATTGAGCACCGACGCAACAACAATTGCCAGCGCCGTTGCTATGGCACCGACAACAAAACTGCGTCGACCGGCTGTTTCGTAGTTGACCTTGAAGACGTTGGTCAAAACGAGCACACCGACAATGCCGGTGGCGAAACCGCCCAAGATGCAGGCAAGGCATGCCCACAAGGCGGGGACAAAAAGTTGGAAAAGTTGGAGAGCATCCACAATTGAGATCTCTTTCGAGGTTAGTTGAAAAAGGTGCGATGGCGCCAACCAACTTTTTCAAGTCAATTGACGCCACCGCAATCCAAAAACGAAAGAGAGCACTGCCGTTGTTCAGCAGCACTCTCTTCGTTACGAAGGGCTTCTTTTGGAAGCTTACTTCTTTAGTGAGTTCGCTTCTTTTGGAAGCTTACTTCTTCTCGACCGGCGCCGTGGCACCAGCATCCGGCTTCTTCAGGTCACGCGCGGCAGCGTTCTCTTCGCGGTTGCGAATGAGCGTGTCGGCGAGCAGAAGATTGACCAGACCATTGCCACCGCCGCTGTCGCCACCGGCGACAACCTGCGGCACCAGAGCCTGACCAGAAGCCGTGAGCAGCTTGGTCACCTCGATGGAGGTAACGCCCTGAGCGGTCAGCGCTTCCACCTGCTTGGAGTAGGCTTCAGCAGTGGCTTCACCCTTGGCCTTGATGACACCGGCTTCGGCATCACCGACGGTCTTGACGCGGCCAGCATCGGCTTCAGCTTCGATGCGAGTCTGAGCCGCCTTACCCTTGGCGCGCTCTTCCATCTGTGCGGCTTCGTGCTTGGCCACCTCGATGCCGGCCTTTGCCTTGACGATGGTGTCCTGCTGGTCAGCCTGCGACTTCGTGGCCTGGAACTCGATACGACGCTTCTCCGCCTTTTCCTGGGCGTCGTACATCGTCTCGCGCTGTTCGGCCAGGTTGCGCTCCTGGGTGGTGTGCATCAGCTCCTCGGGGAGCTTGATGTTGCAGATCATCACCGAGACCACTTCGACCTTGTACTTGACCAGGTCCTTCTTCACTGCGTTTTCAGCGTCGAGCTGCTCGGTGGCACGCTCCTGCTGATAGTTGATGGCCGGCGAACGGGACACCTGAGCACGGAAGATACCGTCGATCTGCGGGTGCAGAACGTTCTTCTCCAGCTCTTCCACCGAACCGAGCTTCTGCACCACATACGGAGCATTCTCCGGCAGGATGCGGTACTGGCAGCGCACTTCCACCTGCATGGTGAAGCCGTCGCGCGAAACGACAGCAAACGGATCGAAGTCCTTCGCCGACGTATTCTCGGACCATTCGATGGAACGAGTGGTGGTGGGAACGACGATGACCGAGAAGGCCAGCGGGTTAATGTTGTACTTGCCGGGGTTGAGCACTTCCTTCTGGATGCCGCGGTAACCCTTCGGCACCACGTGGCGAGCACGCACGCCGGTATTGTGGCGGGTTTCCTCGGGGTCAGTGGCGCCAGTGGTGAGGGGCGAACTCTCGGCGGATCCGGCCGCGACTGAGACATCACCAGCAGCCGGAGCCTTGACGACGGCCGGCAGATTGGTGGCAGCGGCGGCGACAGGAGCCTCTTCACCGAACAGTTCGGTCGGGTCCTTGCCGATGTTGGAGATCATCACGCCCACTTCACCCTGCTTGATCACCGTCTGCGGCTGCATGGTGATCGAGAACAGGTAGGGGTTGACGTAGTACGTACCCGGGCGCAGAACCTCTTCCTGAGGGCCACGCTTGCCGCCACCGGTGAGGAAGGCCTGACCGTCCTGGTAGGACATGTGCGAGCTCATCTCGGGGGTAGCGGCGACAACGTCGTCCTTGCCCATGGGTTCACCAGCCTTGGCTTCGACGATGCCGATCTGGTTTTCCTTGACCTGCACCGCCGGCTTCACATCGACCTTGAACATGTCGGAGAAGATGTTGTAGGTACCGGGGCGGAGGAAGTCGATCTGCGGGCCTTTCTGGCCGCCGTTCTTGAGGAAGGTTTCACCCTTCTGGAAGTTGTCGTGGCCGGTGGCGCGCTGACCAAGCAGCTGGCCTTCGATGAGCGACGCACCGTCAGCGGCCGTAACGACACCGATGCTGCCCTCGGGCACGATGGTCTTGTTGATCAAGTCGACCTTGAACAGGTAGGGGTGAATCTTGAACGTACCGTTGGTGAGGAAGCGCAGCTGCTTACCGCGGATACCGCCGTTGTTGAGGAAGCCCGTCGGGTCCTGGAAGGAACCGTGAGCGTCGCCAGCAGCATCTTCAGCGTACACGCGACCGGAAGGCATAGATTCGCCATCGGCAGCAGTGACGACGCCAAGCTGGTCCGAACCAATCACCACGAAGGGAGCCTTCTTGATGACGCGGGTGATCGGCCAGAAGATGAAGTGCAGGCCGGGGGAGAGATAGGCCGCCTGGATACCGACTTCGCCGGAAGTGGCGAAAGCGCGGTTGGGGGGCAGTTTCTTGCCGAGGTAGCGGCGTTCGGTGATGGCGATTTCAGTGGGGCCGACGTTGACGATGAAACGTGTGGCCAGGAACCCCAGAGCGATTACGCCGATGACGGCCGGAATCCAGGGAAGCAGTGACATCAGAATGTCCATAGAATTGTCCTTTGGTGAAGTTGATGGTGCAACGGAGCTTGTGGTTCGCAACACTGGCGCGATTGCACAGAAAGGTACCGACTCTTCCGAGATTGACCAGCTAAACACTGACGATTCACCACAGCGGAACATCAACCGACGTTCGATAAGACACACTTCCTTAGAGGGAAAGGTGAAAAATCAAAAGTGATGAACAGGGGTGGTTTTTCGAGTGATTTGCTTGGGTGCGAACGGGAAGAGTTGTGGAACTCAAAACCTACAAATTAGGGGCCAGCCAAGGGGCTTTTTACAGATTGATGTAAAGTAGTATTCTCTAAGCTTGCCAAGCAAGATTATTAAATCGGCCAACGAGCCAGGACTCGCCAGAGTTGTCAAAAGCCAAATTAGGCCTACCATAGCCCAATTCCCTAAGCCTCGTTGTTGCCTTAAGAATTAGGATAACTAAAATAGACCCATTCAAAACTCTAATTTTGCTGCTGTGTAGCGAAGCTAGCGCTAAATGGCCAAAGGTCATTTTGCAGCAAACTGACAAGATAACGAAACTAGCCAGTCCGCATATACGGAAGAGGCATCGCTACCTATTGGCAACCATACCCCTTCCTCCCCCTCGAGAAAAACCGAATTGTCAGAAAATGCGAAAATTGAAGTATCAAACTCAATTGCCTTATGGACAATAACGGCGTCTCATTGCAGCAGCCATATCATCAAGGATCGCCTTGCGTTGACTTTCGCCGTGATAAGCCATCGTTCCATAATCAATTGAGCCACCCGGACCTTGGCGAACAGGCCCACCGATACCGACATTGTCTTTGCCGACTTCTAAGTAGCGATCGGCACCGCGATGATAGAGGCTAAAAGAGCTAGTGGTTTCTTGCTTATCAGGAGTGGCAGCGCGGTAGAAGTTGTACTGGTTGTAGTCCACCACTATTCCTTGGTCTTTAAATGTTTCATTAAGGGCGCGAGCGACACGCTCACCGGATGCTTTGTCAGCAGGGAAATCAGTCATGGCCTTTTTCAAAGCTTCAGCATCACCGTCTATGACAGCCTTGCTGATCCGGCAAGCAGTT